>DASUSN010000123.1:0-8184 GCA_036375075.1 Thermoanaerobaculia bacterium | reverse complement strand
CCCGCCCCTCCCCGGGGGAGGCGGGCTGAAGCCGCGCCCTACATTGAATCTCTTTCCCGCGTATGAGGCGCGGGGCGAGCTCGTGACGGTCCCCGGCGCGTCCGCGGCACTCGTCGACCAGCGCGCCTATAAACAGACCGTCATCGACGGCTACGATCGCGCGCTCAGCCTCGTGCGCCCGCTCTACAACCTGGTCGGCAAGATCAAGCTGCCGAAGGCGGGCGCGCAACTGAACAACGCGTACGTTACGCACTTCCAGGCCGAGGATGCTCATGCGGCGCACGAGCTGATCGAAGCCCTGCAGGCGCGTGCCGGGGAACGACGACTCGACCACATCCTCTTCGGTTTCACCGAAAGCGATCCGTTCCTCCCGGTGGCGCGAGCGTTCAAGCCCATCGAATACATCAGCAGCATCTACACCGTCGCCTTCGACGACGGGGACGACTTCCATGACCGACTTCTTGCCCGACCTCGCAGCCTCGACATCTCCGCGCTCTGAAGTCGTCGGACGCGCCGAGCTCACGCGCCGCGATCGCGACGCGATGTTCGCGCTCTATACGGCGTATTTCGCGACCACGGACCGCGTCACGTTCGAGCGCGACCTCGCGGAGAAGGAGTGGGTCGTCCTCCTGTGCAACGACGACGGCACCATCGAAGGCTTCTCCACGCTCATGCGCATGACGGTGGGCGAGGCGACGGTGTTCTACTCCGGCGACACCATCGTGGCGAAGCACCGCTGGGGCACGTTCGACCTGCCCCGCCTGTGGAGCCGGCACGTGTTCGCCGAGGCGGGCGACAACGCGTACTGGTTTCTCATCAGCAGCGGCTATCGCACGTACCGCTTCCTGCCGCTCTTCTTCCGCACCTTCTATCCGCGCGACACCGCCATGAAGCCGCTCATCGACACGATCGCGGCGGCGAAGTTCGGCGACCGGTACGACCCGCGCACCGGCGTCGTGCGCCTGGCCACGCCCGCACCGCTGCGCGAGGGGATCTCCGATCCCACGCTGCGCATGAACAACCCGCACGTGCGCTTCTTCGTCGAGGCCAATCCCGGCCATGCGGACGGCGACGAGCTCGCGTGCCTCGTGCGCATCGGCGTCGACAACCTCACGCCCGCGGGGCTGCGGATGATCGGCAGGCGCTGACGTGCGCCTCCGCTGCGCCATCGCCAACGGCCTCTGGCTCGCCTCCGCGTCCCGCGACGCGCTGGCGTTCCGCGCGAGCCTGCATCGCGTGGCCGAGGTGCAGCGGGAGATGGTGGGAGACGTCGAGACGTTCCGGGCGCGGTGGCCGATCCGGAAGTGGGAAGAGCACGAATTCGAGCTCCGCGAGCGGGTCGAGCGCTGGGAGACGACGAGCGGCTCCTCGGGCGCGAAGAAGCGCATTCCGTACACGCGCACGCTCCGCCGCGAGCTCCACCGCGCCATCGCGCCGTGGATCGTCAACCTCTTCCGGAGCGACCCGCGCGCGTTCGCGGGGGAAGCCTACTGGTCCGTCTCGCCCGGCGCCGAATCCGACGAAGAGGTCCTCGGCCCCGTGCAGCGCCGCCTCGTCCGCGCCGTGCAGGCCGTGCCTTCAACGGTGCGTCTCACGCACGAGAGCTTCCGCGAAGAGACGCTCCGCCACCTCACGCGCTGCCGCACGCTCTCGCTGATCTCGGTGTGGCACCCCAGCTTCCTGGACCTGCTCGTGGGCGATCTCGACACGGAGCAGACCTGGCCGCACCTGCGCGTCATCAGTTGCTGGGCGGACGCCAACGCCGCTGCGCCCGCCGCGGCGCTGGCGAAGAAGTTCCCTCACGCGAAGATCCAGCCCAAGGGGCTGCTGTCGACCGAGGGGTTCGTGACCGTTCCGTACGACGGCGCGAACGTGCTCGCCTACCGCTCCCACTTTTACGAGTTCCGCGACGGCGACGGCGTGCGGCTCGCGCACGAGCTGGAGATCGGCAGGCGCTACGACGTGATCCTCACCACCGGCGGCGGCCTCCGGCGCTACGACACCGAGGACGTCGTCGAAGTCACCGGGTACCGCGAACAGGCGCCGGTGCTGAAGTTCGTCGGCCGCGCGAGCCACGTCTCCGACCACTTCGGCGAGAAGCTGCACGAGATCTTCGTCCGCGAGCGCCTCGAGCGCGCCCTCCGCGGCGTGCCGCACCGGTTCGCCATGCTCGCCTGCGACCGCAACGCGTACGTGCTCTATCTCGAGAGCGACGCGAACGTCGACGTGGCCGCGCTCGACGACACCCTCCGCGAGGCGCACCACTACGACCTCGCCCGCCGCCTCGGCCAGCTCGCGCCGTTGCGGATGATGCGCGTCCGCAACGGCGCGGAGACTTACCTGCGCGTGAAGTCCGCGACGCAGATCCTCGGCGACATCAAGATCCCCGCGCTCGATCGCGAGCAGGGGTGGAGCGACCGCTTCCGCTCAACGTAACGTGCGCCGCCGCCGGTGAGGCCAGTCGAGGAACACCGTGTCTGCGCGCTGGTAGACCTCCGCCAGCCCCGCAGGCGTTTCCGCGATGGCCGCGTTGTACTCCAGGTCCGGACGCCGTCCGACGACCGTCAGGTCGTCGTCGAGGAAGAGGATCTCGTTCCACGTCTGCAGCGCGTAGCCCGACCGGGTGGCCACGATGCGCGCCGGTTGGTCGGCGATTCCGAGGTCACGGTTCTCGATCACGGTCCCGTCGGCGCTCAGGCGGATCGCGTGCATCGTGGTGCCGGTGGGCTTCCACACCGCGACGATGCTGTTTCCCTTCATCGCCGCGGCCAGGTAGAACCCCGGGCCGAGGATCTGCGGCGCGGCCAGACCGTAGAGGTGCGGTCCGAGCCGCAAGGCGCGGATGTCGTACTGCGGCGGCGGGTCGGGGTACCACGGGATGTAGGTCTGGCGCGACCGCCGCCACAGGAGCAGGTAGCCGTTCCCGGTCCAGAACAGTCCCGCGGGCTGGTGGTCGATCATGGTGAAGGAATCCGGCCTCTGCTCCGCCTGGGTCAGCGAGACGGCGATGGGGTCGATCGGCTGCCCGGACCGGGCGACGCGGATGGCGAAGAGCTGGGTCGGCTCGGACTGCTCCCAGAGCACGGCGTACTCCGATCCGTTCCACGTCACCTGCACCGCGTCGATCTCGTAATCCGCGTCCTGGCCGAGGGTGAAGGTCTTTCCGCTGCCGACGGCGGAGGCCAGCAGCTCGCTGCGGCACTCGTTCCCGGCGAGACGGGTTTCGCGCCAGACCACGAGGTAGCCGCCGCTGCCGTCGGTCGCGACCACCGGCGCCGCGGCGCCCGTTCCGGACGAGATGTCGAACGCCGGCTCGGTGAAGGGATGGAAGCGGGCGCGGATCCGCGAGACGTCCGTACGCTCGGCCCACGCGATGAGGGTGTTCGTCGGGCCGGCGGCGATCGCGGGGTCCCACTGTGATGAGAGACCGGATGTGAGTCGCAGGTCGTGGTTCGTGACCAGCGAGCGCGCCACGATCTGCGAGCCGGCATACCCGCAGCGGTTCCCCTCCGACCACACCACGACCGTCTCGCCGTTCGCGTGGGCGATGGCGGGCGTGTCGCGATTCCGGCCGGGCGAGGTGATGGTGGCGACGGGCGTCACCGTTCCGTTGAGCGCCACCGCCGCGACCTCCACCTCGGCGTGCATACTCTGGCCGAAGGTGTAGTCGGTCCAGGCCACGAGGAAGCGCTGGCCGTCCCACACGGGTGGAATGGCGTCGCCGGCGAGGTCCTGCGAGAGGGGTAACAGCGGACCGGGCGTGTCGCCGAGGATCTGGCCGGACAGCGGCTCGCGCTGGGCGGAGAGGAGGAGGCACGTGCCCGCCGGGTTGCACCCGATGCCGGCCACGCCGATCTGGCGGTCGGCGATCTTCTCTTCCTTCGCCACCTGGCCCGTGTTGAGAAGGGTGGTAACGAAGATGTCGTTCACCGTGGCCCACGCGACGGCGAATCCGCTGCCGCGCGCGGAGGCGGAGGAGATGCCGTCGTTGTCGAGGGTGAGCCGGACGCCGTGGTGGAGCACGCGGCCGTCCGCGTCGGTGATGAGCGTGTCGCCTTCCCGGGTCACGACCAGCAGCGCGGTGCCGTTCCACGCCATCGACGAGAACGACTGGCTCACGCGATCCGACATGCGCACTTCGCCGCCCGGCGTGATGGTCGCGATGCGGATGCCGTCGGCGTCGCTGAAGGCCACGAGGACGCTGCCGTTCGGCCCCGCCACCGCGGCGGCGACGGCCCCCGGCCGGCCGAAATCGCCGGCCTGGAGGATCTCGTTGGAATGCCGGATGCGGGCGAATTGCGGCTGGTGCGGGCCGGACCATACCGCGACGAACTCGTTGCCGCTGGGGACGAGCAGCGGGCGGATGTTGGGCCCCGCCGACGGGCCGATTTCGCGCGGGGCGACGGGAACCTCACTGGCGAAGCCGGCGAACGCGAGGAGCAGGGCGAGCGCGGTTGGCAGTATGTGGCGCACGTCGTTGATACGAGCGGCCGGGCGCGCGCGTCCAGTGGATGGGATGAACGCCGGGTTCTTTGGGATGAGCGCCGGGCTATGGAGCGCGGAGGCGCAAACGCTGTCATCCCGAGCGCCGAGGGGCCTGGGTGGGGTGGCAGGCACGCATTTCGTGCCCCGCCCGCCCAGGTCCCTCGCTCGACGCTCGGGATGACATGGGGTGAATCGCTACAGGATCATCGTCCCACCGCCGCCCGGCGCGGGATCGCCGGCTTTACCTGCGGCTTCGGCGGATTCGCCTGCAGCTCGCGGAGCGCGATCTCGATCGCCTTTTCCAACTGCGGGTCCCGCCCCGCGATCACGTCCGCCGGGGTCTGCTCTACCTCGATGTCCGGCGCGACGCCCTCGTTCTCCACGCCGAACCCTTCCTCCGTCCAGAACGCCAGGTTCGGCGCCGTGATGAAGCCGCCGTCCATCAGCTCGGGAAAGCCGAGGGTGCCCACCAGGCCTCCCCACGTGCGGCGCCCGACCAGCGTCCCGAGCTCCAGCTTGCGGAACATCCACGGCAGCAGGTCGCCGCCCGAGCCCGCGGTCTCGTCGATGAGCATCACCTTCGGGCCCTGGATCGACGCCAGCGGCGTCTTCAAATCATTCCCATAGCGGAACGACCAGTTGCTGATGAACGGCCGGCGCAGGATGTCGATGTAGTAATCCGCCACCTGGCCGCCGCCGTTGTGGCGCTCGTCCACGATGATGGCGTCGCGGTTCGCCTGCGGGAAGAAGTAGCGCTTGAAGTACTCGTGTCCGGCCGTGGCGGTATTCGGCACGTACACGTACGCCACGCGCCCGTTCGTCGCTTCCGTCACCTTGCGCAGGTTGCCCTCCACCCAGTCGCGGTTGCGGAGCTGGGCCTCGTTGTCGATCGGGACCACCTGCACCGTGCGCGAGCCCTTGCCGTCAGGAGAAGGTCCCACCGTGATCTCCGTGAACCGTCCCGCCGTTCTCTCGAACCGGCTGTAGAGGTTCTCCGGGTACTTCAGCTCCTTGCCTTCCACGGCCAGCAGATACTCGCCCGCCTTCACGTCCACGCCCGGCTCGGTGAGCGGCGAGCGCAGTTCGGGGTTCCAGTTCAAGCCGCCGTACACCTTCCGGAAACGATAGCGGCCGTTCTCGACCGAGTAGTCCGCGCCGAGGAGGCCGCCCAGGCGTGTGTCCGTGTTGGCGAGACTGTCGCCGCCGCCGAGGCGGTGATGGCCGACGGCCAGCTCGCTCGACATCCAGCGCATCACGCGGTTCAGGTCCTGGCGCACGGCGACGTCCGGCAGGAGCGCGGCGTATTTCGTCCGCATCGCGTTCCAGTCCGCGCCGTGGAAGTTCGGGTCGTAGAAGTAGTCGCGGTTGATCCGCCACGCCTCGTGGAAGATCTGGTTCCACTCCGCGCGCGGGTCGATCTGGACTTCGATCCGATCCAGCGCGAGCCGGTTCTTCGAGGGGTCGACCTTCTCGCCGAGGTCCGCGACGACCAGGTCGTCCTTGATGCGCAGGAGGACCTTCTTCGCGTCGCGCGAGATCTCGTAAGCGGCCGCGTCGTCGAGCAGCGACTCGTCCTTGCGCTTTTCCAGGCTGTAGCGGTGCAGCGAGCCGCCTTCATCCGAGTTGAAGCGATTCAGGCCGCGGGGCGCGCGGAGGTAATAGAGCTCCCCGGTCTTGCCCACCTGCAGGTTCTGGTAGCCCGCCGCTTCGAGAGGGAAGGCCACGATGCGCTGCGTGAGCCCGTCGAGGTCGACCTTGACCGTGACCTTCTCCGCCTTCTTCTCGTCTTCCTTCTTCTCGTCAGCGGGCTTCGCCGCCGGCTCCTCGGCCGGCGCCTTCTCTTCATCGCTCTCCCGCGCGAGCGGCGAGGGGACGCCCTTCGACAGCACCGCGAGATAGATGCTGTTCGTCATCTGCATGTCCGCGTTCGACATCGAGAACCAGTCCTGCACCGGGCCGGCGTTGGTCGACGCGAGGAAGTAGAGGAACTTGCCGTTCGGATCGAAGACGGGATTGGAGGCGTCGGACAGGCCGTCGGTCAGCGCGTGCGACTGCTTCGTATCCACCGACCAGAGGTGGATCTGGCGCAGTTGCGTCGGCGTGAGACGGACGTACGCGAGCCACTTCGAGTCCGGCGACCAGGCGTGGTTCGCCTCGTCGAACGGGCCGGGCGTGTACATCGGCTGCGACGAGAGCTTCGTCACCGCGCCGCCGGCGACGTCGAGCACGTACAGCGACCGGGAGTTGTCCGTGAACGCGATCCGCGTCGAGTCCGGCGACCACTTCGGGTCGGCGTAGAAGCCGGCGCCGCTGAGCTTGATCTTCCGCGGCGCGCCCTTGCCGTCCTGCTGCTGGAGGACGAGCTGGTACTCGCCCGACTCGTCGGAGAACCACGCGATGGTCTTGCCGTCCGGCGACCACGACGGCGACACCTCGTGTGCGCCGGTGGTGCGCGTCAGATTGCGGTCGTCGCCCTTCTCCGCGGGGACGGTGATGATCTCGCCGCGGAAGTCGAGGGCCACGCGCGCGCCGGTCGGCGACAGCGACGCCCCGCGCACGTACTTTGCGCCTTTGATGAAGCGCGGCCGGGTCTCGAGGAGGTCGGCCGCGACGCCGACTTTCAGTCGATTCGCACGGCCGGTGGCGGGATCGAAGAGGTGCAGGTAGCCCGCCTGCTCGAAGATGATCTTTCCCGCGCCGGCGGTCGCACCGATGATCGGGAAGTCCTTGAACTGCGTGAGCTGCGTGACCTGCTTCGACCTCGTATCGAACGAGTGCAGATTGAGCTCGCCGGCGCGGTCGGAGAGGAAGTAGATGCGGTCGCCGATCCACATCGCGTCGGTGTCGTTCGCGCGGTCCTTCGGCTGCGGGATCTGTTCGACGGCGTAGGTCTTCGTATCGAAGACCAGCAGGCGGGCCGCCGTGCCGCCGCGGTAGTGCTTCCACTGCGTGAAGGCGTCGCCGAGGGGCTGATAGACGATGTGCGCGCCGTCGGGGGCGTACGTGGCTTTACTGGCATTCGGGATCGGCAGCTTCGAGACCGCGCCGCCGCCGATGGGGACGGTGAAGAGCTGGCGGTAGCGGTTCGTGTACACCTCGCGGGGCGAGGTGAAGACCACCGCGCTGCCGTCCGGCGTGAAGCCCTGCGGCAGGTCTTCGCCCGGATGCCAGGTCAGCCGCTGCGGCACGCCGCCTTCGGAGGCGACGATGTAGATGTCCGTGTTGCCGTCGTACTCCCCGGAGAAGGCGATCCGTTTGCCGTCCGGCGAGAAGCGCGGGTTGCCCTCGACGCCGGGATGCGATGTCAGCCGCCGCACGCCCGAGCCGTCCAGGTTCGCGACCCACAGGTCGTTGGCGTAGGCGAAAGCGATGCGGTCCGCACTGACCGCGGGCTGGGTGAGAAGGCGGGTGTCGTGGATGTCGACGGCGAGAAGGGAGGAGGTGAGGAGCAGCGCCGAGAGCGCCGCGGCGAAGCGGAAGGTCCGAGCCATGAGTTGTCTGTTCTCCTTCGAACGGTCGGCCGCAAACTATAGCGCGGCGGCCTCCCGCGATCCCGGTTGGTGTGCGGAGGCGTTCCCCCTCCCCGCCCAGGGGGGCGGGCTGAAGCCGCGCCCTACATTTGCCTGTCATCCCGAGCGTCGAGCGAGGGACCTGGGCGGGCGGGGCGCGAAGCACGTGCCTGCCGCCCCACCCGCCCAG
>DASUSN010000122.1:0-9238 GCA_036375075.1 Thermoanaerobaculia bacterium | reverse complement strand
AAGCGCGGCGAAGGATCCCCTGCGGCCGGGGACGTCCGCGCCAAAGGCAGGGGGTCCTTCGCCGCGCTTCGCCGGCTCAGGATGACAGAGAGCTGATACGCTTCGCGCCCAACGCACCATGAACTACGTTCTGCAGGAATGGCTCAACCTCGCCCTTCGCTGGATCCACGTCTTCGCCGGCATCATGTGGGTCGGCGCCACGTACTACTTCACCTGGCTCGACCGGCGCTTCCACACCACCGATCCCGAGCAGGTGTGGATGGTCCATAGCGGCGGGTTCTACGTCGTGCGCAAGGAGAAGCAGCACGACCCCGGGTTCACGCTGCACTGGTTCAAGTGGGAGGCGATGATGACCTGGATCAGCGGCGTGCTGCTGCTGGTTCTCGTCTACTACATGGGCGGCCTGCTCATCGACAACGAGCCGGGCAAGCCGTCGTTCGCCGTGGCCGCGGCCATCGGCGTGGGAGTGATCCTCGTCGGCTGGAAGGTCTACGACCTCCTCTGGCTCTCGCCGCTGGCGAAGAACGAGCCGGTGGCGATCGCGATCTCGTACGCGGGCATCGTTGGTCTGGCGTGGTGGCTGCCGAGCGTGATGTCGAGCCGCGCCGCCTACATGCACGTCGGCGCGCTGCTGGGCACCTGCATGGCCGCGAACGTGTGGGAGCGCATCATCCCCGCGCAGAAGAAGATGGTCCGCGCCATCGCCGAAGGGAAGCCGCCGGACCAGGTCCTCGCCGAGCGCGCCAAGTTCCGCTCCAAGCACAACACCTACATGGTCATCCCCGTCGTCCTGATCATGATCAGCAACCACTTCCCGGTGACGACCTACGGCCATCAGTACAACTGGGTCGTGCTGGCCGTGCTGACGCTCGTCGGCTGGGCGGTCGCGCATATCATCCGCAAACAGTGACGTCGAGTCGTCGAGCCGCCGAGTCGTCAAGCTGGCGTCCTCGACGACCCGACGACTTGAAGACTTGAAGACTATGACCAATCTCACGCCGAATGAGCTCTCCACCCTGACCGCGCCTCTCAACAAAGCGCTCGAGCCGTTCACCCGCCGCTTCCCCGGCTCCGCCGGCGAGCGGCAGCCGGTGCACACCGTCTACGGCGGCGCGCATCTGTTCAAGAGCGACACGGCGCGGAAGCTGGGCGAGAAGGCCGTGCAGGTCTTCCAGGAGCACGGCGTCGACGCATTCACGTTCTCGCGCGCGATCGGGCTGCCGGACCTCCACGCCGAGACGGTCTGGCAGCGCGTCGGTGAGAAGCTGCACCGCGAGCCGGTCGAGGACTTCCGCGTCGACTTCGAGGACGGCTACGGCAACCGTCCGGACGACGAGGAAGACCGGGACGCCGCGCGCGTCGCCGGCGAATTCCTCAAGGGCATGGACGAGGGCACGCTGCCGCCGTTCACCGGCATCCGCATCAAGCCCTTCACCCAGGAGCTGATGCTCCGCTCCATCCGTACCCTGGACATCGTGCTCACCACGCTCGGCGGCAAGCTGCCGGACAACTTCGTGGTCACGCTGCCGAAGATCCAGCTCCCCGAGCAGGTCGCGCTCCTCTGCGACGTCTTCGACACCCTCGAGCCCCGCCTCGGCCTCGCCCCGAACACCCTGCGCCTCGAGTTCATGATCGAGACGACGCAGTCCATTCTCAACGCACGCGGCGAGTCCAACCTGCCCGGCTTCCTCGACGCCGCCCGCGGGCGCGCCGTGGCCGCGCACTTCGGCACGTACGACTACACGGCGAGCTGCAACATCACCGCGTCCGAGCAGCGCATGGACCACCCCGCCTGCGACTTCGCCCGGCACATGATGCAGATCGCCTACTCCGGCACCGGCCTGTGGCTCTCCGACGGCGCGACGAACATCCTCCCCATCGGCGACCGCGAGACCATCCACCGCGCCTGGAAGCTGCACGTCGCCCACATCCGCCACTCCCTCGTGCACGCCTACTATCAGAGCTGGGACCTGCACCCCGCCCAGCTCCCTACGCGCTACGCCGCGGTCTACGCCTTCTTCCTCGAAGGCCTGGCGGCCGCCACCGAGCGCCTGCAGAACTTCATGGCCAAAGCGGGCCAGGCCACCCTCGTGGGCGACGTCTTCGACGACGCCGCCACCGGTCAGGGCCTGCTCAACTACTTCCTGCGCGGCATGAACAGCGGCGCGCTCACGGAAGAAGAGGCCCTCGCGACGGGCCTGACGCTGGACGAGCTGCGGTCGCGCAGCTTCGTGAAGATCCTCAAAGGCCGCCGCGGAACGTAGGCGCCGGTCAGCCGCGGGCGCGCGACCAGGACCAAGGCCGGGCATTGGCGGAGGTCGCCTCGAACACCGTCAGCGGCTGGCCGTGGATGTTCTTCCCATGGAGCCCCGCGATCGCGGCCCGGCCTTCCTCCGCTTTCGCGTAGTCGATGAACCCGAATCCTTTCGAGGCGCCGCCGACGAGATACCGGGCGATGTTCGCGGACTCCGGCTTCCCGAAGGGAAGAGCCAGCTCGCGGAGTTGGACGTCGTCGATCTGGCTGGGGAGATTGCCCACATAGAGTTTCATGAATGCTCCTGGTGTGAAAGGCGGGTTGTTGGGAAGGATGGGTCGAGGGCAGTGCTGCACGCTGCTTGCCCATTCCGGCAATGGCGGAGAGGAAATTGCACGTACGCCGGTGAGCCCATGAACAGACAGACGGTACGAACGACGGCAGGCCGGGTCCTGCGCAGCGACGACCTGGCCGCCGGCGAGAAGGAGACCGCGGCGGATTTCCTCCGCGCCAACCCCGCCTTCGGAAACCCTTACGTCGTCCGCTGCGACTGGTGCCGCGAGACGCGAACGCTCTTCCGCGACGAGGACGACGCTCCCTTCAAGCGGACGGAGCACGGCTGGCGGTGCGAGCCGTGCGACGCAAGAGCAGCAAGCCAGGAAATCCGCTTCTGAGCCTGCTCCCGTTTTGGAGTGCGGAGGCGACTGCCTCCGCACTCCAAAAGACTACAGCCCGAGGATTCTCGCGCGCTCCGCTTTCGCCCACCCGCACAGCGTCTGCCGATCCGCCTCCGACAGCTTCGCGCTGGGGTGCCCCCACACGTACTCGCGCAGCGGCATCTCGCCTTTCTCCACCATTTCGCACACCTCTTCCAGCTTGTGCGCGGCCTTTTTCGGCTCGTAGGTGCCGAATTCGGAGAGGTTCAGCTCTCCGCGGCCCTCGTCGATGTGGTCCTTCAGCCACCACGACACCGGCGTGATCTGGCTGTACCAGGGATACTTCGTGCGGTTCGAGTGGCAGTCGTTGCACGAGCGGTCGAGGATCGACTGCACCTGCGCCGGCGCGCGCAGCTCGTGGGCGGGATTCACCGGAGGATTGGAGAACGACGGCCGGACGAACTGCGCGGCGACGAAGATCAGGGCCAGGGAGCTCAGGATGTACTTGAACAGCGTTTTCATGATCCTCGGTAGGTCGAATAGCCGAACGGGCTGAGAAGCAGCGGCACGTGGTAATGATGCTGTCCGCCGTCGACTGTGAACACGATCGTCGCCTCGGGGAAGAATCCTCCGGGGTTGTACCCTCCGGTGTCGAAGGTCAGGCGATAGGTGCCGGGCTCGGCATGCTCGCTGAGGCGCGCGCGGCCGTCGTCGTCGGTGACGCCGTCGAACAGGACGTGCTCGTCGCGGGTGAGGATGAGCCGCATGCCGACCGCGGGCCGGCCTTTGGCTGTATCGAGGACGTGTGTGGTGATTCCCATCAGAGCACCAGTTTCTCCAGCCGCAGCTCGGTGATCTTCCGCTGCTCCTCGGCCGCGATGCGCACTTCTTCGTCGCGGCTGTGCGTGAGCCGTTCGCGCAGGCTGGCGAGCATCTCGTCCGCCGTCCGGCCCGTCGCGCAGATCAGGTACACGAAGCCGAACTTCTCCTCGTAGGCGCGGTTCCCTTCCGCCAGCGCCCGCATCGTCTCGTCTGCCGCGGAATGAGTCCCTGACTGCTCCTGCTGCGACCAGCCGGCTTTCCGCTCGCCGATGCGGGGATGCGCGCCGAACGCCTCCAGCCAATCCGACTCACCCAACGCGGACCAGGCGGCCGAGGCGCGGCCGAGGAGGTCGTCCCAGGACGCGTACGGCCGCGCGGCCGCCACGCTCTCCGTCCACCGCAGCGAGCCGCACACTTTCAGCAGATCGTTCGGGGCGAAGAGCGTGTTCACGCGCTGCACGACCGCGTCGCGGCGGCCCTTCTCCGTGGCCACGCCCCACACCCGCAGCCGCGAGACGCCGCCGTCGGGGAAGACGTTCACGCGCACGTGCGTGAACGGCGCGTCACTCGTGAGCTCGTCGATGAAGAAATGCCGCGTGTGCGCCTGCAGCTTCGTGCGCGGCAGGAGCTCGGTCCACGTCTCGCCGTCGCTGCTGCCTTCGACCGACGCGGTGTCGGGATAGTTGCCCTTGAAGTGGTTCGTGTCGAGCTCGATCCGCCGCACCCGGCCTTCCGTGGCCAGCCGCACGATGACCCAGTCGTAGCCCGGGCCTCGGCGGCGCTTCGTCTCCCAGCCGTCGCTCATGTTGTGCGCGCGGCCGGGCATGATGAGGTTGTGCTTGGGCCCGAAGAACATGTCGCTGCAGGTCAGGACCTGCGCGCCGTTCTCGGCCGCGGCGAGGTCGATCTCGTTGCCCAGCCCGCCGACCAGACGCCAGTCGGGGACCACTTCTCCGTGCACGCGGAGGCGCGCGACGCCGCCATCGGGAAAGATGTTCAGGCGCACGTGCGAGACGGCGTCCGTGCTGTCGACGGCGAAGATGTTCTCGTGATCGCCCTGCAGCGTGGAGCGCTGCAGCAGCGGGCGCCACTCGGCCGTCAGGAGCTGTTCGACCGGCGCGTCGTTGCGCATCGACGTGCCGTCCAGCGACGCCGACTCCGGAAAGTTCCCGCGGAAGAACGCCGTGTCGATGATGACGTTGCGCACCACGCCGCGCAGGCCGAGGCGCACGATGGCGAAATCGTGACCCGGGACGCGCTTGCGGCGGCTCTCCCAGCCGTCCATCCACTTGCCGCGGTCGGTGTACTCGTGCTCCTTCCACACCGCCTTCGACGGTTTGAGAAGGTTTTCCTTTTCGGCGAAGAAGTCGTCGTTCGCGTACAGAACGCTGCCGCCGAGGCGTTCCGAGGCGAGGTCCAGAAGGTCGCTCAAGCGCGTGGAAGTGTACCGCGCACCCACGTCGCTTCGACCACCCCGTGCAGCGTCTCGCCGAGGTAGGGGGTGACCTTGTGGCGGTGGCGGATGAGGTCGGGCGTGACGGTGAACGTCGCGTCGGGATCGAAGACCGTGAAGTCGGCGTCGTTGCCGATCGCGATCGCGCCCTTCGTCGAGAGGTTCGCGAGCCGCGCCGGCCCGGCGCTGCACCAGCGGGCCAGGTCCTCGACCGTGTGGCCGCGGAGCCGCGCGTTCGTCCAGACGATCGGCAGGACGAACTGCAGCGAGGCGATGCCGCCCCAGGCCTTCGCGAAGTCGCCCTTCTTCAATTCCGGCGTGCACGGCGAGTGGTCGCTGACGACGAGGTCGATCAGGCCCGAGGCGAGGCCGCTCCAGAGATGCTCGCGGTTGTCGCGCTCGCGGATCGGCGGCGCGCATTTGAACTCCGTGCGGCCGCGGGGGACGGATTCCGCCGCGAAGTGGAGATAGTGCGGGGTGGTTTCGAAGCTCATGGGCAGGCGCTTGTCGACGAGGCGCAGGGCGGAGGCACTCGACAGATGGACGACGTGCATGCGCGCGCCGGTGTCCCTGCAGACGCGCACGAGCAGCTCGATTGCCGCGTCCTCCGCGGCGTTCGGGCGGGAGTGGAGATACGTGGCGTACTCCGCGGGATCGCCGTGTGGCTCGTGGAGGTGCTCGCCGAGCTCCGCGTGTACGAGCAGCGGCGCGTTCGTGCCGGCCAGCTCGCGCGCGGCCTCGTAGAGCTGTTGCTCGTCCACGTTCGGAAATTCGTCCACGCCCGAGTGCACGAGGAAGCACTTGAAGCCGCGCACACCGCGCTCGAGCATCGGGCGTAGCTCCGGCGTGTTGCCGGGGATCACGCCGCCCCAGAGCTCGACGTTCACCACGCCCTTCGCGTGCCGCTGCTTCTCCTCCAGCGCCGCGACGGTCGTGGTGGGCGGAAGTGAGTTCAGAGGCATGTCGACGATGGTCGCGATCCCGCCTGCGAGCGCCGCCGCGGTCGCGGTTGCAAATCCCTCCCACTCCGTCCGCCCCGGCTCGTTGACGTGCACGTGCGAATCGACGAGCCCTGGCAGGATCACCAGGTCGCCGTAATCGTGGTCGGCTTGCCCCTCGGGCTCGATGGCCCGGATGGTCTCGTCGAAGTGAATCGTGGCCGGCCGGACCCCGTCGGGAAACACCACCCGTGTGCTGCGAATGCGCATGGTGTGATGGTACTTTGGAGTGCAGAGGCACAGAGGGGGACGGAGGTTCCTCCCCGCACTTCATATGACCTTCTTCGAAGCCCTCAACGACCTCGCGGAATCGGGCGCGCCCTTCGTCTCCGTCACGGTCGTCGACACCCTCGGCTCCACGCCCCAGGACCGCGGCGCGAAGATGCTGGTCACGGAGAACGGGCGCCACTTCGGCACGGTCGGCGGGGGGAAGATCGAGGCGCGGGCGATCGAGGAGGCGCTGGCGATGCTGCGCGACGACGCGGCGCCGAAGACGCGCTTCTATCAGTGGTCGCTGGAGAAGGACATCGGCATGACGTGCGGCGGGGTCGTGCGCGTCTACTTCGAGGTCTTCAATGTCACGCGCTGGAACGTCGTCGTCTTCGGCGCGGGGCATGTGGCGGCCGCGCTCGTGGACGTGCTGGAGAAGCTCGACTGCCGCATCACCTGCATCGATCCGCGCCCCGAGTGGCTGGAGCGCCTGCCCGCGTCGCCGAAGTTGCGCCGCGTGCAAACGGACGATATGCCCGCGGAGGTGGCGAAGATCGCCGAGGGGACGTTCGTACTGCTGATGACGATGGGGCACACGACGGACAAGCCGATCCTCATCGAGATCCTCCGTACCCGCAAGTTTCCCTACCTCGGCGTCATCGGCAGCAACGCGAAAGCGAAGCGTCTGCGGCAGGACGTCCTCGACGCCGGTCTGCCCCCGGAGATGACGAAGGCGTTCTTCTGTCCGGTGGGCCTGGAGATCGGCTCGAACCACCCTCACGAGATCGCCATCTCCATCGCCGCGCAACTGCTGCAGGTACGCGGCGACTAGGCCGTAAGAGGCCCGGATGCTGCAATGTGCGGCGTGAGATGAGGACTTCGGCGCTGCGCGATCTGGCGCGGCAGTATTCCATTGAGACCAGCTACATCGACGCGGCCGGCAAGCGGGTGCAGGCGGGCAAAGACGCGCTCGCCGCGGCGGTCGAGGTGCGGGCGAAACAGGCCTCGCGCACGGCTGAGCCGGTGCGCGTCGCCTGGCGCGGAAAGCTCGACGTCGACGGCGATTGGGACGTCGCGCTCGAAGACGGCTCGTGGCGCTCGGGACGCGGTGCGGTCACGCTCGACCTGCCCCTCGGCTATCACATGCTCTACCGCAATGAAGCGGAGACGCTGATCATTGCCGCGCCGTACAAAGCTTACGCGCCACGCAACAAGACCTGGGGCCTCTTCACCCCGCTCTACGCCGCCCACACCCGCCGGAGCTGGGGCGCCGGCGACCTCGGCGATCTCCTGCAGTACGCGAGCTGGGTGGATCACCACGGCGGCTCGGTCGTGGCCACGCTGCCGATGCTCGCCGCGTTCGACGACGAGCCCAGCCCGTACTCACCCGTGAGCCGGCTCTTCTGGAACGAGCTGTATCTCGACGTCACGCGCCTCCCGGAGTTTCAGCCGGGCGACGCCGACCTCGGCGCGATCGCGCATCTGCAGCAGACGAAGCAGGTGGACCACGAGGGCGTGCGCCGCGAGAAACGGCGCGTGCTGCAGCGGTGCGTGGAGCGGTTCGCGCCCGATGTGGAATTCGAGCGCTTCGCGGGCGGCGAGGCCCGCGATTACGCCCGCTTCCGCGGCGACGAGCGCTACCACCTCTACGTGCAGTACCGGCTCGCGCAGCAGATGCGCGAGGTCGCCAACACCGCCCGCCGCCTCGGCGCCGGTCTCTATCTCGACTTCCCCCTCGGCGTGCATCCCCTCGGCTACGACGCCCAGCACTACGCGCACGTCTTCGCGAAGGGGATGTCCGTCGGCGCGCCGCCTGACCTGGTTTTCACCGGGGGCCAGAACTGGGGCTTCGCGCCGTTCGACCCCGACGCCATCCGTGACGATCGCTATCGCTACTTCCGCAAGGCCGTGCGCCATCACGTCGCCCACGCCGGCATCCTGCGCATCGACCACGTGATGGGCCTGCATCGCCTCTACTGGATTCCGGAGGGGGGCCCGGCGAAGGACGGCGTGTACGTGCGGTATCGTGCGGATGAGCTGTACGCGATCCTCACCCTCGAATCCCAGCGGCACGGCTGCACGGTCGTGGGCGAAGACCTCGGCACCGTTCCGCCGGAGGTGCCGAAGACGATGCAGCGCCACGGGATCCGGCGCATGTTCGTCGTGCAGTACGAAGGGAAACTGAACGATCCTCCCGCGGCCTCGGTGGCGAGCGTGAACACGCACGACATGCCGACGTTCGCGTCCTGGTCGCGCGACCAGGACGTCGGCTCGCTCGAATCGGTGCTGATGTTCCTGGCCAGGAGCGACGCGGAGATCGTGCTGATCAATCTGGAAGATCTCTGGGGCGAGACCGAGCCCCAGAACGTGCCGGGCGTGCCGGAGCGGAGCTGGCGACATAAGTTGCGGATGTCGCTCGAAGATGCACAGGCGGACGGCACGATCCGCCGCGTGCTGACCAATGTCTCCGAGGCCCGCGGCTTGCTTAAGATGCGCGGTCCGAAAGAGCAGGTAAAGGAAGGGTAATGGCTGTACGGAAGAAGAGTGGAAGTGGAGAAGGACCGAAGAAGCCGGCAAGGAAAACGGCGGCTCCGAAGAAGCGCGTGACCCCGAAGAAGACGAGCGCGCCAGTGGCGGAGAAAAGCCCGGTGGCGGAAGTGTTGGAGAACGTCGGCGTGGATGTCGTGCCGACGGTGCCGGTCGAGGCGGAGGCGCGGAGTGCCGAGGACACGCGGAGCGCGGAAGACACGCGGAGCGCCGGCTTCCAGCCGGCCGCTACGCCGGCTTCCAGCCGGCATGACGAGGATGGGGACAGATCTGCCGAGGACACGGGCCGTCTGGAAGC
>DASUSN010000121.1:0-39748 GCA_036375075.1 Thermoanaerobaculia bacterium | reverse complement strand
TTCTCACGCGAGCAGACATCGCTGCCTCCGCAGTACGGTGTGCGCCGGCTGTCATCCCGAGCGTCGAGCGAGGGACCTGGGTGGGCGGGGCACGAAGCTCATGCCTGCCGCTCCACCCGCCCAGGTCCCTCGCTCGACGCTCGGGATGACAGCATGTTGCTTCGATCCCTGCGTGAGAGAAATGCGTTCTAGGAGTGCGGTGGCGAGGGTGGTGGACGGGGTGGGAGCTACCGCTCTGGTATCGCCACCGCGTGGCCCATCCGCACGACCAGAGCGGTGGCTCCCACCCCCGCACCTCGCCACCGCACTCGTAGAACCAGCTAAGTCAGTGCGTATGCGGCTTCAGCCGGGGGAAGACGCGTCACCATGAACGAGCGGGTGACAGACGCGGTTCGGGGGTTTTGAGACACCCTCCGATTGCCTCCGCACTCCAAATCGCCTTCGTGCTCTGGCGCGCAGAGCCGCGGAGCTCCCCGGAGCTCGAATCTGCTCGCGCGGAGCAAAACCATGCTGCGTGGAGGAAGAAAATGCTCGGCGGCTCTGGCGCTCAGAGCTGGGGATCACCGCGGAGGTATTTCCAGCTCCGGAATGCTGCGCGGAGCAAAAAAGTGCTCGGTGGCTCTGACGCTCAGAGCCGGGAAGCACCGGGGAGCTGTTTCCAGCTCAGGAATGCTGGGATTAGCAAAAAAATGCTCGGCGGCTCTGGCGCTCAGAGCCGGAGAGCGCCGCGGGGCTCATTCCAGCTCGAAAATGCTGCGCGGAGCTCGGCGCTCCAGCCCCCCGTGTAGACTGTGGCCTTCATGCGCAGCCCGCGGTTCGCGGCCTCCCTGGCGATCGTGTTCTGGGGCGTCTCCTTCGTCGCCACGAAGGCGGCGCTGGCCGAGGTGCCGCCGGTTACGTTGATCTTCCTGCGCTTCGCCATCGCCGCGACCGTCCTGCTGGCCGTCGTCCGCGAGCTCCCGCCGCGCTCGGCCTGGCCGTCGCTGGCCCTGATGGGCTTCATCGGCGTCTTCGTCCACCAGATGCTGCAGTCGTACGCCCTCACCATGACCAGCGCCACGAGCACCGGCTGGCTGATCGGGGTGACGCCGATCTGGTCGGCGCTGCTCTCCGCGTTCGTCCTGCGCGAGCGCTTCGGCTTCTGGAAGGTGGCCGGCCTCGCCGGCGGGTTCGCCGGCGCGCTGCTGGTGGTCACGAAAGGCGACTTCAGCCCCGCCGTCCTCGGCCGTCCGTCGACGACCGGCGATCTGTTGATCCTCATCAGCACGGTCAACTGGGCGGTCTACTCCGTCCTCGGCCACAGCACCATCCGCACCCTTGGACCCCGCCGGGCCACGTCCGGGGCCATGCTCTTCGGCTCGCTGATGCTCGCGCCGGTGTTCCTCGTCCAGAAGGGCTGGCGGCAGGTTCCCAACCTGACCGCCACCGGCTGGTCCGCGCTGCTGTTCCTGGCGCTCTGCTGTTCCGCCCTCGGCTACCTGTTCTGGTATGGCGCGCTCGAGCGGATCGAGGTGTCGCGTGTGGCGGCCCTGCTGTACGCCGAGCCGCTGGTGACTTTCGCCGCCGCGGCGTTACTTCTCGGAGAAAGAGTCAGCGGCGTGGTGGTCGCGGGAGGAATTCTGGTGCTTGCCAGTGTTCTCATCGCTCAGTACGCACCTCGCGTACAACAATCCTTGGAGGAAGCATGAATGTTCGTGTGATCGTCGCCGCGTCTGTTGCGCTCGCGCTCGTCTGCGCGCCGGTGACCATGGAAGGGCAACGCAACGCCCGTGACGAGAAGGACGCACCGCGCTACTCCGGCCGCGAGGTCGGTCCGACGCCCGTCGGCGTCATCCCCGACGTCCGCCTGCGCGGCGACGACCGCAGCAAGGACCTCGAGCTGACCATCGAGTACCCGACGCGCGGCGGCTCGCATCCGCTGATCCTGCTTTCGCCCGGCTTCGGCGGGACGCATCGCGGCTATGTCGGGCTGAGCACGTACTGGGCGGGCAACAACTACGTCGTGATCCGCGTGAATCACGCCGACCGCGTGGCGAACGTGCAGAGTGCCGAGGATGTGTGGACGAACGCGACGCCGGCCGACTGGCGGAACCGCGCCCGCGACATCACCTTCGTCCTCGACTCGCTCCCCAAGCTCATCCAGGAGTTCCCGGAGCTGGAGGGGAAGATCGACACGACGAAGATCGGCGTCGCCGGACACTCGTACGGCGCGCACACGGCCATGCTCCTCGGCGGCGCGAAGACGTTCCCGGGCGCCGCCAGCTATGCCGACCCGCGCGTGACGGCGATCGTCGCCATGTCGCCGCAGGGCCCGTCGGACCAGCGCGGCTTCACCAAGGACTCGTGGGCCGAGCTGAAAGTCCCGGCGCTGTTCATGACCGGCACCCTGGACCGCGGAGCCGCGGAATCGGAGACGCCGGAGTGGCGCGCGGAGTCATTCCGCCTGTCGCCCGCGGGCGACAAGTGGCTGGTGACGCTGGAGGGGGCGGGGCATCTCACGTTCTCCGGCGGCGCGGCGCCGGGTCTGCTCGAGCAGATCGCGCGCGAGCGTGGCGGGGCAGACCAGGGGGTCAACATCCCGATGGCGCCGGATCCGGACGATCCGGACACGATCCCGGGAAGGCGCGCACCCACGGGACGCGAAGTCATGCGCGAGGGCACGCGGCAGCCGCGCGGGTCGAAAGCCGAGAACATGGCCCTGCGGCAGCGGGAGCTCTTCGCGATGTCGCGCGGCATGACGCTGATGTTCTTCGACACGTATCTGCGCGGCGACGCCGCCGGGCGCACGGCGCTGGAGAAGGTGGCCGAGCGCAAAGGTGTGACTCTGGAGAAGAAGTAAGGCGGTAAAGGGAGTAAAATCTCCTGAGTCTTCAGCTTCAGGAGTCCAAACACATGATCCGTATCCTCTCTGCATTGCTCGCGCTCTGCCCGCTGGCGGCGTTTGCGGCCGACGGCCATATCTTCCGCTTCAGCGGCAACGTACCGGCTTCCTTCGAGACCTCGGCGAGGGCCGCCGGCGGCACCGTCACGTCGAAACACGCCGAGGCGGGGATTGCCGTGGTGCGGGGGCTGAGCGACAGCAAGGCCGAGAGCCTTGCCGCGCAAACCGGCGCGCTCGACGCCGTCGCCGACGTCGGCGTCACCCTCCGGCTGGGCACCCTCGGCGATCAGGTCGAGGACGAATCCGTCGACACGGACCCGGCCTCGCCCGCGGACGCGGTCATGTATCCGTATCAGTGGCACCTCCGCGCGATCGGCGCCGACCAGGCGTGGAGCGGGGGCCGTCTCGGCTCGTCGAAGGTCACGGTCGCCGTCCTCGACACGGGCGTGAGCTACGAGCACGCCGACCTGGCCGGCCGCGTGGACCTGGACCGCAGCGCGTCCTTCGTCCCGAGCGACGACGCCGACGTGGCGGCGTACTTCCCGGGCAGGCACCCGGTCACCGATCTCTACTACCACGGCACGCACGTCGCCGCGACGATCTCCAGCAACGCGCACATCGCCGCCGGCGTGACGTCCAACGTCACGATCATGGGCGTCAAGGTCCTCTCCCGCTGGGGCGAGGGGACGTTCAGCGGCGTGCTCGACGGCCTGCTCTGGGCCGCCGACCACGGCGCCGACGTCGCGAACCTGAGCATCGGCGACATCATGTTCAAGTCGGGCAACGGCAAGCACACCGCGCTCATGCAGCGCGCGTTCAACTACGCGCATCGCAAGGGCACGCTGGTCGTGGTAGCCGCGGGCAATGAGTCGATCGACCTCGATCACGACCGCAACCTGTACAAGATGTACTGCGACGCCCCGAACGTCGTGTGCGTCTCCGCCACCGGTCCGGACGACCAGGTGGTGTGGTACTCCAACTTCGGCCGCTCCGCGATCGCGGTGGCCGCGCCGGGCGGGACGATCTCCGATCGCGTGTGGGCCGCGTGCTCGCGCACGTCGCTGCTGGTCCCGTTCTGCCAGGACTACGACGAAGTCCTCGGCCTGATGGGAACGTCGATGGCCGCGCCGCACGTGTCGGGCCTGGCCGCGCTGATCGTCGAGGACATCGGCCCGGGCAAGCCGTCGCAAGTCAAAGCCCGCCTGATGCAGAGCGCCGAAGACCTCGGCGAACGGGGCACCGACCCGCTGTACGGCAAGGGCCGCATCAGCGTCCCGCGCGCATTGGGCCTGCAGTAATCTGGAGTGCGGTAACTGCGCTTCGCTGCGTTGCCGCACTCCATAGACTTCCCCCTGTTAATATCTCCGTCCCGATGTCCGAAAAGGTCCCGGAGCCGGTGACTTCGCTCCATACAGACTGGACGACCACTCTCGACTGGAAGCTCACCGAGCAACGCATCCAGAGCGAGCAGCTCCAGCTCCTGGGCAGCGCTCTGCGCGTGACGGCGGAAGGCATCGCCATCCTCACGCCCGCGGTCGAGGCGGTGGGGCCGCGGATCGCGTTCGTCAACGACGGGTTCTGCACGATCTACGGGCGGCGGCGCGAGGACGTGATCGGGCAGACGCCGCAGGTCTTCGGGATCGTCGACCGGCAGCAGGCCATCGTCGACGCACTGCTGCAGCACGTCTTCGAGCAGCGGCCGTTCGAGGCCGAGGTGACGGCGCGGCGGGCGAACGGGACGGAGTTCGAGGCCGACCTGCAACTCGTCCCCGTGGAAGACGGCGGCCAGCTCACGCACTGGGTCGCGTTCGTGCGCGACGTCACGCAGACGAAGCATCAGGTCACGTCGCTGCGGCATCAGGCGATGCACGACGCGCTGACGGGGCTGCCGAACCGCACGCTGCTCTTCGAGTCGCTGGAGCGCACGATCGACGACGCGCGCGGGAACGCGTCGATGCTCGCGCTGATGCTGATGGACCTGGACCGCTTCAAGGAAGTGAACGACACGTTCGGCCATCACTTCGGCGACGCGCTGCTCAAGCAGGTGGCGTTCCGGCTGCGGAACCAGATCCACGGCGAGGACGTGGTCGCGCGCCTGGGCGGCGACGAGTTCGCGGTCGTGCTGCCGCGCATCGACGACGCGAACGCCGTGGCGCAGACCGCGCGGCGCATCCTGGGCACGCTCGAGCAGCCGTTCGTCATCGAGGGGCAGGTGCTGGAGGTGGGCGCGAGCATCGGCATCGCACTGTTCCCGGAGCACGGCACCGATGCGCGCACGCTGCTGCGCCGCGCGGATGTCGCGATGTACGCCGCGAAGCAGAAGCAGAGCGGGTACAGCTTCCATCGCGAGGACGGCTCGTCGCGGTCGCCCGATCAACTGGCGCTCGTCGTCGAGCTGCGGCACGCCGTCGAGCGCAACGAGCTCGTCGCGCACTACCAGCCGAAGCTGCACATGCGCAGCGGCCTGATGACCCGCGCGGAGGTGCTGGTGCGCTGGGACCATCCCACGCGCGGGCACCTGTCGCCGTCGCAGTTCATCCCGCTCGCGGAGCGGACGGGCCTGATCCGGAGCGTGACCGACTGGCTGCTGGAGCACGCCATCGGGCAGTGCCGGGTGTGGCAGGACGCCGGCGCGCCGATCCACATCGCCGTGAACGTCTCCGCGCGCAGCCTGCTCGATCAGGGGCTGCCGGGGAAGGTGCAGAGGGCGCTCGACCGCTGGGGCGTCGAGCCGCGCTTCCTGAAGATCGAGATCACGGAGAGCAGCATCATGGCCGATCCCGCGCACGCGCTGGCGATCCTGTCGATGCTGCAGTCGATGGGCGTGCGGCTGTCGGTGGACGACTTCGGGACGGGGTATTCGTCGCTCACGCACCTGCGGGAGCTGCCGATCGACGAGATCAAGATCGACAAGTCGTTCGTGATCGGCATGTGCCGCAGCGAGGCCGACGCCGCGATCGTCCGCACGGTGATCGACCTCGCCCACAACCTCGGCAAGCAGGTGTGCGCCGAGGGCGTGGAGGACGAGGCGACGTGGCGGATGCTCAAGGAGCTCGGCTGCGATCTCGCGCAGGGCTTCTGGATCGCGAAGCCGATGGCCGCGGACGACCTGATGACCTGGCTCGGCGCGACGAGCTGGGGCCTGGCGCGCTAGTTACTTCGTGGTCACCTTGATCTTCGCGCGCTCCAGCTTCTCGATGCGCCGGAGCTCGGAGTTGATCTTCCGCTGCGTGTACCACGCGCGCTTGGGCGTGGCGATGGCGGTGCCGGTGAGGGAGAACGGATCGGGCCAGACCTGGGTCGTGCCAAGGCCGGTGCCGGAGAAGGGCATGACCGGCGAGAAGCGAAATTTCTGGCCGAGGGCGGAGAACTCGACGGCGCCCCAGTAGAACTGGATCCGGCGCTGCGGCTTCGGCTCCTCGGGGATCGCGGCCACGAACCGCTGGAGGTTCTCCCGCGAGTAGTCGGGCCGGGTGTCTTCCTCCTGCGCGGCGGCCGGGACGCTGCTGAGGGCGGCTAGAAGAAAGAGGATGGTGAAACTCGTCTTCATGGCTCGTCTGCCTGATTCTACGACGATCCTCTTCTGCAAAAGTTCCACCGGGTGGGATGATCCGAAAGTGTTGCTGACTCTGGTGATGTTCGTGGCCGCGTCCGCCGCGACGGCCGCGGTCTGGAACCGGTTCTTCGAGCGCGTGCCGTGGCGGATCGTGGCGCTGTTCGTGGCGCTGGCCGCGGTCCACCAGGCGGAAACGCTGTTCACGGACCGGGTCGATCTGCCGGCGAACCTGGCCTTTCACGCGTACCCGTGGAAGGCGACCGGAGCGCCGGCGGCGAGCGCCAACACAGGCATCGTCTTCACCCAGCTCGCGCCATGGACGCGCATCGCGCGGGACCAGGTGCTGGCCGGCGACCTGCCGCTGTGGAACCGGCACTCGGCCGGGGGCGCGCCGCTGCTGGCGAACCAGCAGACGGCGATCTTCCACCCCTTCACGCTCCTCGGCCTGCCGCTGACGGTAGGGAAGGCGTTCACGCTCACCGCCGCGCTGCGGCTGTTCACGGTGCTGTTCTTCACCTTCGTGCTGCTCCGCGGCTGGGGGCTGCGCGACTCCGCGTCGATCTTCGGCGCGGTGGCCTACGCGTTCTGCACGTTCCACGTCGTCTGGCTGCTCTTCCCTCTGGGCCTGGCGACGATGATGCTGCCGGTTGCGCTCGCGGGCGCATCGGAGGTGGCGCGGACCGGCAGCCGCGCGGCGTACGTCCTGCTGACGCTCGGCCTGGCTCTCTCGGTCCTCGGCGGACATCCGGAGTCGGCGCTGTGGGTGTGGATCGCGACGGCGGCGTACGTGCTGTACGGCCGGCAGCGGATCGTGCTCGCGGCCTCGGCGTTCGTGGTCGCGGGGCTGCTGACGGCCTTCTTCTGGTATCCGACCCTTCGGGCGCTGCAGACCACCGAGCGCTTCGAGAAGTTCCATCGCCTCGACCTCAACCCGGCGGATCACGGCCTGTCGTGGGAGTGGCAGCTCCCGCTGGTCGCGGCGAACATCCTCGGCAATCCGGTCGATGCGAGCTACCGGCCGCCGCGCGGGACGCATCTGGCGGTGCTGAACGATTACGGGGAGGTGGCGTCGGGCTACGCCGGGCTGCTGACGCTCGCGCTGGCGCTGACCGCGCCGTTCGTCTCCCGCCGCCGGCCGCTGTTCTTCGCTCTCGGCCTGATGCTGTTCGCGCTGCTGTCGTTCGCGGAGGTGCCGCTGTGGCGCGATGCGATCCGCGCGCTGCCGCTGGCGGGCGTGAGTCTGCATCAGCGGCTGCGCGTGCTGTGGGACCTCGGCGCGTGCATCGCCGCGGCGGTGGCGATCGACAGCAGGCCGTCCGCGGCGCGCGTGCTGGCCGGGGTCTGTCTGGCGGGATTCGGCGCGATGTACTTGCTGCGCGAGCCCGCGCTCACGCCGCTCGGCCTCGCGCAGCTCGCGGTTCCCGCGGCGACGCTGATCGTTTTCGCGATCCGGCCCTCGGCCGCGCTGGCGACGGCGCTCGTCTTCGCCGACCTCTCCGTGGCGACGTGGCGCTACAACCCGGCCGCGAAGCCGGAGCACGTCTATCCCGAGACGGGCGCGATCGCGTTCCTGCGGCAGGCCGCGCCGCCCGCGCGCATGGCGGCGTGGGGCTGGTCGTTCCTGCCGGAGACGCCGGGCTGGTACGGCCTCGAGGACGTCAAGACCACCGATCCCGTGCAGCACTTCTCGTACATGTTCCTGTTGCGCGGCTATCTCGACGTCGATCCGGCGTCGCCCGATCTCGTGCTGCGCAACGTCGAGCGTGGCTATCTCGACTTCCTGAACGTGCGCTGGCTGTACGTCCCGCCCGGGCACGCGTTCGTGCCGCGCGGTTTCGTGGAGCGCTACCGCGGCGCGGACGGCGCGGTGCTGGAGAACACGGAAGCGCTGCCGCGCTACTTCTTCGTCCGCGAGGCCGCCGTCGAGCCCGACCTCGGCGCCGCGATCGCGAAGTCGCGGTTCCTCGCCGACTACCGCGCGCAGACGATCGTCGACCGCAAGCCCGCGGGCGTGCCGTCGCAGTACGCCGGCGGCGCGGTGACGCTCGTGCGCTACGAAGCCAACCGCACGCTGCTCGACGTCGACTCCCGCGGCTGGAACCTCCTCGTCACCAGCGACACCTTCTGGCCCGGCTGGAAAGCACGGATCGACGGCCGCCCCCACGAGCTCGTGAAAGTCTTCGGCACGTTCGCAGGACTGTACGTGCCGCCCGGCAAGGCGCGGGTAGAGCTGTACTACTGGCCGGACGAGCTGACGCAGGGTCTCGTCGCGGGCGGCGTGGGATTGCTGCTCCTCGGCTTCGTTTTACTCCGGCTTCACTCGACGAAGCGGAGCTCGCGGATCAACTCTTCCAAGTGGTCCTTTCCCATCCGTGACCAGACGTTGTAGAGGCAGTCCTGTCCCTGGATGCGCAGGTAGGCGAGCTGGTTCGGTCCCTGGCCGCCCTCGGGGCCGTATTCGACCTTGCTGCCGTCGCTCCACTCGTGCGCGTACGGCCACTGGTCGTACGACGGGCCTTCCGCTTTCACGCCCGTGCCCGCGACGCCGAAGGCGCTGCGGATCTCGGGGAAGTCGTAGGCCACCGCCCAACCGCCCGAGAAGGTCGCCGCGCGCGGCTTCGCGCTCGTGCCCTGCTTGCCGAGGGTGCGGAACGCGACGACGGCGCAGGCGGCGCGGTTCTCCGCCTTGGCCCATTGCTCGACGTACACGATCGGCACGCCCGCACGCGCGATGGGCGCGGCGCGCCACGGCGCTGTGCGGGAGAACGGCGACGTCGCGTCCGTCGTGGCGCAGGCGGTCAGCAGCAGGGCGGCAATCGTCAACGTTCGCATACGGAGGACTACGCTACCATGGGCGTTGCCATGAACGATCCCATGACAATCACCATCGACCGCGTCGGCCGTCTGGTCATTCCGAAGGAGATCCGCGAGGAAGCGGGCATCGAGGCGGGGATGGCGCTGGAGGTGCGGTGCCGCGAGGGGCGCATCGAGATCGAGCCGCGGCGGCGGCCGATCCGGATCGTGAAGAAGGGAAGGCTGCAGGTGGCGGAGTCGGTGGAGACGGGCGAGCCGCTCACGCGCTCCGTGGTGCGGAAGACCGGAGAGCGCGCCTGATGCCTGCCCTTCGGCTTCGCTCAGGGCAGGCTCTCGTCGCTGCAGACGCCTCGGTACTCGTCGCCGCCGTCGTGTCGTGGCACGAGCGCCATCGCGCCGCCGCCGGCGCGCTCGAGAACGCGCTTGCACGGAAGACGCTCGTGCTGCCGTCCACCGCGCTGCTGGACGCCTACGCCATCCTCACCCGTCTCCCCGCGCAGCACCGCCTCGCCCACGCCGACGCCTTTCACCTGCTGCGCAGCAGCTTCGCCACGGCGCGCGTCGCCGGCCCGCGCACGCGCGACGCGTGGTCGATGCTGCGGCGCTGGTCGGTGGCCCCGATCGGGGGGAGTGACGCGTACGACGCGCAACTCGTCGAGATCGCGAAGGAGGCGGGTGCGAAGACACTGTTGACGTTCCGCCGGAACGAGTTGGAGAAGCTGGCCGTGCCGGGGATCGAGATCGTGGAGCCGGTGTAGATAGGACCTATAGGACGAATAGGACCTATAGGACGGTCTACCTATACGTCCTATAGGTCCTATACGTCCTATTGTCCTAATGCAGAAACATCGGCATCCCCAGCACCTCGGCCACCTTGGGCCGGTACTCCTGGGGGTCGTAGAACCGGGCCACGTCGACGCGTTTCCGGCCGTCGCCCGTCACCGAGATCGGCACGGCGTGGTACCGGCCGTCCACCACCGCCACCATGTGGCCCGACTCGCCGCGGCGCAGGAGGTCCGAGGCCAGCGAGCCGTAGTTGCGGGCGACGATCAGGTCGAGCGAGTCCGGCGCGCCGGAGCGCATCAGGTAGGCGAGGCGCTGGTAGATCACCTTCTCCCGTCCGAGCTTCTCCAGGTGCTCGGCCAGCGCGCCGCCGATGCCGCCGAGCCTGCGCTGGCCCGCCGCGTCGGCCGGGCCGCTCTCCACCAGCCCGCCCGTCGTCGTCCGCGCCCCTTCGGAGATGGCCACGACCGCGTAGTTGCTGGGGTTCTCGTTCTTGTCCCGCACGAGCATGTCGTACAGGACGTCGGGATCGAACGGCACCTCGGCGATGACGGCCCGGTCGATGCCGCTGAGGTACGACGCCAGCAGGCACGTCTCGCCGGAGTTGCGCCCGAACAGCTCGACGACGAGGAAGCGCTCGTGCGAGCCCGCGCTCGTGCGCAGGTCGTTGATGAACATGACCGAGCGCGTGACCGCGGTCGAGAAGCCGAGGCAGTAGTCCGTGCCGTAGACGTCGTTGTCCATCGTCTTCGGGATGGCGAGGATCGGGACGCCTTCCTGGTCGAGCCGGCGCGCGAAGGTGAGCGTGCCGTCGCCGCCGAGGGCGACCAGGCAGTCGAGGCTCAGATACTCGACGACGCGCAGCGCCGCCCGGGTGAGGTCGTACCGCCCGCGATCGTCCGGCTCGCCCCGTTCAGAGACGAGATGCGCCGGGATGTCCTCGGCCTTCGTGATCGATGGATTGATACGCGAGGTGTGCAGGATAGTGCCCCCGGTGCGGTCGATCGCCCGCGTCAGGACCTTGTTCAGCGGCAGGATCCATGCGGAGTTGTCCGCGGTGGGGTCGGGGATGATGTTCAGCAACGAGGCCCAGCCGCGGCGCAGTCCGATGATCTCGCAGGGCTCGTCGAGCATGCGCCAGACGAACGCTTTGATGGCGGCGTTGAGCCCCGGCACGTCGCCACCGCCGGTGAGGATGCCGATGCGCTTCATGGAACGACTAGCGTAGCCGCTCCTGTGCCTTCGCCTCTCCCTCGGGGAAGAAAACAACCTTCAACGCTTCGTGACGGTCGAACTTGCCGAGCCCCTCGTGAAAGTCCTGCAGCGAGTCGTACGCGGCCTGGACCACCCATTCGACGTCCAGGCCCGAGCGCAGCATCCCCAGCATCCGCTGCCACGTGGAGTACATGCGCCGGCCGATGATGCCGTGCATGGTCACGCCTTTGAAGATGACGTTGTTCGTGTAGTTCTCGATGGTCAGCGAGTTGCCCGCGGGCAGGCCGAGGAGCGAGAGCACTCCGCCCTTGCGGACGACGTCGAGGCCGAAGTTGACCGCCGCGGCCGAGCCGGACATCTCGCAGACGACGTCGACCCCGGTGCCTCCGGTGAGGTCCTGGACGGCCTTCTTCACATCGCCCGGATCGGTCGTGCGGACGTTGAACGCGTGCAGGTTGTTGTAGCTGCGCAGCGCGGCCCAGCGGCGGGCCGTCTCCAGGGCGTGGTCGCTGACGTCCGTGACGATCACCAGCGCCGCACCGCTGTGCTCCGCGATCGCCGCCGACATCGCGCCGATCGGACCGAAGCCCGTGATCGCGACCGTCTTGCCGGCCAGGTCGACCACCTGCATCGTGTGCACGGCGTTGCCGAGGGCGTCGAGGAACGCGCCGACGCGGAGGGGGACGTACGGCGGGAGCTTCACCACATTCGACGCCGGCACCTTCACGAATTCCGCGAAGCAGCCGTCTTCCTGCAGCCCGTAGGTCTTGGTGCGGATGCAGACGTGGCCGTTGCCCGAGCGGCACTGCGGGCATTCGTTGCAGATCCAGTGCATCTCGGCCGAGACGTAGTCGCCGGGAGCGAGCGTGCCCTCGTGCGCGCGCTCGCCGCCGGGGCCCAGCTCCTCGACGAAGCCGCAGAACTCGTGGCCGTAGATCCGCGGCGGCGTGACCGAGTCCCGGATCGACGGGTCCCAGTGGTAGATGTGCTTGTCGGTGCCGCAGATGCCCGTCGCGGCGACCCGGATCACGACTTCGCCGGGGCCGGCTTTCGGGCTCGGACACTCACGGATTTCGGTCCCCTCGGGACCGTCGAGCGGAGCGGATTTGACGACGGCGATCATCCGGCGCCCGACTCTATCACGCAGGTACTTTGCGGATCGCGCGCCTCACCGTCCGCAGCAGCGAGTCCGTCCACTGCTCGATCACGGGCGTCTCCTCCAGCGACACCGTGCGGTGCTTCTGGTGCGGGAGATCGGCGATGAACTGCGAGATCGCCCAGATCAGCGAGTCGGGGTCGCGGACGTAGAGATCCTTGTGCAGACCGCCGTCCACGGTGTGCATCCGCTTCTCGCCCGGGCACGCGCCGAAGAGCTCGTGGCCCATCGAGCAGGGGATGACCTCGTCCGCGGTCCCGTGCATCAGCAGCAGCGGCACCTGCAGGCGCTTGATCACGCCGAGGGTGTTGAAGAGGTCCCCCGTGAACCAGTGCAGGGGCAGGCGAGGGAACAGCACGCGCGTGATCTGCGGCAGGCTGGTGAACGTCGACTGCAGGATCAGACCGTCGAACGGATGCCGGCGGATCACCTGCGCGGCGACGCCGCCGCCGAGGGAGAAACCGTAGAGGAGGGAAGGGAGATGCTTCGGGCGGATCTCGTCGTGGAAGCGCGAGGCGGTCACGCCGTCGGCGATCACGCCGCGGTAGGTCGGGATGCCGGTGCTCTTGCCGAAGCCGCGGTAGTCGAAGAACAGCACGTTGAAGCCCGCGGCCAGCAGGTGCGGGACGACGTGCGCGCTCCAGGTCAGGTTGCCGGTGTTGCCGTGGCAGTACACGCCGCTCGCCCGCGGATGCTCCGCGCGGCAATACCAGGCGTGGAGCACTTCGCCGTCCGGCGTGTCGATCCAGTGCTCCTCGACCGCCCCCGCGGGAATCCCGTAATCGGCCGGGTCCCAGGTCTGGATCGGATTGCGGTCGGGACAGAAGATCTGCGTGTGGCGGTAGATCCGCCGGCCGGCGTCGAAGGCCGCGAGGGCCAGCGCGCCGATGAGAAACGGTACTGCGTCGTCGAACCTGCCTTTTCGCGATCGCATGATCTCGAGGATACGCCTGAGCAAGACCGTTGCCGTGCTACAGTTCGCTGACAGTGCGGTACGTCGAGTCACGCGTCCGTGTGCGCTACAAGGAGACGGACCAGATGGGGATCGCCCATCACTCGAACTACATCGTCTGGTTCGAGATCGGCCGCACGGACCTGTGCCGGGAAACCGGATTTCCGTACGTGGAAATCGAGAATCGTGGATTCATCCTGGTCGTGACGGAGGTCGGCTGCCGCTACCGGAGCTCCTTCCGCTACGACGACGAGGTGCGGATCCGGACGTCCGTCGCCAGCGCCGCCAGCCGGACCATCCGCTTCGGGTACGAGCTGTACGACGCCGCGGGCTCGGACCTCCGCGCCACCGGCTTCTCCGCGCACATGTGGCTGGACCGCCACACCCGCAAGCCCGCCCGTGCGGACGCCGAGGTGATGCGGGCGTTCCACAGGTTTTTAACCCCGAGCGCAGTCGAGGGGTCAACTTAGCAGCAACGCAGCGTGGGCACGACGCGGTGCACGTGCAGCGTCGATCGGGTCGTGCGGCGCAGGTGCTAACTTGGCCCCTCGACTCCGCTCGGGGTCAGCGCTCCTCTCTACAACCGCATGAAGCCGCCCTTGAGGGCCTGCTCCGGGTTGCCGGCGAAGACGCGTTTGTTCTCCTCGTTCGAGAAGTAGTAGATCTTGTTCTCGTACTCGACCGTCGGCGTGGTCGCGGTGATGGAGATCTTGCTGCCGTCGACCGGATCCATGGCGATGGCGGGGCTGAAGGGGAGGGCGGCCCGCACTTTCTCGTCCTCGGGGGTGAACACGATCGGCTCGGGCGTGTGCCACTGGTGGAGCGGCTTCGGCTTGGGCGGCGGCGCCTCGTCCGAGAGCATCGGCGGCTGGGGCAGGGGAGCGGGCCGGGCGGCGACGGTATTGATCGTCGCGACGCCGGCGCCCTGCTGGCGCACCGGCGGAGGGGCGTCGCAGGCCGCGAGGAGAAGCAGGAGCGCGGGGAGCGCGCGGGTACACTTCATCGTGATCCGGGGATTTGCGAAGGACGGGCCATCGCGGAGGGGAGAGTGTTTTTTTGGTGCCCGGGACTGGAATCGAACCAGCACCCTCTAATGAGGACAGGCTTCTGAGACCTGCGCGTCTACCAATTCCGCCACCCGGGCAACAGGGACCGCGATTGTATTGGCTAGCGAAGGAATGTCAATTGCCTGAACGAAATTCCGTACGATGCTTCCCTCGCCCGATCGAAACGAATATCCTGCACCGGTAGACCGAGATACCGCGATGCCTTCATCCTCCTCGGCCGCGAAGATCGCCGTCGCGCCGCCCCAGCCGCCAGCCCCGAGAGAAACGTTGTCGACCGAGATCTGGAACCTGCCGAACGCGCTGACCCTGCTCCGGATCTTTCTGGTCCCGTTCCTGGTCGTCGTCCTGCTGACCAAGTTCACCGGCCGCGAGTTCGTCGGCCTGGCCATCTTCCTGGTCGCCGCGATCACCGACTTCTTCGACGGCTGGGTGGCCCGGCGCCGGAACCAGACCACCCGCATGGGCGCGCTGCTGGACCCGATCGCGGACAAGCTCCTGATGTCGGCCGCGTTCATCTCGCTCGTGGAGATGGACCCGAAGCACGTCCCGGCCTGGATGGTGGTGATCATCATCGGCCGCGAGTTCGCGGTGTCCGGCCTGCGCTCGATCGCCGCCCAGCAGGGGGTCACCATCGCGGCGTCGCCCCTGGGGAAGGGCAAGATGGTGTCGCAGGTGATCGCGATCTCCCTGCTGATCCTCGGGTACGAGCTCGGCCAGTTCCGGATCATCGGGACAGTGGCGTTGTGGGCGGTGATGCTGTTCGCCCTGGCCTCGGGTGTGGACTACTTTGCCAAGTTCACCCGGGCGATTTTGCGGGATCGTTGAGAGTTATAGGACGAATAGGACGAATAGGACCTATAGGACGGATAGGACGAATTCGGGTCCTATTCGTCCTATAGGTCCTATTCGTCCTATCAACATCACAACAGCAACCGGTAAACGTCGTTCTTGCGCAGCCCGAACTTCTCCGCCACTGCCTTCACCGCGTCGTTCCGGCGCATCCCCGTTGCGCGGAGGCGCTCGAACTCGGCGCGGATCTCGTCGGGTGACGCTTCCACCGCCGCGCGGGAGGGTGCCCCGAACACCAGGGTGATCTCCCCGTGCACCCGTTCCCGCTCCCGCAGCCGCGCCAGTACCTCGGACACCCGGCCGCTGACGAACTCCTCGTGCATCTTCGTCATCTCGCGCGCGACCGTGACCTCCGTGTCGCCCAGCACCTCCAACGCATCTTCCAGCGAGGCCACGACGCGCTCCGGTGATTCGTACATCACGGTCGTGTGCGCGAGCTCGGCGGCGCTGCGGTAGAAGTCGAGACGCTCGCTCTGGCGGTGGGGGGTGAATCCGAGGAACGTGAAGGGGAGGGGGGCGATGCCGCTGGCGACGAGGGCAAGCACTCCGGCGAACGGGCCGGGGATCGGCTCGACGGTCAGCTCGCGCTCCCGCGCGAGACGCACGATGCGGTAGCCGGGGTCGGAGATCACCGGCATCCCCGCATCGCTCACCAGCGCCAGGGTCTCGCCGGCCTCGATGCGCTCGATCAGCGCGCCCGCTTTGGCGTCCTCGTTGTGCTCGTGGTAGCTGTCCGTCGGACGGTCGATGCCGAAGTGGGTGAGCAGCTTGCGCGTGTGGCGGGTGTCCTCGCACAGGATCAGGTCCGCGGACTTCAGCGCGGCCACGGCGCGCGGCGGCATGTCGGCGAGATTGCCGAGAGGCGTGCCGACGATCAGTAGTTTGCCCGGGCTCATCGCAGGTTGAAGCTCCTCGACAACAGGATCGCCGCGCTCGTCGCGACGTTCAGCGACTCCACCCGCCCGGACATCGGAACCGCGATCGGCGTCGCGTGGCGCAACAGCTCCTCCGACACCCCCGCGCCCTCGTTCCCGAACACCAGCACCGCCTGCGACGCGGGCGGGTCGGCCGCGCTGCCCGAGGCATCCGCGGCGAACAGCGGCAGCCCGGCGGCGACCAGCTCGGACGCGGCGATCGCCGCCACCGGCACGTTCAGGATCGCGCCGGCCGAGGAGCGGATGGCCTTCGGTCCGAACGGGTCCGCGCAGCCGGGCAGCAGCAGCACGCCCGCGGCGTCGAACGCCGCCGCCAGACGCACGATCGTGCCCACATTCCCCGGATCCTGCACGCCGTCCAGCGCCACCGCCACCGTCTCCCGCCGCGCCAGGATCTCCGCCGCCGAGGACCGTGGCCGCTCGAACAGGCCGATGACGCTCTGCGGCTGCCTCGTCTCGCTCACGTGGTCGAACACGTCTTCCGTGACGTCCACGCCACGCTCGAGCACCGCGATGGCCTTCCAGCCGCCGGCGATGGCGTCCGCCACGTGCTTCGGGCCCTCCAGAACGATCTCGGAATCATGCTCGCGGATGGCCTCGCGGATGCGTTTGACCAGAGAATTCTGCCGGCTGCTGATGATCGGCATGTACAAAGGATGATAAAAGGACTTCCTATCGAAATGACGACCACGACCGATCCGCGACGCACGATTCGTTTCGCCGAGCGAGTCACCTCCATGCAGGAGTCGCCGACGCTGGCGGTGCTGAATCGCGCGACGGCGCTCGTCGCGAAGGGCGTCGACGTGGTCGATTTCGGTCCGGGCGAGCCGGACTTCGCCACGCCGCGGGCGGTGGCCGAGGCGGGGAAGCGGGCCATCGACAAGGGATTCACCAAGTACACGAACGCGAGCGGCATCAAGACCCTCCGTGAGGCGATCGCCGCCCGCTACAACCGCCGCTACGGCATCCAGCTCGGGCAGGAGCACATCATCGCCGGCAACGGCGGCAAGCAGGAGCTGTTCAACATCATGCTCGCCCTGGTCAGCGAGGGGGACGAGGTGATCATCCCCGCGCCGTACTGGGTGAGCTTCCCCGACCAGGTCTCGTTCGCGGGCGGCAAGCCGGTGTTCGCGCGGCTCGATCCGGATAACCAGTTCCGCGCGCGGCTCTCGGACCTCGAGGCCGTGGCCACGGAGCGCACGCGCGGCGTGATCCTCAACTCGCCCTGCAACCCGACCGGCGCGGTGATCCGCGAGTCCGAGCTCGAGAAGATCGTGGAGTGGTGCGTCGCGCGCGACGCCTTCCTGATCTTCGACGAGACCTACGAGCTGTTCGTCTACGACGGCAACGTGCACGCCTCGGCCATCCGCTGGTTCGAGCGCCATCCCGAGACGGTGATCGTCGTGAACTCGATGTCCAAGACCTTCGCGATGACCGGCTGGCGGCTCGGCTACGCCATCGCCCATCCGGAGATCATCGCCGCGCTCGGCAAGATCCAGAGCCACTCGACCTCCAACCCCAGCACCATCGCCCAGCACGCGGCCCTCGAGGCGCTCACCGGCGTCGAGGAAGACGTGCAGCAGATGTACGACGCCTACTGCGAGCGCCGCGCGTGGCTCGTGCCGGCGCTGAACGGCCTGCCGGGGATCTGCTGCACCGACCCCGACGGCGCGTTCTACGTGTTCCCGGACGTCAGCGCGCACTACGGCAAGCACGGCATCACGGACTCCACCTCGTTCGCCTCCTATCTGCTCGACGAGGCCCGCGTTGCGGTCGTGCCCGGAATCGCCTTCGGCGCGGATGAGTTCGTCCGGATCAGCTACGCCACGTCGATGGACCGCATCCGCGAGGGGATCGTCCGGATCGACGCCGCCCTGCGGAAGCTGGATTGAGGATTGAGAATTGAGGATTGAGGATGACCGGGGGCCTGGTTCCCCATCCTCAATCCTCCATCCTTCATCCTCAATCCTTAAGGAATCTCCCTACCCCCGGCTCCGTTCCGGTTCCCGATCCGATCCAGTACAAGATTCGTTAAGGAGATCCCTGTGAAGAAGACCATTCTGATTTTCGCGCTGGCCGCGGTCGCCTCGATCGCCGTCGCGCAGGACAAGCCGGCCGCGGCGGCTACGGGCACCGACCCGATCGTCATCGCCGCGGGCGACGTGGCGATCCGCCAGTCGGAGTTCGAGCAGGCCCTCAAGACCCTGCCCGAGCAGTACCAGCAGTACGCCATGGGCGCGGGCAAGCGCCAGTTCGCCGAGGACTATCTGCGGATGAAGATGCTCGCCGCGCAGGGCATGAAGGCCGGCCTCGACAAGAGCCCGGACGTCATCGCCCAGCTCAACCTCATGCGCGAGAACCTCGTCGCCAACGCGCAGCTCCAGAAGATCGAAGAGGGGATCAAGGTCTCCGACGCCGATCTGAAGAAGGTGTACGACTCGAACAAGAACCAGTACGAGCAGGTCAAGGCCCGCCACATCCTGGTCGCGTTCAAGGGCAGCCCGGCCGCGCAGCAGGGCAAGCCGGAGCTGACCGAGGAGCAGGCCAAGGCGAAGGCGGAGGACCTGCGCAAGCAGATCGTCGGCGGCGCGTCGTTCGAAGAGCTCGCGAAGAAGGAATCCGACGACGTCGGCTCCGGCGCGCAGGGCGGCGACCTCGGCGAGTTCTCCCGCGGCCAGATGGTCCCCGAGTTCGAGAAGGCCGCCTTCGAGGCGAAGGTCGGCGACGTGACGCCGGTCGTCCGCACGCAGTTCGGCTACCACATCATCAAGGTCGACAACCACGGCTCGACGCCGTTCGAAGAGGTCAAGGCCACCCTCGAGCGCACCGAGCGCCAGCAGCGCCTGCAGGGCGAGCTGGAGAAGATGAAGACGGCCGCGAAGCCGACGTTCAACGAGACGTACTTCGCCCCGCCCCCCGCTCCGGCGGCGCCCCCGGCCGCGGCCGCGGAGCCCCAGAAGCAGTAGTCAGCCGGAAGGGCGGGCCTAGAGCCCGCCCTTCTGTTTTGCTATCTTCGCGCGCATGGAGATTCCGTCGAAGGTCTCGATCTTCAACCGCACGCTGGAGATCAAAGGGAAAGCCGGGACGCTGATCGCGGTCAACGAGGACAGCGGCTACTACGAGGTCGTGCTCGAAGTGCAGCAGCGCAACCACACCGTCCTCTTTCCCATCGCCGAGACGGTGCTGATCTTCAACGAAGCGCTGCCCACCATCTCCGCCGACTTCGAAGTCGAGCGGTAGCCGTCGCTGAGCCCCAGGTGCTGAGTTGACCCCTCGACTTCGCTCGGGGGTCAAACTTCCATCAGGCGTCGTGTTTCTTGCCGAACAAATATGCCACCCCCACGCCGATCAGGTACAGCAGGATCATCGGGACCGCCAGGGCGGCCTGGGTCACGATGTCGGGCGTGGGGGTCACGATGGCGGCGATCACGAAGGACAGGACGATCGCGTACTTGAACTTCTGCATCAGGAACGCCGGCGTCACGATGCCGAGGCGGGCCAGGAAGAAGATCAGGATCGGGGTCTCGAACACGAGGCCGGTGGCCAGGATGATCATGCTCGAGAACGAGAAGTAGTCGTCCACGGTGACCATCTGCTTGAACTGCTTGCCGGTCTCGACGAAGAACGCGCAGGTGGCCGGCAGCAGGAAGCGGTAGCCGAAGTAGCCGCCGAGGATGAAGAAGAGCGACCCGAAGACGATGAAGGGGGCGGCCAGGCGGCGCTCCCGCTTGTACAGTCCCGGTGCGATGAACAGCCAGAGCTGCAGCAGGATCACCGGCGCCGCCAGGAAGATGCCGGCGAAGAACGCCACCTTCATGTAGAGGAAGAACGGCGCGGTCAGGCGGGTGTACGCGAGCTTGTCGCCCTTCGGCAGGAACTCGGTCAGCGGCTCCTGCAGCTTGGCGAAGATCGGCTCGGCGAACGCCCAGCAGAGCAGGAAGCCGATCGCCACGGCGATGAACGAGATCAGCAGCCTCTTGCGCAGCTCCTCGAGGTGATCGAGGAACGACATCTTCGGCAGCTCGGCTTCGGGATCCGCGACCGGCTCCGTCATCGTCCGCTCGGTCACGCCTTCTCCGGGGAGTCGTCGAGGGGGGAGTCGTCGAGTCGTCGGGTCGTCGAGCCGTCGAGGGGGGAGTCGCCGAGTCGTCGGGTCGTCGAGTCGTCGAGGGGGGAGGGCGGAATCGGCAGCTCGTCGGTGTGAAGACTGGCCAGCTCGTCGACTCGAAGACTCGAAGACTCGTCGACTCGAGGACTCGACGACTCGACTGGCGCAGTCCTTGATACCGACTCGAACGGCGTGGTGAACTCCTCGAGCGTCGGCGGCGTGATCTTCTTCAGCTCCTCGAGCCGGACTTCGCGCTCGATCGTGCTCTTGAGGTCGTCCGTCGCCTTCCGGAACTCGCCCAGCGCTTTGCCCAGCGTGCGGCCGATCTCCGGGATCCGGCGCGGACCGAAGACGATCAGGATGACGGCGAAGATGAGCAGGAGCTCGGGGACTCCGAGTGAACCGAACATGTTTCGAGCAGGACCTCAGCGAGGAGACGTGACAGCGAAGTGAACACCGGCGCAACGCCCGGAGGGGGGTGAATACTCCGCCTCTATAATGGCGTTACGACCTCCACAGTGTAACGCGAGCCGGAAAGAGGACGCGAACGACATGGCCAAACTGCGAAAAACCGACAAATGGACCTTCTCCCTGACGCTGGTCGTCGCCATGGTGGGCGCGACGCTGTTCGGAGGCTTCTACGGCAACCGCCTCTTCGGCGCAACCCCGGCGAACGCCGAGCTCACCAAGCGGATGAAGGAGTACACCGATCTCCTCAACGCCGTGACGACCTGGTCGGCGGACGACGTCACGTCCGACAAGTTCGTCTACGCCTCGATCGACGGCATGCTCCGCAACCTCGATCCGCACACCTCCTTCCTCGAGCCGAAGGAGTACTCGGACATGCAGGATCGCCAGAAAGGCACGTTCTACGGCCTGGGCATCCTGGTGACGAAGCGTAACGATCAGGTCACGGTCATCACCCCGCTCGAAGGCACCCCGGCCGCGCGCCTCGGCATCCGCGCCGGCGACGTGATCGCCGAGGTGGAGGGCGTGAACACCGACGAGCTCTCGCTCGACGACGTCGTCAAGCGCCTCAAGGGACCGAAGGGCACCACGGTCTCGATCAAGATCAAGCGCATCGGCATGAAAGAGCCGATCCCGCTGACGATCACCCGCGCGGCGATCCCCACCAACTCCATCTCCAACGTGCTGATGCTCAACCCGGGCACCGGCTACATCCGCATCAAGGACTTCACCTCCACGACCGTGCGCGAGCTCGACGAGGCCATCGAGAAGCTCGAAGGGCAGGGCATGCAGCGCCTGGTGCTCGACCTGCGCATGAACCCGGGCGGCCTGCTCGACGCGGCGGTCGGCGTGTCCGATCACTTCCTCGACAAGGGGCAGATGATCGTCTTCACCAAGGGCCGCACGGCGGACTCGATGCAGGAGTACACCGCCCCGGGCAAGCACGAGCCGTTCGACAAGCCGGTGGTCGTCCTGGTGAACCGCGGCAGCGCCTCCGCCTCGGAGATCGTCGCGGGCGCGATCCAGGACCACGACCGCGGCCTGGTCGTCGGCGAGACGAGCTGGGGCAAGGGCCTGGTGCAGAGCGTCTACACGCTGCAGTACGGTGCCGGCCTCGCACTCACGACGTCGAAGTACTACACGCCGGCCGGACGCAACATCCAGCGCGACTACACCTCGGTCTACGACTACTACATGGCCGACGAAGCGGAGAACGGCGCGGAAGTGCCGCTCTCGCAGCGCGAGCAGTTCAAGACCGCCACGGGCCGTACCGTGTACGGCGGCGGCGGCATCACGCCGGACGTGATCGTCAAACAGCCGCAGCTCTCGCGCACCACGCAGATCCTCGAGGTCCGGAGCGCGATCTTCAACTACGCCGTCGAATACGCGGCCAAGCATCCGGACCTGACCAAGGAGCTGGAAGTGACGCCGGCGATGATCGAGGAGTTCGTGCGCCACGCGTCCGCCGCGGAGATGGCCAACGAGACCGACATCCGCGACGCGCTGGCCAAGCCGGAGGACCGGAAGTACATCCAGCGCGCGCTGAAGGCGGAGATCGTCGCGGCCAAGTACGGCTTCGACGCGTCGTACCCGTACCGCCTGCAGGGCGACGCGCAGGTGGAGAAGGCGCTGGAAGTCTTCCCCGAGGCCCAGAAGCTCGCGACGACGGCGGCGGACTTCCGCTCCCGCGATCACGAGCCGCGCAACAGCGAAGCCGGCACGCGCGCCGCGCAGGCGAATCCGAAGACCCGCTAGAACCGTTGACGGTTGGCAGTTGACAGTCGGCAGGAGAGAACCTCCTGCCGATTTCTTTTTTGCGGGCCTGCTCCTGCAAACTGCCTGCTGCAAACTGTCAACTTTGTTTTGTGCTAAGGTTTCGCCGCTTTTTCGAAGGGGAGATCCGTACATCCATGCCTGACCTGGGAAAGAAGTACACCTGTTATAGCTGTCATACGAAGTTCTACGACCTCGGCAAGCCCGTGCCGCTGTGCCCGAAGTGCGGGGCGGACCAGCGCGACGCCGACGAGGCTCCGGCGTACACCGCGCCGCGCGGACGTGCCCGCGTCGTGGAGGAGCCGGCCGAGGAAGAAGAGTTCACGCCGGCAGCCTCGACCGAGGCCACCGACGAAGAAGGCGAGGATTTCGCACCTGCTGACGACGACCGTGAAGAAGACACGGACGAAGAAGAAGAAGACTATTGACGGACCTCGAGTCCGTCATCAGTGAGGTGCTGTGATGCGGAACGTTGGTCTCCTCGGTTGTGTGGGTGTGCTCATCCTGGCGCTGCTCATCGGCGGCGCGTATTTCGTCAGTGTTCGCAACAACCTCGTGAGTCTCGACGAGAGCGTGAATCAGCAGTGGGCCCAGGTCGAGAGCCAGTACCAGCGGCGCTACGACCTGATCCCCAATCTCGTGCGGACGGTGCAGGGCGCGGCGAACTTCGAGAAGTCGACGCTCGAGGCGGTGGTGAACGCGCGGTCGCGCGTCGGCCAGGTGGCGATGCCGGGCGGCCCTCCGGGCGCCGGCGCGAACATCACCACGAACGCGCAGCAGATGCAGGAGTTCGCGGCGGCGCAGACGGCGCTGAGCGGCGCGCTCTCCCGGCTGCTGGTCGTGGTCGAGCAGTATCCCGACCTCAAGTCCAACCGGAACTTCCTCGAGCTGCAGTCGCAGCTCGAAGGGACGGAAAATCGCATCGCCGTCGAGCGCCAGCGCTACAACACGACGGTGCGCGACTTCAACACCGCCATCCGCCGCTTTCCGGCCAGCCTCGTGGCCGGCATGAGCGGCTTCAAACAGAAGACGTACTTCCAGGGCGCAGCGGGAAGCGACCAGGCACCGAACGTCAACTTCGACTTCGGCAACACCGCCACGTCCACCACCGGCACCCGGTGAAACGATTCTTCCTCGCGGTACTGCTCGTCGCGGCGGCTTCGGCCGCCGCGCTCGAGATCCCTCCGCCGCCCACGCGGTGGGTGACCGACCGCGCCAACCTCCTCGGCGGCACCGAGGCGGACCTGCTCAACACGAAGCTGCAGAACTTCGAGCAGACCAGCGGCGCGCAGTTCATCATCTACACGTTTCCGTCGCTGGAAGGAGAGTCGGTCGAGGACTTCACCATCCGCGCGGTCGAGCGCTGGAAGGTCGGGCAGAAAAAGTATGACAACGGCCTCGTGCTGTTCGTCTTCGCGCAGGAGAAGACCGTGCGCGTCGAAGTCGGCTACGGCCTCGAGGGATCGGTCACGGACGCGTTCTCGTCGCGCGTGATCCGCGAGCAGATCGCGCCGCACTTTCAGAAGAACGACTACGCCGGCGGACTGAACGCCGCCGCGGACGCGATCATCCACAAGATCCGCACGGGTGAGGAGCCGGTGCCGCCGCTGCAGACGCAGCGCGGACCCGCGGAGGCCGGCGAGAGCCGCGGCTTCGGCCTGCCGGAGCTGATGGTCCTCGCCATCATCTTTTTCTTCTTCATCATGCCGCTGCTCTCGCGGCGTCGCCGCGGCGGCTGCGGCGGCTGCATCTTCCCGTTCTTCTTCCCCGGCGGCGGCATCACGTTCGGCGGGGGAGGATTCGGGGGCGGCGGCTTCGGTGGAGGAGGAGGTTTCGGCGGCGGTGGCGGCTTCTCCGGCGGCGGCGGTAGCTTCGGCGGCGGCGGGGCCACAGGAGGCTGGTAATGCACCAGAAGGACTTCATCGCGTCGCTCGATCAGCCGCGCATCGTGGAGGCGATCCACACCGCCGAGCAGCTCACCTCCGGCGAGATCCGCGTGCACGTGCAGCCGCGCGCGGGCGGCGAGATCCGCAACGTGGCCGAGCGCACCTTCGAGCGCCTGGGGATGACCAGGACCGCGCTGCGCAACGGCGTGCTGCTCTTCATCGCCTGCGAGGAGCAGCGCTTCGTGATCCTCGGCGACGAAGGGATCGACGCGAAGGTGCCGGCCGGCTTCTGGGACGAGATCGCGGCGAAGCTGACCATCCGCTTCCAGCACCACGAGTTCACCGAGGGAATCGTCGAGGCCATTCACAGCGCGGGGGAAGAGCTGCGCCACTACTTCCCGCGCGCGCACGACGACGTCAACGAGTTGACCAACGACATCAACATCGATGCGTGACGTCGCCGTCATCGCCCTCGGCTCGAACCTCGGCGATCGCGAATACCACCTGCGCCGCGCCATTCACGAGTTGCCCATCCGCGTCGTGCGCGTGAGCACGTTCATCGAGACGGAGCCCGTCGACGCGCCGCCGCCGATGTTCCTCAACGCCGCCGTGGTCGGCTACACGTCGCTCGGTCCACACCTCCTGCTGGCCGCGCTGCTCGATCTGGAGAAGCGCCTCGGACGCCGAAGGCGAGGAGTGAAGAACGAGCCGCGGATCATCGATCTCGACCTGATCGCCTACGACGCGATGCGCGTGCGCACGCGCGAGCTCACGCTGCCGCATCCTCGCGCGCACGAGCGCGAGTTCGTGATGGCGCCGCTGCGGGAACTGGGATGGGCGCTCTAAGCGGATCGCATGGACTCCGCCAACGCGAGGAGACGACGAAGGGCCTCCGGCCGGCGCGGCCGGCAGCGCTTCATGCCCAAGGCTGACGCATGCCTGTCGCCCTGAAGTGCAAGTCTCGCGACCGCACGTGCCCGAATCAGCGCTGCCGACCGCGTCGGCCCGCCGGAGACCTCCGGTCGTTCCCTCTGCGTTGAGCGAGTGAATGGGAGGTCAGCTCTAGCGAGTGCCGAGCGCCGCGCCGCCGCCTTCCAGCGTGACGCGTGCGCGCTTCACCGGCACGGCCTTCGTCAGGATCGGGTACGGGTTCACCATCTCGTCGTTGTCGTTCACGCCGAAATGGAGGTGCGGCGGGGTGGTCTTCGCGTTGCCGGTGTTGCCGACGTAGCCGAGGAGATCGCCGCTGCGCACTTCCATCCCCTCGTACAGGCCTGCGGCCCAGCGGTCGAGGTGCGCGTAGTAGAACGACGTCCCGTTCTCGGTGGTCAGCCAGAGGCAGAGGCCGCCCTTCGGCTGCTCGCCGAGGTAGCTGATGATGCCGTCCGCCACGGCCACGATGCCCGTGCCTTTCGGCGCGAAGATGTCGATTCCTTTGTGGCGGCGCTTGCCGCCGTCGCGCGCGGCGCCCCAGCTGTTGGCGAGGTCGTAGGGCTGAATGCCGACGACGGGCATCTGCAGGGTCAGGCCGTTCAGCGGCGCGAAGAGCGCCTTGGCGCGGGCCGCGAACTCGCTGTCGCGCTCTTTCTTCGTCCCCGAGGTGGAAGCGGCCGACGGAGAGCGGTCGGCGGTGCGCGCGTTGGAGCGGCTCAGGTCCGCACGCAGTTGCGCGATCAGCTCGCTGAAGTCGTCGTCTTCGACCTGCGGTGCGGGCGGAGGCGCGGTGGCGACCACGACGGTCGTCGTCGAGGCGCAGGCGGTGGTGAGGAGAAGGGCTAAGGCCGGCAGGGCCGTCAGCCTGCACACCCACCCACAGCTTTGACGAAGGACGTTCATAGTTTCCGGGGGACGGTACGGCTTCCGAGGACGGGCGGAAGTGTAAGCGGCAGCCGTTCAGCTTGTAAAGAGGTACGGCCCGATGTCCTCGACCCGGCGCACGGGGACGACCTCGATGTCGGCGCGGATCTCGTTCGCGTTCGACTGCGGCACGACGATGCGCCGGAAGCCGAGCGCGGCCGCCTCGCGCGCGCGCAGATCGGGCTGCGACACGCTGCGGATCTCGCCGAGGAGACCGACTTCGCCGAAGAGCGCCAGGTCGTGCGGCAGCGGCACGTTGCGCTGCGACGACAGCACCGCCGCGACCACGCCGAGGTCGACCGCGGGCTCGTCGATCTGCAGGCCGCCGGCGACGTTCACGTAGATGTCGTGCTGCACGAACGTCCCCGCCCCTTTGCGCTCCAGCACGGCGAGCAGCAGCGACACGCGGTTCGCGTCGAGTCCCATGGCCATGCGCCGCGGCGACGGAAAGTGCGTCGTCGAGACCAGCGCCTGCACTTCCAGCAGCAGCGGCCGCGTCCCCTCGACCGCCGCGAGGATGGCCGAGCCGGGCGACTGGCTGCGCTGCGAGATCAGCGCGGCGGACGGATTCGGGACTTCCTCCAGTCCGTCGTCGTGCATCTCGAAGATCGCCACCTCGTTCGCGGGGCCGAAGCGGTTCTTGTAGGCGCGGATGACGCGGTAGTTCTGAAACTTCTCTCCCTCGAAGTAGAGGACCGTGTCGACGATGTGCTCCAGCGTCTTTGGACCGGCGATCGTCCCTTCCTTGGTGATGTGGCCGATGAGGAAGACCGGCAGCGAGAGGCGCTTCGCCGCGGCCATGAGCGTTCCCGCGGAGTCGCGCACCTGCGCCACCGAGCCGGGCATCGACTGGTTGGCGACCGTGTGCACGGTCTGGATGGAGTCGACGATGACTGCTACTGGCTTCATCTTCTCGACCTCGCCCAGGATGCGCTCGACGGACGTCTCGGTGTAGAGGCGGATGTTCTCGGACATCGTGCCGAGACGGCGCGCGCGCATGGCGATCTGCCGCGGCGACTCTTCGCCGGAGACGTAGAGCACCGGGCCGCCGCGCGCGAGCTCTTCGGCGACCTGCAGGAGGAGCGTCGACTTGCCGATGCCCGGCTCGCCGCCGACGAGCGTCACCGCGCCGAGGACCAGGCCGCCGCCGAGAACGCGATCGAGCGAGGGGATGCGCGTGGTGATGCGCGGCGCCGTGTCGAAGTCGATCGCGTCGATCGGCATCGGCCCGCCGGCCACACTCATCGCCGTTCCGGGACCGGCTGCCGCGGGCGTGTCTTCCTGCGCGTAGGAGTTCCAGGCGTTGCAGTCGGGACAGCGGCCGAGCCACTTCGACGCCTGGGCTCCGCACTCGGTGCAGGAGTAGATGACCGCCTTCTTCGCCACTCAGGCGATTGTTTCACGGGTGCGCGGAAACCAGCGCACCACTCCACAGGAGAGCAGCAGAGTGACGATCATTCCGTAGAGAACGCCGGGACGGAGGAACGCCACGAGGAAGGCAATCCACAAAATGTAGAGTGCCGCGGCGTGAGGACGCCACGCGTTCCACAGCATCGCCGCGAAGACGGACACGCCGACGACCAGCTCCGGCCAGCCGATGACGCGGTCGGTGTTGAGGATCAGCACGTAGTGCATCGCGTGCGACACCGGCAGCAGCACGGAGAGCTCGCGCACGCGAATGCGCGCGAAAGCGAGTCCCACACAAAGCGCCGACGTGCGTGCCGTGGTGCGGATCGCGGCGCGCAGTCCTTCTTCGTCCGTGCCGTGCAGCCAGAGCACGGCCGCGACGATTGTCACGAGAAACGTGACGCCGATGAGGACCACGGGAGGGCGCATCTCTGAAATAATAAATTCATGCCGAAGAAAACGCTGGAGTCGCTCGAGAAAGAGCTGCGCGATTTCGCCATGAAGTACCCGGAGGCGCACGAGGATCACCCGTGGGGCCACATCGCCGTGAAGGTGAAGGGGAAAGCGTTCGTTTTCCTCGGCGGCGAGAAAGGTGCGGCGGAACTGAGTCTCTCCGTGAAGCTGCCGCAATCGCGCGACATGGCCACCGACCTTCCGTTCGCCGAGCCGACCGGTTACGGCCTCGGCAAGAGCGGCTGGGTCACGGCGCGCTTCGACAACGTCTCCGCGGTGCCGCTCGATCTGCTGAAAGGGTGGATCGACGAAAGCTACCGCGCCATCGCTCCCAAGAAACTCGTGAAGACACTGCCGTGACGAAACTCGCGTTCCTGCTGCTGCTCGCGGTCTCCGCCCTCGGACAGTCGAACGACCTGGGCATGGAGATCCTCGCGCCATCCTCGGTGCCGTGGCACAGCGGCGCGCAGGTCATCGTCCGCGCGAGCTCGTACGGCCCGGACCAGTTCCCCTCGGCCACGCTGACCATGAACGTCGGCCTGCATGGGCCGAACGTCACGCCGCCGACCTGGTCGGGCAGCGGATGGACGTGCCGCTTCGGGCAGGGGATGAACCTGGTCTCAGGCATCTGCAGCCGCCAGGGGATCACCACCGGCACCTTCCCGGACCTCGTGCTGAACGTGGCTGTGCGCCGCGAGCCGCTGCGCGTCGGCGCCAACGTCTCCGGCGGCACCGCGAACGATCCCGGTCCGAATCCGAACGAGGCTGAAGTGACGATCGGCACCGTGCCGCCGTCGACGCTCGAAGTGGTCGCCTCGGCGTCGCCGAATCCGGCCCACGCGCGCGACGTCGTGACGTACACGTACTCGATCACCAACCACGGTCCGCAGCCTTCGAACAACGTCCGCCTGCAGATCTCGAACTGCTGCGGCGAGCCGGCTCCGACGTTCCTCGGCATCAGCGGCGAAGGCGGCTGGACGTGCGGCGACTACACCCCTGCTCTCTATCAGGTGGCCTGCACGATTCCGACGCTGCCCGCCGGTCCCGCGCCGTCGATCACGATGACGGTGCAGATGCCGTTCGAGGGGGGCACGTACGGCACGGGCATCGGCGTGTTCGCCGATCTCACGGAGAGCGAGGTCACTCCGGTGTTCCTGCAGGTGCTGTCGAAGGCGGACCTCTCGATCGAGGTCACCGGCGCGACCACCGCCGCGCCGAACAGCGTCGTGGAGCACTCGGTCAACGTCTCGAACGGCGGACCGAGCACGGCTTCATCGCTCTCGGTCTCGATCGGAGGCGCGTCGATCGTCGGCCTCGAAGGGGACGGCTGGAGCTGCGCGGATGAGATCTGCACGCGCGCGTCGCTCGCGCCGGAGACGACCGCGCCGCCGATCGTCGTCACCTCGCAGACGCCCGGCAGCGGCACGATGCTCATCAGCGCCACCGTCACGTCGGGCACGGACGATCTCCAGCCGATGAACGACACGGCCAGCATCGCCGTGGACGTGGCGTTCGAGCCGCCGGCACGCCGCCGCCGCCGCGCATCGCGCCACTGAACGTAGGGCAGGCTTCAGCCTGCCCGGGGACAGGCTGAAGCCTGCCCTACGTGCCCGGGAACACGAGCCGGTTCAGCAGCGCCGTTGCGATCGCGGGGTCGGGGTTGACCATGTCGAAGTCGACCCCGCCCTCGACCAGGCAGTCGATGGCGAACTGCCAGAGCATCACCGGGCAGGGGAGTGTCACCGCGGGCGTGTTGAACGGCGCGTCCCAGGACGGGATCGGTTTCGTGCAGGCGCCGGTGCGCATGCGGAAGACCCATGCGCCGGCGCACGGAAAGCCGAACTGCGCGGCGCGCGCGATCGCGTCCCACGTCGGGTTCTGGTTCTGGCGGCAGTAGACGGCGGGGAGGATCACGAAGTCGCCGCCGCCGGCGCGGCGGCTGTGCGCGATGAGCGCCGTCGACCACCCCATCCAGTACTCGAGCGAGAGGTTCGGATGTTTCTCGCTGGTCCCTTCGACGTCGAGGAACATCAGCATCTCGCCGCCCGCTTTGCGGAGATGGTCGACGCCGAGGGAGGTGATGAAGGCGTCGACGTTGAGGATCGCGTCCTCGGCGCCGTCGGTGGCGGAGCCGGCCACGCGATTCGTCTGCCGCGCGATCGGCAGCAGGCGGATTGCGTGCGCGTTGAAGACCCGGTTCTCGATGGAGGGCTGGTAATCCTGGGCGAAGCCGGGACGCTTGAAGTAGCGCCCCCAGAATTGCGGCGTGGAGCCGCCGTAACGCTGCCGCACCATCTGCACGATCTCTTCGGTGACGGGGACGAGCGTATCGGCTCCGAGGATCATGACGAGGATCGTAGCAAGCGACATACACGGTGTACCGCACGGCGTCGGCGCGGTGCGAAAGAAAAGTCTGGTGCTGGCGGTGCTGCGTGGCGAGAGCGGGAACAGGCAGGATTGCTTGTCCTCCACCTGACGATGTGGAGGACAGACAATCCTGTCTGTCCCGCTCTCGCGAAAACCAGGCACGATGACCGAAAACAGCCGGCCTGCGCGGCTCAGGATGACACGGGCTTAGCGCAGCTTCGCGAATGCCACCGCTGCCAGCAGCGCCGCCACGGCCATCAAGCCGTACGTGCTCAGCGCCGGCACCGCGGCGAGGGCGGTGATCGTCGTCGGCACCGTCGACGCGTTGTTGGTCGTGTTCGGCTCCGTCTCGTTCGCGGTGACCGAGGCCGTGTTCGAGACGTTCTGCGGCGTGGCGGAGGCGAGCGTGTTCAGTGTGATCGTCGCGGAGGCGCCGGCGTTGAGGGTGCCGAGGGTGCAGGTGATGGTCGTCGTGCCGCTGCAGGTGCCCTGCGACGGCGTCGCGGAGACGAACACCACGCCGGACGGCAGCGGGTCGGTGACGACGACGTTCGTGGCATTCGCCGAACCCGTGTTGGCGACGGTGAGTGTGTACGTCACGGGGCTGCCGCCGGAGACGGTGGAGGGGCCGCTCTTCATGATCGAGAGATCGACCGCGCCGGCGACGTCGTCGTTCGTGATCGTGCCGGCGCCGGTGTCGTCGAGGATCGACGCATTCACCGGCGCGGAGAGCGTCACGAAGAACGCCTCCGTCGGCTCGACGGTCGCGTCGCCGTTGATCGTGACGGTGAACGGCTTCGACACCTCGCCGGGCGCGAAGACGAGTGTCGTCGCCGCGGCCACGTAGTCGCTGGGGGCGGTGGCCGTGTCGTCGCTGGTCTGCACGTTCACCGTGATCGGGAACTGCGACGGCGCGTCGAGCGACACCGTGAAGGTCATCGGCGACGTCCCCGCGTTCCCTTCACTCGCGTCGCGGTCGTTCACCGACAGCCGCGGATCCTCGGTCACGACCTGCACGCACTGCGAGAATTCGGAGACGTTGTCATTGCTGGTTCTCCACGCCAGCGCGCTGACGAAGCCCGCGGGCAGCGACGGAAGGTTGAACGTGAACGCGGCCGCGCCCGTGGCATCCGTCGTCACCGTCGCCTCGGTGACGTAGCCCCCTTCGCCGAATCCCGACGCGTTGCAGCCGATGTTGAAGTAGAGCTGGATGCGGTACTGCGTGGACGGCTCCGAGTTGAGCGTGCCGGTGATCACCGCCGCGCCGCCGACCGTGCGTGCGGCGGAGGTGATGACGGGGAAGTTCTGCAGTTGATTGGCGCCCGTGTCGGCGTCGAGCGGATCGTTCGGCGTGACGCCGTCGTCGTGCAGGTCGATGCCCAGGCCGCCGTTGTTGCGGTAGGTGTTGTAGACGAACCGTCCCGAGGTCGACGGAGGCGTCAGTGCGCGCACGGCGATGCCGTCCAGCAGGCTGTTGGCGATCACGTTCGGCAGCGAGACGTCGCCGACCGTGGTGACGGTCGGCGTCTCTCCGCCGCCGCCGGTCACCAGCACGCCGTAGTTGTTCGGAATCGAGCCGACGCCGTTCGCCTGCGTGCCGATGCGGTTGCCGACGAGGTACGCGTCGAACGACGAGTTCGTGACCAGGACGCCGGTGGAGTTCGGGATGCCCGTGCTGCCCGAGATGAGGTTCCCCTGCACGACGTTGCTCACGCCCTCCACCCAGATGCCGGTGAGATTCGGGATGGCCGCGGTGCCGGCGGCGTTGGTGCCGACGTAGTTGTAGCGGACGGAGTTGTTCTGCGATGCCTGCTGGAAGTAGACGCCGACGTCGTTGCCGCTGATCACGTTGCGCAGCGCCGGCGTGAGGTCGCCGACGATGCTGTTGTTCGCGCCGCCGCCGAAGAGGATGCCGATGCCGTTGCCGCGCGCGATCGTGCCGGTGGCGTCGGTGCCGATGAAGTTGCCGTCGATGCGGATGCCGTTCGGGCCGTTGACCCAGATGGCGGTGCTGAAGCGCTGCAGGTTGAGACCGCGGACCGTCGAGCCGAAGGCGCCGGTCTGGAGCTCCAGCGCGAGGAAGCCGAAGTTCGCGCCGTCGAGACTGATGCGGATCGCGGCGTTCGTGCCGTTGTCGAAAGTCAACGTGTTGACCGACGATCCCGGCTGCGTGTAGCCGTCGATGAGCACGGGCGTGGTGACGGACGGCAGCGGGCCGGCCAGGACGATGGTCTGCACGCCGGCGCCGGGGATGTTGAAGGCGATGGTGTCGACCACGGCGTTGCCGTTGGCGTTGGCGTCGAGGATCGCCTGGCGCAGCGAGCCGGCGCCGGCGTCGGCGTTGGTGGTCACCGTGAACGTCGCGGCTTCCATCGCGCCTGAAAATGCGCACACGAATCCCAGGATGGTGAACAGACGGGCCATCTCAGTCGAGCTCCTTAGATGATTCCGGCGCGAAGCGCCTTTCCCACAGCGGCGGATTTGGAGTGGACGTGCAGCTTCTCGTAGATGCTGCGAATGTGATTGCGGATGGTGTTGATGGTGATCTCGAGCTGCTCGGCCGCGGCCTGGTAGCCGTGGCCGTCGGCGAGCAGTTTCAGCACGCGCAGCTCCGTGGGCGTGAGGCCGTGCGGCGCGGGGAGCGTCGGGCGGATGGTGCGGAAGAGCGTGACCACGCGGCGGGCGATGTCCGGAGACATCGGCGCGCCGCCGCCGCGCGCTTCCACGATCGCGTCGAGCAGCTTCTGCGGCGTCGTCTTCTTGAGCACGTAGCCGGTCGCGCCGTTGCAGAGCGAGGTGAAGATGCGCTCGTCGTCCTCGAAGACGGTGAACATGACGATGGGCATCGCGGGCCACATGGCGTGGAAGAGCGAGACCGCCTCGTTGCCGTGCATGCCGGGGAGGTGGATGTCGAGCAGGAGGACGTCCGCCGGCGCGGCCACGATCCCTTCCAGCGCCGCCTCGGCCGTGCGCCACGCGCCGGCACAGCGGAAGCCGCGCGTGCCGTCGATCAACTGGCGGACGGCGTCGCGGATGCTGGCGTCATCCTCGACGATGGCTACGCGGCATTCGTTCATCGAGCGCCATTGTGGGGAAGGGGAGACGCGGTGAAAAGAGCATGAACATGCTCGCTTCGTTTTTCAGTTGATCCCGCGGCTACGCGCGGGAGCAACTCATAACGGCACGGTCACTTCGATGCGCGTGCCCAGCCCCGGCGTCGAGGCCAGGTGCAGCGTCCCGCCGGCGCGTTGCGCGCGGGCGCTCATGCTCGGAAGGCCGTGCCCCTCGCGCGGCTCGGCGAAGCCGACGCCGTCGTCCTCGATGCGCAGGCGCAGACGTGCGCCGTCGACGTGCGCCGCCACCGCCACGCGCGAGGCCTGCGAGTGTTTCGCGGCGTTGTTGATCGCCTCTTTCAGGATGAGGAAGACCTCGCGGCGCTTGTCGGGCGTGAGCTGCAGCGAGGCGATCGACTGCGGCACGTCGAAGTCGAGGCCGATCGACCTGGCCTCGAGCACGTCCGCGGCGAAGTGGCGCACGCGCGCCAGGACGCTCTGCAGATCGTCGCGGCGCGGATCGATCGACCAGATCGAGTCGCCGAGGGCGTCGACGAGGCCGCGCGCGGTATCGCCGATCTCGTCGAGCACGCGCGCGTTGCTCTTCTGCTTGGCCAGCTCGCTGAGGATGGAGATGCGCGACAGGCTCGAGCCGAGGTCGTCGTGCAGGTCCGTGGCCACGCGCATGCGCATCTCCTGGATGGCCATGAGGTGCGCCACGCGCATGCGATGCAGCAGCAGCGCGAGAGCGACGAGCAACGCCGCGGCGAGCGCGAGGAACCACCAGCGCCGCCACAGCGGCGGAACGACGCTGAGTGAGACGGTGGCCGCTTCTTTCGCGCCCGCCACGCGCACCTCGAACTGCTGTCTCCCGAACGGCAGGCGCTCGTACGACACACTGCGCCGCGTCCCCGCCGGCGTCCACGCACCGTCGCCCGACAACCGATACTCGAACTGCAGCGGATGCCGCGCGTCGAAGTCGGGCGCGGAGAACGCGACGGTCATCCGATGATCCGGATACGCCAGCCGCAGCGGCCCGACCTGATGCGCCCCCAACTCCGGTATCGCAACACCATCGATCGAATCGATGCGCGCCCGAAATGTGGCGCGGGCTTCAGCCCGCGGAGCTTCAGCCCGCGGACCAGCGGCGGGCTGAAGCCCGCGCCACATGGATAGCCCATGCGCAGTCCCCAGCCACAACGCCCCGCTCCGATCCGCGAGCATGGCGATGATCTCGTTGTTCGGCAGCCCGTCCGCCGTCGAGAGCCGTCCGCCGCCGGCGATCTCCACGCCGCGCGGCGTGCCGATGACGATCCTGCCGTCCGGCATCTCGCTCAACGCGCGCGCGCCGCGCGTCGAGTACACGCCGCCGGGCATGCGCGACACGCCGCCCGTCGCCGCGATCCACAGCGTCCCGCGCGAGTCGAACAGCAGATCGTGCACGAATCCCGTGGGGACGCCTTCCGTGATCTTCGTGAACCGTTTGCCGTCGAAGCGCAGCAGCCCGCCGGTGTAGAGGCCGAACCAGAGATTTCCCTGGCGATCCTCGGCGAACGCCGTCGGCGCGATCCGCGGCACGTCGTCGTACGCGATGAATCGCCCGTTGCTCCAGCGCGTGAGCACGCGCTTGCCGAAGGTGCTGAACCAGAGATCGCCGCGCGAGTCGCGCCAGATGCGGAACACATCGTCGCCGCCGAGACCATCGTTGCTGTCGTAAGTGGCGACCACTCTCGACAGGTCGGCAGACCAGCGCACGACGCCCTCCGCCGTGGCCACCCACCAGTCGCCCGCGCCATCGCGCGTCACCACTTCGCCCCATCCCCAGCCCTGGAACTCGATGCTGCGCGGGATGAGCTCGCGCCGCGTGAGCACGCCGTTCTCGAAGCACTGCAGGTCGCGCCGCGGGCCGGACGTCATGCAGACGCCGCGGTCCGTCTCGAAGAGCGAGGTGATGCGATCGTGGCCGAGGCCGTGCGCGGTGGTGAACGTCGTGAGGCCGGAACGGGTGACGCGGATCAGCCCACCGAGCTCTCCGCCGATCCAGACGTTCCCGGCCACATCCTCGGCCACGCCGTTGATGGCCGCCTCGGGCACGCCGTCGCGCGCGTCGAGGAGCCGCGTGCCGCGCGCGTCGACGCGCACCACGCCGATCGACGTCGGAATCCAGGTCGCGTCGCGCGTGTGCAGCGGCGTGCGGGTGATGACGATCGGCGCGCCTTCGCGGGTGAGGCGCGTGAACGGCGCGTGCTGCTGCAGCGGTGAGCGCAGCGCGGCGGGCGTGGTGACGAAGAAGCCGAAGCTCGTGCCGATCCAGAGGCGTCCTCGCGGGTCGATGGACATGCCCTGCACCGCATCCGAGTCGCGATGCGGACTGACGACGTAGTGCTCCCACGTGCCGTTCGCGCGGCGGCGCAGCAGTCCCTGCTGCGAGCCGGCCCAGAGGTCGTCGCCCGCGGCCAGCACCTGCACCGTGGCGCCGCGATACGACGCATCGCGCACGAGGCGATTGCCTTCGAGGCGGCACAGCGCCTCATCGCACGCGACCCAGACCACGCCGTGCCGGTCCTGCGCGATGTCGTTCACGGCCACGCCCGCGGCGATGGTCTCGAACGCGCGTCCGTCCGGCGCGAGGCGCCGCAGCCCGTCGATGGTGGCCACGACGATCGCACCGTCGCGCGTCTCGGCGATGGTCGTGACGAACGGCGTCGCGTAGCTCACGAAGCGATGGCCGTCGTAGCGGCTCACGCCGTCCTTCGTGCCGATCCAGAGCAGGCCGCGCGAGTCGCGCAGGATGTGCGTGACGCGGTCGCTGACCAGGCCCTGCGCCGTGCCGATGCGCTCCACCGGCAGGCGTCCCTCGGCCGAGGCGAGGGTGGCGAGGAGGACGAGCGCGAGCATGGACGGGCGCTAGTGTAAGGGCCCCCGGTCGTTCCCTTGTCCGTTGGCGGAGCGAATGCGGTCTGCTTAGAACGGGCAGTCGTCGCAGCCCGAGCCGCAGCAGGTGGGCTCCGCGGCGGGGCGCCAGCGAGGAGTGGTGGAGGACAGGCAATCCTGCCTGTCCTCTTTCTCGCGAGCCGGTGGGGGGACAGGCACGGTTGCCTGTCCTCCACCTTCGTTCGATTCCTCAGGCATTACGGTCGGGGGTCGGCTGCGGGACGATCGGCGACGTGACATCCGTCGACGGACCGCTGCCCGGGGCGATGGTCATCGCCTCGCCGGGGCTCTGCTCCGGGTAGTACTCCTTGAGCTTGATGTAGTCCGTGCCCGTTTCCTCGGTGATGATCTGGTTCACTTCCCAGCCGTCCAGCGTCTCGCGCTCGAGGAGCTTGCGCGCGATGCGGTCGAGGGAGCTCTTGTTCGTGGTGATGATGTCCTTGGCGGTGGCGTAGGCCTTGTCCAGGATGCGGCGCACTTCCTTGTCGATCTCGACGGCGGTCGACTCGGAGTAGTCCTGGTGCTGGCCGAACTCGCGGCCGAGGAAGATCTGCTCTTCCTTCTTGCCGAAGGTGGCCGGGCCGAGGTCCGACATGCCCCACTCGCAGACCATCTTGCGGGCCATGTTCGTGGCGCGCTCGATGTCGTTGCCGGCGCCGGTGGTGATCTCGTTCAGGAACACCTCCTCGGCGATGCGGCCGCCCATGAGCACGGCCAGCATGGCCTCGAGGTATTTCTTCGAGTACGAGTACTTGTCCTCGGTCGGAAGCTGTTGCGTGAGTCCGAGGGCGCGGCCGCGCGGGATGATCGTGACTTTGTGCAGCGGATCGGCGGCGGGAAGCATCGCCGCGACGATGGTGTGTCCCGACTCGTGGTAGGCGGTGTTCCGCTTCTCGCGGTCGGACATCATCATCGACTTGCGCTCGACGCCCATGATGACCTTGTCCTTCGCGTACTCGAAGTCGACCATCTGGACTTTCTTCTTGTCGTAGCGGGCGGCGTTCAGCGCCGACTCGTTCACGAGGTTGGCGAGGTCGGCGCCGGAGAAGCCCGGGGTACCGCGGGCGATGACGTCCAGCGCCACGTCCTCGGCCAGCGGGATGTTGCGGGTGTGCACGCGCAGGATGCCCTCGCGGCCCTTGAGGTCCGGCAGGTCGACCACCACGCGGCGGTCGAAACGGCCCGGGCGGAGGAGGGCGGGATCGAGGACGTCGGGACGGTTCGTGCCGGCGATGAGGATCACGCCGTCGTTCGACTCGAAGCCGTCCATCTCGACGAGGAGCTGGTTCAGCGTCTGCTCGCGCTCATCGTGTCCGCCGCCGAGGCCTGCACCGCGGTGACGGCCGACGGCGTCGATCTCATCGATGAAGATGATGCACGGCGCGTTCTTCTTGCCCTGTTCGAACAGGTCGCGGACGCGCGAGGCGCCCACGCCGACGAACATCTCCACGAAGTCCGAGCCGGAGATGGAGAAGAACGGCACGTTGGCCTCGCCGGCGATGGCGCGGGCCAGGAGGGTCTTGCCAGTGCCCGGGGGGCCCATGAGCAGGACGCCTTTCGGGATCTTGCCGCCGAGCTTCGTGAACTTCTGCGGTTCCTTGAGGAACTCGATGATCTCGTGCAGCTCGACCTTCGCTTCGTCGACGCCGGCCACGTCCTTGAACGTGACCTTCTTGGCGCTGCCGGAGAGCAGCTTCGCCTTCGACTTGCCGAAGGAGAGGGCCTTGTTTCCGCCGGCCTGCATCTGGCGCATGAAGAAGATCCAGAGGCCGATCAGGAAGAGGAAGGGAGCCCAGGTGATGAGCGCGGTGATGAACGGCGCGTCACGCTGCGGCTCGTACTCGACCACCACTCCTTTGTCCTCGAGGCGCTTGTGCAGCTCCTCGGGCCAGGTGGCGGGGCCGGTGAGGTTGAACTCGTGCTTGCCGCCCGGCGCGGTGGCCTTGGTCTCGCCGCGGATCTCGTCGCCGCGGATGGTGACTTTCTCGACGTATCCGCTGTTCACGCGGCCGACGAAGGTGCTGAAGGGGATCTGTTCGCTGGCCCCCTTCGCGGTGTTGAAGAGGCTCCAGAGCAGGAACACCAGAACGATGATCACTACCCACAGGAGCGCGGTTTTGACTGTGGAATTCAACGAATTGCCTCCAACGGGTCAACGCGGATGCTTCGCGCGTGCCACGTACACTATCGCGTCTGGAAACGGGACGCGAGCGGTCGAATATTGCAAATGCCGTTATCCCACACGGCCGATGAACGGAAGATTACCGAACCGTGATCGCTGCTCCAGTCCGTAGCCGGCCCAGGTTCCGTCTTCCTCGATGGTGAAGAGGCGGTACTCGGTCTGCAGATCGACGGTCCGCGAATTCGGACGGTCGAGCAGCGCCACCAGCCGCAGCGACGCCGGCTCGTGCGTGCGGAGCTGGCTGAGGAGGTAGTTCTCGATCACCCCCGTGGCCACGACGTCCTTGAGCAGGTAGACGTTGCGGCCGCGGATGTCGGTGAAGCTGAGGAAGTCGATCTCGATGGCGTCGGCGGTCTCGTTGTCGGCCGCGTCGCGCACGACGTCGATGAAGGCGTAGCTGACATCGCCGGGAATGGCGCGCAGGAGGTCGGCCGTGAAGAGGGCCGTCCCTTTGAGGACGCCGAGGAGGAAGACCTCGCCGTCGCCCGCGTCGCGGCGAATCTCGCCGCCGAGAGCACGAATGCGCGACGCGATCTCGTCCGCGCTGAAGACCGGCTGGAGCTCGCCCATGACGTCGGCGCCGATTCTACGGCGCCAGCGCCGCCTTCCGCCACCCACCGGGGGCCGATGTGGGGCGGGCTTCAGCCCGCCCCGGGGCTCGCGAGGCCTGTGGTTCTCCGCCGCCCACCGAGGGAGGGCGGGCTGAAGCCGCGCCCCACATGTGTCACGCGTGAAACGAAACGCCCGCGTTAATGTGGGGCGGGCTTCAGCCCGCCTTGGGGCTTGCGAGGCATGTGGTTCTCCGCCGCCCACCGGGGGAGGGCGGGCTGAAGCCGCGCCCCACATGTCACGCGTGAGGTTACGACGTCCACACCTCGCACAACACGCCCCCTTCTCCGCGGACTTTGAAACGTTCCGATACTTCCACGCCGGCGATCCAGACGATCTCGCCGTTCCAGAGCAGGAGGGGCAGGCGGTCCCGGGCGCCGCGGGCGATTTTACGATCAATCAGAAAGTCTTTCAGCTTTTTCGAGTTGTGCATCCCGAGCGGC
>DASUSN010000120.1:0-42501 GCA_036375075.1 Thermoanaerobaculia bacterium | reverse complement strand
AGCCGGCGCGACGCCGGCGGTCCGCCGATCCCCGTTAAACTCACCGCATGACCGGCTCCCTCTTCGGCGACGACGACTTCGCACCCGCGCCCGGGAAAGGCAACGACGACGCGCCGCTGGCCGAGCGCCTCCGTCCGAAGTCGCTCGACCAGATCGTCGGACTCGAAGAGCTCCTCGGCGAGAAGAAGTTCCTCCGCAACGCCATCGAGACGGACCGCATCCCGTCGATGATCTTCTGGGGCCCGCCCGGCTCGGGGAAGACCACCATGGCGCGCATCATCGCGAAGACCACGCGCGCGCGCTTCGTCCAGTTCTCCGCCACCTCCACGTCGATCAAGGAGATCAAGACGCTGATGGAGGAGGCGCGCAAGGCGCGGCAGGCGCGCGGCTCGAAGACGATCGTCTTCATCGACGAGATCCATCGCTTCAACAAGGCGCAGCAGGACGCGTTTCTCCCCTACGTCGAGGCGGGCGACATCATCCTCATCGGCGCCACGACGGAGAACCCGTCGTTCGAGGTGAACTCCGCGCTCCTGTCGCGCAGCAAGGTCGTGGTCATCCCGGCGCTCGAGCGCGAGCAGGTCGTGACGATCCTCCGCCGCGCCACGGAGCACGAGAGCGTGAGCCGATTCGGCATCGCGCTCGACGACGCGGCGCTCGACTTCATCGCCGCGACGTCCGCGGGCGACGCGCGACAGGCACTCACCAGCCTGCAGCTCGTCGTCGAGACCGCGTCGCCCGGCCCGGAGCCGCTGGGCGTGAACGAGATCAAGGAGATCCTGCAGCGCCGCTCGCTGATGTACGACAAGTCGGGCGAGGAGCACTACAACATCATCTCCGCGCTCCACAAATCGCTGCGCAACGGCGACGCCGACGCCGCGGTCTACTGGCTCGTGCGCATGCTGGAAGGCGGCGAGGATCCGATGTACATCGCGCGGCGGCTCGTACGCGCGGCCTCCGAGGACATCGGGAACGCGGACCCGCAGGCGCTGGTGTTCGCCATCGCCGTGCAGCAGACGGTGCACTTTCTCGGCATGCCGGAAGCGGGCGTCGCGCTGGCGCAGCTCGTCACGTACCTCACCGCCTCGCCGAAGTCGAACGCCGCGTACGTCGGCTACGGAGAAGCGGTCCGCGAAGTGCGCCAGGGCGACAACCCGCCCGTCCCCCTCCACATCCGCAACGCCCCCACGCGCCTCATGAAGGACCTCGGCTACGGCCACGGCTACCAGTACGCGCACGACTTCGAGGACCAGACCGCCGCCATGGAATGCCTCCCCGACTCGCTCGCGGGCCGCCGCTTCTACGAGCCGAAAGCGGTCGGATTCGAGAAGGAGCTGCGGGAGCGGCTGGAGAAGATGCGAAAAGCACGGAAGGATTGATGGAAGGCCCTGCCATTCTCCTTAGGCCTTTAATGATATCGTCGCGTCTCCGAGCAGAGATTGGAGGATCCCATGACGATGCCCCCGGCGTTGCGGACGGTTTCCCACCTTTTCAGCACCGCGGAGACCATGCTCTCCGAAATCCTCTCCTACCTCGACGACGACAGTCTCCGGTTCCAGCCGGCGGAGGGCCTGAGCAGTCCCCTCCGTCTCTACGCGCATCTCACCGTGCAGCGCCACCGGCTCGTGAACGCGCTCTGCGGCGAGAGCGGCCCGATCCCATTCGAGCAGCACGCGGGCGCGTTCGCGCGGCCGACGGACGTACTGCCGTCGAAGGACGAGGTCGACCGGGAGTGGACGTCGATCTCGAAACGCCTGCACGAGACCTTCGGACGCCTGAGCAAGAAGCAGCTCGCCGGTCCCGGCCGCGGACAGGGCGTGTTCCCCACCACTGACGAGACGCTCCTCGGGACCATCACCTTCATCGGCCACCAGGAGGCGTATCACCTGGGGCAGATCAGCTATCTGGCCCGCATGCAGAACAAACTTCCCGAGATCGGTCACCTCGGCTGAGACATCAACAGGAGGGAGAGAGTCATGAATGAAACGACACACCTGCCCGCGCTGAGCTTCGATTACGTGACGGCGGCCATGAACAGCCGCGGCATCCTCGCCGGGATGGCCGAAGCCGAGATTCACGAGCTCGCGGAGCGCTACCAGCGTTTCCTGTCGCTCAAGGCGCGCCATCCGGAACAGCCCATCGCGCCGACCGAGATCATCGACGAGATGTGGCACCTCCACATGCTGCACCCGCGCGCCTACTACGCCGACTGCATGGCCTACTTCGGCTTCATCCTCGACCACTGCCCCGGCTTCGGCGCCGACGAGGCCACGCGGCCCGCGCTGGAGCGCACGTTCCAGCGCACCGCGGAACTGTGGGAGCGCGCCTTCGGCGAGCCGTACTCGATGCGCGACCGCGAGTATCAGAACCTGATCATCTGCGCGGACGAGGAAGAACAGGAAGAAGAGCGCGAAGGAGATCCGGAGCCGATCGTGCCGGTGGAGGAGCCTCCACAGCCGGAGGCGGCACCGAACCAGCGGGCGTTCGTCGCGTAGCTGCATGTGGAACCCGGCACTACGATCGAGCGAGCTCGAGGCGGTGTTTCGGGAGCGCGGATTCGGGGTCGTCGACGGGGCGCTGGAGGCGGCGGAGGCGGAGAGGATCGGTGAGGAGATCGCCGCCTCCGACGGCGCGTTCAAACTGGTCGCACGGACGGGCGTCCATCCGCAGCGGCTCGCCTTCGACCAGCCTCTCGCGCCGGTCCGACTCGGGGTGCTCGAGGCACAACTGGCCGTGGCGCAGCAGGCGGGACTCCTGACTTCGCTGCACGAGCTGTGGGAGCCGCCCGCGGGGGACAGCGCCATCGCGCGTCTCTTCGCGCATCTGCGCTCCGCGCACACGCTCGCCTGGATCGAGGCGATCACCTCGGTCGCGGTCGACGAGTGCCAGGTCGGCGCGGTGACGCGCTTCCGCCGCGGTCACTACGTCGATCCGCACTCGGATCGGCTCGTGAAGTTCGGCAAGCGGCGAAGAATCGCCTTCGTCCTGTTTTTCTCCGGCGCCCCCGGCAACGGCAGTCTCGTCCTGCTCCGCCGCGACGGGGAAACGGAAGCGTCGATCGAGCCGCGCTTCAACCGCCTCGCGCTGCTGGACGTGGACCGCGTCCATCGCCACTGCGTGCCGAAGGTGCTCGCGGAGGATGGCCAGCGGCTGGCGGTCCCCGGCTTCTTCTGCGCGGCGCCGGAGGCGACATGCTCCGCGTAGGCATCGCCGGCCACACGGGGTACGCGGGGGAAGAGCTGGTCGCGCTCCTGCGGCGCCACCGCGGCGCGGAGGCGGTGACGATCACGCTCCCGCGTCCCGAGAAGAGCGGCGCGCGCGCGGGCGGCGAGTTCGAGAAGAAAGCTCTGGCCCAGGCCCGGCAGGCGCTGCGCCAGAGCGGCCGCGATGCGGAGCTGCCTGCCATCGCCCTCGCGGATGCCGAGGGAGCGGGGCTGGACGCGGTGCTGCTCGCCACCCCGGTCGAAGCCTCGCTCGACCTCGTGCCGCGGTTTCTGGCGTGGGGTGTCCGCGTCATCGACCTGAGCGGCGCATTCCGGCTCACGCGGCCGGAGGACTTCAGGACGTACTACGGCTCGGAGCATCCGCGGCCGGAGCTGCTCGGCGAGGCCGTGTACGGGCTCTCCGAACTGGCCGGTCCGTCGTTGAAGACGGCGCGCCTCGTCGCCAATCCCGGATGCCACGCCTCGGCGATCTCGCTCGCACTCGCGCCGCTGTGCCGGGCGGACCTCCTCGCGCCGGGAACGGCTGTCGTCTGCGATGCGAAGACCGGCGTGAGCGGCGCCGGCAAGAAGGCCACCGCGGCGACGCACTTCTGCGCCGTCAGCGACAACTTCTCGATCTACGGTGCGATGGGGCACCGCCACGTCGGCGAGATTCTCCAGGTCACGGGCCTGGCGGAATCGCAGGTCACGTTCGTCGCGCAGATCCTGCCCGTGCGGCGCGGCATCCTGTCGACCATCTACTTCAACGTCGCGGAGGGGAAAGGCGCGGCGGACCTCGCCGCGGCGTTCGAGCGTGCGTACGCGCACTGTCCGTTCGTCGACGTCTATCCACAGGGCTCGTTCCCGAATCTCGAGTCGGTGGTGCAGACGAACGACGCGCGCCTCGGCTTCGACGTCGCGGAGCCCGGCCGGCGCGCGGTCGTGGCCGTGGCCATCGACAACCTGACCAAGGGGGCGGCCGGGCAGGCCATCCAGAATCTCAACCTGATGTTCGGCCTGGAAGAAACCGAAGGTCTGCTTTGAGCACGTTCTCCGCAGACTCCCTCTCCAGCCACGCGGGAGCGATGGTGCGAAGCCTGGAAGTGGAGGGCTTCGCCGTCGTTCCGCGATTCCTGGACGCGGACGTGGTGCGGACGCTGAAGTCCGAGCTCGAATCGCTGGAGCTCGCGGTCCATCCGAAGAACCCGCACCTTTCCGTCTACCGGGAAGTGCACCTCTCCCCTTCCCCGACGGCCGTCTCGCTGATCGCCGAGGAGCGCATGCTGCGCTTTCTGCGCCGCGTGCTGGGAGCGGATCTCGTCTGCATGTCGTCGAGCTACGCGAAGTACGACCCGGGCTATCCGGGAATGCCGCTGCACACCGACATCCAGCCGTACGGGTCGAAGCTGTTCGGCCCTCTGGCCTCCGTGCCGGTCTCCGTGCGCGTCTTCTATTTTCTCGATGACCTGACCGCCGAGCGCTCCCCTTTCCGGCTCGTCCCGTATTCGCACCTCTGCCTGCACGGCGACGCGCATCCGTATCAGCGGCTGCGCAGTCATCCCGAGGAGACGGCCATCGTCTGCCCGAGCGGGAGCGCGATCCTCATCAACCCGCGCATCTTTCACGCCGCGGGCGCAAACGCATCCGCGACGCCGCGCACGGTCTACACGGTCTCCTATCGTCCGTCGTGGGCGGGACCGACGCAGCGCGTTCCGGCGCAGAAGAAACGGCGCCTGCCGGCCTTGCCGGAGCCGGTCGCACGGCTCTTCCTGCCGCCCAACCGCCGGCGCGCCGATCCGGATCTTCCGATTCGCAAAAACACACACGCGCCGCTCGGTGCGCGTCGATGGGACGAGGAGCCTGAAGGATGAGCTATCCGCTCTCGATGACGGGGATGCACGGCACCGGAAAGAAAACGCTGCGCGACGGGCTGGTGTCGCGTTTCGATCGCTTTTCCGCCGTGCAGTACAAGCTCCTGCAACTCGGCCGCATGGTCGACGCGGAGGGACTGGCGGAGTTTCGCGAGCGCGCGCGCGAGCAGAATGGCCTGGTTCGCGAGCAGATGGAGCGCGGTCTGCTGCCGGTCACGAGCCGCCTCGGGGTGCTGGACGTGGCCGTCACGGCCTGCTCGATGTCGAGACTGGGGAAGATCGACGCGGCGCTGGTCGACGCGTTCGTGTCGGAGCTGGCGGGCGATCTCGAGACGGCGCCCATGCCGCGCGCACTCGTGGCCACGCGGACCGCACCCGAGATCCTGCAGCAGCGCCTGATCGCGCGCGACCAGCAGGCGGGAGGGGACGGCAAACGCCGTGGCGTCGGCCCGCTCGCGCGCATGGCCGCACTCATCGACGAGATCTTTCTCGAGGAGCGGTATCCACACGCGCTCGTCGAGCGCATCGTGCGCTCGTACCGCGACGCCGGGACGCTGCTCGTCGTCGACACCGGTCAGCGGGATCCCGGCGAGGCGCTGGACGACGTGGCGGCATTCGTCGAAAGGACCGCCCTCTCGTGAAGATGCTCTACGCCGAGGCGGAAGCGCTCGCCACCCGCATCTTCGAGGCGCGCGGTCTCACCGGGCGCGAACGCGAGCTGTGCGTCCGGGAGATTCTGGACGCGGAGTGGCGCGGCAAGTCGAGCTACGGGCTCGAGCTGGTGCCGACCATCGTCAAGTGGATCCGCCTCAAAAAACACGATCCGCGCGTCGTGCGCGACGGACCCGTGCAGGCGTTCATCGAAGGGGGAGATTCCGCCGGGCCGGTGGTGGCCGCGCTGGCGATGGATCTTGCGCTGGAGAAAGCACGCGCGGGCGGAGTGGGCGTGGTCGGTGCGCGCAATCGCTGGCCGTGGTTCGTGGCCGGTCATCAACTCCGCCGTGCCGCGGAGCAGGGATTCATCGCCATGACCTGGAGCGCGGGCGTATCGATCGTGGCGCCGCACGGCGGGATCCGTCCCGTCTTCGGGACCAATCCGTTCGCCATTGCCGTCCCGGCCACCGGGGGACCGTTGGTCTTCGACACGGCCATGACCGCCGGCCCGGCCTCCGCGCTGCGCGATGCGAAGAAAGCGGGAGAGCCGCTGCCGGAAGGCATGGCGGTCGATGCGCAGGGGCAGCCGACGCGCGATCCGGACGAGGGACGCAAGGGCGCGCTCCTGCCGTTCGGCGGCCATCGCGGCAGCGGGCTGGCGATGATGATCGAGCTCCTCGGCGGCGCATGGGTCGGGGCGAAGACGGGGAAGAGCAGCGCCGCGCCGCGCGGCTTCGTGATCATGGTGCTCGATCCCGACCTGTTCGGCTTCGGCGCCGGATTCGCCGGCGCGGCCGAGGGACTGGTGACCGAGATGCTCGCGGCGGCGGCCACACCCGGCGGCATCCACATCCCCGGCCGCGGCGCGGCGGATTTCGCGCAGCCACGAGAGATCCCGGAGGAGACTTACCGGGCGCTCATGGAGCTGCTGCCGGCGTCGTGACCACGCGCTCCGCGGTGCGGCGCGGCATGGAATGCCCGAGCGCCTTGCGCGTGCTGGCGATCTGCCCGAGGTGATAGACCTCGTGAAAGGCGTAGTAGTGGATCACGCCGAGGAGCGTTCGGTCCGGCACGGGCAGGTCGTACGGACTGGGCGCGGCGAGCTCCGAGGCATTGATGATTTCGAGCTTCTGGCCGAGCCGCGTCGACGCCTCGCGCCAGCGCGCGAGGACGTCCGCGAGCGCGGGACGCTCCGGCGCGGACGACTCCCCGGAGCCCTTCCCGAACGCCGCCTGCCACGGGACGTCTCCCGCCTCGCCGAGGAGCCCGAGCAGCCGCAGACGCCCGACGGTCACGTGGCCGACGGTCCAGAGGATCGAGTTCGCAGCGCCGATGCGCTGCGTCAGCGCCTCCGCCGGCAGACCGGCGAGCGAGTGCTCCATGTAGTGATCGGCCGTACGGAACATGCTCATCGCCGACGACAGGGAGGCGTCCATCACACTCAGAATACCCGACGTGCCCGGGAAGCGGACCGCCGGCGTCCCGCCGGCTGTCTGTGGCGGCGTCCCGCCGCCACCCCCGGGGGCCGGGCGGCGAGGACGCCGCCCGGGCAGCCGGCGAGGACGCCGGCGCTCCGAAGGCGCGCGCGGTCTCGATGCCTACGACCTCGCATTCACTGGCCAGCGGCACGACGCGATTCGAGCGCATGGCGAAGAAGCCCACCGCGTCGCCGTCGCGATGCAGCCGTGAGCGAATCCGGTAGTTCAGCGGCGACGGGTGCACGTCGATTTCCGGCAACGAAGCCACGTCGAACTTGCCGATGCGCCGCAGCGACTCGGTGAGAATGCGCCGCTTCGCCTCGAGCTGCTTGTCGAGCCGCAGCGCCGTCCAGTCGCAGCCGCCGCATTCGTTGGCCACGGGACACGGCATCGCCCGCCGCCAGGGACTCGGCGTGACCAGCTCCACGAGGTCCGCCTTCGCGAATCCCTTCTTCACCTCGTACAGACGCACGCGCGCCACGTCGCCGGGAAAGACGTTCGCCGCGAAGACGGGAAAGCCGTCGACACGCGCCAGCGCGTCGCCGCCCGCAACGAGCTCGGAGGGGGTGATGGTGAGGATGTCGCCTGCAACGACGCTCATCGGCTCAGAGTCTCACAGTCGCAGAGTCGCAGAGTCTCAGAGTCGCAGAGTCTCAGAGTCTCAAAGTCTCAAAGTCTCAAAGTCTCAAAGTCTCAGAGTCTCAGAGTCTCAAAGTCTCAGAGTCTCAAAGTCTCAGAGTCTCAAAGTCTCAAAGGAGCACGGCCTTTGCGACTTTGCGACTTTGCGACTTTGCGACTCTGCGACTTTGCGACTCTGCGACTAAGATTCGCGCCATGCGAACCACTCGCCTGCTCGCCCTGCTCGCCGTTCTCGTCCCTCTCGAAGCGCTCGCCTGGGGCGCCAAAGGCCACGCCGTGGTCGCGGAGCTCGCGGAGCGCGGGCTCTCCCCGAACGTCGCGGCGCAGGTGCGGCAGATGAATTTCGGCGCGCCGCTGCGTGAGATCGCCTCGCTCCCCGACGACTGGCGCGCCGAGGAGACGAAAGGGCTGCGGCCGGGCGATACGGGAGCGCTGCACTACAGCAACATCCCCAAGGACCAGGCCACGTTCGACCGCGCGCGCGACTGCAAGGACGACCAGTGCGTCATCGCCGCGGTGGAGAAGTACACCGCCATCCTCAAGGACAAGTCGCAGCCGCGCGACAAGCGCCGCGAGGCGCTGATCTACGTCGTGCACTTCATGGGCGATCTGCATCAGCCGATGCACGCCGCCGGCGGTCAGGTCCGGGACGAGCAGACCGGCCAGATGGTCATGGACCGCGGCGGCAATCTCGTGAAGATCCGCATCCTCGGCATCGAGACGAACCTGCACAGCGCCTGGGACTCGATCCTCATCGACTGGGGTCCGGCCAAAGTGGACGACTACGTGGAGCACCTCCTCGAGTACGAGATGCGCGGCCGCTCGGTGGCCGAGCTGCAGCGCGGCTCGTTCGTCGACTGGTTCAACGAGTCGCACTACGCCGCCGTCCACGACTCCTACGCCATCGGCAACGGCACCCTCGGCGGCGAGTACGCACAGAAGAACATCGGCGTGATCTACGAGCGCCTGCTGCGCGGCGGACTGCGGCTGCGCAAGGTGCTGGAGGACGCGCTCGGCGCGCCCTGAAAAGGGAACGACCGTGAGGCCTCCGGCGGGCCGGCAGCGCCGATCGAGGCCCGCGCGTTCCCGAGACGCGTGCTTCAGGCGGCAGGCGTGCGGCCCGGCTGGGCCAACCGAGCGCTGCCGGCCGCACCGGCCACCGGAGGTCCTTCCTCGTTTCTCTTTTTCCGGGCGGAGTGATACAACGCGCGCCGCTATGAAGGTGCACGAATATCAGGCTAAAGAAATCCTGCGGCGCTATGGCGTCCCGACGCCGCGCGGCATCGTCGTCGACACCCCGGACGAGGCGCGCCAGGCCGCCAAGGAACTGGGCGGGCGCGTGGTCGTCAAGGCGCAGATCCACGCCGGCGGTCGCGGTAAAGGCGGCGGCGTGAAGCTCGCCAAGGACGCCGACGAGGCGGCCCAGCTGACGAAGAACATGCTCGGCATGACCCTCATCACGCACCAGACCGGCCCCGAAGGGCGCGTCGTGCGCAAAGTCCTGATCGAGGAAGCGCTCAACATCGACAAGGAGCTCTATCTCGCCGTGACCCTCGACCGCGCCACGGGCATGAACGTGATCATGGCCTCGTCGCAGGGCGGCATGGACATCGAGGAAGTCGCGGCGCACGACCCCACCGCCATTCACCGCGAGCCGGTCGACAGCGTCCTCGGCGTGCAGCCCTTCCAGGCCCGCCAGGTCGCCTACGCCCTCGGCCTCACCGGCGACGCCTACAAAAAGTGCGTCGACTTCACCCAGAAGCTGATGCGCGCCTACATCGAGACCGACGCGTCGCTCCTGGAGATCAACCCGCTGCTCGTGACGAAGGAAGGCAACGTCCTCGCTCTCGACTGCAAGATGAACTTCGACGACAACGCGCTGTTCCGGCACAAGGACATCGTCGAGATGCGCGACCTGCACGAAGAGGATCCGCTCGAAGTCGAGTCGTCGAAGTTCGGCCTGAACTACATCAAGCTCGACGGCAACGTCGGCTGCATGGTCAACGGCGCCGGCCTGGCCATGGCCACCATGGACATCGTGAAGCTCGCGGGCGGGGAGCCGGCGAACTTCCTCGACGTCGGCGGCGGCGCCAGCGCGGAACAGGTCAAAAACGCGTTCCGCATCATCCTCAGCGACAAGAATGTGAAGGCGATTCTGATCAACATCTTCGGCGGCATCATGCGCGGCGATCGCATCGCCGAGGGCGTGGTCAGCGCGTCGCGGGAAGTGGGACTGCCCGTGCCCGTGGTCGTGCGCCTCGAAGGGACGAACGTGGAGCTGGGCAAGCAGATCCTGAAGGACTCGGGACTGCCGCTCATCACCGCCGACGGCATGTGGGACGCGGCGCAGAAAGTCGTTGCCGCGGCGCAGGGAAAGTAAGCAAATGGCGATCTGGGCTGACAAAAACACGAAGGTCATCGTTCAGGGCATCACCGGCCGCGAGGGAACGTTCCACGCGATCGGCTGCCGCGACTACGGCACGCAGGTCGTCGGCGGCGTGACGCCGGGCAAGGGCGGCACGACGCACGAGGGCTTCCCCGTGTTCAATACCGTCGTCGAGGCGCGGGAGAAGGCGGGCGCGAACTGCTCGCTGATCTTCGTGCCGCCGCCGTTCGCCGCGGACGCGGTCATGGAGTCTGCCGACGCCGGCATCGAGCTGATCGTCTGCATCACCGAGGGCATCCCGGTGAACGACATGATCCGCGCGCATGATTTTCTGCGGAAGAACAACGCCCGCCGAGTCGCGGAAGGGAAGTCGCCGTCGCGCCTGATCGGCCCGAACTGCCCCGGCATCATCACGCCGGACCAGGCCAAGATCGGCATCATGCCGGGCCACATCCACAAGGCGGGACCGATCGGCATCGTGTCGCGCTCCGGAACGCTGACGTACGAGGCGGTCGGCCAGACGCGCCACATCGGCCAGTCGACGGCGGTCGGCATCGGCGGCGATCCGCTGCCGGGGACGAACTTCATCGACTGCCTGGCCGCGTTCCAGGCCGATCCGCAGACCGAGGCCATCATCATGATCGGCGAGATCGGCGGCAGCGCCGAGGAAGAGGCCGCGGAGTTCGTGAAGGCGAACGTCACCAAGCCGGTGGTGGCCTTCATCGCCGGCCAGACCGCCCCCCCGGGCCGCCGCATGGGCCACGCCGGCGCGATCATCAGCGGCGGCAAGGGCACCGCGGCGGAAAAGATGTCCGCGCTCGCGGCGGCCGGCATCCACGTGGTGAAAGCACCCTCGGACATGGGACGCAAGATCGAAGAAGTCTGGCGCGCCCGCGCCTGAAATGTGGGGCGGGCTTCAGCCCGCCTCCCCCGTGGGCGGGAGGTGGCTGCCCCCCCCACCCACGAGCGGGGCGGGCTGAAGCCGCGCCCTACATTGCTACTTCTTCCAGACCTCTTCGATCTTCTTGCCCATGTCACTGGGCGCCTTCACGACGTGAATGCCTGCCGCCTCGAGCGCGGCCATCTTCTCCGCCGCCGTGCCCTTGCCGCCGCTGATGATCGCGCCGGCGTGGCCCATGCGGCGTCCCGGCGGGGCGGTCTGGCCGGCGATGAAGGCGACGACCGGCTTGGTGACGTTCGTCTTCACGAACTCCGCCGCCTCTTCTTCCGCGCTGCCGCCGATCTCGCCGATCATGATGATCGCCTCGGTCTGCGGATCCGCCTGGAACGCGGCCAGGCAGTCGATGAAGTTCGTGCCCGGCAGCGGATCGCCGCCGATGCCCACCGCCGTCGACTGGCCGATGTGGCGCGTCTGTCCGACGGCCTCGTACGTGAGCGTTCCGGAGCGCGACACGATCCCGATCGGTCCGGCCTTGTGGATGTGCCCCGGCATGATGCCGATCTTCGCCTGGTCCGGCGTGATGATGCCCGGACAGTTCGGCCCGATCAGGCGCGACGGCGCCTTGCCTTCCCCGACGCGGCGCGTGTTGGTCTTCCTCAGGAAGTCGTGCGCCTTGATCATGTCGTTCACCGGGATGCCTTCGGTGATGCACACGACCAGCTCGATGCCCGCGTCGGCCGACTCCATGATCGCGTCGGCGGCGAACGGCGGCGGCACGAAGATGAGCGAGCAGTTCGCGCCCGCCTGCTCCCGCGCCTCGAGCACGGTGTTGAAGACCGGGAAGCCCTCGTGCGTCGTGCCGCCCTTGCCGGGTGTCACTCCGCCGACGACCTGCGTTCCGTAATCACGGCAGCCGATCGCGTGGAACGTCCCCTCGCGGCCGGTGATGCCCTGAACGATGACCTTCGTGTTCTTGTCTGCCCAGATTGCCATACGAGTTCCTCGGGTTCCTCGGTTCCTCGGGTTCCTCGGAGGGGGCCCAGCGCAATCGCCGAGGAACTCCGAGGAACCCGAGGAACTCCGAGGAACCGCCTTCTTACTGTCCCTTTGCTGCGGCGACTACCTTCGTGGCCGCGTCCCACATCCCGTCGGCGGTGATCAGCGGGAGTCCGGAGTCCTTGAGGATCTGCTTGCCCAGCTCCACGTTCGTCCCTTCGAGACGGACGACCACGGGCACCGGCAGCCCGACCTCCCGCGACGCGCTCACCACGCCCTCGGCGATGCGATCGCCGCGCATGATGCCGCCGAAGATGTTGATGAGGATGGCCTTCACGTTCTTGTCGCTGAGGATGATGCGGAACGCGTTCTTGACCTGCTCCGCGCTCGCCCCGCCGCCGACGTCGAGGAAGTTCGCCGGCTCGCCGCCCGCGAGCTTCACGATGTCCATCGTGGCCATCGCCAGCCCCGCACCGTTGACCATGCAGCCGACGTTTCCGTCGAGCTTGATGTAGTTCAGTCCGAACTTCGACGACTCGACCTCGAGCGGGTCTTCCTCGTGGAAGTCGCGCATCTCGACGATGTCCTTGTGCCGGAACAGCGCGTTGTCGTCGAAGTTCATCTTGCAGTCGAGCGCGAGGACGTTCCCTTCCTTGGTCACCAGGAGCGGGTTGACCTCGGCGAGCGACGCGTCGGTCTCGACGTACGCGCGGAAGAACTTCTGCATGAAGTCCACACAGCGCTTGTACGCGTCGCCGGTGAGCCCGAGGGCGTACGCGATCTGGCGGGCCTGGAAAGGCTGGACGCCGAGGACCGTGTCGATCGGCTCGCGATGGATGGCTTTCGGGTCGTGCGCGGCCACTTCCTCGATGTCCATGCCGCCCTGCGCGGACGCCATGACCACGTTCATGCCCGACGCGCGGTCGAGCGTGATGGCGAGGTAGAGCTCCTTGTCGATGTTCAGCGCTTCCTCGATCAGCACCTTGCGCACGACGCGGCCCTCGGGGCCGGTCTGGTGCGTGATCAGGGTCATGCCGAGCATCTTCTTGGTCAGCTCGGCCGCTTCGTCGGCGTCCTTGGCGAGCTTCACGCCGCCGCCCTTGCCGCGCCCGCCGGCGTGGATCTGCGCCTTGACGACCACGCGTCCGCCGAGCTCTTTCGCCGCCTGCCGCGCTTCGTCCGGAGTGTCGACCACAATGCCGCGCGGCGTCGGCACGCCATAGCGCCGCAGGATTTCTTTGGCCTGATATTCGTGAACCTTCATAGCGGCGCGCGTTGTATCACATGCCGCCGCCGAGCGCGTCCTCCAGCACTCTGCGCAGCCTGAGCCCGCCACGCAGCAGCCGCTCGTAGATGATCCCGCTGTTCTTCTTCGCGTACTCGGCGCCGAGGGTGCCGTTGCCGATGTCGTAGGAGTGATGCACCGCGGCGTAGTGCGATTCGTTGAACCACTCGACCAGCGTGCCGCGCTGGATCTCCGCCACGCTGCGGCCGCGCATCTCGTAGGAGAGGAGGTAGTCCGCGTAGTCGGAGACGGTCGCCGGACCCCAGTCCACGAGCAGGCCGTCCCAGGCGCTGTGGAGGTTCGTCTCGACGCCGAGGAGGCGGATCTTGACGGAATTGCCGCCGCGGTCCATGACCATCTCACCGGTCTTCTCGTCCTTCACCTTGCCGCCCGCCGCATGCATCGGCTGGTGCAAGTCGCCCATGAAGTGCACGACGAAGATCAGCGCCTCGCGGCGCTTGTCGCGGTCCTGGGTCGTGTCTTTGAGGATGGCTGTGTACTTCTCGATCGCGGCAACCACGCACTGGTCGTCCTTGCAGTCGCGGGCGCGGTCGAAGGTGGCCTGGTCGTTGGGGATGTTGCTGTAGTGCAGCGCGGCGGTGTCGCCCGGCCGCTTCTTGTCCTCTTCATCCGCGCGCCAGTCGTCCGGCAGCGACGCGATCTCGCGCAGCGGCGCGGAGAAGTTCATCTTGCGCACCTGCGCCATGACGTTCGGCGAGAGCCCGCGCTCGGCGATCTCGGCCACCACGGCGTGGCCCTTGGAACCCCACGCGTAGGCTTGCAGCGGGAGGACAGCGAGGAGGACGAACAGGCGTGCGTTCCGCATGACGCGCCATACTACTGCGCGTGCGCGAAGGTGACATCATCACCATCGAGGCGACGGAGCTGGTGGCCGGGGGCGACGCGCTCGCGCGCGTCGACGGGCTCCCCATCTTCGCGTCGAGCGTGTTTCCCGGCGACGTCGCGCGGGTGCGGTTGTACGAAGTGAAGAAGGGCTTCGCGAAGGCGGACCTGGTCGATCTCGTCACGCCCAGTCCGTTCCGCCGGGCCATGCCCTGTCCCGTGGCGAACGAGTGCGGCGGCTGCGACTGGACGGCGCTGCGGCTGGACGTGCAGCTCGAGGCGAAGCGGCGGATCCTCACCGAGTCGCTGCGGCGCATCGGCAAGTTCGACGTCGGCACGCTGCCGGAGATCGCCATCCACCCATCGCCACTGAACTACCGGCTGCGCTCGCGACTGCATCGCGACGGCGATGCGGTGGGGTTCTACGCCATGCGGTCGAATCGCGTGGTGCCGCTGGTTCCTGAATGCGAAGTCGTCGGGATCGAGACGGGGCGGTTCCTCGGGGTTCCTCGGAGTTCCTCGGAGTTCCTCGGGGAGAGCCGAGGAACCGAGGAGCTCCGAGGAACCGAGGAACTCTGGGAGTTGGACGGACAGCTCATCGCCGACGAGCGCGACGTCACCATCACCGCCGGCGACTTCACCTACCGCCTCAACACGCGGGCGTTCTTCCAGGTCAACCGCCACCTCCTCGGCACGATGCTGCGCCTCGCGGCCGGCCACGCGCAGCGCGTGAGGAGCCGGCATACCGCCGTCGATCTCTACGGCGGCGTGGGCTTCTTCACGGTGCCGATCGCGCGGCTCTTCGACCGCGTCACGATGATCGAAGGCTCGCCGGTCTCCGCCCGCTACGCGCGCATGAACGTGCCGCGCAACGTGAAGGTCATCGCCGCGCCGGTCGAGGAGAAGATGAACACCTTCCCCGACGTGGACTTCACCTTTCTCGACCCGCCGCGCGCGGGGACGCGGCGGAACGTCATCGACACCATCGCCGCGCGCACAAAGGAAATCATTGCGTATCTCTCCTGCGATCCCGTAACCTTCGCGCGGGACGCGAGCCGGCTGATCGCGTCGGGCTGGCGCCTCGCCTCGCTGGACCTCCTCGACCTCTTTCCGAATACACATCACGTCGAGACGCTCTCCTCGTTCGAGCGTGTACCTTGAACAACGTCGAACCGACACACCCGCCGCACTACCACTACTTGCATTAGTCGCCGGACTGGCCATCCCGTTCGTGAGCCCCTGGCTCGCGATCGCGGGACTTCTCCTGGCCGCCATCCGGATCAAACCGCTGTTCTTCACCGCCCTGGGCGTCCTGCTCGCGCTGCACCTGCAGTCGCGCACCGCGCGCGAGCGCGACGCCTTCGCGCAGATCCATCCCGAGCGCTTCATCACCGTCACGGCCCCGCTGGAGCGCGACTGGGCGCAGCGCGAGGACTCCTGGGTTCTCCGCACATCGCGTTTCGAAGCGAACGGCGTCGCATTCGAGCAGCCGCTCGCGATCTACGCGCGCTTCGCACCTCCGGAGATCGCGATGGAGTCGCATCTCGGCGCGGAAGGCTTCCTGCGCGAGGGCGAGCACGGCGGCTACACGCTGACGCTCAAGTCGCGCGAGCTGCTGGCGTACACCGGCGCGCTTCCGCGATGGCATCCCGCCGCGTGGAACCGCGCGCTCGCGAACCGGCTCGAGCCGCACGCGCGTGAGCTGCCCGAAGAGGTGGCGCTCGCGCACGCCCTCGTCCTCGGACGCGGCGAGCGGCTCACGGAGTCGATGCGCGAGAGCTTCCGCCGCGGCGGCACGTATCACCTGCTGGTCTTCTCCGGCCTGCAGATCGCGCTGGCCGCGGCGCTCCTGGCCGCGCTGCTCCGCGTCTTCCACGCGCCCCGCGCCTCGGACTGGCTGCTCCTCACGTTCGCGGTCCTGGCGCCGCTGTTCATCGGCCCCACCGCCTCGGTCTCGCGCGCGAGCGCAGGCATCGGTCTGTACGCCCTCTCCCGGCTGCTGAAACGCCCGACGTCGATCGAGAACCTCTGGTGCGTGGCCGCCATCGCGCGGCTGCTCCTCGAGCCGCGCGATCTCACCGAGGCGTCGTTTCACCTGACCTATGCCGGCGCGGGAGCGCTGATCTTCATCGGCAAGCGCTTCCGCAAGCCGTTCGGCCATCTGATCGCCGCGGAGACGGCCATCGCCCCGCTGACGCTCTTCCACTTCCACCAGTACGCACTGGGCGGCTCGCTCGTGACGCTGGCGATGTCGCCGCTGATCTTCGCCATGCTCGCGCTGTCCGCCCTCGCGTGCGCGCATCCCTGGTTCCTCCGCGCGATCGGCTGGCTGCACCGGCTCTGCGTCTGGCTGAACCGGGGCGGCATTGCGGGCGTCTTTGCCGCGCCGCCGGTCGCGTCGCTGATCGCGGGAGGCGTGCTCGCCATCCTCGCCGTGGCGCTCCTACGCGAGCGCACGCGGGCAGTCGCCGTCGCGCTCGCGCTGCTCATCCCCACGGTGGCCGCCATGGTCCGCTCGTTCTCGCGGCGCAGCGTCGACGTCCCCACCGTCACGTTCTTCGACATCGGCCAGGGCGACGCGATCGTCATCCGCTCCGGGACGAAGACGATCCTCGTCGACGGCGGCCGCGGCGGTCGCATCGTGCCGCTCCTCGCCAACCGCGGCATCCGCCGCGTCGACATGGCCATCCTCTCGCACGCGCATCCCGACCACTGCGAAGGGCTCGCGGCAGTGCTCGCGCAGCTCGACGTCGGCGTCATCGCCGTCAGCCCGCGGCGTTTCCACGGCGAATGCGCGGCTGCCGTTTTGGAAGCGAGGCGCGCCCCGATCCGCCTCGTCTACGACGGCGACGTTCTTGATCTCGGGGATGTACAGATCACCGCGCACGTGGCCGAGGCGCGATTCCGGCGGGCGCCGGAGAACAACGCGTCGGTCGTCCTGCGCGTGGCGGCCGGCGGACGGACGTTCCTCCTCACCGGCGACATCGAGAAGGAGGCGGAGCTCTACCTCTCGGACGTCGACCTCCGCGCCGATGTCCTCAAAGCCGCCCATCACGGCAGCCGGAGCTCGACGTCCGCCGGATGGCTGGACAACGTCCGGCCGCGGATGGCGGTCATCTCCTGCGGCCGGCGCAACCTGTTCGGGCATCCCCACGCCGAGGTGCTGGACGCGCTGCGCGAGCGGGGCGTCCGGACCTGGCGCACGGACCGGGACGGGACCATCGACGTCGAAGTGAGGCAGGGGCGGCTGTACGTCCAAACGGGATTGGACTAGAGTCATGACGTACTGCCATGGCCAACACGCTGCTCCGTCTCGGGCTCTGGATTCTGATCCTCGTCCTCGCCCTGTACGTCCTCGCCTCGACCTACCACGAAGAGCCGTGGGCCGCCATGATCCCGACGCCGATGCTGGTCCAGGCCATGGTGCTGGCGGCGCTGCTGATCGTGGCCGGCATCGTCCTGCGCGTCCTCGGCGTCGGCGCGCGGGTGGTTGCCAAAAACCGGTGCCGGGTCTGCCGCACGCCCATTCCGCCGAACGCCATCTATTGCCGCGCCCACCTCCGGAACATCCTCTACGAAGAGGACGACAAGACCCACACGTCGAGAATACGGCGCTGAAACCGATCGTCATCGCCGGCCCGACCGGCAGCGGCAAATCGACGCTGGCCCTCCGTCTGGCCGAGGAGATCGGCGGGGAGATCGTCAACTACGACTCCGTGCAGATCTACCGCGGGTTCGACATCGGCAGCGCGAAGCCCTCGCCGGAGGAGCGCGCCCGCGTGCCGCATCACCTCTTCGACATCGTCGACGCGGACGAGGAGTTCAACGCCGCGGATTACGGCCGGCTGGCGCGCGAGGTGTGCGCCCGGATCAGGAAGCCGATCCTCGCCGGCGGGACCTTCTTCTACCTGCGCGCGTTCCTCTCCGGCCTGCCGGAGATGCCGGGACGGGACGAGGCGTTACGCGAGCGCATCCGGCGCATCGCGAAGACTCCGCGGGGCCCGGCGCGGCTCCACCGGTGGCTGTCGAAAATCGACCCGCGAAGTGGTAGAAAGATCGTCCCCGCGGACCGCCATCGCGTCGAGCGGGCACTGGAGGTCTGGATCACGAGCGGCCGGCCGATCTCGAGCTGGGAACCGGAGGCGGAGAACGAGCTGCCGGCGGTCAAAATCGGCCTGCGGATGGAGCGCGCGGCGCTCGTGACCGCCCTCGACGCGCGCGTGGAGCGGATGTACCGCGAGGGGCTCGTTGACGAGACCCGCGCGCTCCTTGCGCGATTCGAGATGACGGCCCGTCCGTTCGGGACGATCGGCTACAGGGAGGCCGCCGCGGTGGTGAGGGGAGAAATGGCCGAGCGAGACGCGATCGAAGAAACCCGGCGCCGGACGCGCGCGTACGCAAAGAGGCAGATGACCTGGCTCCGCTCGGAGCGGAATGTGCAGTGGGTCGACGCCGGGAATGGAGCATTCGCGGCCGCGCTGCGAATCATCGAGGAAAACGCTTGAGACTGATGAAACCGATCCTGCTGACGGCGGCGCTCGTGCTCGCCGCCTGTACGGCGACGGCTCCGCCGCCGCCGGTGGTCGCGCCGCAGGGCGAGGACCGCTACCTGCCCGATCCGCGGACGGGCTTCACCGCCACGCTGCCGCCGCCGGTGGCGCAGAAGCTGGAGCACGCGTGGCGCCATGCATTCGCGGGCAACCGCGCCGAGGCGGAGAGGGCCCTGGACGAAGTGCGGACGCGCGCGCCGGAGCTCGAGCCCGCGACGCTGATCGAGGCCTTCATGGCCATCCGCGACGCGCGGTACGACGACGCCCGCCGGCTGCTCGCGCGCGTCGACGCGGAGAATCCCGTCGCCCGGGTGTACCAGGCCGAGATCGCGTACCGCGAGCGCGAGACGCGCATCGCCTACGACCTCTATCGGCAGATCGCCGCGCTGCCCGACGCGCCCCCGAGCGCGCGCGAGCGTCTCGACGAGCTGCAGGGCGTGCTATTCAACGAGCTGTACGCCTCCGCGCAGACCGCGGCGCCGGCCGAGGCCGTGCGGCTGCTGCGCGAGGCGCTGACGTTTAACGCCGGCGCGGTCGAGCCCCGCATCCTCCTCTCGCAGAAGCTCGTCGAGCAGCGGCAGTTCGAAGAGGCCCGCCGCGAGCTCGAGCCGCTGCTGAACACCGCCCCCGATCGCCCGGAAGTCCAGGAGATCCTCGCCGAGGTCGACGTCGGGCGCGGGCGGTATCAGGAAGCGATCGTCCGCTACGACCGCCTCGCCCGCCGGACGAAAGAGCCGCGCTACGCCGCGCGCCTCGAGCAGATCAAGACCGAGTGGAGCGCGGCGAACATGCCCGGTCATTACCGCACGGCGGCGGACAGCCTGGCCGTGACGCGCTCCGACTTCGCCGTGCTACTGTACTGGACCGTCCCCTCCGTGCGCTTCGCCCAGAACCTCGGCACGCCGCAGATCGCGGTGGACATCGAGAGCGTGCCCGGCCGCGAAGAGATCATCCGCGCGCTCGCGCTGGGGTTGTACGACGTGGACCCGGTGACCCGGCGGGTCGGCCCTTACCGGACGCTGACCGCGTCGCGGGTGTCGGCGCTGCTGGCGCGGGTGCTGGTGTTGCGGGGGGCGCAGTGCGCGCGGGGGGCAACCTCGGTGTTGGGGGCGTGCGGGGTGAGCGACCCACTGGCGAAGTACGCGCCGGATGCCGCGGTGTCGGGGGCGGACGTGCGCGCAGCGCTCGAGCAGGTTGCGAAGCAGTTATAGGACGAATAGGACGAATAGGACCGATAGGACGTATAGGACCGAGAAGGGCGTCCTATTCGTCCTATAGGTCCTATTCGTCCTATACGTCCTAGAACAACGACAACCGCGGCACGCCGAACCGCTCTCGCGCGAGCCTCCGCAAGTGAGCTTCCAGCGAGCGCGCACGCGTCTTCTCATCCGCCCCCGCAACCAGCCCCTCGGCCTCGACGCGCAGCTCCGGCGCCTGCAACAACAACTCTTCCAGAAGAGAACCCTCCAACCCCATCAACTGCTCCTCGATCTGCGGCACGCTCCCCTTCAGCGCCCGCACCCGCTCCCCCCACGGCGCCGGCAGCGCCGCCGCCAGTTCCTCCAGCCGCGCCGACGGGTCTTCCTCCGGCACCGTCCCCTCGCCGCCGATGGCCAGCTCGCGGCGCTCGTCCCACAGCTCCTTCACCGCGTGCTTGCAGTACGAGAGGCCGTTCACCTTCCGCCCCCTGGCCTCCTGCTTGTCGAAGACCGAGTCCAGCGCCTCGATCACCACCGGCAGGGGGATACCGTCCTCGTGCCACTTCTTCATCAGCGCCCAGTCCTTCGCGTTGACGATGAACGGCGTTCCGCGGCGGCGGGCGAAGTGGGCTTCGATCTCGGTGAAGTAGTCGGCGGACACGGCCCCACCGTACGATCAGCTACAATCACGCGTCAACGCCCACGGAGCCATATGGAATCGATCCCGCCTCGCGCGGAAGTCACGGTCTACTCACCCCTCTTCTCCCCGTTTCGCCAGCCGTTGCAGGGGGAAGCCATCTCCATTGGGCGCGCGTCGGACTGCACGATTCCCATCAAGGACCGTTACCTCTCCCGCAAACACGCCGAGATCGTCGCCGTCGGCAGCGCCTGGATGCTCAAGGACCTGGGCAGCGCGAACGGCACGTACCTGAACGGCTCCCGCGTCGAGCGGGACGAGATCCTCAAGACCGGCGACCGCATCCGCCTCGGCGACACGGAGATCGTCTTCGAGACCTCCGGTGCCAGCACGGACCGCTTCTTCGCCGTCTCCGACACCGCCGGTGGCGGCACGAGCCCCACCATCGCCATCCCCCTGGGCGACATCTCCGACAAGCCCGAAGAGCAGGACGTCGCGCGCCTCCAGACCCTGACCCTGCTCGCGCGCGAGCTCATCGAAGACCGCCCCATGGACGAGCTGTTCGGCTTCATCACCGAGCGGATCATGGAGCACCTCCATCCCTCCCGGGCCGCGATCGCGCTCCTCGGGCCCGACGGCCGCTCGTTCACCAAGGTCGAGGTCCGCCGCAACGATCCCTCCGACGTCAGCGAGCTGACCATCAGCCACACCCTCCTCGCGGCGGTGGTCCAGGAGAAGAAGGCCCTGGCCTTCGTCGACGTCAGCGTGGACGAGAAGCTCCGCAGCGCGAAGTCGATCATCATGCAGGGCATCCACTCGATCCTCTGCACGCCGCTGCTCATCGGCGAGGCCGTGGTCGGCGTGCTGTACGTCGACTACCTCTTCACGCAGCGGTCGATCTCCGAGGACGACGTGCGCCTGGTGGCGCAGATCGGCCGGTTCGCGGCCATCAAGCTAGAGACCACCCGCCTGCGCGAGGAAGCGATCCAGAAGCGGATCATGGACGAGGAGCTCAAGACCGCGTCCGGCATCCAGCGCCGCCTGCTGCCGCCGGCGCCGTCGAACATCCCGAACTTCACATTCGTCGGCCGCAACCAGCCGTGCCGCACGGTCAGCGGCGACTACTACGACTTCGCCGTGCGCCCCGACGGCCGCGTGTACTTCGTCATCGGCGACGTGAGCGGCAAGGGCGTCACCGCCGGCCTGATGATGGCCGGCCTCCAGGTCGCGTTCCGCATCTTCTCGAAGACCGATCCCGATCCATCCGTGCTCGTGACGCAGCTCAACGTCGCGCTCAAGGAGAACCTCCCGCAGTCGAAGTTCGTCACGCTCTTCCTCGGCCGCCTGGACACGAAGACGGGCATGATCGAGTACGTGAACGCGGGCCACACCCCGCCGCTGCTGCTGAGCAAGACCGGCGCGGTGGAGCTGACGGAAAGTGACCTGCTCCTCGGCGTCGTCTCCCGCGCGGAGTTCACGACCCGCCGCCTGCAGCTCGATCCGGGCGACTCGCTGATCCTCTTCACCGACGGCGTGACCGAGGCCCGCGACCGCGCCGGCATCGACCTCGGCTCGACGATCATCGCCGACGCGCTCGTGCCGCTGCACGGCGCGGACGCCGGCACCATTGCCTCCTCGGTCAACGAGACCGTCCTGCAGCACGTCGGCGACGCCGAGAATCTCGACGACGACGTGACGCTGCTCGTCGTCAGCCGCGCCGCTTCATAAGTTCTTCACCGGCGTCTCCTACCCTGCGATCCATGAAGATCGCACGCACACTCATCGCATTTCTCCTGGCTGCCGGTGCCCTCGCGCAGGTGCCGGGCGAGGACCGCATCCACGCATTCGTCCGCGCGTACAACACCGGAAACGCCGAGCAGTTCGAAGCCTTCGTGCAGAAGAACTACACACCCGAGGCGCTGAAGCGGCGCACGCCCGCGGAGCGCCGCGCCATGTACGAGCAGATCCACGGCGCGCACGGGAAGCTCGAGATCGGCACCATCCGCGCCACCGGCAACGGCCTGCAGGCCAGCATGCGCGACGAGCGCGGGCAGGAGCTGCGGTTCCGCTTCAACATCGAGCCCGCGGCGCCGCATCGCCTCGCGGGCTTCGGCGTCGACGTCGGCGGCGGCAACGACGAAGGTCCGCAACTGCCCCCGCTGCAACTGCCGAAAGGCGATTACGCCGCGGCGCTGGACGCGTACATCCGCAACCTCCCCGATTTCTCCGGCGTCGTCCTCGTCGCCAGGGACGGCCAGCCGCAGTTCGAGAAGGCCTACGGCATGGCCAGCCGCCGCTACGAGGTCCCGAACAAGACCACCACGCGTTTCAACGTCGGCTCGATCACGAAGGACTTCACCAAAGTCGCGATCGGCCAGCTCGCGCAGGCCGGCAAGCTGAAGCTGGACGCTCCGATCGCCACGTACCTGCCCGACTACCCGAACAAAGACGTCGCTTCGAAGATCACCGTCCAGCAGCTCGTCGACCACCGCTCCGGCCTCGGCGACATCTTCACGCCGCGCTACTGGGAGCGGAACGCGGCGCAGTTCCGCACGCTCAAGAGCTACATCGACTTCTTCGCCTCCGACCCGCTGCACTTCGAGCCGGGCAAGGGACAGCGCTACTCGAACTACGGCTACACCGTGCTCGGCGCGATCGTCGAGGCGGTCTCCGGCGAGAGCTACTTCGACTACGTCCGCAAGCACGTCTTCGAGCCCGCCGGGATGAGCGGCTCCGGCTTCTTCGCACCGCAGGAGATCGTGCGCGACCTCGCCATGGGCCACACGATGCGCGGTGCCAACGGGCCGCTGTCCCAGGCAGCCGAGAACACGAACCTGCGCGCCCCGATCCCCGCTGGCGGCAGCCAGTCCACCGCACGCGACCTCCTGGCGTTCGACCGCGCCCTGCGCGCCGGCAAGCTCCTCGACGCCGAGCGGACCCGCTGGTGGTACCGCGGCGAGCCGACCGGCCCGTGGGTCGGCGCCGGCGGCTCCCCCGGCGTGAACGCCGTCATCGCCAGCGACAAGGAGTGGACCGTGGTCGTCCTGACCAACATCGATCCCCAGACCGGCGAGAAGTTCGGCGAGGCGCTCTACGAAGCGTTGAAGTAGTCATGTCATCCTGAGCCGCGTAGACGGCGAAGGATCCCCTGAATGGAGCGCGTCACGTGCTACCGGCAGGGGATCCTTCGCCGCGCTACGCCGGCTCAGGATGACAGGGGGCGTTACTCCAAACCCTCTTCGAGCAGCCACCCCTCGATCGCTCGCGTCGCCTGGTCGTTCTTGAAGTTGAAGAACGACCGCTCGACGCGGCGATCCTCGGTGAGGACGCGCCGGAACTCGCCGTGATCGTCGACGGCGCGCGCGAGGTGATCGCGCATCTCGGAGCGATCCATCTTCTCCACGAACAGCCGCCGGTCCTCCGCCTCCGACTCCGGCGTCCGCGTCGGGATCCGCCGGAACCGCTCCGCCTCGCCCGGCGGCTCCGCGTCGAGAGGCAGATCGATGATGTCTCCGGTCTCGACGTCGAGGTAATGAGCCAGAGCCACGCCGAGGTAGGCGACTTGCAAGCCGTCGAGGTCGACCATGCACGCAATGATATCGTCGCTGGTAAGAGCCAAGAGCTAAGAGCTAATAGCTAAGAGCTGAATCACATGAGTCAGGACCGGCTCGACGCGAGCCTCGACATCGATCTGCGACCGGCGATCGAGATCGTCAGAATCATCCAGGAGCAGGACGCGCTCGTCGCGGGTGCTGTGGCGGCCCAGGCCGAGCGCATCGCGCACGCCGTCGACCAGATCGCCGACCGCCTCAGCCATGGCGGCCGCCTCTTCTATGCCGGCGCGGGCACGAGCGGGCGCATCGCCATGCTCGATGCCTCCGAGCTCCCGCCGACCTACGGCGTCCCGCCCGACCTGGTCCGCGTCCTCATGGCCGGCGGCGAGCGGGCGTACTTCAGCGCCGCCGAGGGGGCCGAGGACGACGAGGACGCGGCGATCGAGACGGTGAACCGCGAGGTGACGGCGGACGACGCCATCGTCGGCATCGCCGCGTCCGGCACGACGCCCTATACGGTCGCGGCCGTCCGCCGCGCGAACATGCTCGGCGCCCTCACCGTCGGCGTGACGAACGTCGCCGCCTCGCCGCTGGCCCGGCATGTGGACATCCCCATCGTCGTGGAGAGCGGCCCGGAAGTGATCATGGGCTCGACGCGGATGAAGAGCGGCACGGCACAGAAACTGGTCCTCAACCAGATCTCCACCGGCGTCATGATCCGCCTCGGCCGGGTCTACTCGAACCTGATGATCGACATGCCCGCGACGAACGAGAAGCTACGCAATCGCGCCGTGCGCATGGTGGAGCTCGCGGCCGGCGTCCCGCGCCCCATGGCCGTGCAGGCCATCCGCGAGGCCGACGGCAACGTCAAAGTGGCGACGGTGATCGCGAAGCGGCGCGTCAACGCCGAACAGGCGCGGGAACTGCTCGCGACGAAAACGCTGCGCGAGGTGCTGGAATGAGCCGTCCAGTCGTCCAGTCGCCGAGTCGTCGAGAGAGGCCCGGCGACGGACTGTCTCGACGACTGGACGACTCGGCGACTCGACGACTCGGCGAGGTACGAGCCGCATGAACCGCCTCGAACGGCTGATGCACGTCGCGACCAAATACTCGCGGCGCATCATCGGGATCATGTCCGGCACCTCCCTCGACGCCATCGACGTCGCGATGGTGCGCATCCAGAAGCACGGCATCAACGCGCAGGTGAAGCTCGAGCACTTCCGCGAGTTCCCGTACCCGCCGAAGATCCGCTCGGCCGTGCGCGAGCTGTTCGACCCCGACCGCGCCCGCGTCGACGACATCTGCCGCTACGACTTCATCCTCGGCGAGGTCTTCGCCGCCGCGGTGCTGCGCATGCTCAAAGAGACCAGGATCAAGGCCGATACCGTCGACCTCGTCGCCACGGCCGGCCAGACCATCTGGCACGATCCGGAGCTGGTGCTCGTCGAGCCGGACGTCGCCTGGATCGACCAGCCCATCGAGACGCGCTCGACGTTCGCCATCGGCCAGTCGGCCGTCATCGCCGAGCGCACGGGGATCATGACCGTCGGCGACCTCCGCGTGCGCGACGTCGCCGCGGGCGGCCAGGGCGCGCCGCTCGTCCCGTACTTCGACTGGGTCCTGCTCCGCCACAAGACCCGCGGCCGCGCCATCCAGAACATCGGCGGCATCGGCAACGTCACGTACATCCCGCCCAGGGCGAGCTGGGACGACGTGATCGCCTTCGACACCGGCCCGGGCAACATGATCATCGACGAGCTGGCGTGGGTGGCGACGAACGGCCGCCAGACCTACGACGCCGACGGCGCCCTCGCCGCCGAGGGCAAAGTGCGCGACGACCTGCTCGAGTACTGGATGGCCGATCCGTACTTCGCCAGGACCCCGCCCAAGACCACCGGCCGCGAGCTCTTCGGCGCGCAGTTTGCGCGGCGGATCCTGGCCGAGGCGCCGGGGGTGGACATCCACGACCTCATCGCCACCGCCACGGCGCTCACCGCGGAGAGCATCGCCCGCTCGTACCGCGACTTCGTCTTCCCCCGCGGCCCGATCCATGAAGTGATGCTCGCCGGCGGCGGGGCGAAGAACCCCACGCTCGTGCGCATGATCCGGGAGCGGATGCCGAAGCAGAAACTGCTGATCTACAAAGCGTCGGAGGCGAAGGAAGCGATGGCGATGGCCATGATCGCGAACGACTCGGTGGTGGGCCTGGTGACGAACGTGGCCGGCGCGACCGGGGGAAGGCCGACGGTGCTGGGGAAGATATGCCTCTGAACCATCCGATGATCTGGGGCCGGGCCTTCGTCGACGGCGCGCTGCGGGACGACATCCTCATCACCGTCGAGGACCAGGTCATCATCGACGTCGCCCAGCATGCCAGCGTGCCCGCGAGGGCCGAGCGCGTGCACGGGATCATCGTCCCCGGGTTCATCGACGTGCACGTGCACGGCGGGGACGGCGCAGACTTCATGGACGCGCACGAGGACGCCACCGAGCGCATCCTCGGCTTCCACGGATCGCGTGGGACCACGGCCCTGGCGGCGACGACGCTCTCCGCGTCGCGCAGCGACCTGCACGCGGCGATCGAGACGATCGCCAGCGTCTCCGCGGACCGCCCCGCGGGCGCGGAGATCGTGGGCGTCCATCTCGAAGGCCCGTTCATCAACGTGAAGCAGGCCGGCGCGCAGGACCGCGCGTCGATCCGTCCCGCGGACATCCACGAGGTCGCGGCCCTGATCGCGCAGGCGCCGCGGCTGCGGTGGATCATCACCGTCGCGCCGGAGCTCGAAGGCGCGCGCGCGTTGATCGAGCACTTCCGCGACCGGGTGCTCTTCTCCATCGGCCACACCGCCGCGGACCACGCGACGGCCGTCGCGGCCATGGAATGGGGGGCGATGCACTTCACGCATCTCTACAACGCGATGACCGGGCTGCATCACCGCGATCCGGGCGTGGTCGGTGCGGCGCTGACCTCGGTCGACTCGACGGCGGAGCTGATCGCGGACGGCGTCCACGTGCACCCGGTGGCGCTGCGCGTCGCGGTCACGGCCATGCCGCACCGCATCGCCCTGATCACCGACGCCATGCGCGCGTGCGGTCTCGCGGACGGCACGTACAAGCTCTACGACTACGACGTGACGGTCGCCGAAGGCGCGGCCCGCCTCCGCGACGGGACCCTGGCGGGGAGCGTGCTCACCATGGACGCGGCGGTGAAGAACATGATCGAGCTGGCCGGCCTCCCGGTGGAGACGGTGATCCCGCTGGCGACGGAAGCGCCGGCGCGGATCGCCAACGTCGCCGATCGCAAGGGAAAGATCGAGCGGCGCTACGACGCCGACCTGGTCGTGCTGAACGACCGCTTCGAGGTGGAACGAGTGTGGGCACGCGGACATGAAGTGGGAAACGTTTGATTCTCCGGAAGCCCTGTCCGCGCGCGCCGCGGAGCTGCTGTTCGGCGCGATCCAGTCGAATCCGCGCGCGGTCCTCGGCCTCCCGACCGGGCGCACGCCCATCGGCATGTACGACCGCGTAGTGCAGGAGTGCTCGCGCGAGTACCGCTGCTTCCGCGACGTGGTGACGTTCAACCTGGACGAGTACTGCGGCGTGCCGCAGGACCATACGGGGAGCTACTTCACGTACATGAAGCGGCACCTGTTCGACCACGTGGACATCGACCCCCACAACACGCACATCCCGAACGGCCTCGATCCGGACCCGGAGGGATACGAAGCGGAGATCCGCCGCGCGGGCGGAATCGACCTCACCTTCCTCGGCCTCGGCCGCAACGGCCACATCGGCTTCAACGAGCCGGGAACGCCGTTCGACTCGCGCACGCGCGTGGTCGAGCTGACGCAGTCGACCCGGCACGCGAACGCCGACCTTTTCCCGGACGGCCACGTCCCCACGCACGCGATCACCATGGGCATCGGCACGATCCTCGAGTCCCGCGCGATCGTCCTCCTGGCGGCAGGAACCGGCAAAGAGGAAGCGATCGCGCGCCTGCGGAGCGGCGAGCTCACCGAGGCCTTCCCCGCCTCCGCCCTGCACAAGCACGACAACGTCACCGTCCTATCCGTCCTATAAGTCCTATTCCTCCTGGCCGTCCTATCCCTGCAAACAGGCACAGCAACTGCTTTTCATGCGCATCCTCAAGCGCACGCTGCTGGTTCTGGGCGTGTTCGTGCTCGCAATCGTCGCCTACCGCGTGCTCGGCGTGTACGAGTTCCGTGCGGGCGAATGCACCGCCCTCCAACCGCGCCGGTTCGCCTCCACCTACCCCAAGCACCTCACGGTCATGACGTTCAACATCGAGGGCCACGCCTCCCTCCTGCGCAACGATCACATCGAGGAAGTGGCGAAGACCATCCGCAAGTACAAACCCGACGTCGTGGCCATCAACGAGGCCCACCGCGGCACGTGGCAGGCGCGCTTCGAGGACCACGTCGAGCAGCTCCGCCGCCTCACGGGCATGAACGGCGTCTTCGGCCGCAGCTACACGTTCCTCGGCGGCGAGTTCGGCAACGCGGTGCTCACCCGCGGACAGATCGTCAAGGCGGACGTCCACAAGCTCCCCGGCACGGGCGAGCCGCGCTCGCTGCTGGAGACGGTCGTGCGCGTGAACGGCGGGCTGGTGGAGATGTACGTGACGCACACCACCGCGTGGGCGTCGCTGAACCAGGCCACCCGCGACGTGCAGCTCCAGTGCGTCAACGCCCACCTGCAGGCCAGCGCGTTCCCGTTCATCGTGGCGGGCGACCTGAACGCACCGCCGGACAGCGCGGAGATGGCGCGCTTCCTCAACCGCAACACGCTGCAGTTCGTCGGTGACGCGAAGACGCCGACGCACCGGGTGATGGAGCAGCGCCTCGACTACATCCTGGCCGATCCCGGCTGGACGGTCCGCAGCGCCCGCGTCCTCGACGACGGCCCCTCGGACCACCGCCCGGTGCTCGCGGAGCTGGTCCACCAATGAAGAAACAGAGAAAAGAAGCGAGATCCGTGCGGCTGCCGCTCGCGGCCGTGATCGGCGGCGTGCTGGCCATCGTGTTCATGGCCATCCTGCTCTGGTCCGAGAAGCGCCGGCCGGACAAGACCCTGCTGGTGGAGGACAAGGGCGAGCTCCGCACGCTGCTGCCGTCGATCGCCGGCCTGACGCATTCGACGATGGAAGCCGGCAACGCGATGGAGGTCCTGCAGAACGGCGACCGGTTCTTCCCGCCGCTGCTCCGCGACATCGCGGCGGCACGCGAGAGCGTGCACATCGAGAGCTTCATCTGGTACGACGGGAAGCTCGCGCGGCAGTTGGCGAAGCTGCTGGCGGAGAAGGCGCGGCAGGGCGTCGAGGTCCGCGTCCTGGTCGACGCCTCGGGCGGCCGCCAGCTCAAGGGCGAAGTCAAGGAGATGCTCGAGAGCGCGGGCGCGAAGGTCGCGCACTTCCACCCGCTGCGCTTCGGCAACCTTGCGCGGCTGAACAACCGCGATCACCGCAAGCTGATGATCGTCGACGGCCGGATCGGCTACATCGGCGGCTTCTGCATCGCGGACGAATGGCTGGGCGACGCGCGGCACAAGAAGGAGTACCGCGACACGGGCCTGCGCATCACCGGCCCCATCGTGAACCGCCTGCAGGCGGCGTTCGCGGAGAACTGGATCGAGGAGACGGGCTTCATCCCCGCGGGCGACCGCTACTTCCCGAAGATCGCGCCGACCGGCACCACCTCCGCCCACCTCGCCTACACCTCACCCGACGGCAGCATCTCCTCGGTGCAGATCCTCTACTACATGGCCATCAAGGCCGCGCGCCGGGAGATCCTCATCCAGAACCCGTACTTTCTCCCCGACACCGCGGGGATCCAGGCGCTGGAGGAAGCCGTCCAGCGCGGCGTGGACGTGCGGATCATGCTCCCCTCCGACGATGCCACCGACAGCGCGATCGTGCAGCACGCCAGCCACCATCACTTCGGCACGCTGCTCAAGCGCGGCGTGAAGATCTACGAATACGACAAGACCCTGCTGCACCAGAAAGTGATGGTCGTCGACGGCCTCTGGTCCGCGGTCGGCTCCACCAACTTCGACGAGCGCTCCTTCGAGCTCAACGACGAGGTGAGCATCGGCGTCGTCGATCCCGCCATCGCCGCCCAGCTCCGCAACGCCTTCATCGCCGACCTGAAATACGCCAAACAGCGGAAATTCGACGAATGGAAGGACCGCGGAGTCTGGCATAAGACGGTCGATGGAGTGGCATACTTGGGGAGATCGCAACTGTAAGCAGGGGGCAGGGCGCAGGGACAGGGGCAGGAGGGGCTTCCGTCTTCTGCGCCCTGCCCCCTGCGCCCTGATTCGAATGGCAACACTCCCCGTCGAAGGCCGCTGGTCACTTCGTCTCCTCGCCGAGGACGATTTCAAGGATGCGCTGGAGTTCCTGCAGCGCGATCCGCTGATCAACGTGTACCTGATCGCGCGGCTCATCGAAGAGCGCTCGCTCGCCGCCGCGCAGATCGCGGTGGTCCGCTACAACGGCGCGATCGTCGTGGTGGCGTCGCTGGCCACGAACATCGTCATCGCCGGAGACCCGTCCATTCCGAAAGACATCACCGACGCCGGCGTGTCGCTCGTCGCGGAGCGCATCCTCACACGCATGCTGCCCGTGCGCGCGATCATCTCGCCGTCGACGCTGGTGGAGACCCTCTGGAACGACCTTCGGGCGCGGCTCGACCCGCCCACGGTCGTGCGCCTCAATCAGCCCGTCTACGCGCTGCGCAAACGGCTCGACTACCCCGACCTGATGCTCGCGCGCTATGCGCTCCTGCGCGACCTCGACCAGCTCGTGCCCGCGTGCGCGGCGATGCACAACGAGGAAGTCGGCATCAACCCGCTCGAGCGCGACGCCGCCGGCTACCGCGAGCGCATCCGCGAGCTCATCGAGAAGAAGCGCGCCGTCATCCGCGTCGTCGACGGACAGATCGCGACGAAGACCGAGTACTCCGCCGTGACGAATGACGCCGTCCAGCTCATGGGCGTCTGGACCCATCCGCGGTTCCGCCGCCGCGGCCTCTCCCGCGAGCTCCTGCGCGAAGTCTGCGGTCACCTGGGCCGCAAAGGGAAAACGGTCACGCTCTTCGTGAACGACTTCAACCGTCCGGCGATCGGCCTTTACGAATCGCTCGGTTTCCAGCGGATCGGCCTCAATCGCGCGCTGATCTGGTGATATTCCGGCCCGCGCATTGCAAAATTCCCGATTGGCTTCGGAGATCCGTCGGGAGTCCGAGGACGAATGACGCGCAGGGCACGCCGGGCCGAGCTTCACGGCGTCGTCGGAGGTACGCAATGCCTGAGACTGGTGTAGTGAAGTGGTTCAATAACGACAAAGGCTACGGATTCATCAAACGCAGCACTGGTGAAGACGTGTTCGTCCACCATTCTTCGATTCAGGCGAGCGGCTATCGCACCCTGAACGAGGGCGAGAGGGTCGAATTCGACGTCAAGCAGGGACCGAAAGGCCTGCAGGCGGAAAACGTCCGTCGCGCCGAAGGTGGACAGCGGGAAGAAGCCGTCTAGCCGTTCACGGGCGCGGGGCAGCGCCCTGCGCCCTACTCTTCCGAAGTGTGCTGAACGCGCGTGGCGAAAAAGGCGCCCAGGGCGCCCCCGACGGCCACGGCCGGCAGGGCTTCCCCGTGTCCTTTCAGGGCAAGCAGGAGCGCCGAAAGGCCTCCCGCGACGAGAATGAGCGCGCGCAGAGCGAAGTCTCTGGAATCGTGTTTCATGTGAGTAACCCGCGGATTGGACCGGCCGCGGCGGGTTATTGTAACCCACATTCCGGATGTCCGCTTCCTGCCCCTGCGAATGTAACGAGCATCTCACCTGAGGAACGCGCTCAGGACGCGAGCGGCGTGGCGATGTACCACTGATTGCCCCACGCGTCCGTCACTCCCGCGGAGCGCTCGCCGTATGGCTTGTCTTCCGGCGCCCACAACGACGTCGCGCCCGCGCGCAGCGCGTCGGCGTAGACGGCGTCGCAGTCCGGGACGAACAGGTGGAACGCGCCTCGCGTCGCGGGCCATGCTTCCTTCGCCTCGCTCAGCTCGATCATCGTCTCGCCGAGGCGGACCTCGGCGTGCTCCATCGAGCCGGAGACGTGGACCGCACCGAAGGCGTTCCGGAGGAACTCCAGCAACTGCGCCGCGCCGGCCGCGCGAAAGCCGGTGGTCACGGTGCCGAAGCCCTCGGGACGCGGTCCGCCTTCCAGCCGCGTGGCGAGGAACCACTCGATGCCGCGCGCGTCGCGCACGCCCGCCTCGCGGTCGCCGTACGGCTGATCCACCGGCTCGAAGAGCGACGTCGCCCCGGCCGCGATGGCGCGGCGGTACGCCTCGTCCACGTTCTCGAGGTAGACGTGCAGCGGTGCGGCGATCGGCTGCCACTGCTCGCCCGCGTCGCCCATCTCGAGGACCGAGTCGCCGACGCGCACTTCCGCGTGCATGACCTTTCCCTCGGACGTGGGATACCGCGCGGCGACCTCCGCGTCGAACGTCTGCTGCAGGAATGCGATCAGGTCGTCCGCCCCGGGAACGATGAGATAGGGCCTCACGTGCATCGATTGCTCCTTTCGTCCGGGAAACAGCTCGCGCGCCAGGCGAGCCTTGAATTGCGGGTCGGGAAGATGGCGCAGGTCGCTGGCGATCACCGCGAGCATGGCCAGCTCCGGCTCGAGCGCGGGCGCGGCCTCGCCCGCGACGATCGCGTCGATCATCCGATCCAGCCTGTCGAACCGATCCCGCTCAGCCATGACTCTGCCTCATCCGCGAGCGCAGCGTCTCCAGCGCTCTCCATTGCAGTTGCTTGACCGCGCCTTCGCTGCGGCCCAGCGTCTCGGCGACCTCGCGGATGCTCCGCTCCTCCGCGAACCGCATCACGATCACCCGCCGCTGATCGGCGGGCAGACCGTCGACCAGACGGAACAACGTCGCGCGGTCCTCGATCCGCTGCCGCTCGTCGCTCGCCGGCTTCTCCGTCGCGACGGCCCCACGCTCCCGCGCCGCCTTCGCCGCCCAGTCCGCGACCTCATTCGCCGCGATCCGGTACAGCCACGCGGCGAACGGCGCCCCGCGCCACTCGAATCCGCTGATGGCTCCCAGCGCGTGGCGGAACACCTCCGCCGTCAGGTCCTCGGCGACGCTGCGGTCCCGGACGCGGTGCAGGACGAACGCGTAAATGCGCTCGAAATGCGCCTCGTACAGCGCGGCGAAGCGCGACGGATCCTGCTTCGCCGCCTCGACCAGGGCCTGTTCGCTCACGTCCACTTCAGAAGGCTATAACCGCGCAGCGGGGGAAAGGTTACGCCTGGCGTGCCATGACCTCGGAGGGGCCCCTCACCCTAACCGTTTGGGGCTCTCCGCCGGGCGGGCATTCCGCGTTATGGTGCGGGCTCCGGAAATGCGGCGGCCGCAAGCCTGCGGATAAGGTCATCGCGAAACGCGCGGAGTGTGTCCGGCGAAACCTCGCCGGGCAAGCCGCGGTCTTCGGGAATCGGAAACGAGGACAACACCCAGGCGAGCTGCGACGGCGTGACTCCGGCATCTTTACCCGCGGCCGCATGGACGGCGGCGATCGGATCGAGCCCGCTCTGCTGCAACACCATCACATCGACGAGATCGCGGACCTCGACACGCGAGAGCAACGCACAGAATTTGTTCGCGAGGATCTCCTCGGCAGAGTCGACCCGTACGTTTCCCACGATCCGCTTCTCGCGCAGTTGCGGTGCATCGTCTCTGACGAGGTCAATGACGAGCGATTCGCCGCCTTCCCGTTGCCGCACCAGAAAGCGTCTGAATGCCGGCTCGCGTCGTATCGATTCGAAGCTGAGGTCGAGCGCGGAGGCAACTTCGCGGAGCGTTCGCTCGCCTTCATCGAGCGGCTGACCTGCCGTGAAGAGGTCGAGATCGTGCGTCTCGCGATGACCTGTGTAAAACCCCACGAGAGCGGCGCCGCCGGTCAGGAAGAACTCATCCCGGCGCGCAAAAAAACGCTGCAGGACCTCGGTCTGAAGCGGCGTGAGTCCCTTCATTCACTCGACCAGGCCGAGCTCCCGCCACTTCGCCAGAAGAAAACGCCAGAACTCACGGCGCCGGCCGAGGCGCGGCTCGAGAAGAGGCCATTCGCGCACGACTTCCTGCGGGGTCGTGAATCGCCACACGTCCGGTTCTCTCGCTTCGCGCAGGATCGCGCCGAGATACCGGAGACGATCTTCGGGCGGCCCGTGCAAACGGCGGCGCAGCTCGCCGACGGTCATCGGCTGGTCCCACAGAAAATACGGGATCGCGTCGTCGCTCGACAGGTCCGTCGTGAGCCGCACCCCTGTAACTTCCGCAGGCTCCGTCATGCCTGCATTATCGCTGAAGCCGCGGCTACATCCGCTCCGGCACCGGGATCCCCAACAGCTCCATCGCGCCGACCATGGTGCGGCGGAAGACTTCGGCGCAGACGGCGCGGCGCTGGCGCTCGGCTTCGTCCTTCTCATTCATGATCGGGTACTTGTGGTAGAAGCTGTTGAACTTCTGGCAGAGGTCGAGCAGGTACTGGGTCACGATCGAGAGCTCGAGTGAGTCGACCGCGCGGCGGATGGCGGCGGGCAGCTCGGCGGACAGGCGGACCAGCTCCCACATGTCGTCGGTGAGGCCCTGATTCAACGTGAGGTCGTCGACGGAGCGCCCGTCGATGCGGGCCTCGACGCCGCGCTCGGCCATCTTGCGGAAGATGTTCTGCACGCGCACGGTCGAGTACTGCAGGTACGGGCCGGAGTCGCCCTCGAAGCGCAGGGCCTCGTCGAAGTCGAAGGCGATGACTTTGTTCCGCCCGAAGCGGAGCATGAAGTAGCGCAGCGCGGCGATGGCGATCTGGCGGCCGAGGGAGTCGGCGTCGGCGACGTCGGGAGTGTTCGCGCGGACCGCGTCCGCGGCCTGCTTCTCCAGCGTGTCGAGCAGATCGTCCGCCTTCACGCCGAAGCCCTTGCGGCCCGACATCTCCACGTACGCGCGCGTCGCGTCCTCCTCCGAGACCTGCATGCCCAACGCCTTGGCAGTCGACGGCGTGAGCGCGACCATCTCGTAGGAGAAGTGGATCGACGATTGCGCGGCCTTCTCGCCGGCGACCTGGTGGACTCCCTCTTTGACCACCTTCTGCAGATACGCCTGGCGTGAGTCGATGACGTTCACCACCCGGGTCGCGCCGCCGAACTTCGGCGCGGAAGGATCGCCGTCGCCCTCGTGCGTGGTCTCCCACAGCAGGTATTCGAACGGGAACTTGCGGTACTGGAACGTGCGGTCGAGGAAGCCGAGCTTCCAGAGCTGATACGCGATGTCCTTGCCGGTGTAGGTGACGGTGCCATTGGAGCGCACGAGGATCTTGTCGGGCTCGTTCATGCCCGCGAACTCCTCCGATTCCTCGAGCTTCATCACCCAGCAGCCCTTGTGCTTCCCCTCGGTCTCCAGCACGACGGCGCCCTTCTCCTTCAGCAGCTCGAAGGCGCGGTCCCAGAAATGAAGGTGGATGATGTCGCTCTCCTTCGGCAGGAGGTCGTACTGGATGCCGAGGCGCTGCATGGTCTCGAGATGGCGCCGCACGACGGCGCGGGCGATGATTCGGGCCAGCTTGGCCGTGTCGCCTTCCTGGTTCTCGATGCGGTGCAGCGTCTCCTTCCGCCACTCCAGCGACTCGGGGTGGTCGGCGTAGTACTGGGCCATCTTCGAGTAGACATCCCAGCAGACGTAGTCGAAGCGCTCGCCCCGAGTCAGCTCCTCGACCTCAGCAACGCTCTTTTTCTCGAGACGCTCGAACGCGACGACGACGTCCGCGACCTGGACGCCGGTGTCGTCGATGTAGTTCTGCGTCTCCACGTGGTCGCCCAGCCACTTCGAGCAGCGGACGTAGGTATCGCCGAGGACGGAGTTGCGGAGGTGGCCGATGTGGGCGGCCTTGTTCGGGTTGATGTTCGTGTGCTCGACGATCACCCGCTCGCCCGACGCGGGCGGAGGCGCCATCACGGCATGGAAGTGCGAGGCGGTGAACGCGCCGCGGTCGAGGCGGAAGTTGAGATAGCCCGCGCCTTCGACCGACACCGACGCGACCAGCGCCGGCAGGGTCATGCCGTTCGCGAGCTGCTCGGCGATCTCGCGCGGCTTGCGCTTGAGCGCCTTCGCGAGCTCCAGCGCGATGGGCGTGGCGAGGTCGCCCATGTTCAGCTTCGGCGGCGCCTGGAGGACGACGCGGTCGACGGCGTGGCCGAACAGCGCCAGGGTGCGCGTCTTGAGGGTCTCGGTGAGCTGCTCGTAGATGCTTTCGAGAATCATGTGTGGTTCCAGACTTTCAACAGCCAGTGCTCGCCGCGCGAGACGAAGACGTTCATCGCGCAGTTGTCCTGCGCGAAGCGCATGGCGGACATGAGCGGGAGGCCCAGCAGCGCCGTCGCGCCGATGCGGATGGCGGTCCCGTGCGCAACCATGACGGCGCGCTCGGAATTCACTCGTTCAAACGCCCGCAGCAGCCGCCGCCGCACGTCGGCGTGCGACTCCCCCTCGGGGCAGGGGCAGTTCTCGTCCGCGATCCAGCGGCGATAGATGTCTTCGTCCTCGACGCGGATGTCCATGAACGAACGGCCCTCCCAGCGGCCGTAGTTCATCTCGCGGAGGTCGTCGAGCGGGACGATCTCCAGGCCGGTCGCGTCGGCGATGGCCTGGGCGGTGGACATGGCGCGACCGAGGGGGGAGGAGTAGAGGGCGGTGGGCTTGTGGTCTTTCAGGCGCTCGGCGAGACGGAGCACCTGCTCGCGCCCGCGCTCGGAGAGCTCGCTGTCGCTCCAGCCCTGGGTGATGCGGTTGACGTTGTGCACGGTCTCGCCGTGACGGACGAGGATCAGCTCGCGGCTCATAGGCTGTCATCCTGAGCCGCCAACGGACGGCGAAGGACCCCCTCCGCTGGCACGTGAAGCGCTCGAATCAGGGGGTCCTTCGCCGCGCTTCGCCGGCTCAGGATGACAGCGATGCTCATCACGTCGTGACCGCCGCCGGGTCCGGCACCAGCAGCGACTCCGCCGTCATCTCCGCGGGCTTGTCCAGGCCGAGGATGGTCAGGATGGTCGGGGCCACATTCGACAACACGCCCCCGCCGCGCAGCGCGCCGAAGCGCTTCTTCGCATCGAACAGGATCAACGGCACGGGGTTGAGCGTATGCGCCGTGTGCGGCTGGCCGGTCCGGACGTCGAACATCAGCTCCGCGTTCCCATGGTCCGCGGTGATCAGCGCGACGCCGTCCACCCGCTCCACCGCGTCCAGAATGCGCCCGACCGCGACATCCGTGTCCCGCACCGCCTCGACCGTCGCGTCCATGAAGCCCGTGTGCCCGACCATGTCCGGGTTGGCGATGTTCATGATGATCGCGTCGTACTTGCGCGACGCGATCGCTTCGACGACTTTGTCCGTGACCTCGAACACCGACATCTCCGGCTTCTGGTCGTACGTCGCGACTTTCGGCGACGGCACGAGGATGCGGTCCTCGCCCTCAAATTGCGTATCCGATCCGCCGTTGAAGAAGAACGTCACATGCGCGTACTTCTCCGTCTCGGCGATGCGCAACTGCTTCAGCCCCGCGCGCGACAGCACCTCACCCAGGTTGTTCCGCACCTCGGGCGGCGGATAGAGCACCGGGAGGTCGTACTTCTCGTGATAGCGGTTCATCGTCACGAGCTTCACCTTCGGGTGCACGGCGCGCTCGAACGGCGTGAAGTGCTCGTCCTTGAAGGCGATCGTGAGCTGGCGCATGCGGTCCGCGCGGAAGTTGAAGAAGATCAGTGCGTCGCCGTCTTCCACGCGTCCGAGGTGCGAGCCCTCGGCGGTGACGACGGAGATCGGCTCCATGAACTCGTCGGTGACGCCCTGGTCGTAGAAGCGGCGCACGGTCTCGAGCGGGTCCTTCGTCTCCGTGCCGACGCCCATCGTCATGAGGTCGTAGCCGCGCTGCACGCGCTCCCAGCGATGGTCGCGGTCCATGGTGAAGTAGCGTCCGACGATGGTTGCGAGGTGCGCTCTCGTTTTCAAGACGTCCGCCAGATACTTCAACGCGGACTTCGGCGGCGTGTCGCGGCCGTCGAGGATGGCATGGACGAACACGTTCTCCGCGCCCACCGCGTACGCGGCTTCGATCATCCCGTGCAGGTGCTCCTGCAGCGAGTGCACGCCGCCGTCGGACAGCAGTCCTGCGAAGTGCACGTTGCGCGCGCCCTTCACCGCGTCGACGAAGACCGGGTTCCGCTCGAGCTCGTGACTGGCGATCGACTTCGAGATGCGGACGATGTCCTGATCGACCACCCGTCCCGCTCCAATGTTCAGGTGCCCCACCTCGGAGTTCCCCATCTGGCCTTCCGGCAGACCGACGGCCAGGCCCGAGGCTTCGAGCGTGGTCCAGGCGTGATCGCGATAGAGGGCGTCGAAGCGAGGCGTCTCCGCGCTCGCGATGGCGTTGTGCTCGCGCTCCTTCCGGCAGCCGAAGCCGTCGAGAACGACGAGGATCAGGAATGGTCGCTCGGCCATGCGACCCGGGAAGATATCAGAGCGCTACGCCGACTGCGGCTGCTTCTCGCGCTTGAACACCATGCCGATGTGATCGGTCGCGCCGGTCTTGAAATTGATGGAGGTGATGCTGACCAGCTCCCACCCTTCGTCGCCGAGGCGGTTGAGCTCCTCCGCACGCCGCGGATCCATCGAGTAATTCTCCGACCGGACGTTGATGATCTTGTATTCCCAGGTCTTCATGTCCGTGGCTCCCCCATCCCGGTTGCTGGCTGAATGCGGCGCAAGTGTAGCAAACTGAGCGCTGTAGAAGAACGAAATTGAAAATTGAGAATTGAAAGTTGAAAAAGGGCTGAAAACCACACGGTGTGCGCGAGTCGGCGGCGTCCCCTTTTTCAATTTTCAATTTTCAATTTTCAATTTCCCCCATCCCTCCACTCCACCGCCTCGGCGGGGAGGTCCGTGATGACCCCGTCGCAGCCCACTTCGCGCAGCCGGTCCCACTCGTGGCGGCGGTTCGCGGTCCACGGGACGACCTTCATTCCGCGGTCGTGGAGCGCCTTCACCATGTCCGCGTCGACGTAGTGGTAGTTGGGGAAAACCCACGTCGCGCCGACCCGCTCCGCGTACGCGGCGACGTCCACGATGTAGCCGTAGACGGTGATGCCGAGGGGCATCGTCGCGCCGCGCTCGCGCAGGGAAGTGATCACCGAGTGGTCGAAGGACGCGATCACCGAGTCCGGCCATTCCGAGACGTGCTCGAGGATGGTGTCCTCCCAGCGGGAGCGCTTGACCTCGAGGATCATCGTCGCCTGTCCGGCATACCGCGCGAGGTCGCTGAGCCGCGCGATCACGGCGCCGCGCTCGGAGCATTGGGTGAAGGTCAGCGACTCGATCTCGGCTTCGTCCAGCTCGTCATCATGATAGAGAACGGCGGTGCGGTCGAAGAGCAGCCGGAGGTCGGTCTCGAAGCCGTCCGCGCCCGCGCGGAGGGTCTCGTCGAACGACGCGATCGTGTTCTCCGGAAAGCGCTTCGGACTGCCGCGATGCCCGAGGATCAGGAAGCGGTCCGTCATCCGTAAGCTCTTGTCCCCTCGTGGTGTACGTGGTAGCTTGCTGGCCGTCCCAGCGGAGCAGAACCATGCCGAAAAGAATCCTTCTTGCGGATGACAGTATCACCATTCAGAAGGTCGTCGAGCTGACGTTCAGCGATGGCGATTACGAGGTCACCGCGGTCAATAACGGTGCGCGAGCCATCCAGAAACTCGGCGAGATGCGCCCCGACATCATCCTCTCGGACATCATCATGCCGGAGAAGAACGGCTACGAAGTCTGCGAGTACGTGAAGTCGCATCCGGAGTACCGGAACATCCCGGTGGTCCTGCTGACCGGGACGTTCGAGCCGTTCGATCCGGACCGCGCGGAGAAGGCGGGCTGCGACGCGGTGGTCACCAAGCCGTTCGAGTCGCAGAGTCTGATTCACAAGGTCGAAGAGCTGATCTCGCAGGCGTCGACGCCCGCCGCCACCACCGCGGCCGTCGCCGAGCCCATCGCGCCCGAGCCCCCGCCGTCGCCCTGGATGGACGAAGCCCCGGTCGAGCCGGAGCTGACCCCCTCGCCGTTCACCACCTCCAGCGGCTCGTACCCCACGCCGCCCGAGGCGTACACGCACTCCGCGGACATCTTCGGAGCGCCTCCCCCGCCGGAAGCGACGACCGAGATGCCGTTCGAGACACCCTCCTCGGACCTGCCGTTCGCCGGCGAGACGCGCGCGTTCCCGCGCATGAGCTTCGACGACCTTGCGCAGACGCCGCCGCCGCCTCCCCCGCCCGCGCCCACCCCCGAGCCGTCTCCCTGGGACGAACCGGCCCTCGGCGGCGAGACCCGCGCGTTCGGCAAGATGTCGTTCGACGACCTGCAGTCCATGCAGCAGCCGCTGGAGCCCGAGGAGCCGGCGTACGCCGACCCGTTCGGCGCGCCGCCGGAGCCCGAGGAGTTCAGCAGCGAGACGCGGGCGATCCCGCGCATGAGCTTCGACGAGCTGCAGCAGATGGCGAACACCACGCCCGAGCCGTCGCTGCCGGCCCCTGCACCGGAACCGGAGCCCGAGCCGGAGCCCGTGTCGGCCGCTCCGGAGCCGTCGCCGTGGGACGAGCAGCCCGACGAAGCGCCGCTGTTCGGAGGCGGAGGCGAGACCCAGGCGTTCCCGCCGGTCTCGTTCGCCGACTTCCAGCCGCCCGCACCGGCCCCGCAGCCGGATCCGGAGCCGGAGCCCATGTCCGCCGGTCCGGAACCGTCGCCGTGGGACGAGCAGCCTGCGTTCGCGGGCGAGACCCGCGCGTTCGAGAAGATGTCGTTCGACGACCTGCAGTCCGCGCAGCAGCCGGTCGCTCCGGAGCCCGAGCCGGAGCCGCTGCCCGAGCCCATCCCGGACGCCGCCCCGTGGGAAGCCCCCGAGGAGCCGGCGTGGTCGCTGCCGGACGCCGAGCCGGAGCCGCTGTCGTTCGGGGCGCCGGAGCCGGAGCCTGAGCCGCTCGCGCCGCCGGCACCGGAGCCCGTCGAAGAGGCGCCCGAGCCCGCGCACAGCTTCGCCACGTCCGCCGTGCCGCCGGTGTCGGCCCCCGAGGACCTGCCGTTCGGCACGGGCATGACCGGCCAGACGGAGCCCGAAACCGATCTCGTCGCCGAGCCGGGGCCCGCCTGGGGCGCCGCCGGCGCCGCCGAGGCGGCCGCCGAGCCCGAAGAGCCGGTCGTCCCGCCGGCCGCCCTCGCGCCCGAGACGCCCGCGATCCCCATCCGCTCCACCGACCTCACCGACGAACAGATCGACCGCATCGCCCGCCGCGTGGTCGAGCTGATGTCCGACCAGGTCGTCCGCAACATCGCCTGGGAAGTGATTCCCGACCTGGCGGAGATGGTGGTGAAAGAGCGGATCCGGCAGCTGGAAAGCGAAGCGTGACGACGACAGGGCGCAGGGGACAGGGCGCAGGGCGCAGCAAGACGCCGTGCTCCTGCCCCCTGCGCCCTGCCCCCTGCGCCCTCCCTCATGAAGATCTATACCCGCACCGGCGATCACGGTGAGACCTCGCTGTTCGGCGGAGCGCGCGTTGCGAAGAACGACGCGCGCATCGAGGCCTACGGGACCGTCGACGAGCTCTCCTCCCACCTCGGCGTCGCCCGCGCCAGCGGCGTCCCGGCGGAGACCGACGCGGTGCTCGAACAGGTGCAGCGCGACCTGTTCGATGTCGGCGCCCACCTGGCGTCCCCCGGCACCAGCCGCTTCCCCGGCGTCGACACGCAACGGATCGCGGAACTGGAGTCCGCGATCGACGCCATGGAGCGCGAGCTCGCCCCCCTGACCAACTTCATCCTCCCCGGAGGCACCCTGGCCGGGGCGCAACTGCACGTCGCCCGTACGGTGTGCCGCCGCGCGGAACGCTGCGTCGTCGCGCTGCACGACGAATCCCCCGCGACCCTGTCGACCGTCGCCTACCTGAACCGCCTGTCCGACTACCTCTTCGTCGCCGCCCGCTTCGCCAACCGGCGAGCGGGCGTGGCCGACGTCGAGTGGAAGCGCTAAATCCGTCTGGAGTGCGGAGGCAATCGGAGGCTGTCTCAAAACCCGGACCGCCGCCGTCCCGGCGGCTGATGTGGCGGCGTCCCGCGCCGCCACCCCCGGGCGGGTGGAGCGCGCCACGTGGCGAGAGGCTTCGGCCTCCCCAGAATGCGGGCGGCGGGACGCCGCCCGCT
>DASUSN010000119.1:0-14741 GCA_036375075.1 Thermoanaerobaculia bacterium | reverse complement strand
GGTGAGGTAAGCCTCGATGAATCGTTCTCGTTCGCGCACAGGACCGGTGACCTCCCATGGCATGACACGCCCTCCCTTCCGGAGGACCAGTGTCACCCATGTTCCCGGTCTGTTCTGTCACCTATGTGCCCGGTCTGTACCGCTCTGCGAGCTCACGCCCCCTAGCGGCGGTGTCGGCAAAAAGACATATCCATTCCGGACCAATCCGCCGCCTGTCCCAATCTCAAAGGCTGACAGCGGCACGAGGCCTTCCGTGTCCGGTTCGAGGTCCAGCAGGGCCGGATGATCGTACGGCTTCGGTCGCGGTCCTCGATCCAGAAGCGCCATTGACCGACGACGATAGATCTCCCAGTTCAGCAGGTGATGAAAGACAATCCGTCCTGGCCCACCTTGGTCCGCGAATGACTTATCGATGCCCAGCCACACCTTGGACACCGGGTCGGTGAGTACTTCTTCCATCACTTCACGTGGGATGTCCGCGATTGCTCGGTCGATCTCCCGCAGGAGCGGCTCATCCGGCGGGAGGCGACTGACGAGCAGCCGAGGAGAGAAGAAGTCAGCCGCGAAGCGGGCGACTAATGCGTCAGGAATCGAGTATTCAGACATCAGCGTCACCGCGCGTTGTCTTCGAGCGTTACCGCTCGCGCGAAGTTCCGAAGAATGCGCAATCGTAGCGCGGCTGTCGTCACGCCGCGCAACTCGGCGAGAGTCGGCAGGAAGCTTGTCATCTCGAATGGATACATCGGACGTCCGGTATGCTGCACGAATGGCCCATCGGTCTCTGTGAGGAGTTGGTCTTCCGGAACCGCCGCGATGACGCTGCGCCCCGTTGCCGAGCGCATCATCGCCGGATTAACCGAGAAGAAGCATCCCATCGCGACGCCGCGTGCTAATGCCTTGGCGGAGCCCGAGAACCAGTGAAGAATAACGGTACTCCGCCTCAGCGACGTCGCCAAGTCGAGTACATCATCGGCGGCTCGCCTGCTATGGATCGTGATTACCTTCCCACCGAGCGCTTCGCATCGCTCGAACACGCGCCCAAGCACCTCCCGCTGCAACCGCCGAGTTTCAGCGTCGGCTTTCGTGTAGTCCAGGCCAACTTCGCCGACGTATTTTGTTTCCTCAATGAGCGTAAGGAGGTCGTGGACGGCGTCCGATTGTTGTGCAACCAATTCGGGGTGAAGCCCGACCGCGGCGCGTACGAATTGTCGGTCACCGGCGAGACGTTGCGTATTCGGGAACGCGCGCGGGAGATTCGTTACCGCGATCGTGTAGGTCTGAGATTCCTCGCAGCCGCCAGCTACCGCTTTGGGGTCGGGATACTGGTCGAGGTGGCAGTGGGCGTCGACGAACCGCATAAGGATTGGCAGAAATCGTTACAGGCCGAGGATACGCCGCGTACGACCCTTCGCCTGATCGCGTGTCAGATCCATGAACGCAGCAGCCCAACGCTTCAGCATCGCAGCGCGGGCAGTGTACTCCTCGCCATCCTGGCCACCGCTGAATCCGCCGTGCCGAAGCACGGTCGCTATGAGCTCGATATGGCTTGCATGCTCAATCCTTCGGGCGAACCGCACGAGGAGGCGGAAGTCTTGGGCGTTCTTCGCCGAAAGCTTCGGGAGTTGCGTGAAGACATCGTACTCGTAGCCGGATTCGCTCATACCGGCTGCGAGAAACGCTACCCTACGATACAAGCAGGGCACGCAATATCCGCAGTGGGTGAACTTCCCGCCTTTCCTTTGCCACATGTTGCCCGCATGCGCACACGACACGCTCCGGAGGAGCGCGGCTCGAATATCAGTGTCGACGACGGCCTGCACCATGTCCGTCTTGCTCTGATGGCCGAACGGGTTCTCGATTCGGATATCAAACCCGAGGGCCTGCAACGCGATGTTGAACTGTTCGAGGTAACGAGGATGGGTGGTGCGGGTACTGAGCGTGCCTCGTCGCGACGCTCCGAGCGGCGAGTTCAAGGCAATCAGCCCGTTTTCAGGGATGTACACGGTGGAGACGCCTGTGGCGCTTGCCGCCATCACGCCAGCGGCGAGAAACAGGAAGGAACGCGTGCGATGCGAAATCTCAGCCTTCTCGGGAAGCTCATACCGCCGCCGACGTGTCTGGCTTCTTGCCACGTAGATTTGAAGCAGGGAAGCTTGCTGCGGGTACTTACTCCGCAGAAGCCTGAAGAGGGCGCTTTGAGCGCTTGACGTCACTCGGTCGGCATAGTGACCGACAAGAAGCACACGACGACCGTCTCGGAGGAGTGTCTCGGCTCCGAGCAGCGAATCAACGCCACCGGAGAATAGACAGACTGTGTCGAAGGCTGCGCGAAGCTTGTGCTTGTGGATAGGTCGAGCCGGGACAGTGTTTCCCCGATCCAGCCAAGTAAACGCGTACCCGTCTCCGGAGAGGAAGCTCAAGCATTCGGCGAGCACGCCCTCTCCAGCTTCCCAATTCGCCCGCTCGAACACGGGTAGGGTGAACGCCATCTCTCGCGTCCACTGATCGATTCCGCCCGCACGTGGGACGATTTCGTCCGCGATGTAAACCATGCATGCAAGGTCAAACAGGTCTCGGGCGTGCGCGCTCAGTGGAACCGTTACCGCTCGCCCGTCGAGCTTGAACCTCCATGCGATGTTCCCGTCGGCTCCCGACCACGGATCAAGGACGACCTGCTGCTCGTCTTGCAGTGCGGTTTTGTAGGCGTCATCGTCAGCACGCGGCCGTCCTGCGTAGCGGATAAATCGCATATGAATTAGGTCTCACGTAGCGCCGAGAGGCGCGCTTCCAATTCGGAGACGATGCGCATGCCCAGCTCTTGGCCGGCGCGGCCGAACCAGTCAGCAGTCGCAAACGAGCCGTCGTTTCGGGCTGCGTCCATCTGCTCGCGCACCTGTGCCACGCATTCGCCCTGTATCGCCGTCATCAGGCTCTCCAGCGCCGCATCATCGCTACTCTTGAATACGGCATGTTGCTCGATCCGTCCCCACAGCGTGTCGAACACGAAGTGATCCAGGAACAGCTCAACCAGCCCTTCCGCCCCCTGCGCCGCGAGGAACTCCTCGAGCCCCGTGGCGAAGTCCTCGTAGCCGAGGTCGTCGCCGAGGCTCGCTGCTTCCAGTAGCGCCTCGCTGAAAGCCGTTTGGAGGAATTCGCGGTCGAGGCCTTCCGCCTCGCGCGCTAAGTACTCACTTATCGCACTCACAACCTCCGCCGCGGGCCGTCCCCGCAGCGTATCGAGACCTAAGCCGCTCAGCGCCGAATCCAGGCCCCCATCACGTACGGCGGCACCGAAACCACCGATCCCGGCGATCGCACCGGCGATCCGGTTCCGTCCAGATGTCGCCGCCGCTCCGCCAGCGCCGCCGGCGTACGAGAGGCCGCCGGATGCGGAGGTCGTCCCGCCTACGATCGTCGCCGGCGTCGCTGCCGTATTTCCGCCACCGAGCGTGGCGGTGATCTGGCGCTTGACGCTGGACCATTCGCCGCCTGAGGGTGTGCCGTAGCTCGCCGAGGTTCCCATCGTCTAGTTGGTTCGTCGTGTCAGAGGTTTCTTCGCACCCACCCTTGCGAGCGGTGAGCGTGCTTCGTACTGGTCTTTGACAGTAGCCGCATCCTGGAACCCTGCGTCGGTCGCTGCACCAAGCACGCGTACGGCTGCCATGGCGAAGCCCGGGTCCTTTACGTCCGCAGCGCGGAGCATCTCGACCACGGTGCGGTAGTGCTCCGTCGATGCCTTACAGACCGTCTCCAAGCTTTGGAGGGCGTTCACGCGCGCCTTCTTCTCCTTATCACCTTGGAGCATGGCTATCTTCCCGGCGACGAGCCTGACCACGGCCGCCGTCGTGGCCGGATCCTGCTGGGTCGCATTCTTGGCTGCCGCCCGCGCGCGGATCGCATCGTCCGAGGCCATTCGCTCCGCCAAGTCGCGCGCCAGCTCATCCTGCGGCAAGAGCGCAGGCCGCCGTTTGGGATCAAGCGCCGTCTGCGCGAGAAAGAGGTACGGCGTCAGTTCGGTCGTTCCGTCGAGCTTTGGTTCACCTGCGAGGAACTCCGCAAGGCCCGGCGCCTCCAGCGCCGCGGTGAGCATCGGCGACTCGTCGGGCGGCGCCTGCTCGCGATCCGCGTACCGCACGACTTCGCCCATCAGTTCCGAGCGACCATCTGGCCCGATCGTCTCAACGACATTTGCGAAGAAATCGCGCCACGTGTATTCCACCGCGGCCAGCTTCGTGAGCAATTCCGGCCGCACGTCCAAGTCGTTCGCCTTCGCGATGCGCGCCCGTAGTTCGAGAATGTTCAGGAAGCGCTTGATTTGCCGTGGGTTGCCCCGGAGCCCGCGTACCAGCACGTCGACGTGCGCGAGCGTGCGCGCGAGGTGATCGCGCGCTGCGGCGGCTGCCTCTGGCTGGAGGGTTGCCGCGTTCGCACCCATCCACTCGGTGAGCGTCGTGCACATGTCGGTGGCTTCGAGAAGGAGAGCTCGCCGCGCTCCGAGCAGGGCCGACCAGCCGTCCGTGGTCAGGTACGTCCGCAGCACGAGCATTCCGACGTACGCGGCTACATCGCGTGGTCGTTGCTCGGGGATCGAGAACGGCAGCTGGACGATCTTCTCGAGATAGTCGCGCGCGAACGTCGGTCGCGCTGTCTCCGCCACCTGGTAAATCGTACCGATCGCCTGCTCGATCTTCGGCGCATCCGCACCAATTACGAACGTCGTCTCGGGCGTGTTCAGGAACAGTTTGATCGTCTCGAACGCCTCCACGACCTTGTCGCTACTGCAACGATCCAAGTCGTCAATGAAGACGATGATCCGCGAGACATCGACGCTCTTCAGAAGGCTCTCGAAGTCCTGTTCAAACTGCTCCATCGTCTCCGCGACCTGCTCCGCTTCGTCCTTGAAGCTGTCGAGGAAACCGGCAAAGTCCGGCGTGAGTGTGATCGCGCTCTTCGCGATTGTCTTGGCGAGCTTCAGTACGCTCGCGCCCTTCTTTAGTCGGTCGAACGTGGCCATTACGTCATCCAACAGCGTGCGGCCTTTGATCAGCTCACGCAGGACGGCGTGAATGAGTGCCGACTGGATCTCCTCCTTGCCCTCGTACTTCCACGCGTTGAACCAGAGGGTAACGACCTTTGGCTGACCGTCGTCGGCGTCAGCCGGCGTCCGGGCGTCAATATGCGCCCGCAACATCTGCATCAAGCTCGTCTTGCCACTGCCCCACGAGCCGAAGATGCCGACCGTTAACGGCGCGATCTCGGGCTCAAGGCAGACGTCGGCGAGACTCTCCACGTAGCTGGAGAAGCCGAGGCAATCATCGACGGTTTCGCGGTCGGACCACATAGAGATAGGGCAATCGTGCAAAAGAATAGCTCGCGCAACTCACGAGCGCCATGCTCGCAGTCTCCGGCCAGATCGCCTGCGCGTCACTCCCCCACGCCGGAAGACGGATATTCCTCTCTATGCGCGATGCGCAAGCGACGTCAGACGGTCATACGGCACATCGCGAGGTTCGACACACGGATAACCGTCACCTTCTACCAATCGTAGAGGCGTTGCCCTGAGAACCAAGGCGTCTTGAAGACGCACAGATAGCTGGGGATTTCCGATTCCATGTCTCTCCCACACGGAGACGACATGAGTCGGAGGTTCACTTGAGTCATTCAGCAAAGCGTCTGTTCGTGGCGATTCTGGTGTGGCAGTGTGCGATGAGCGCCTTTGCCGCCGACCCTCCCGCCGCTGCGGCCACTCCATCCGCACACCCGGATGTCGGCACGACCGTGGAATTCGAACTGGAACGCCCGCGGATCCCGACCCCGCTTCCGTTCGACGTCCAGTTCTTCCTGAAGGCGAAGGTTCCGGGAACCACGAAGAAAGAGGCGAAAGCGTCTTACGCCGAGGCGGTCTCCGGACAGACGTGTACGCCGTCGACGACTCTCGCGGCGGTAGTCGCGGGAGCGGAGACTGACCGCTACCTCGAGGTCACGGTCGATCCACCGCTGGAAGCACAACGGCGTTACTGCTTCCGCTTCGAGACTCTCCGCGATCGCACGGAAGAGGAAGCGAAGAAGATGGTCCCGGCCATCGCTGCGAGCCTCACCCAGGTTTACGCCGACGCGAACTTTCTGGACGTCGCGCGGAACCTGAACTCGTTGCGGGAGGATCTGTATCGCGCAGTTGCGGCTTCGGTCGCGCCCAACGCCATCGTTCTGCCGCCGAACTCCTTTCTGAAACGTCCGGCTGACGCGAGACGTCCGGCCACGATGGCGGCGCAGCAGACCTGGAACAATGACGTCGCCAGTGCGCCGCCGTTTCCGATGAAAATCCTCCTGGCGCGCCCGATCGATCTTCGCGAACAGGCCCGCGATGCCATCGGGAACTATCAGGGCCGAATGGACGACGTGCGAGGCGTCGACCGGCCGCAGTTGCAGGAGACAGCGAAACTCAGCGAAATCCGCACGGAGATCGAGGAGCTCGTCGAAGCGCGCAAAGCGCTGCCGAAGAAGACCGCGGCGGAGAAGGAGAATCTCTCCGTGCTCGATCTGGGGATCGAGAACCTTCGGATCGCTGCCGAACGATTGGAAGAACAGGAGGGGTCGATTCTCGAAATGGCGAAAGCCATCGAGGTCGAGCTCTCGCAGCAATACGACATCGCAGCCACGACCAATGCCGGCTTCGTCACCCGCTTCAGCTGGTATGTGAGCGCCGATTTGGGAATGGGCGTCGCCCCGGAGACGGAAGACTTCTTCAGCTACCTCGGCGCCAACATTTACCTGCGGCCGATCAACAAGAACGCGCCGCTGTCCGGTCTCGACTTCCGGAAGCGCTTTGCGATCATGCTCGGCTTCTCGGAGAAACTGACCGGAGCCGACCGCGAAGGTCTGATCAGCGATCGTCCCGTGCTTCTGGGTGGCGGAATCCGGGTGACGGACCACTTCCGGATTGCGCTGGGCGCGCAGCTTTTCCGCGAGGACGATCCCGATCCTCTGATCACCAAGAAGTCTCTGGCGGCGACACCGTTCATTTCCGCATCGATCGACGTCGACGTTGCGGACGTGTTCCAGAGTCTGTTCAAGCCGCTGTTCAACTGAGCGAGGAGAGCGCGATGGCTAACAAACTTTTACTCCAGGGCGTGCAGCCCGTGCCGAACAACATAGCGGCGGCTGGCGGATCGCTGACGCTGAAAATCAGGCTCGTCACCACGGACGGGCCGGCCACGGCAACCGTCACGTGCGCCGTGGCTGCCGGTCTCCCATACAAGATCACGCAGGGAGCCAGCTCGGCCCATAGCGTGGGTAAGACCTCGAAAACGATTTCACAACCGATCGTGATCAAGAAGTCGGGAAGCGGCAGCGCCGACCTGATCAAGATCGAGGTGCTGGCCTCGATTCCTGGCGACACGAAGCAGAAGGGCTCGTGCGTGGTCGTCATCAAGAATGCGCTGGCGTTGGCGGTCGCCGAGTTTCGTGAGAGCAACGAGCTTTCGCAGAGCGCGCTCGCCGAGCGTCTGGGCGTCTCGCGAAGCCCGATCTCGAGAATCGAGCGCGGTAACGCAGCGTCGCAGGAAGTGCTCGTGAAGATTGCGGAGTTGCTCGATGAGTAACCGGATTGCGATCCTCGCCGTGTTCCTTGCCGCGCTCGCGTGTCACGACTCCGAGAATTTCTCGCCGACCGCTCCTCCGTTTCAGAATGCGCTGATCGTCACCGCGGGAGGCGCCACCATTCCCGCGGATGGTTTCTCGACCGTCGTCATCGAGGCGATCATCAGTCCGGCCGCCGACGCGTCGCATCGCATCCTCGAATTCACGACCAGCGAGGGCTCGTTCGTCGAAGCCGCGGCGGCGACACCCAAGGCAGTCGAACGAACCGTCGACGTGAATGGGAAGGCGATCGTTCACCTGAAGAGCTCTCAGCAGGTCGGGCCGGTCTCGGTGACCGTGCGAGTGAAGGATCTGCCGACCATCGCGAAGACGGTCGACGTCGCGTTCGCGCCTGCAGATCCGTCGGGCATCCTGAAGATCTCCGCCGAGCGCGCCACAGCTCCTGCCGATGGCTTCACTTCGACGGCTATCTTTGCGGACGTCGGAGCGGGCGTTCCTGCAGGGCAGCGGACCGTGACCTTCAAAGCGACGCGCGGAACGTTTCTCACGACCGGCAATGGCGAAGCCACCGCGACCGCCGATCAGTCGGGACGTGCCCGTGTCGACCTCATTTCGCCGCAGGCTCCGGTGACCGCTCGCGTGTCAGCGACAGTCGCCAATGTGACGCAGGAAACGAGTGTCGAATTCGTGATGGCCGTGCCGACCGCGATCGCCGTGGAGCCGGAGAAGCTTCGCATCAAGGCCACGAACGATGCCGATGGGAGCACGACGCTGACCGTGACCATGACCAGGCCGGTCGGGTCGGTCTCGACTGGTCTGACGCCGCGGTTTGCGGCGTTCGATGCAAACACGGGCGCCGCATTGCCGTTTCTGTTTCGCAGCATCGAGCGAACCAATGCAGATGGCGTGGCGCACGCGGTGATGACCGCAGGCCCGACCACCTTCCGCGGCGTTGCCCGAATCGAGGTGCGCGTCGATGGAAGTGCAGCAGTCGGGATGGCGAACGTCGAGGTGATCGACCCATGACCGGCCAGACCTATCCATGCTGGAAGAACGACGGAGAAGATCTCACCGCCGCCGTCAGAGCGGTCGCCGGGCGTCTCCTCGACGACGTCCCGAACCTCAACGCGAAAGTGGACACGCCGAATGGGAATGTCTCCACCGAGCCCGCGGCGCCCACCAATCGGGAGAAGGCGAAGATCATCGTGGAGTGCAACGGTGGACACGCGAACGTCTTCGAGATCGAAGCGGGTCAAGCCAGCGGGAGGCCGCCCACTCCTGACGAGACGATCTGGATCGCGGCGCGGAACGGCATCGATCCGCAAGCGTCACTGGACCGCGTGACCGAAACGGCGAAGTTTCTGTATGGCTCGGTTGGAATCTTCGCGACGCTTTTGAGCGGGCTGGGGATGGTCAGCCAAGTGACCGTGTCGGCGTCGCCGGAATGGTGGATGTGGTTGCCGCTGTTTTTCGTCACGATCAGCCTGACGGCCGCGACGATTGCGCTGACGCCGACCTACTCGTCCGTGCGCGTGAATGATCTCGACGCCGTGGCGGAGGATTTCCGCTGCCGCATTCAGCGCGGCGGTTGGCTCATCAAAACTGCGGGGCTGACATTTGCGCTGGCCATTCTTACGACATTTCCCGTCGCGCTAGTGCTCATCAAGCCGTAGGACGAGCGAAGCGCGGCGGCGAAGCCGACCGCGCGCGTGGGCGAAAAATTGGTGGACGCGGCGGGAGTTGAAGTGAAGGGGCAAGTGTAAGCAAGTCATGGTCTTAGCGCAGGCGCTTGAGGGATGTACCCAAAATCGTACCCCGCTCGCGCCGCGGCGGCTGCGCATGACGCGTCCTCGCGAGCACGGACATTAGGCTCCCGGTTGAATGATCCCGCCGTCGAGTTGCGCGGTCTATGTGGACGGGAGGGCGACATGGTGATAGACAGAGGACGCTCCCAGCGATCCTTCCCACGGTACTGAAGAGAGGTCACAAGGCGACCACCTTGCGACTTCAAGCCGTATCGAATCGCTCGCGAAGCGCTTCCATTCGCGATAAATCCACGCCGGTCACGAGCTGACAAGGTTGTGGACCTGGATGTCGCGGGTTCGATCCCCGTCGCCCACCCATCGTAGCCCTTGGGGCGCATGCAGAAGCCGACTCTCATCCTTCGCGGGAGAGAGTCGGTACTTCTGTCATGACCGCCAGGCGAAGCACACCTTGTGGCTCATAACCTGGAGATCAGGGGCGCCGGGAGCACAGCTCCTAATCTAACTCCCACTCCCATGTCCGGATTTTCCGAGGGGAACGACACCCCTCTCCTCCAGCCCGACGGCTCGGCCACCTCGACCGCGCTCACGATTCGAGTTCCCGGCGAACTGGATCGCCTCCACGAGCACTTCGTCGCATTCGTTCGAGGGTATCGGAACCATAGTCCGGCCTCGATCAAGTGGTATCGGCAGGTGTATGCCGCGTTCCGAAAGCATCTCGCGGGGCAGGGTGTCGTCGCGCTCGATCTCACGTCCAACCGCCTCATCGAGCAGTGGATCGCGTCCGCACGGTCACGAGGCGTCTCGCCCTTCACCGCGAGATCGTACTGGCAGGGACTTCGTCCCTTCTTCGTCTACCTCGACGAGCACGAAGGCTTTCCGAGCCCGTACCGCGCCATGAAGCCGGCGGCCTGTCCGGACGCACTGCCGAAGGCGCGCACGGAGGCCGAGTGCGTCCGCATCCTCGAAGCCGCTCAAGCGGCGGACTGGTCGAACCCCTACGAACAGGCGCGTGCGGCCGCGATGCTCGCGATGGCGCTCTACGCGGGCCTGCGCAAAAGCGAGATCCTGCGTCTCAAGTTCTCGGACATCGATCTCGCGGACGGCTCGATTCACATCGTCCGCGGCAAGGGTCGCGGAGGCGGAAAGGATCGGACGACCTACATCGCGCCGGAGCTTCGAACCATCCTCGAAACATACCTGGATCAACGCCGCTACCGTCGTCTGCTCAGCGTCGAGTTCTTCACGTCGCAACGGAGCGGGAGGGGCATCTCCGGAATGACGCTGCGTCGGGTGATGGAGCGCGTGCGGCAGACTTCCGGCATCGCTTTTTCGTTGCACTCGCTTCGCCACTCCTTCGTGACGACACTCCTTCGTCGCGGTGTGCCGATCCACGTCGTACGGGAACTCGCGGGCCATTCGCAGATCGCGACGACCGCGCGATACACGCGCGTGTTCGAGGAGGACAAGCTGCGCGCGGTCGAGGCGGTGTCGTTCATGGACCGTCCAGCGGGAGATCCACGTCCAGACGCAGCTTCCGGCTCTCCACCTCGTACTCCGGCTCGAAGACGTGGCTATACCGCGTGAGCATCGCCAGGCTCTCGTGCCCCATGAGATCCATGCTCACGCGGTCGGCGACGCCGAACTGTCGCAGGAGCGTGGCGTAGGTGTGCCGGAGCATGTGCGGGGAGACGCGAAAGCCGAGGATCGCGGACAACCGACGAAACAGCAGCCCGATCGCGACGGCCGTCACCGGGCGATTCTCGGCGGCCATCGTCAGCAGCTCTGGATGCGTCCGATGCGGCTGTCCGGCATCGCGGTCACGGAGGTACAACGCGAGAATCTCGCGGAGCTGCGGAGGGAGATAGGCCGTTCGCGGCTTTCCGCCGTCCTTTCCCTTCCCCTGCCGGATGAGCAGCCACCCCGCCGTCGCGTGGACGTCGCCTGTTCTCAGCCCGACCACTTCTCCTCGCCGGAGCCCGGCGTAGAGCATCAAGCCGACGATGGCGAGGTTCCGCGAGCGAACAAGCGCGTTTCGCCAGCGGTAGTGCGTGATCGTGCTGACGAGGGTTTCTGCCTGTTCGCGCGTGAGCACGCGCGGTCGCGGGCGACCCGCACGCGGCGGCAGCACAAGGCCAAACGGGTTCACCATGCCGTACGCGCGCTCCAACCGCTGCCCGACCGCGGTCAGGGCACCGAAGTACGTGCGAGCGGTCGTATGGGAGACGTGCCGCTCCGTCCTCAGCCATCGGAGCCATCCGTCGATGACCCCGAGTTGCAACTCGACATCGCCGGACAAGAACTTCGCGTCCTCGTGCGCCGAAAGTAGATACCCCGCGAACGTGTGCAGCGATTGCTTCCACCAACGTAGCGTCAGCGCGCTCAATCCCCGCGCCTCCGCATCGCTCATCAACGCGGTTCCCGTGGCGTCGAGGAACGCTTGGATCGTCGCGAACTGCAGCGGCCGACGAGGCACGGCGCTTCGATACTGCGAACGGAGTTCGATCCCCAGAGGAATGATCTCCACGGCGCGGGCTCGTGCGTGCGCGACTCGATACCGAGGAGCGTGGCCTGGCGCGCGGGGATCGTGTCGCCGCCGGAGGTGATGGGCGCGCCGAGCTTCGCGTCGCTGAGAAGATTGCCGGCGCCCGCGTCGGGGCGCGTGACGGTCACGGTCGCTGAAGCATGGTGAGGCTCGGGCCACGTGCCGTCGCGGTAGCGCAGCTCGACGAGCGGATTGATGGCGTCGCCCGTGTAGTAGCGGCGCGGCCTGGCGAGACGCAGCAGCGACGGGCCGCCCTCGGGGATGACGCTGAGGAAGTAGCGCGTCGCCGGCGCGGGCGGCGGAAACTCGCCCGACCCGGGGCGCTCCACCGTCACCGTCCACACGCCGTCGCGCTCCGTGCCGTGCGGCAGCGGAATGCGGAGGAACGTCCACGTGCGTCCCGATGCTCCCGTGACGCCCGGTGTCCCGGCGGTGATCGCCGAGCCGCCCGGGGTCCGCACGACGAGGTGCAGCGCCGTGTCCGCGCGATCCCATCCCGCGACCACGCAGATCGTCTCTTCGCCGCACACGCGGAACGATTCCGGTTTGCTGACGCGCTGGTCCGCGGCCAGGTCGTACTCCGGATCGAAGAGGATGCCCGCGGCGAAGATGTTGCCGAACGCGTTGGTGAAGAACTTCTCCAGCGCGAGGCCGTTCCCGGCCCGCACGTACAGGCCGTTGTGGGCGTTGGCCAGGGCCGTGAGCAGCGGCCCGTCGAGACTGGAGGCGGTGCCGAAGCCGATGGCGTGGACGTCGATCGAGCCGAGGTCGTCCTCGACCTCGTCGATCATGCGCGGCGTGTTCTGCAGGCCGTCGGTCAGGAGCAGGATCGCGCGCGGATTGCTCCCCGGCGCGGGGAACTGCAACCGCGCGGCGTCGAGCCCCTCGCCGATGCTGGTCATGCCGCCGGGTTCGAGGCCGCCGACGATGCCGCCGGAGAACGGCGCCGAGCCGATGAGTGTGATCTTGTTCGCCGGAGTCACCGGCGCGATGGCGAAGTCGGTCGCGGAGGTCGTGCTGAACGACACCAGGCCCACGCGGTTGCCGGTGTTCGCGAGCACGAGCTGCACGAACAGCGACACGGCGTCGCGGGCGGCCTCGATCTTCGTCCGCCCCGCGCCGTCGCTCAGGGACATGCTGCCGGAACGGTCGAACACCACCATGACGTCGCGGGTGACGGGCGGCGGCGGCGCGGGCTGCGAGTCGATCATGAGCGTGGCCGTCGGGAAGTAACCGAGGGCCGGACCGCCGTTGCACGGGTCGCCGTTGGCCAGGACGCCGATGGTGCGTCCCGCCAGGTCGAACAGTCCCGAGCCCGAGCTGCCGCCGGAGACGTGAAAGTCTCCGGGGACGCGGACCATCATCGTCCCGCTGCTCAGGACCGTGGAGAAGCCGGGACCGGGCACCGACAGCTTCTTCGGCGCGCCGTTCGGATGATGAATGCCGAACACCTGCTCGCCCGGGGCGGGGATGTCGTGGCGCATCTGCGCGATCGGGATTCCCGGAGGCGCCTCGGCGAGACGCGACAGCGCGTAGTCGAAGCCGCCGGAGTAGCGGTGGGCGATGACTTCCTGGACCTTGTAGAACCGGGCCGCGTAACCCGCGGGACGCTCCCCGTCCGCGGTCAGTTGATAGTCGAACGTCACGGAGCTGCTCAGCCCCTCGGCTGGCGTATGGCAATGCCCCGCGGTGAGGATGACGTCCGCGTCGACGAGCGTGACCGAGCAGGTGGAGACGTACTCGCTCGGCGGCGCGCCGTGAATGGTGACGATCATGCCCACCGCCTGGGCCACGCGGAAACGCACGTCGGTGGGATCGGTGATCCTGGCGGCGTTCTCCCAGTTCGGCGGGTGCGCGCAGAACCAGAACGGGTCGTAGTCGGTGCCCGCCTCCTCGTACACCGGCACGGCGGGATTCAGGAACGGATCGGAGTTCGTGAAGCTGTCGTGATCGGGATGCGTGGAGTGCATCCGCTCGCCGCGGCCGTAGCGGTCGAATTCCACGCCGCCCGCGTTCGAGCCGTTGGTGATGTAGCGGATGTCCACGCTTCCGCCCGTCGCATAGACGTCGACGGGACGCGTCCAGAACTCCGCGCCGTCCGCGGAGGTGAAGACGTCGGTGCCGTATCCGAGATCGACCTCGAGGCGGTTGTTGGCAGGGAACGAGGCATTCCGGAAATGGAGGATGAGGAGCCGCGTGCCGGTCGGCGCCGCGGGCGGGTTGAAGTTGACCGCCCAGGTATTGGGTGAGGTCGGCGGCGTCCCCGACGCCGGGCCGATGGTGAGAACCGGATTGACCTGCTGCACGGAGCCGGTGATGTGAGACATCGTTCTTTCCTTCCGTCGAGTAGTGACGGAGGAGGCAGAAACGTTTCGGACGGAGGGGAGAATCGGAGGTGATGTAGGGCGCAGCTTCAGCCCGCCCCTCGGGAGGGAAGGGGGAACGCCGCCGCCCACGAGAGAGGCGGGCTGAAACCGCGCCCTACATTTTTGAGGCGGCTCCGCACCCCGGAGTTATCCAATCGGTCGATCAGCCGTGAGAAAGTGCTGATTTACGGGTCGCGAGTGCTACCGCAGCACCCCGGAGACCTTTCGTTACGACTCCCGAGTCCTGCCGCAGCACTCCGGACACCTTTCGTTACGACTCCCGAGTCGTGCCGCAGCACCCCGGACACCTTTCGTTACGACTCCCGAGTCCTGCCGCAGCACCCCGGACACCTTTCGTTATGACTCCCGGGTCCTGCCGCACCACCCCGGACACCTTTCGTTACGACTCCCGAGTGCTACCGCAGCACCACGGCCACCTTTCGTTACGACTCCCCGCGTCCTGCCGCA
>DASUSN010000118.1:0-21610 GCA_036375075.1 Thermoanaerobaculia bacterium | reverse complement strand
AGACTCCTAGATTGTACGGCGCGCCTGCGCGCGCCCACGTTGGCGCCCCTACTGTCCAAACTCCAGACGGCGTGCCTGCGCGCGCCTGTGCCGGCTGGAAGCCGGCGTAGCGGCCGGCAGGATGCCGGCGCTCCGCGGGCGGTGGCCTTCTGCGCCCTGCGCCCTGCCCCCTGTGCCCTCAAAGGTACTGCTGAATGCTCGTCAAAAACGTCTTCACATCGATCGGCTTGGAGATGTACCCGTCACACCCCGCCTCGAGGAACCGGTCCTTGTCGCCGCGCATCGCGTGCGCGGTCAGCGCGAGGATGGGGATGCGCGACGTGCGTGCGTCGCCCTTCATGGCACGGACGACCGAGAGGCCGTCCATGCCAGGAAGGTGGATGTCCATGAGGATCAGGTCGGGCGCGGTACCGTTGCGCGTCAGCGAGAGCGCTTCCTCCCCGCTCGTCGCCTTGACGATGGCGTAGCCCCCCTCTTCGAGGAGGAACTCGACGAGCTGCATGTTCATGTCGTTGTCTTCAACGACCAGAATCGTCCGCGCGCTCATGATGGGAGTGGATCCGCCTCGACAGTGTACGCCTATCCATTTCCGCCCGGCGCCGGAGCCGGAGCCGTCGACGTCGACGCGCCCGGGGCCGGCACCGCCGGAGCCGGCGGGAAGAACTGCGGATCGAGATCCACCTTCGCCGCCGCCTGCAGCCGCTTCACTTCCTGCTGTGCGATCTCGTTCTGCACGCGCTGCTGCAGCATCGGGCGCATGTCCTCGAGCGACGGCTGCCCGACGCTGAAGATATGGATGCCGAACTGCGTCTTGACCGGGTTGCTGATCTCGCCCGGCTTGAGCTTCGTGACCACGCCCGCGATCTCCGGCGGGAGCATCTCCGCGCGCAGGGGTCCGAGGGAGCCGCCGCGCTGGCCGCTCTCCGGGTCGTCGGACTCGGAGCGCGCCGTCGCCGCAAAATCCGCCCCGCCGCGCAGACGCTGCGCCAGCGCGTTCGCCTTCCGCGTGGCTTCCTCACCCGACGGCGGCTTGGCCTGACCGCGCGGCGGGATCATGCCGCCCTCGTACGCCACGACGATGTGCCGCAGCGACAGCGAGCTGCCCTTCTCCTTCTCGTACAGCGCCTGGACCTGCTTCTCCGCCTTCTCCTCGACGATCTCCTGCAGCGCCTTGGTGGCCACGAGCTGCGTCGTGAGCAGGTCGAGCTGCGAGCGCAGCTCCGGGTCCTTGTCCAGCCCGCGGCGCTTCGCTTCCTGCTCGAGCGTCTTCATCCGCACCAGCTCGTTCGCGAGCTCGCGCTTGCCGCCGGGACCGGAGAACATCGCGCGCTGCTGCTCCGGCACCGCGCTCATGAACGCTTCGAACTCGGCCTGCGTGATCGGGTCGCCGTTGACCCGCATGACCACCTTGCCGCTCTTTTTCGCGGCTTCCGCATCGGTTTTGGCGGCGGCGGGGGATGATGGAGTGGCCGGAAGGTCCGGCCGGAATTTCGCCAGACCGAACGTGACGGCGGCGATGATCAATACGGCGACGATGGCGATGACTATGTCTTTTCTCACTGGTTCCTTTCGCGCAACGACCGCTTCGCTCATCGTTGCGTTCGCGCGTTGACGCTCCTCAACTCCGTGAGTATGCTGCGCGCTTGTGAAATCTTTCACGGACTCGTCTGTGAAGGCTTTCCGTTCGCCCTCGCAGCCTGCCCGCGCATCGGGCGCTCAATCTGCATCGATTAAGCACCTTTATGGCTAAAGTTACCATCGACGGAATCGAAGTCGAAGTCCAGGATGGCATCAACGTCATCGAAGCCGCCAAAGCGGCCGATGTCCACGTTCCCCACTTCTGCTATCACCCCTCCCTCAGCATCGTAGGCCAATGCCGCATGTGCCTCGTCGAAGTCGAGGGGATGCCGAAGCTGCAGGCCGGCTGCGCCACGCCGGTCAAGGACGGGATGAAGATCGCCGTCTGGAACGACAAAGTGGACAAGGCCCGCAAGGGGCAGATGGAGTTCCTCCTCATCAACCACCCGCTGGACTGTCCGATCTGCGACAAGGCCGGCGAGTGCCCGCTGCAGGACTACTCCTTCAACTACGGCTCCGTCACCTCCCGCTACGGCGAGTTCAAACGCACCTACCCCGGCATGGATCGCACGGCCATCGGCCCGCACGTGATCCAGAACATGAACCGCTGCATCCACTGCACGCGCTGCATCCGCTTCACCGCCGAGATCACCGGCACGAGCGAGCTCGCGTTCTTCAAGCGCGGCGCGTCGACCGAGGTGGGCGTGTTCCCCGGGACGCCGCTCGACAACTGGATGAGCGCGTGCGTCACCGACATCTGCCCGACCGGAGCCCTCACTCCCCGCGAGTTCCGCTTCGAGTCCCGCGTCTGGAACCTCGGCTCCACCGAGTCCGTCTGCAACGGCTGCGACGTCGGCTGCAACCTCTTCATCGGGCACCGCAACGGCCAGGTCTACCGTTACCGGCCGCGCGTGAACCCCGACGTGAACGACCACTGGCTGTGTGATTACGGGCGTTTCTCCTACGAACAGTACGAAACGGACCGCGTCGTCGTTCCGAAGGTACGCACCGAAGACGACTATCTGGCGATCTCGACCTGGGACGAGGCGCTGGCCAGCATCCAGACCGCGGTCCAGGGCGCGAAGAAGATCGCCGCCATCGCCTCCGCGCACATGACCAACGAAGAGGCATGGATGGCCAAGACGCTGTTCGGCCGCCTGAACGCTACCGTCGGCGTGATGGTCGACCCGATCGGCCCGATCAAGATGAAGTCCCGCACCGAGTGGATCCTCGGCGAGCAGGCCGCGCCGAACTACCGCGGCGTCGCATCTGTCATCCTGAGCCGCGGAGACGGCGAAGGACCCCCTGCAGAGGACGCTGCGGGTGCGGTCGACGATCTCCTGACGAACGGCGCCGACGGCGTCGACGTCCTCTACATCTGCGACGCGCGCTTCAGCGAGCGGGCCAAAGACCCCGCCGTCATCGCGAACCTCCGCAAGGCGAAGTTCCTGGTCGTGCACGCCTGGGATGCGAACCATCCCCTGACCGAGATCGCGGACGTGGTCATCCCCGGCGCGATCCACGCGGAGAAGGAAGGGACGTTCACCAACGTCCAGGGCCGCGTCCAGCGCATCCACCAGGCATTCCCGCCGAAGGGGCAGGCCGAGACCGATCTCGAGTCGCTCCGCCGCGTCGGGGCCCGGCTCTTCCCGGGCGACGACGACTTCAAGAGCGCGGACGCGCTGGACATCTTCGAGAACCTGCGCGCCGGACTGCCGGCGAACGGCGTTGAGGTCACCGCGTAATGGCCTTCGACCTGACCGACATCCTGCTCTCGGTCCTCAAGATCGCGATCATCCTCGGGATCTGGCTGAACATCACCCCGATCATGGTGTGGGTCGAGCGCCGCGGCAGCGCGCTGATCCAGGACCGCCCCGGCCCCAACCGCGTGGGGCCCTTCGGACTTCTGCAGTCGTTCGCCGACGCGCTGAAGTTCATCATGAAGGAAGACATCGTCCCGGCCCAGGCGCACCGCTGGCTGTATACGCTGGCGCCGACGTTCGGGCTGTTCCCCGCGCTCACGACCATCGCCGTCGTGCCGTGGGGCCGCGGGTTCCTGATCCCCGAAATGACGGTCTTCGGCCGCCGCCTGTTCGAGGGCGGGCGCTGGTTCGAGCCGGTGATCGCGGACGTGAGCGCGGGCATCCTGGTGGTCTTCGCGCTGGCGTCGCTGAGCGTCTACGGCATCACCATCGCGGGCTGGGCCTCTTCGAACAAGTACTCGATGTTCGGCGCCATCCGCGCCTCGGCGCAGATGATCTCGTACGAGCTCGCGCTGACGCTGGCCGCGGTGAGCGTGCTGCTCGCGGCAGGCTCGCTGAAGCTGACGGACGTGGTCGCGTACCAGACGGGCTACTTCGTCCTCTTCGACGCCGTGAAGCTGCCGGCGTGGAACATCTTCTCCCCCGCCATGTGGCTCAGCTTCCTGGTCTTCAGCATCTCCGGGTTCGCGGAGACGAACCGCCTGCCGTTCGACTTCGCGGAAGCGGAGGCCGAGCTGGTCGCGGGCTACCACACCGAATATTCGTCGATGAAGTTCGCGCTCTTCTTCATGGCCGAGTACATGGCCATGGGCACGATGGCCGCGCTCGTCACGACCCTCTACCTCGGCGGCTGGGACATCCCCTGGTACAACGAGCCGGCGACGTTCCTCGGGTTCCTCCTGTCGTTCCTGGCCTTCCTGGCCAAGTGGAGCTTCCTGATGTTCGTCTTCGTCTGGGTGCGCTGGACGATCCCCCGTCTCAAATACGACATCCTCATGCGCATCGGCTGGAAGTTCTTCCTGCCGCTGGCCATCGTGAACATCGTCATCGTGGCCGCGTTCATCGCGGCGAGGTGGATCTGAATGAGGGGGCAGGGCGCAGGGGGCAGAGGGCAGGAGACCGCCACCCGTCCCCGTGTCTTGTCTTCTGCGTCCTGCGCCCTGCGCCCTGCGCCCTGAAACTATGGCTGCCGAATTCGCAATCTTCTTCCTCTTCGCCGCGATCGCCGTGATCTTCGCGCTGGTGGTCGTGCTGCACCGCAATCCGGTGGTCGGCGCGCTGTCGCTGGTGGCGTCGTTCTTCGCGCTGGCGGTGATGTACGTCCTGCTCGACGCGCCGTTCCTCGCGGCCCTGCAGGTGATCGTCTACGCCGGCGCGATCATGGTGCTGTTCCTGTTCGTGATCATGCTGCTGAACCTGCAGCGCGCCCCCGAGCCGCCCACCCGCCCCATCCAGCAGTTCCTCGGCTACACGAGCTCCGCGTTCTTCGGCATCGGCCTGGTTTACTTCATCGTCAAATACGCCGTCACCGGCGCGCCGACCGGGCAGTTCCGGGCGACGGCCTACGACATCGGCGTGCGCATGTTCGAGGCGTACATCTTCCCTTTCGAGATGGTGTCGATCCTCCTGCTGGCCTCGATCGTCGGGGCGCTGCTGCTCAGCGGGCGCTCGGGCGCCGGCAGCCGGGCCCGGATCGGTGACGAGGTGACGAAGTGATCCCGACCCAGTGGTTCCTGATCCTGAGCGCGATCCTGTTCACGATCGGCGTGCTCGGCGTGCTCACGCGCAGAAACGGCATCACGATCTTCATGTCCATCGAGCTGATGGTCAACGCGGTGAACCTGACGTTCCTCGCCTACGCCAAGCAGCTCGGCCAGACCCACGGCCTCATCTTCGTCTTTTTCATCATGGCGATCGCGGCCGCGGAAGCAGCGGTCGGCCTGGCCATCTTCATTTCGCTGTTCCACCACCGGGATACGATCGACGTGGATGAAGCCAACCTGATGCATTGGTAAGTGGCGTGCTTGTCGCAATTGTTCAGGCAGGAGCCTGAACATGGACAAGACCGAAAAGCTCATTGACTGGGAAGAAAACGAACAGACGGACCGCAACCGGAACGGCCTGCGCGACGACATCGAGCCGCCCCCCGTGGACATCTCGGCGGGCGCCGCGAAGCTCGCCCACCGGCTGCAGAACGACTCGCTCGCGGACCCGATCATCACTGCCGGCGATCTCGACGCGCAGTGGGAAGGGGCACAGTTCAGCGGCGATGAATCCGCAGTGTCGAGCATGCCCACCCCGGGCCAGAGCGTCGTGGACGACATCGGGGCGGCCATGGGAGTCACGTATCAGGACAACGAGGAACTGAAGTTCGGAGAAAAAGAGCGAAGCCGCGATCACAAGCGGTGGGAGCTCGATCCTGCGTCGTCGGACGACTACCAGGACCGCGTGAGAGACGAAGACAGATAAGGCAACCGCGGGGCTCTTCTCGCGGTTGGCGAGGAGAGGAAACAAGGATGAAGGACTGAAGGATGAAGGATGAAAGGGACCGGCCGGGTCCTGATTCATCCTTCCTCCTTCCGTCCTTCATCCTTCCCCGAAGATGCTCAACAACCTCTGGCTCATCCCCATCGCGCCTTTCATCGGCTTCCTCCTGAACGGACTGTTCGGGAAGCGCGCCGGCAAGGGGTTCGTCACGGCCGTGGCCCTTCTGGGGTCGCTGGCGGCGGCGGTGCTCGGCACCGCGGCGGTGCTCGAGTACAACGCCCGCTACGACCACGGCGAGCGGCACGTAGACCGCGTCTACCAGTGGTTCCTCAGCGGCGACACGATCGGCGCCGACGTCGCCTTCCAGCTCGATCCCCTCTCCATCGTCATGCTCATGGTGGTGACGTGGATCGGCTTCCTCATCCACCTCTACTCCGTCGGCTACATGCACCATGAAGAGGGCTACTGGCGCTACTTCGCCTACCTGAACCTCTTCCTGGTGGCCATGCTCATCCTCATCCTCGGCAGCAGCTACCTGCTGATGTTCGTGGGCTGGGAGGGCGTGGGCCTCTGTTCGTATCTCCTGATCGGCTTCTATTACCAGACCGACTACGCGCCCGCGGCGGGCAAGAAGGCGTTCATCGTCAACCGCATCGGCGACTTCGGCTTCCTGGTGGCCATGTTCCTGATGTTCGGCTACCTCGGGAGCGTCGATTACGCGCGCGTCTCGAACGTGGCGGCGGCCGGCGGCGTCCCCTCGGGCATCCTCACGGCGATCTGCCTGCTCCTCTTCCTCGGGGCCTGCGGTAAGTCGGCGCAGATCCCCCTGTACGTCTGGCTGCCGGACGCGATGGCCGGGCCGACGCCCGTCTCCGCGCTCATCCACGCCGCGACGATGGTCACCGCGGGCGTCTACATGATCGCCCGCTCGAACGTGCTCTATCGCCTCGCGCCCGACGCGATGATGGTCGTGGCCATCGTGGGCGGCCTGACGGCGCTCTTCGCGGCGACAATCGGCCTGCGGCAGTTCGACATCAAGAAAGTCCTCGCCTACTCCACGGTCTCGCAGCTCGGCTTCATGTTCATCGGCGTCGGCGTGGGCGCGTTCTCCGCGGGCGTGTTCCACCTCGTCACGCACGCGTTCTTCAAGGCCTGCCTCTTCCTCGGCTCGGGCTCGGTCATCCATGCGATGAGCGGGGAACAGGACATCCGGAACATGGGCGGGCTCCGCGACAAGATCCCCCAGACCTTCCGCACGTTCGCCATCGCGACGTACGCCATCGCCGGCCTGCCGCTCGCCGCGGGCTTCTTCTCGAAGGACGAGATCCTGGTCTCCGCCTGGTCCACGCCGTACTTTCCCGCCGTCGGGAAGCTGGTATGGCTTCTCGGCACGCTGGCGGCGTTCTGCACCGCGTTCTACATGTACCGCCTGGTCTACCTGACGTTCTACGGCAAGTTCCGCGGCACGCACGACCAGGAGCATCACCTGCACGAGTCGCCGCCGTCGATGACCATCCCGCTGTGGATCCTGGCGGTGCTCTCGATCTTCGGCGGCCTGCTCTCCCTGCCCCACGCGATCTGGCACGGCTGGTCGCTGCACTCGTGGCTGCACCCGATCATGCCGGAGCTGAGCGGCGTGCCGGAGCTGGAGCTGCACTTCTCGACGGAGTTGATGATCGCCGCGATCTCGACGGTCGTGGCCATCCTCGGCTGGCTGGCCGCGCGCAGTCTGTACAAGGACAAGGCCCTGGCCTCGGACGTCGCATTCGAGCAGCGCTCGCCGGGTCTGGCGCGCGCGATCGAGAACAAGTGGTACGTGGACGAGCTGTACGCCGCGATCGTCGTGCGCCCGCTCGCCGCGCTCTCGCGGTTCTTCTGGAAGGGCATCGACGCCGTCATCGACGGCCTCGCCGCCGCCCTCGGCTACATCGTCCGCGGATTCGGCGAGATCATGCGCTTCTTCCAGACCGGCAACGTGCGCAACTACGCGCTGATGTTTTTCATCGGCGTGCTCGTATTCGTCGCATTCTTTGTATGAGGGCGCAGGGGGCAGGGCGCAGGGCACAGGAGAGACGGGAACCCGTCGTCGTTTCTCCTGTCCCCTGCCCCCTGCGCCTGCCCCCCTCGAGGGTTGATTGATGCCATTACTGAGTACCTTCCTCTGGCTTCCGATCGCGGGCGCGATCGTGCTGGCCTTCTTTCCCCGCGCCGCCTATGGCGCGATCAAGGGCTTCGGCCTGGCCGTCTCGCTGGTCACGTTCGTGGTCTCGCTGGGCGTCCTGCGCGGCTGGGATGACGCCCAGGCGGGCTTCCAGTTCGTCGAGAGCGCCGACTGGATCCCGCAGTGGGGCATCCGCTACGCCCTCGGCATCGACGGCATCACCCTCTGGCTGGTCCTGCTGACCACGTTCCTCACGCCGATCATCCTCCTGTCGGCCTGGAACGCGATCCACAAGCATCCGAAGGAGTACGTCATCTCCTTCCTGGTGATGGAGACGGCGATGATCGGCGCGTTCCTGGCGACCGACCTCCTGCTCTTCTACATCTTCTTCGAGCTGATGCTCCTGCCGATGTACCTGGTCATCGGCGTGTGGGGCGGCGCGAACCGCATCTACGCCGCGGTCAAGTTCTTCCTCTTCACCATCGCCGGCTCGCTGCTGATGCTCTTGGGCATCATCTACCTCGCCTTCCAGAACTTCCACCAGAGCAACCTCACGCCCACGTTCTCGATCGCGGACCTCTACGGCACGTCGCTGACGCCCACGGCGCAGCTCCTGCTGTTCCTGGCGTTCACCCTCGCCTTCGCCATCAAGGTGCCGCTCTTCCCGCTGCACACCTGGCTGCCCGACGCGCACGTCGAGGCGCCGACCGGCGGCTCGATCATCCTCGCGGGCGTGATGCTGAAGATGGGGACGTACGGCTTCCTGCGCTTCGTCCTGCCGTTCTTCCCGGAGATGTCGCTGAAGTGGGCGAACGTGATGATCGCCCTCTCGGTGATCGGCATCATCTACGGCGCGCTGGTGGCGTGGGTGCAGCCGGACATGAAGAAGCTCGTCGCCTACTCGTCCGTGTCGCACCTCGGCTTCTGCGTCCTCGGCATCTTCGCCATGACCCGGGCCTCGATCGAGGGCTCGATCCTGCAGATGGTCAGCCACGGCCTGTCGACCGGGGCGCTCTTCCTGCTCGTCGGCGTCATCTACGAGCGGCGCCACACGCGCCTGCTGGCCGACTACGGCGGCCTCGCGCGCACGATGCCGGTCTTCGCGACGTTCTTCGTCATCTCCGTCCTCTCGTCCGTCGGCCTGCCCGGCCTGAACGGCTTCGTCGGCGAGTTCCTCATCCTGGCCGGCACCTTCGAGACCCACCCGGTCGCCGCGACGATCGCCGCCAGCGGCGTCATCCTCGCCGCGATCTACCTCCTCTGGCTCGTGCAGAAAGTCTTCTTCGGCCCCATCACCAACGAAGAGAACCGCAACGTCCCCGACATGCGCTGGCACGAAGTGGCGGCCATGGTCCCGCTGGTGATCTTCATGGTCTGGATCGGCGTCCACCCCAACACGTTCCTCAAGAAGATGGAGCCGAGCGTGACGCACCTCGTCCGCATCATCGGCGGCGACAACCCGAACCAGCCGATGCTCGCCCGTCGAGTCGTCGAGTCGTCGAGTCATCGAGTCGTCGAGCTCCAGCCGCCCCTGGAAGACTCGAAGACTCGGAGACTCGAAGACTCGGTCGGAGGTGCCCGTTGAACCTCACCCCCCTCCTCGAGCCGAACTGGTACATCGCCATCCTCCCCGAGATCGTGCTCTGCGCGGGCGGGATGCTGCTGATCCTCTTCGACGCCTTCGCGCCGCGCGCCAAAGGGGCCCTCGGCCCGCTCGCGCTGATCATCTTCATCGCCGCGGCCTGGTCCGAGAACGTGTTCATCGTCGGCGGCGTGTTCTTCGGCGGGACGTACGAGATCAGCGAGATCACGCACATCTTCGACCTCACCTTCCTGCTGGCCGGGATGCTGGCCATCCTCTTCGGCCGCGACTACCTCGACCGCGAGGGCATCGAGGGCGGCGAGTTCTACGCGCTGCTGGCGTGGGGCACGGTGGGCATGATGATGATGGCCAAGGGCCTGGACCTGCTCATCATCGTCCTCGGCCTGGAGATCCTCTCGATCTGCATCTTCATTCTCCTCGGCTATCACCGCCGCATCGCGGTGTCGAACGAGGCCAGCCTCAAGTACTTCCTCATGGGCGCGTTCGCCACCGGCTTCATCCTCTACGGCATCGCGCTCTTCTACGGCGCGACGGCGTCGACGAACATCCGCCAGATGGGCGCGTGGTTCGCCGCGAACGAGGCCACGCCGCTGCTCACCGTCGCCTTCGTGCTGATGATGTCCGGCTTCGGCTTCAAGCTCGCCCTGGCGCCCTTCCACCCGTGGGCGCCGGACGTCTACCAGGGCGCCCCGACGCCCATCGCCGGCTGGCTGTCGGTCGCACCGAAAGCCGCCACGCTCATCGCCCTGGTGCGCCTCTTCGACGCCATGGAGCCCGTCCTGCCGAAGGTGAACTGGATGGGCATGGTGGCCGCGCTGGCGGTCCTCTCCATGATCGTCGGCAACGCCGTGGCCATCGTGCAGCGCGACCTCAAGCGCATGCTCGCCTACTCCGGCATCGCCCACGTGGGCTACATGATGATCGCCATGCTCACCGTGCGCGACGACAGCGTCGCGGCCGTCTCGGTGTACACGATCACGTACGCGTTCATGAACATCGGCGCGTTCGGCGTCGTCTCGATGCTCATGAAGAACGAGAACGACCCGCACACGCTCGACGACATCGCCGGCCTCGGCTTCCGCCGCAAGTTCTACGGGTTCGCCCTCGCGCTGTGCATGTTCTCGCTCTCCGGCCTCCCCCCCACCGCGGGCTTCATCTCGAAGTTCTACATCTTCAAGACGGCCATCGAGTCGGGACACACGGTCGTCGCGCTGATCGGCATCCTCACCAGCATCGTGTCGGTCTACTACTACCTGCGCGTCGTGTACTACCTGTACATGAAGGAGCCGGCCGAAGGGTACGCGGTGCCCGCCGGGGGCGGCGTGTTCGCGGCCGGAGCGCTGATCATCGCCGTCGTCGGCATCCTCGCCATCGGTCTCTACCCGCGGCCGCTGTTCGACGTCGCGGGCAATGCGGCGAGCGCACTACTGGCACCCCATCCCCATGAGCCGACAGCCGAACAACGCCAACGACCGTGACGTCATCTCGGAGCTGACCACCGGCAGGCTTTCGGTGTACCTCCGCTGTCTGACACTCCTCGAAGGACAAGGGCAGAAGACGGTCTCGTCGCACGAGCTCGCCGACAAGTTCCACCTCAACTCCGCCCAGATCCGGAAGGACCTGGCGTGCTTCGGCGAATTCGGGACGCGCGGCGTCGGTTACGACGTCGTGCGCCTCAAGGCCCAGCTCGTCGAGACCCTCGGCCTCGACCGCAACCGCAACGTCATCATCGCCGGCGCAGGCAACCTCGGTATGGCACTCGCTGACTACTCCGGCTTCAACAGCAACGGCTTCCACATCGTGGCCATGGTCGACGCCGACCCCGCCAAGACCTCCCGCACCTCGCGGGAAGGCATCGTCGTCCTTTCGTGGGATCGCCTCGCCGAGATCGTGCGCCGGAACCACGTCGAGATCGGCATCATCGCCGTCCCCGCAGAGGCCGCGCAGCGCGTCTACGACGCCTTCGTCGACGCCGGCATCCAGGCGGTCCTCAACTTCGCTCCCATCCAGATCAAGACCCGCGACCAGGTGAAGGTCAAGAGCGTCGACCTCCGCATCAGCCTCGAGTCCCTGTCGTACCACCTCCGCAACGTAGAGGACGGAATCCTTCCTTGACCCAGACCCATCACGACCACCAGTCCCCCGGCGACCGCCTCGAAGCCGCAATCCACGCACTCCCCGATACCGGCGTCACGCTGGCCGAGGTGCGGGACATCGCGGGCCGCGACGGCCTCATGCTCCTGACCGTCTTCCTGACGGTCGTGTTCCTCGTTCCCATTTCCATCCCCGGCGTCAGCACCGTCTTCGGCGCCGGGATCCTGCTGATCGCGCTCAGCCGCCTGTTCCGGCGCGACCTCCGCCTGCCGCGCCGCATCGAGCGCCGCGTGGTCGAGACCGACCGCCTGCGCGGCGCGCTGCGGCGCGGCCTGGCCTGGTTCCGGCGCCTGGAGCGCCTCAGCCGCCCGCAGCGGATGTCCTGGGCGACGGCCGGCGGCGCCGCCCGCATCGTCAACGACTGCGGACTCGTCCTCGGCGCGCTCCTGCTGATGGCCCCCTTCGGCCTCGTGCCCTTCAGCAACACCCTGCCCGCCATCGCCCTCCTGTTCCTCGCCACCGGCGCCCTGCAGCGCGACGGCGCCTGCGTCGTCCTCGGCCACGCCGCCATCGTCGCCACCATCGCCTACTTCGCCATCCTCCTCGGCGGCGGCGGCCTGGTCATCGTCTCCGTCATCGAACGCCTCTTCCCCTGACCGGCCGCATCCCATGTAGGGCGCGGCTTCAGCCCGCCCCTCGGACGGGGAGGGGGAACGCGCCCACCCACGAGGGGAGGCGGGCTGAAGCCACGCCCTACATTGAGGACACCTGTTCATCCCCGCCGGGATCAAATAGAGTCCGCCCCCACAAAAGGAGTGATGAATGGCCCTCAAACGGAAAGCATCGGCTCAGTGGAACGGTGGACTCAAGGACGGCAAGGGAACGATCTCCACGGATAGTGGAGTCCTGAAGGACACGCAGTACTCCTTCAGCACCCGCTTCGAAGACGGCATCGGCACGAACCCCGAGGAACTGATCGCCGCGGCCCACGCGGGCTGCTTCTCCATGGCGCTCTCCGGACAGCTCACCAACGCCAACACCCCGCCGGAAAGCGTGCGCACCCAGGCCACCGTGACGATGGAGAAGACCGACGCCGGCTTCACCGTAACCGCCGTCCACCTCGACGTGGTGGCGAAGGTCCCCGGCACCGACCAGGCCGCGTTCGAGACCGCCGCCAACAACGCCAAAAACGGCTGCCCGATCTCGCGCCTGCTCAAGGCCGAGATCACCATGACGGCCACGCTGGAGAACTAAGACGAGGGAGTTCCTCGGTTCCTCGGAGTTCCTCGGGGTTCCTCGGAGTGAAGAGCGACCCGCCCCTCCGAGGAACTCCGAGGAACCCGAGGAACTCCGAGGAACTCGGTCGCCTACACCAGCGCGTGCTCGCGCGCGTAGATGCTCAGCTCCACCCTCCCCGAGATCTCCAGCTTCTCGTAGATCGTGTGGAGGTGCATCTTCACGGTGCCCTCGGCGATTCCCAGCTCCTCGGCGATCTTCTTGTTGCGCGCGCCCAGGGCCGCCATGCGCACGATGTCCAGCTCGCGGCGCGTGAGCAGGTTCTTCGCGTCTCCGTTGGACGGCGGCGCGTCGAGGCGGGTGATCTGGCGCGGGTCCACGGAGATCGCCACGACGTCCTCGCCGCTGGTGCGGCGCTGCACGACGATCTCCACGTCGCGCTCGGCCGACAGAAGCCGGGCCAGCGCGTCGTCCGCGATCAATACACGGATTGCCATTTTCGGGGGCCTGCGGGAGATAGATTAGCAGCTCCCGGTTATTTCGGCGAAAGCGCCCGTTCCAGCTCGACCACGGCCCGCTCCAGGTCCGGCAGCAGGCCCGCGGCGCGCACGACGTCTCCGGCGCGCGCCGCCTGCTCCACGCTGCGGGCGATGTCTGCGCCGCGCTCTCCCGGGAAGTAGCTCATCGACCCCTTGAGCTTGTGCGCGTGTCCTACCAGCGCCTCGGCGTCCTTGCGCGCGATGGCGTCGCGGATGCCGGCGAGCAGTTCGGGCGTCTGCCGGGCGAAGGCGTCCCGCACGCGCGCCAGCAGCTCCATGTTCCCGCCGACGACGTCCGCGATCGAGTCGCGGTGCGTCACCGCCTCGATCGCCTTCGCCAGCTGCGCCGTGTCCACCGGCTTGGTGAGCACCGCCTGCATCCCCGCCGCCAGGCAGCGGTCGCGGTCGCGCGCCGACGTGTGCGCCGTGAGCGCGATGACCGGCGTCTGCCCTCCGCCGTCGCGGTACCGTCGCGTCACTTCCAGGCCGTCCATGCCCGGGAGCTGGACGTCCATGAACACGACGTCGAACCGCTGCGAGCCCATCGACGCCAGCGCCACCTCGCCGTCCGCCGCGAGCGACACTTCATGGCCGAGGCGGCGGAGCATCTCCGAGACCACCTCCAGGTTCACGTCGCTGTCGTCGACCAGCAGCACGCGCAGCGACGTCCGCGCCATCTGCGCCGGCTCCAGCGTGTACTCCGGCACCGCGTCCGTGAGGCCCAGGGCGACGCCGACCGCGTCGATCAGCTCGCGCTCGCCCACCGGGCGCGTCACCCGGACCGCATGCTCCCTCGTGTCCAGCGGCGACGTGATCGCCACCTGCGGCCGCACGCTCACGGACGGATCCGCGGTCACCGCGCACGCGAACCGCCCTTCCGGCGCGTCCGACGCCCGCGAGAAGGCCGTCGCGAACACGCCGCGGCTGCGCAGGATCTGCGCGACCGTCGCCCGGGCCATCTCGTCGTGCTCGATCACCAGGATCGCCTTCCCCTGCAGCGCGCTCTCCCACGGCTGGCGCTCCGGCGCGGCGCCGATCGAGTCCGTCGCCAGCGGCACGACGAACGAGAACACGCTCCCCGAGCCCTGCTCGCTCGACACCTGCACCGAGCCGCCCATCGCCTCCAGCAGCCGGGCCACGATGGACAGGCCCAGGCCCGAGCCGCCGTAACGGCGGCTGTGCGACGAATCCGCCTGCGCGAACGGCTCGAAGATCCGCTGCCGCACCGCCGGCGCGATCCCCACGCCCGTATCCCGCACGTCGAACCGCACCTTGTTCCCCGCGCGCGCGACCACCACCGAGATCTCCCCCGCGTGCGTGAACTTGATGGCGTTGCCCACCAGGTTCACCAGGATCTGCCGCAGCCGCACCACGTCCGCCCACACGGTCTCCGGGACGTCCGGCTGCACGAAATACGACAGCGTGAGCCGCTTCGAGGCCGCGATCACGCCGACCGACTTCATCGTCTCGTGCATGAGCTGCCGCAGCGAGAAATAGACCGGCTCGAGCTCGAGCTTCCGCGCCTCGATGCGCGAGAAATCGAGCACGTCGTCGATCATCGACAGCAGCGTCTCCGCCGACCGCCGCGCCGTCACCAGCCGCCGGGCCTCCACCTGCGTCGGCGCGTCCTCGATGGCGAGCTGCAGCATCCCGATCACCGCCTGCAGCGGCGTGCGCATCTCGTGGGACATGTTCGCCACGAACTCGCTCTTGGCCGCGCTGGCCTCCTCCGCCCGCGCGTGCGCCTGCTCCAGCCGGTGGATGAGGTCGCGCGACACGTGGAGCGCTTCCTTCAGCCGCGCGCGCCGGTTCTCCGCCGTGCGCGCGGCGAGCGAGATGTAGATGCCGCCGAAGAGGATGAAGGCCAGCTTCGCGACCTGCGCCGCCGTGACCACCGACCGCCCGTCGACCACCGCCACCCAAGCCAGCATGGTCGCGTAGCAGGCCGTGGCCATGATGGCGAAGCCGAGCGCGCGGCGGAACGTCGTCTGCGTCTGGTCCGCCACCCGCAGCAGCAGGATGAAGAACAGCCAGCTCGATTCCGCGCCCGAGGCGTAGATGGCGAAGGTCCAGACCAGCAGATCGCCCGCCAGCGCGGCCACGGTCAGGTCCCGCGGAGGATCGCTGCGCAGGAACACCACCAGGATCGCCCACGACGCCGCCGCGTACGCCGCGATGATCACCGTCGCGTTCAGCCACGCCTCCAGCGGCTGCGGCACCACCCAGCGGTTGTGGATCCAGATCGCCAGCGACAGCAGCAGCGACCCGCACACGCGGATCAGCGGCAGCTCGAACGCCGCGAGCCTCCGCTCACGCTCGCGGCGTCGCGCGTCGAGCTCGGGAGGATCGAGGGGAATCTCGGCCATGGTTGACGTTGACGAGTTAAGTAGTGTCAGAGCCGGAAACTTAACTTAAGCGGTGGTAGCGTGGCGGCTTAAGTTAAGTTTCCGGCTCTGACACTACTTAACCGCCAACGTTTTCTCGCCTGCGATTCAGGATGCCATGGATCTTCTGCAGGAGCACGTCCCGTGCGACCGGCTTGCGCAGGAAGCCCGCCGCGCCCATCTCCAGGCTCTGGGTCTCGACTTCCGTCCCGCTCATTCCGGTGATGAACAGCGCCGGCGTCTCGATGCGCTTCTGGACCATGATCTCGAACACTTTCATCCCGCTCAGCGTGGGGATGTTGATGTCGAGGATGAGGAGATCGAAGCCGCGCCGTCCGAGCTCGAGCAGGGCGTCGCCGCCGTCCTTCACGGTCACCACCTCGTATCCCGCCTCGGCCAGGAATCCCTCGACCAGCGCCGCCGAGACCAGGTCGTCCTCCACCAGCAGGATCAGCACCGGGCCGTTCCGGCTCTGCGCGCGGCCGACCTGCTTCGGGGCGGGAGACTTCTGCAGCACGTGCTCGATCTCGCTGCGGAGCCGCTCGGTCTCCGGCTCGGGCTCGCGCCCGTACTCCCGCCGCAGCATCTCCGCGCACTCGTGGTAGCGGCGCATGGCGGCGTCCGCGCGTCCCTGCTCGAGCTGCAGGCGCATGACCGTCCGGTGCACGACCTCCTGCGACGGATCGAGCGCCAGCAGGCGCGCCGCCGTGTCGCTGGCCTCCTCCCACCACCCCGCGCGGATCAGCGCCGTCAGCAGGTTGCCGAAGATCGCCGTCGCCGCGCGGCGGAACGTCAGCCGCCGTTCCGCGATCCACGCGTCGAACGCTTCGATGCCCGAGCTGAAGCCCGCCAGCAGATCGCCGCGATAGATGTCCGCCGCCTTGCGGATCGAGTTCAGCGACGGCGCCGCGATCAGGTCGTTGAACCGCTGCACGTCGATGTCCACCACCTCCCGGTTGAAGCGGACCGTCACCCCGTCATCGCTCAGGATCTGCGGCGGGAGGAACCGCAGCGCGAAGCGCAGGTCGCGGATCAGCTCGCGCACCTGCACCGCGGCCGCCGGATCGCCGAACAGCAGTTGCCCGATCTCGCGGATCGACGGCGTATTGCCGCTCTTCAACGCGAGATAGACGACGAGCGCCTGCGTGCGGCGGTTGCCGATCGAGAGAGTGTTTCCCCGGTAATCGACCGCAGACAGGTCCCCCAGCAGACGAATGGACAGGAGCACCATTTCGGACGGATTTAATGGTACTCGCATTCGGCGAAGAGATGGTGATCAGGTCGTCAAGATTTCGTGGTCGGTGGCAGAATCACATCCGCTCATGAAGAGAGACCCCATCGTCATTACCGGAGTCGGCGTGCTCAGCCCGAACGGAACGGACCGCGAGAGCTACTTCGCCGCGACCGCCGAGGGACGGAGCGGCATCCGCACCATCACCCAGTTCGATCCCGGTTCCCTCCCCTGCCGCATTGCGGCCGAGGTCGATTTCGACCCCACCCGCTGGGTGGACGCCAAGAACATCCGCCACGTCTCCCGCGTCGTCCCCATGGCCATCGCCGCCGCGGACGAGGCCCTCCGCGATGCCAGGCTCGACCCGCTGGCCATGGACCTCGAGGCCCGCCGCTCCATCGGCGTGATGCTCGGCTCCGGCGGCGGCGCGGTGGAGTTCAACGAGCGGATGTACGAGCTCTGGTACCGAGGCGCCACCAAGCAGGCCTCGGTCTACTCCATCCCCTCCGGCACCATCGGCACGATCGCCTCCGAGATCTCGATGGCCTACGACCTCCACGGCTTCTCCCATCTGATCTCCACCGGCTGCACGTCGTCGACCGACGCCCTCGGCTACGCCTACCGCAACCTCAAGCTCGGCGTCTGCGACTACGTCCTCACCGGCGGCGCCGACGCCACCATCACCGAGGGCGTGCTGACCGGCTTCTGCATCATGCGCATCGTGACGAACTCGTGGAACGACGAGCCCGAGGGCGGCTCCCGCCCCTTCACCCGCAACCGGGACGGCTTCGTCCTCGGCGAAGGCTCGTGGATGTTCCTCATGGAGCGCGAGTCCACCGCGAAGGCCCGCGGCGCGCACATCTACGCCGAGGTGGCGGGGTACGGGTCGACGTGCGACGCGTACCACCGCGTGCGCATGGACGAGACGGGCGAAGAGCCCGCGCGCGCGATGATGCTGGCCATGAAAGACGCGGACGTGGGCGCGAGCGACGTCGACTACGTGAACTACCACGGCACGTCGACCGACCTGAACGACCGCATCGAGACCCGGGCCGTGAAGCGCGCGTTCGGCGCCCACGCGACGCGGCTCGCCGGCTCCGCGACCAAGTCGATGATCGGCCACCCGCAGGGCGCCTGCGGCGCGGCGGGCGTCGCCGCGACGCTCATGGCCTTCCGCGACGACATGATCCCGCCGACCATCAACCTCGACACCCCCGACCCCGAGTGCGACCTCGACTACGTCCCCCACCACGGCCGCCCCAAACGGATCGACGTCGCGGTCTGCAACACGATCGCGTTCGGCTCGAAGAACTCCGCGCTGGTTTTGAGGCGTTGCTAGTGCTCACACCGCCGCGCATCGAGTCCGAGGAGCTCCTCGACGAGGAGAACGCGCCGCGCGCCGACATGGAGCGCTCGCTGCGCGACCTTCGCCGCATCAACAAATACCTCGGCGGTGTGGGCGTGTACCGCTCGCTGGTGCGGAAGTTCGCCCCCCGCTCGATCGTCGACGTCGGCACCGGCACCTCGGACCTGCTCGAGTCCGTCGCGCACGTGCCGCTGCGCATCGGCGTAGACTTCAAGATCGATCACCTCCTCTATCTCCGGGACGGCTCGCGCGTACACCGCATCGTGGGCGACGCGCGGCGCCTCCCGTTCCGCGACGGCGCCGTCGACCTCGTGACGTCCTCGCACTTCTTCCACCACTTCTCGCCCGAGGAGAACGTGGCCATCCTCGACGAGTCGCTGCGCGTGGCCCGGAACGTGGCGGTGACGGACACGCGGCGCCACTACCTCCCCCTGCTGCTCGTATTGCTCCTCGGCGCGCTGCGCACGGTGGGGAGGATCACGCGCCTCGACGCCCCGGCTTCCGTGCGCCAGGGCTACACCGTCGACGAGGCGCGGTCGATCGCGGCGCGCGTGCGTGCCGCGCAGGCGAAGGTCGTCCGAAGGTGGCCCTTCCGATGGGCGATGCTGCTCAGCAGATGAGTTCCTCGGAGTTCCTCGGAGTTCCTCGGAGTTCCTCGGGGGGCACCCGCGCCGTTTTCCTCCGAGGAACTCCGAGGAACCCGAGGAGCTCCGAGGAACTCCAGGTAGCGATCATCGGCGCGGGCCCGGCCGGCTCGACGCTGGCGGCGCTGCTCGCGTCGCGGGGCGTGGACGTCACGCTGTTCGATAAGGAGGCGTTTCCCCGCGACAAGCTGTGCGGCGAGTTCCTCTCCTACGACGCCCTTCCCATCCTCGAGCCCCTCGGCGTTCTGGCAGAAATCGACCGCGCCGGCGCGCCGCGCATCGAGCGCTGCCGCGTGGTCGGCGCGCGAACGTACGAATTCGAGTTCCCTCATCCCGCGCGCGGCGTGTCGCGCCTCTTCCTGGACGACCTGCTCGTGCGCATCGCCATCGCGCGCGGCGCAAAGGTGCGCACCGAGACCGTCGCCGAGTTGCCAAAGGCCCGGGTGGTCGCCGGCGCGTGGGGCCGCTGGGGACGTTTCGATCAGCAGCTCGCGCGCTCTTTCGTGAACACGCGCGACCGCAACTTCGGTTTCAAACGCCACTACACCGCCAACCGCCAACCGCCAACCGCCAACCACATCGACCTCTACTCCTTCGGCCGCGGCTACCTCGGCGTCAACGCCATCGAAGGGAACCTCACGAACATCTGCGGCCTCGTCCACGCGTCGCGCCTCGCGGGACACAAGGGCCGCTGGGACGCCTTCGTCGAGCAGCTCCGCGCGGAAGAGCCGCGGCTCGAGGAGCTCTACTCGCGGCACGAGCCGGCGCAGGAGCACTTCCTCTCCTCCGAGCCCGTCATCTTCCGCGCTCGCTCCGCGGTGGAAGGCGGCGTGTTCATGGTCGGGGACGCCTCCGGCGTCATCGATCCCCTCACCGGCAACGGCATGGCCATGGCCATCCAGTCCGCCCTGCTCGTCGCGCCGCACGTCCTCCGCCTGATCGAAAATCCCTCGCGCCGTGGCGACGTCGAGAACGACTACCGCGACGCCCACCGCCGCTTCTTCGCCCCCCGCATCGCCTGGAGCCGCCGCGTCGCCGCGCTCCTCTCCCGCCCCCGCCTCCTCGACGCCGCGCTCGCGACGGTGCGTTCGAAATCGATCGGCGCGGCGCTCCTGCGGCGCACGCGCGCGTCGCGCGAAGAAGTCCTACGCCTCGCCGAAGCGTGGTTCTGTTAGGCTTCGCGGATGGCGCCGCTTCCCGAGGGCGAGTTTCTGCTGCCGCTGTTTCCGCTGCCGAACATCGTCTTCTTTCCCCACACCCGCCTCCCGCTGCACGTCTTCGAGCCGCGTTACCGCCAGATGGTCGCGGACGTGCTCGAGGCCGACTCGCGGTTCGGCATCGTGCTGCTCCGCTCCGGCTGGGAAGCCGAATACTTCGGCGCCCCGCCCGTCCACGGCTTCGGCACCCTCGGCACCATCGAGCAGGCCGTGCCGCTCGAAGACGGCCGTTACAACATCGTCGTGCGGGGCGACGTGCGCTTCCGCATCCTCGACGAGGTGTCGCGCGTCCCCTACCGCACCGCGCGCGTCATCGCCGAGCCCGAGCTCGCCCGCGAGCCCGCCCAGGCCTGGGCCCAGCGCGAATGGCTCGCCGACCTCTCGCGCCAATACCTCAAATATCTCCCCGACCAGACCGCCGTCCCGGAGATCGACACCGTCGACCTCGACGCGCTCACCAACGCCCTGATCATGTCGCTCAATCTCGACGTCGAGGAGAAACAGAAGCTCCTCGAGATGAGCGACGTCACCACGCGCGCGGAGGAGATCGGGTCCGAGCTGTCGAGCCGCATCGAGAGCCTGCGGTTCCTCTCGCCGTACCGGCGGAGCGGCGACCCCACGCACAACTAGCTCCTACCAGACTCTTACCAGTTCCGCACGACTTCCCGCACCCGCGGCGGCATCCTTATCTCCGTAGTAAATGCTCAACACATTGAAGGGAGAAAGAGATGATCGCAGCATATTCGGTGCAGAATCAGTGGGGTGGCTCGAGCGCGCCGTGGAATCCGGCCGGCGACTGGGTGCTCGGCGGACGGTCCAACCAGAATCCCGTTTCCGTCAACGCCAAGTCGAATGACAACGGGCAGACGCTGGAAGGCCAGATGGTGTATGCCGGCGAAGGCCCGATCGGCTTCCTCGCGAAGCGGACCAGCGGCAACAACTACAACGTGCAGAACCAGTGGGGCGGCAGCTCCGCGCCGTGGCACGACGGCGGGACGTGGGTCATCGGCTCGCGCGACAACCAGTACGTCGTGCAGCTCGACATCTCCACCAAGGACGACGCCGCCACCTTCACCGGCACGATGACGTACTCCGGCGAAGGCCCGATCGGCTTCCAGGCCAAGAACCTGTCGGCCTGAGGGGACCTGGGCGTGTCGCGGTGAGGGTCCACACCGCGGCACGCCCTTCAGCGCTGTAAGGCGAAAAGCTCGCTCCCTATGTCATCCTGAGCCACAGGGCCTCCCCCACGGTCGCAAAGCACGGCGGCGAAGGACCTGGGCGGGAGGGGGCATGCATCCCCCCTCCCG
>DASUSN010000117.1:0-46912 GCA_036375075.1 Thermoanaerobaculia bacterium | reverse complement strand
GATGCGGAAGCCGCGCACCTTGACCTGGGTATCGATTCTGCCGAGGTATTGCAGCGTACCGTTGTCCAGCCAGCGGGCCAGGTCGCCCGTCCTGTACATCCGCGTGCCCGGCTCGAACGGGTTGGCCACGAACTTCTCGTCCGTCAGCTCGGGGCGATTCAGGTAGCCCCGCGCCAGACCGTCGCCGGCGATGTGCAGCTCTCCCGGCACGCCGATCGGCTGGAGCTGCTTGCGCGCGTCGAGGATGTAGACCTGCGTGTTCGCGATCGGCCGACCGATCGTTTGCGGACCGTTCTTCGTTCGCAGCACGTACGTCGAATACGTCGTGTCTTCCGACGGTCCGTACAGGTCGTACACCTTCTTCGCCGCCGTGGTGTCGTAGATCCGGTCCACCAGCCGCGCCGGTAACGGCTCGCCGGCGAGGTTGATCGTTCGGACGGACTCCGGAACGGCGTCCATCCTCACCAGCTCCTCCATTGCGGAGGGAACGGTGTTGATGAGCGTGATCCCTTCCTGGCCCGACACGTCGGCCAGGGCAAGGGCATTGCGCACCAGGATGATCGTTCCGCCGCTGGCAAGGGTCAGGAAGATCTCGTAGACCGACAGGTCGAAGCAGATCGAGGTCGCGGCCAGGACGCCGGCCAGCTCCTCGCTGCTGTAGACCTCCAGGCCCCATTGCACCAGCGTGACGGGGCTGTGGTGCTCGATGGCCACGCCTTTGGGATTGCCCGTCGAGCCCGAGGTGTAGATCACGTACGCGAGATGGTCGGGCCGGACCTGCTCCTGGAGTCCGACGCCCGCCTCTTTCAGTGCGGCCACGCGAGCGGCCATCTCCGGCCACTGCCCGTCGACGGCGATCATCTGCGTTCCGGCCGCGATGAGACCACCTAGCTTCTCGACGAGCGATTCCTGGGTCAACACGATCGCGGCCCGGCTGTCCCGCAGCATGTACGCCAGGCGCTCACTCGGATAGTCGGGATCCAGCGGCACATACGCGCCGCCGGCCCGCAGGATGCCGAGGAGACTCACCACCATGTCGAGTGAGCGCTCCATGCAGACGCCCACCAGATGGTCCGGTCCCACGCCCTGCGCTTGCAGGTACAAAGCGAGCTCGCGGCTTCGCTCGTCGAGCTGCCGGTAGGTCAGGCGCTCGTCGCCGCAAACGACGGCCGTCTTGTCGCCGGCGTGGGCCGCTCGTTCGGTGAACAGCTCGTGGAGACAGATCCCCTTCGGATAATCAGCCGCGGTGTCGTTGTAGCCGGCCAGCAGGGCGTGCTTTTCCGCCTCGCCCAGATAATCCAGCTCGCCGATTGCGGCCGCGGGCGCCGCGGCGATGGCCTCGCACAGAGCCGTGAAATGCCCGGCCATGCGCGCGATCGTTTCCGCCTTGTAGAGCGCCGTGTTGTACTCGAAGATCGCGTCCAGACCGTCCGGTGTGCTCGAAAACTCCACCGTCAGATCGAACTTGCTGATGCTGGCGTCCAGCGGGTACGGCTGAATGGACGCATCGAGAGCCGCCCGCTCGGTGTTCTGCAGGATCAACATCACCTGGAACAGCGGCGTCGTGGCAAGGTTGCGCTGCACGTGCAGGCTGTCCACCACGCGCTCGAACGGAGCGTCCTGGTGCTCGTACGCTTCCAGACAGGTGGTCTTCACCTTCGCCAGCAGGGCAGCGAACGAGTCGCTCCCCTCCACCTGGCTGCGCATGGCCAGCGTGTTGACGAACATGCCGATCAGCCCTTCAGTCTCCCCGTACTGGCGATTGGCGATCGGCGATCCCACGCACAAATCGTTCTGGCCCGTGTAGCGATGGAGCAGCACCTTCAGCGCGGCCAGCAGCGCCATGTACAGCGTGCCGCCGTGCTGTTCGGCGAGGCGTTGGAGCTGCCCCGTCAGCCGCGCGTCCAGGGAGAAAGGATGCCTCGCCCCGGCGTACGTCTGCACGCTGGGCCGCGGAAAGTCCGTCGGCAGATCGAGGGTCTCTGGAGCTCCGGCCAGCTTCTGCTGCCAGTACCCGAGCTGCCGGTCGAGCACCCCTTCCTCTTCCAGCCAGCGGCGCTGCCAGATGCTGTAGTCGGCATACTGGATCGGCAACGGCGGCAGTTCGGGCCGCCGGCCTTCGCTCAATGCGGCCATCACCGCGCCGAGCTCCCGGATGAGCACCGCATTCGACCAGCCGTCGCTGATGATGTGATGCAGGTTGAGCATCAGGATGTGCTCATCCTCGGCCAGCCGGATCACCATCCCGCGGAGGAGCGGACCCGCCGCCAGATCGAACGGCGTCGCCGCTTCCGTCTGACACAGCCGCTTCGCCTCGGCATCGCGGATCTCACCGTCCCAGCCGCTCAGGTCGATCCGCTGGAGCCGGAAGTCGACCGCCTCGAGGACCTTCTGGTAGACCTGCCCTTCCTCGCTCGGGAAGACCGTGCGCAGATTCTCATGGCGCGCGATGAGGAAGTTGAACGCCTCTTCGAGTTGCGCGACGTCCAACGCGCCCCGGATCGTGACCGGCCGAGGGAGGTTGTAACTGGCCGTGCCGGGCGTGAGCTGGTTCAGGAACCACAGCCGTTCCTGGGCGAAGCTGAGGGGCAGACGGTCGTATTGCGTCCGGTCGGCCGGCAGGATCGGAGGAATGCCGTTGCTCTCCGCCCTGGCGATGGACGCGGCCAGTTTCGCGACCGTGCCAGCCTCGAACAGCGCCTTGAGCGGCAGGTCGACACTGAGGCGGCTGCGGACCTTCGAGATCAGCCGCGTGGCGAGCAGCGAATGGCCGCCCAGCTCGAAGAAGTCATCGCTGCGTCCCACCCGCTCGACGTGCAGCAGTTCCTGCCACACCGCGGCCAGCTCCTCTTCGACCCTTCCCTGCGGAGGCTCGTACGCCTTGCTCGCATACGCCTGCCCTTCCGGCCGCGGGAGCGCCTTCCGATCGACCTTGCCATTCGGCGTCAGCGGCATCGCGTCGAGAATCACGAACGCCGCGGGCACCATGTAATGCGGCACCCGCGCCTGCACGTGAGCGCGCAGCTCGTTCACCGTCACCGCCTCGGCCAGGGTCACATACGCCACGAGACGCTTGTCGCCGGGATCGTCCTCACGGGCCAGGACCAGCGCTTCCCTGACGGAGGCATGCTTCGCTAACTGGGCTTCGATCTCCCCCGGCTCGATGCGGAAGCCGCGGATCTTCACCTGGAAGTCATTGCGGCCCAGATATTCGACTCGGCCGTCGGCGCGCCACCGGGCCGTGTCGCCCGTCTTGTACACGCGCGCTCCGGACTCGGGGCTGAAACGGTCCGGAACGAAGCGCTCGGCGGTCAGCTCCGGCCGATTGAGATACCCGCGCGCCACCTGGACGCCGCCGATCAGCAGCTCACCCGGTACGCCGACCGGCACCGGCTGTCCCTGTCCATCCACGATGTAGATGCGCGTCCCGCCCAGCGGAAAGCCGAGGGGGATGGAGCGGCCCGAGGAGGCAGTGGCCGCTCCGCACAAGACGCCCACGGTGCACTCCGTGGGGCCGTAATGATTGAAGACGCGGCATCCCGGATGGATCTTGCGGATCCAATCCACGACGCCGGGCGACAGCAGCTCTCCGCCGGACACCAGGGTATGCGCCGGGATCAGGAAGGGATCGCTGCGCTCCCCCACCAGGGCCTGCAGATGCGAGGGGGTGACCTTCAGAACGTCGATGCGGTTGTTGCGGCAGTAGGCCGCATACGCGTCGGCGTCCGTCGACGTCTCACGGTCCAGCACGTGGAGCGTTCCCCCGCCGAGGAGCGACGGGAACAGCACGGTATTGCCGAGGTCCGCGGCGAAGGTGGAGACCAGGCCGAACGACAGCCCGTCAGGAACTTGCAGCCGGTCCTGCACGGCCGCCACATAGCTGGCCACCTGGCGGTGCTCGACCATGACGCCCTTCGGCCTGCCGGTCGAGCCCGAGGTGTAGATCACGTACGCGAGATGCTGCGGCTCGACGCGCCGCTCCAGTTGCGCGCCCGATGCAGCGGCGCGGCCGGCGATCTCCGGCCACCCGGAGTCCAGCGCCACCGAGCGCGCCCCGTCCGGCAGCAGCGCGCGGAGCCGGTCCTGCAACGCTCCCTGCGTCAGCACGATCGCGGCCTGGCTGTCGCCCACCATGTAGGCGATCCGGTCATCCGGATAATCGGGGTCCAGCGGCAGGTACGCGCCGCCCGCCTGCAGGATGCCCAGCAGGCCCACCACCATGTCCAGCGAGCGTTCCACGCAGAGGCCGACCACCGTGTCCGGCCCCACGCCTTCCGACTGCAGATACGACGCGAGCGCGCGGCTTCGCGCGTCGAGTTGCTGATAGGTCAGCCGCTCGGTGCCGCAGATGACCGCCGTTCGATCCCCGACGCGTGCGACCTGCCCGGCGAAGAAGTCCTGAAGGCACTTGCCCTTCGCCAGCGCGGCCGCCGGCGCTTCGTTGAAGGCCGCCAGCAGTTGATGCTTCTCGGCCTCGCCCAGATAGTCCAGGCTGCGGATCGGGACGGCGGGTGCGGCGGCGGCGGCCCGGGCCAGCGCGGCGAAGTGCTCGGCCACGCGGGCGATGGTCCGCGCCTCGAACAACGCGGTGCGGTAACGGATCGACCCCGTCAGCCCCTCGGCCGATTCGGTGACATCGATCGTCAGATCGAACTTGCTGATGCCGCCGTCGAGAGGATACGGCTCGATCGAGGCATCGACGGCCACGCTCTCGGTATTCTGGAGAACCAGCATGACCTGGAACAGCGGGCTGCTGGCCAGGTTGCGCTGCAGGCGCAACGCGTCCACGACCTTCTCGAAGGGCGCGTCCTGGTTCTCGTACGCCTCGAGACAGGTGGCCTTGACCTTCGCCAGCAGCGCGGCAAAGGTGTCGCTGCCCTCGACGCGCGTCCGCAGCGCCAGGGTATTGATGAACAGCCCGATCAGGCCCTCCGTCTCGCCGTATTGACGGTTGGCGATCGGAGTGCCCACACAGATGTCGTCCTGCCCCGTGTAGCGATGGAGCAGCGCCTGGAACGCGGCCAGCAGGACCATGAACAGCGTCCCGCCCTGTTCTTCCGCGAGGACTTTGAGCCGCGCGGTCAGTTGCGCGTCCAGCGAAAACGAGTGGCTCGCGCCCTCGAAGCTCTGCACGCCCGGCCGCGGATGATCGGCAGGCAGATCGAGGCTGTCCGGAGCGCCGGCCAGCTTCTGCTTCCAGTAGCCGAGCTGCTCCTCGAGAACGCCTTCGTCTTCCAGCCAGCTTCGCTGCCAGATCGCGTAATCGACGTACTGGATCGGCAGCGGCGGCAGCTCGGGAGTGCGGCCGGCGCGCAGCGCGTCCATGATCGCGCCGAACTCCTTGATCAGGATGCCCAGCGACCACCCGTCGCTGACGATGTGGTGCATGTTGAGCATGAGGACGTGCTCACGCTCGCCGAGCCGGATCACCTTGCCGCGCAGCAGCGGCCCGCTGGCCAGGTCGAACGGCTTCACCGCGTCGGCCAGGCACAGCGCCCTCGCCTCGCGGTCGCGCTCCTCGCGGGTCGCGTAATGGCTCAGGTCCGTGCGCTCCAGCTCGAGCTCCACACGATCGAGGATCCGCTGGTAGGCCCGCCCATCCTGGCTCGGGAACACCGTGCGCAGGCTCTCATGCCGCGCGACGATCAGACGGAGCGCGCGCTCCACGTGACCGATGTCCAGCGGGCCGCGGATGGTCACCGCTCCGGGGACGTTGTAGCCCGCGCTGCCGGGATCGAGCTCGTTGAGAAACCACAGTCGCTCCTGGGCAAAACTCAGCGGCAGACGCTCGCGGGGAACATCGGCGTCCGGCTGCGCCGGTTCCTTCCGCGCCTCGCCTTCCAGCAGCTCGATCAACGCGGCCTTGTGAGCCACGATGCCGGCCTGGAGGTCGCTCGTCAGCGTTCCCTTCTGCGCATGGCAATGCAACTTGCCGGCGTCGACCGACAATTTGATCCCCTTGCTCGCCAAATGGTCGAGGAGCTCAGTTACGGTTTCCATTGCGTTGTGTTCCGGATGGCGGGAGGGAGACGAGCCGTGACACAAAGGTGTCTTGTTTCGCCGCGGCGGGCTCTGTGCGGCTCCCCATGGCTTCGCCCCGTCGGTGATGCGAGTCCGACGAGACAACGCCGGCCGCGACGAGCGAATCGCCCGGCCGCCGGCGCCTCAATTTGAAGTTATCCGAAGGGACCGATTACCTTGTTTTGGAACGTTTCACTATTGCAGAGGTTCTGTTTCTCTGTCAATACGGCCAGTCGGCCGTGACCGATTTGCGTTGATGCTCCAGTCCTTTGTTCTGCATATACGCGCGGACGGCGGTTCCGGTCACGCGCGTAACCGCCCGCGCTCAGTCCTTGTCCCAGGGAAAGAGACCGCGCTCGACATAGCGCGCGATCGCGTGCAGGTTCTCGGCGTCCGAGAAGACTTCGCGGTTCCCGGCGACGGCCGCCGCCTTCTGCTCGCGTAGCGGCGCCCCGAGCCCGCTCATGTAGCTCTTGTACCGGCGGATCGCGGTCTTCGACAGCCGCCGCAGGCGCTGCAGGTGCCGCCGCAGCAATCCTTCGCTGGACGCGTCCACCGCGTCGACGAGGGCCCAGTCCAAGGCTTGTTTCGCCGGGATCGGCTGGGTCATCAGCGTGAGGTAATGCGCACGCTGAAAACCCATGCGGCGGACCAGGAACGGCAGCACGCAGGCGGGATAGAGGCCGAACAGCAGTTCGGACAGGCTGAATTGCGCGCTCTCGTCGGCGAGGACGATGTCGCTCGCGGCCACGAACCCGATCCCTCCGGCGTTCGCCTTTCCGCGCACGTGCGAGATCGTCACGTGAGGACCGGTGGCCAGGCGCAGCCAGAGATCGTACAGAGGTCCGGGATCGCCGTCCCCCTTCTGCGGGTCGTTGATCGTGCTCGCAATGGCCTTGAAATCGGCGCCGGTGCAGAACACCTCCGGCGTCCCGCTCAAGACCACGATGGTCGCCGAGTCTTCGTACACCGACAGGACGTCGTGGCACTCGGCGATGAGCCGGCTGGAGATCGTGTTATTCGCCTCGGGCCGGTCGAACTGCACGTGGCAGACCGGCTCCTGAAACTGCACCTTGATCGTTTCGTACGTCACGCCACGCTCCTGGTGACCTCACTGTCGAGTGGACGCAAAAGCTTCGCCCCGTCGGTCGCAACGGTGCTCGACAGGGGGCAGAGACCCGCCACGAGACGCGCGATTTGTGCTCGCCCGCCCGGGCCGTCGTTCCATTTCTGGAGGGAAAAACCGTGGACCTGATTACACTGTTTTGGAATTTTTAACTATTGCAGAAAGATGGTTATCTGTCAATGCCGCCGGCCATCCGTGACCGAACGATGACCTTCCGGCGAGGGACACGTCCGTCCCTGCGGCGGCAACGCGTCAAGACGTGACTTCGCTACGTTTGGAGTGCGGAGGCAATCGCCTCCGCTTTCGCATTCGCGCGCCTGTCGCGGTGAGGCAGGCGCACCAGGAAAGCGGACGCGATTGGAGGTGTCTCCAACGCGGTGCGTGCTCTCGGTGCACGCGGAGACCGGGGTTGAAACATCCTCCGATCGCCTCCGCACCCCCATGTCGCGAACACCGCATCACTCAGCGCCGGGCGATGCGAGGTGCAGAGCCGCTGGAGAGGCCGGCGCTGCTCCGGTCGTAATCCCAACGTCTCGGGACACATACGGACTAACCGCCATTTTGCGCCGCATCGCCGGCACTCCGTCCTTGTAGTGGGTCGCACGGAGAAAGGCTGGCGTGGTCGACGAACGTCCGTTCAATGGAGGAGTGTGCCGTCTCGCGGACGAGACGGAGGATCCCGACGAGCACGTCGGGCGGTTCGAGGAAGCGTGGCGCGGATCGATCGCAAGTCTGCGGCGCTACTGCCTGCACCGCATGAAGGGCAACCGCGCCGACGCCGACGACGCGATCAGCCGGATCGCCATGCGGGCCCTCCAGCACCTCGGCACGCACGTCATCCACAATCATCAAGCTTGGCTGTGGCACGTCGCACGGAATGTCTGCACGGACGTCCTCCGCGAGCGACAGAAGCATCTCGCCGAGTCGATCGACTCCGTGGAGGATGCGGAGCGGAGCTTCGGGATTGTGCAGCTCACGACGCCCGAGGACCTCTACGTTGCGCGAGAGATGCGGCATTCGCTGTGGCACGAAGTGGAGCGCCTGCCACGCCTGCTCTCGCATGTGATGAAGCTGTACTACCGCGACGAGATGCTCCTCGACGACATCGCCCGGGCGACGGGGATGAGCGAAGCGAACGTACGGCGAAAACTGGGGGAAGCGCATGAACGCGTGAAGGCCGCGCTGCGGCCCCGCCCCGTGCGCGAGATCGTGAAGAAAGACCCGCCGGCTGACGATTCGCGGTTCGACGTCGAGGTCCCGCGCAGTCTCGTGGCGACGCGCTTCGCGCAGGTCACGACGCCGACGGGAGAGCGCGATGTGTATTTCCATCTCGCCGCGCCGCCGCTCCGTTTCTCGCAGCGGACGCTCGCCCGGCTGGAGCGATACATCGCCGAGCACCCGCGCGGCTGGCGCAAGCGGCTGCAACTGGCCCGCGTGCTGCGCGAGCGCGGCGCCGTCGGCGAAGCCATTGCGATATACGAACAGGTCGTCGCATCGCGGCCTTCGCATGTACTGGCGTGGCTGGAGCTCGCGGAATGCGCCGCTCTCGTCGACGGCGCCGGGGCTGCGGCCGAACGCCACGCGGCGGCCGCGCGCGCCGTCTCCCCGCAAGTCGCGCCGCTGCATCGGGCGCTCGCACTCGCCCTCGGCGGTCATGTCGCGGCCGGGATCGAGCAGATCGCCGCGATGGCGCACGGCAGCGAAGCGGCAGCCTATCTGTGGTTCACCGTCGCCCGCCTCTGCGCGGGCGACGGAAGGATCGAAGAAGCGGCGCATGCCATCGACCGCGCGCTCGAGCACGATCCCGCGAACAGCGTGCTACTCGCGGCGAGCTACGACATCCTGTGCAGCGCGGACCGCGCGGGCGACGCGACAGTGCGGCTGGCAGCCGCGTTGCGCGCAGACCCGGCAAACGTGATCGCACTGCAGCGCGAAGTCCTCCGCCGCGCATCGCTCCGCTCGCAGACGGGCGAGGAGTCGCACGCCACGATGGTGATGGCGCGGAGGCTCGAGTCGATCGCCGGCGGCGCGGCCGACACCGTCTTCGCGCTGGCGGAGCTCGCGCGCTCGCGCGGCTCGCTGCGCCGCGCCGCGGCGATGGCGCGCTCGCTGATCGAGAGCCATCCGAACAACGCCATGGCCTGGCTGCGGTCGGCGGAGATCGTCGCCGGCACCCACCTCGCGCCTCCGGACGAGATCGTCGCAGCGCTCCGCCGTGCGCGGGAACTCGATCCGTCGAACGCCCACGCCGCGGTCCGCCTGAGCGCGGCACTCGCCGCGGCAGGCTCGGTGGACGAATCGCTCACCGTCCTCCACGACCTCGCCGGCCGCGGCGGCGCCGCCGATCTCGCGATCGTCGAGTTGCTGCCCTGTTGCTCGGCACACGCGGTGCCGCTGGCTGGCGCGGCGCTGCGCGTGCTCGCGCTCAACCCGTCGCTCGCGACGGCGCAGAAGCAACTGCGCTGTGCCTACGCGGTCATGCATTCCGGAGAAAACGACATCCTGCGGTGACGCCCCGTCCGTCCGTCTTTCCATCATCCCGGCCCTCTGGTCCCCGGGTGCTTCAGCAAGCTGATTCGGGTTCCCACTGTCGTCGATGCATCGATGCGTATCCCCGCTGTCCCCACATCACTGACGAATGGAAGAGGAAGAAAGGAACAACCAGTCATGGCACAGAACACCGGAACGAAATTCATCTACCAGCTCGAATGCCGTGTCATCACCCATCTGGCCAACCAGTGGTCCGAAGGACTGCAGATGGTCCTCAACGCGCACCAGAAGCACCCCAAGGGCCGCAAGAACATCGAGGTCTACTCCACCTACATCGGCGACGGCGAGGTCGCGTACCTGCGCGTCCCGGTGCAGAACCTCGGCGAGCTCGACGAGTGGGTGACGAACCCGCAGATCGTCATCGAATCGGTGGGCGACGACGAGCGCGGTCACGAGGCGCTGCGCCGCTGGGCCGAGAGCTTCACGTGGAGCAGCCGCATTCTCAAGCTGTCGGAGGACGGCCACTAGCCGTCCGCCTCGCACTGTGAAGGCGAGGCGCTCGCTTCGCCTTCCGTCTCACCGATAACGTCCGCCGCGGAGAACCCAGGTGACCGACCAACCTTTGCTTACTGCCCGTTTGCGCGCGTGTACCGAGCATCATCCATCGCAGCTTTCGCACGCATTCCGGACCGAAGACGGCGACGCGATCGAGCTGTCGTACGGCGAGCTCGACGCGAAGGCCCGCGCCATCGCGGCCGAGCTCACCCGCCGCGATGCCACGGGCCGGCGCCTGCTGTTGATGTTTCCCCCCGCGGCGGTCCTCGATTTCGTCGCGGCGTTCTACGGTTCTCTGTACGCCGGCGCCGTCGCGGTGCCGCTTCCCCCGCCGGCCGTGCGCCGGCGCGTGAGCCGGCGGCGCGAGCGGCTCGACGCGATCGTCGAGCGCTGCGACCCGTTTGCCATTCTCACCACGGACGATCTCGCCGCCGATCCGAACAGGATCGGCGGCATTCCGGCGCTCGAGCGGCTGCCGCGGATCGCCACATCGTCCATCGACCTCACCCTCGCCGCGGACTGGCGCATGCCGGCGATCTCCGGCGACACCATCGCCTACCTGCAGTTCACATCCGGCTCCACCGGCACGCCGAAAGGAGTGATCGTCAGTCACGGCGATGCCGCACGGCAGTGCGCGCGCTATCACCGCCTCATGCAGTACGGCAAGGACGCCGCCGGAGTGACCTGGCTCCCCGTGCTGCACGACTGGGGTCTGGTCACAGGCGTGCTCGAGCCGGTGCATCGCGGATATCCGTCGCATTTCTTGACGCCCGAGGCGTTCATCCAGGAGCCGGGGCGGTGGCTGCGCGCGATCTCGGAGACCGGCGCCACGCACAGCGAGGCGCCGAACTTTGCGTACGACCTCTGCGTCCGCCGCGTACCCGACGAAGAACTGGACACCCTCGACCTGTCGCGCTGGCGATATGCGGGCGTCGGCGCGGAGACCATCCGCGAGCACACGCTGGAGGCATTCGCGAAGAAGTTCGCGCGATGCGGATTCCGCCCGGGCGCGTTTCGGACGGCCTACGGCCTCGCCGAAACCGTCGCCGCGGGCACGGGCGATCAGACCGGCGGCGGGCCGCGCTTCGCTCACCTCGACCGCACCGCGCTCGCGGCAAACCGCATCGTACCGGCGACGTCCGGCGCCGACGCGATCTCCATCGCCTGCTGCGGCACGCCGCTGCGCGACGGGTCCGTCGCGATCGTCGATCCCGCCACGCGGGCCGCCCTCGACGACGACCGGATCGGCGAAGTCTGGTTCGGCGCGGACGAAGCGGCGCGCGGCTACTGGGGCGACGACCCCGCGACGGAAGAGACGTTCCGCGCGACTCTCGCCACCGGAGAAGGCCCATGGCTGCGCACCGGCGACGCAGGGTTCCTGCGCGACGGCGCGCTCTACATCACCGGCCGCATCAAGGAGCTGATCATCATCGGCGGCCGAAACCTCTATCCCCAGGACGTCGAAGTCACCGCGCAGTCGGCACACGCCGCGCTCGTGCCGGGCGGCGGCGCGGCATTCTCGATCGACGACGGCGGCGAGGAACGGCTGGTGGTCGTTCACGAAGTCGTCCGGCCGAAAATGGCCGGCCAGGCCGCGGAGATCGCCGCGCGCGTGCGCAAGGCGGTGGCCGAGGAGCACGGTGTGGCGCTGCATGCACTCGTGCTGCTGCCGCCGGGGCGGCTCTTCAAGACCACCAGCGGTAAGATCGAGCGGCTTCGTTGCCGCGAAGCGTTTCTGAACGGAGCGCTCCCGGAGCTCGCGCGATGGGGCCGCGAATCGCGCGACGCCGGGCAATGGCTTGCCCAGCGCGTCGCGGAGCGCTGCGGCATGGCGGCATCGGCGATCGATCGCGACGCGCCGTTCACCGCGTACGGCATCGGCTCGCACGAGGCCGCCGAGATCTCCGGCGAGCTCGCCCGATTCCTCGGCCGCAAACTGCCGGCGTCGCTGCTGTACGAGCATCCGACGATTCGCGACGTCGTGGCCGCGGTCTCGCTCCCGGGCGAGTCGAGCATCGTCCCGCCTCAACAGATCAGGCAGGAGACTCCCGCGTCCTCCCCGATCGCGATCGTCGGCGCGGCCTGCCGGTTTCCGGGTGCGCCGGACTTCGACGCGTTCGCGACCCTTCTCGCGAACGGTGTCGACGCGATCGGACGGCGCGACGGCATCGATCGACGCGGAGGATTCGTCGAGGACATCGATCACTTCGACGCGCCGCTCTTCCGCATGTCCGCGGCGGAAGCGCGATCGGTCGATCCGCAGCAACGGCTGCTGCTCGAAGCGGCGTGGGAAGCGCTCGAACATGCAGGCCAGGCACCGGATGCACTGGCCGGCACGGACACGGGCGTCTTCGTCGGCCTGACCGGCAGCGATTACCAGCGGCTCCTGTTCGCCGCGGGCGCGGGTGCCGATCCGCACGCGGCGAGCGGCACTTCCGCGAGCGTGGCGGCCGGCCGCATCTCGTACGCATTCGGTCTGCGCGGTCCGTCGATGGTCATCGACACGTCGTGCTCGTCGTCGCTCGTCGCGGTGCATGCGGCCTGTCAGAGCCTGCGCGCGGGCGAATGCACGCTCGCGCTCGCGGGCGGGGCGAACGCGCTGTTCGATCCGGCGCTGTTCGACCGCCTGGCGGATGCGGGCATGCTCAGTCCCACCGGCGCCTGCCACCCATTCGATGCCTCGGCCGACGGCTACGTGCGCGGCGAAGGCTGCGGCATGATCGTGCTCAAGCGGCTCGACGACGCATTGCGCGACGGCAATCCCGTGCTCGCGGTCATCCGCGGCTCGGCCGTCAATCAGGACGGACGCACGAACGGGCTGACGGCGCCGAGCGGGGCCGCGCAGCAGGACGTCATCCGCGCGGCCGTGCGCAACGCAGGGGTCCTTCCGAGCGACGTCGACTACGTCGAAGCGCACGGCACCAGTACCGCTCTCGGCGACCCCATCGAGCTTCGCGCGCTCGACGCGGCCCTCGGCGAAGGCCGCCGCGCGCCGCTGCTCGTCGGCTCGGTGAAGACGAACATTGGCCATCTCGAGGCCGCGGCGGGCATCGCCGGATTGTTGAAGGTCCTGGTCGCGCTGCAGCAGGAGCGCATCCCGGCGCACCTCCACTTCCACACGCCGAGCGCGCACGTCTGGTGGAACGAGATGCGGGTCGCCATCGCCGCGACGCCGGTGGCGTGGCCGCGCGGCATCCGGCGGCGCGTCGCCGGTGTGAGCTCGTTCGGGTTCAGCGGCACGAACGCGCACGTCATCGTCGAGGACGCGCCGGAGCGCCCGCCTCGCGCGGAGCGCGCCGGCCCGCATCGCCTCGTGCTGTCGGCCGCGACTCCATCCGCGCTCGCCGCTCTCGCCGCCCGCTACCACGCATTCCTCGGCCGCGCCGGCGCTCCGCCTCTCGCCGACGTCTGCCACACCGCGGCCATCGGCCGTGCGGCATTGCGGTTCCGCGCGGCATTCACCGCGCACACGACAGGCGAGATGCACGAGCAGCTCGCGCGCTTCCGCGACTCCGATGCGCGCACCGACCTGCCCGTCGAGCGGCCGTCTTCCGCGGAAGGCCGCCGCATCGCGATCCCCACGTATCCGTTCGAGCGAAGGCGCTACTGGTTCGACGCAGTCCCGAAGGACGACGCACCCGCGGCCGCGATCGCCGGCCCCGAGGACGTGACGTTCCGGATTCGCGAGCTCGTAGCGGCGTTGCTCGGATGTTCCGTGCCCGAGGTCCACGACGACGTCTCCCTGGCGTCCATCGGCATCGATTCCCTGATGGCCATGCGTCTGCGGAGCGCGGTCGAGACCATGAGCCGAGTGTCGCTTCCTCTGAGCTCGTTCCTCGGAGGCCCGACGCCGGCCGGCCTTGCCGCCACGATCATCGAGGCGATCGCGGCGGAACCGCGGGCGGATCGCGTGGTGCCCGCCGAATCCTGCGTGCGTGCACCCCTCTCCTTCGCCCAGATGCGCCTGTGGCTCCTCGAGCAGCTCGATCCGGGCAACGCCGCCTACAACCTGCCCACCGCCATTCGCCTGCGGGGAGCGGTGGATGCAGGAGTGCTCGAGCGGACGCTCGCGGAGATCGTCCGCCGCCACGAAGTCCTGCGGTCGCGGTTCACCGGCGGCGACGAGCCGGCGCAGATCGTCACGGATGCCGCGCTGCCTCCGCTCGCCGTCATCGACGCGAGCGATGAGGCGGTGCTCGACGCGCTCATCCGCGAGGATGCGGCGCGGCCATTCGCTCTCGCGGAGCCGCCGCTGCTTCGCGCATCGCTGTACCGCATCTCCGCAACGGACCACGTCCTCGGCCTGACTTTCCATCACATCGTCGCGGACGGCTGGTCGCTCGCCGGCATCCTCCTGGGCGAGCTGCGCGCGATCTACGGCGCCTTCGCCGCCGGCGCGCCGTCCCCGCTCGCGGAGCCGCGGCAGTACGCGGCGTTCGCCGCGGCGCAGCGCACTGCGCTCGCCGGCGACGCGCTGGAGCCGGATCTCGACTACTGGACATCCGTCCTGGCCGATGCGCCTCCGCCGCTCGTTCCCCCCGCCGACCACCGGCCCCCGGAGACGCGGACGATGCAGGGCGTGCGCGTGACGCGCACGATCCCGCGCGCAACGCTCGACGCGATCAAGGCACTCTCGCGCGAGCGCGGCACGACCCTCTTCGTCACGCTGGCCGCCGCGCTCGCGGCGTCGCTGTATCGCTGGAGCGGCCAGGAGGACCTCGTCATCGGAACGGCCGTGACGAACCGCTCGGTCGAGACCGAGCACGTCTTCGGCGACTTCACCAACTTCATTCCGCTGCGCGTGCGAGTGCACGGGGCCGACGGTACGCACGAGTTGCTGCAGCGGGTGCAGGAGTCCGTGCTCGCCGCGCTGGCGCACGCGCACTGCCCGTTCGACCGCATCGTCGCGGCGGCACGGCCTCAACGCGATCCGCGCCGCAATCCGCTGTACGACGTCGCGCTGGTCGTGCACACCTTCGCCGGCGCAGGCGCGGAGGTGGAGCTCGGCGACGGGCTCACCGCGCGCTTTCTGCCGCCGCTCGCGCAGGTCGACAATGGCACCGCCGAGCTGGCGCTCATCTTCGAGGCGGCGGAGAGCGAAGAAGGACTGGTCGTGCAGTGCGAGCTCGCCGGCGATCTCTTCGAGCGCGCGAGCGGAGAGAGGATGCTGCGGCAGTACGGGCTGCTCCTCGCCGCGATGTGCGCCGGCCCGCAGCGCACGGTCGACCGCTTGCCCATGACGACGGACGACGAGCGCGCCGCGCTCGTCGCCGGCACGCGCCGCGACTACGCGACCGCACCGTCGCTCATCGCAGCATTCCACGATGCCGCCGCGCGCTTCGCCGATCGCGTCGCCGTATCGCACGGCGAAGGCGCGCTCACGTATCGCGAGCTGCAGGCGGCCGCGCATCGCGTAGCCCGGCAGCTCGCGGCGATGGGCGTCACGCGCGGCGATCGGGTCGGCCTGCGCATGGTCCATGGTCCCGACCTGATCGTCGCGATGCTGGCTGTCCTCGAGGCCGGCGCCGCGTACGTGCCGCTCGATCCCACCTGGCCCGAGGAGCGCGTGCGGTGGCAGATCGCGGATGCGGGCCTGCGCATCGTGCTGGCCGCCCTGCCGGACGTCGTGCCGGGTGCCGCGGAAGCCGCCTTCCCGCTCGTGGGCGGCGCGGACGCCGCGTACGTGATCTACACCTCCGGCTCGACCGGCCGGCCCAAGGGCGTGGTCGTCACGCACGAGAACGTGCTGCGGCTCTTCGCGTCGACCCGCGACGCGTACCGGCCCACGCAGTACGACACGTGGACGCTCTTCCACTCCTTCGCCTTCGACTTCTCGGTCTGGGAGATCTGGGGCGCGCTGCTGTACGGCGGCCGCGTCGCCGTCGTGCCGTACGACGTCACCCGCGATCCGCGCGCATTCGCCGAGCTCCTCGACCGCGAGCACGTGACGGTGCTGAGTCAGACGCCGACGGCTTTTCGCGGCCTGATGCACCATCTGCTCGAGCGCGGCCAGCTGCCTCCGTCGCTGCGGCTGGTCGTCTTCGGCGGCGAGGCGCTCGACCCCCTGCTCCTCGGCGAATGGCTCGACCGTTTCGGCGACGAGCGCCCGGAGCTGGTGAACATGTACGGCATCACCGAGACGACCGTGCACGTCACCTGGCGGCAGATGCGCCGGAACGACGTGCTCGCGCGGCGCGGCAGCGTGATCGGCCAGCCGCTCGGCGACCTCGAAGTTCTGCTGCTGGATGCGCACGGCGAGCCGGTGTCCCCGGGAATCGCCGGCGAGATCCACGTCGGTGGCGCGGGCCTGGCGCGCGGCTACCTCGATCGTCCCGAGCTGACGGCGGAGCGCTTCGTCCCGCATCCGTGGCGCCGCGGCGAGCGGCTCTATCGCAGCGGCGATCTCGCGCGCCGCACTGCCGGCGGCGAGCTCGAATACCTCGGCCGCATCGATCAGCAGGTGAAGCTGCGCGGCTATCGCATCGAGCCCGCCGAGATCGAGGCCGTCCTGCGCGGCGATCCCCGCGTCCGCGACTGTGCGGTGCGCGCGGTCGACGCGTCGCTCGTCGCCTGGGTGGTGCCGCGCGAGACCGCCACCAGTACGCGCGAGCGGGTGACGGAATGGAAGCACCTCTTCGACGACGTCTACACCAGCCCCGCGCAGCCGGACGACACGTCGCTGAACACGGCCGGATGGACGAGCTCGTACACGCGCCAGCCCATCCCGGCCGCGGAGATGCGCGACTGGGCGGAGCACACCGTGCGCGCGATCCTCGCGCTCGAGCCGAGGCGCGTGCTGGAGATCGGATGCGGCACGGGCATGCTGCTCCTGCGCGTCGCGCCGCACTGCGAGCGCTACACCGCGACCGATCTCTCCCCTGCCGCGATCGACTACCTGCGCGGCTTGCCCGGGCTCCCTTCGTGCGTCGAACTGCTCGAGCGCGAGGCCACCGATTTCCGCGGCATCGAGGAAGGCGCGTACGACGTCGTCGTCCTCAACTCCGTGACGCAGCTCTTCCCCGGCGCCGCGTACCTGCTCGATGCGCTCGATGGAGCGGTGCGCCGGGTGAGGCCCGGCGGATGCGTGTTCGTCGGGGACGTCCGCAATCACCGCCTGCTCGAAGCCTTCCATCGCAGCGTGCTGCGGCATGACGGCATCGACGACGACGCGCAGTTGCGCGCGCGCATCGAGAACGAGCAGGAGCTGACGGTCGCACCGGAGCTGTTCGCCGCCCTCGGCCGGCGCATCCCGCGCGTCCGCACCGCCGACGTCCGCGTGAAACGCACCGCGGACCGCAACGAGATGACGTGCTTCCGCTACGACGTCGTGCTGCACGTCGACCGCGAAGCGCCGGCCGCGCCTTCGGACGCGTTCGTGCCGTGGACCTGCCGCGACGACCTCGCCCACGCTCTGGCCGCCGGCCTGCCGCTGCACGGAGTCACCCACATCCCGAACAGCCGCGTCGTGAGCGATGTCGATGCGGTCGACCCGGCGACGCTGGTGCGCCTCGGCGATCCGCTCGGGTATGACGTCCGCGTCCGCTTCTCGCCGTTCGCGTGCGACGGGCGCGTCGATGCTCTCTTCCAGCGCCGGGGCGACGCACCCCTGCTCTTTCCGCAACCCGAGGCCGTGCTCGATCTCGCGGAATTCGCGAACACGCCGGCCGCGGCCGGCACGCGGCTCGCCGCCGATCTTCGCGAGCGCCTGCAGCGCGTGCTGCCGTCGTACATGGTGCCGTCGTCGGTCGTGACCGTCGACGCATTGCCGCTGGGACCGACGGGCAAGCTCGACGTCGCGCGGCTCCCGGTGGCTGCCGGCCGCGCCCTCCGCGAGACGCCGGTTGCGCCGCGCAACGCCATCGAGGAGCGCATCCACGCGATCTGGTGCGACGTCCTCGGCATCGGGCCGATCGGCGTGCTCGACGACTTCTTCGACCTCGGCGGGCATTCGCTCCAGGCGGCGCAGGTAGTCAACCGCGTGCGCGCGGCGCTCGCGTGCGAGCTGCCGCTGCGCGTCTTCTTCGACGCGCCGACCGTCGCCGGCCTCAGCGACGCCGTGAGCCGCGGCATGGCCGCGCTCATCCGCCTCACCGACTACGCATCCGGAGGAGCTCGTGTCGCTCACCAGTGAAGAGATCCTCGCGCTGTCGCCCGAAAAGCTGCGCGAGCTCGCCGGCCGGCTCCGCGGAGCCACCGGCATCCCGCGCGTGCCGCGGCCCCGTGCGAGCTTCGAGGCGTCGTCCGCGCAGCAGCGGCTGTGGTTCCTCGACCGCCTGCATCACGGCAGCAGCGCGTATCACGTGCCTGCCGTGATGCGCATCGACGGCGCGCTGGACGAAGCGGCGCTGCGGTGGAGCCTCGACGAGATCGTGCGCCGGCACGAGATTCTGCGCACGACGTTCCGCCCGAGCGACGACGGTCCCGTCCAGATCGTCCACGACACCCTCGCGCTCCCGCTGCCGTCGATCGAGGTCACGGACGACGAGCTGCTGCCGCTGGCCGAGGCGGAGCTGCGCCGGCCGTTCGATCTCGAGCGCGGGCCGCTCGTCCGCGCGACGCTGCTGCGCGCGCGCGGCGGCGAGCGCCTGCTCGTGCTCGTGCTGCACCACATCATCGCCGACGGGTGGTCGCTGGGTGTGCTCTTCGGCGAGCTCGCCGCGTTGTACGAGGCGCGCTGCTCCGGCGTGGCGGCGCTGCTGCCCGAGCCGAAGCTGCAGTACGCCGACTACGCCGCGTGGCAGCGCGGCAGACTGCGCGACCAGTCGCTCGGGGCGCAGCTCGACTACTGGCGCCGGCAGCTCGGCGGCGAGCTCGCACCGCTCGACTTTCTTCCCGACGGTCCACGCCCCGCGGAACAGACCTTCCGCGGCGCGCGCGAGCGCAGCGTGCTCGGCGACGCAACCGCCGCGGAGCTGCGGCGCTTCTGCGCGGCCGAGGGCGTGACGCCGTTCATGACGCTGCTCGCGGCGTTTTACGCCGTGCTGCACCGCTCCACCGGGCGTACGGACATCTGCGTCGGTTCTCCCGTCGCCGGACGCACCACGCCGGAGTTCGAGCCGCTCGCCGGCCTCTTCGTCAACACACTCGTCCTGCGCGAGGACCTTGGCGGCGATCCACCGTTCCGCACCCTCGTCCACCGCGTCCGCCGCACGGTCCTCGACGCGCTCGACCATCAGGACGTCCCCTTCGAGCGCATCGTCGAAGAGCTGCAGCCCGCGCGCTCGATGAGCCACTCGCCGCTGTTCCAGGTCGAGCTCATCGTCCAGAACATGCCCCTGCCGCGGCTCCAGTCCGGCGGCATGACGCTCACGCCGCTCCCCGTCGACCCCGGGACGTCCCGCTTCGACCTCTCGTTCCAGTTCCTCGAATGGGAAGGCCGCTTCGACCTCGAGGTGTCGTACGCGACGGACCTCTTCACACGCGACACGATCCGCACCCTGATCGGCCACTTCCAGCGCCTTCTCGCCGCGGGGATCCGCGATGCAGCCACGCGCGTCTCCGCGTTGCCGCTGCTCGCCGCCGAGGAAGAGCACGTGCTGCTGCACCAGTGGAACGCGACCCGTGTCGACCGGCCGTTCGTTCCGGTCATCGACCGATTCGAGGAGCAGGCCGAGAGGACGCCGGATGCGATCGCGCTCACATCCGGCGAGGCGACGCTCACCTACGCGCAACTCGACCGCGCGGCAAACCGGCTCGCCCACCGGCTTGCGGACGCGGGCGCCGCGCCCGAGCGCGTCGTCGCCATCCGCATGGAGCGATCGGCGGAAATGGTCGTGGCCATTCTCGCGATCCTGAAAACGGGCGCGGCGTGGATGCCGATCGATCCCGACACGCCGGCCGAGCGCGCGGAATGGATGCTCGCCGAGTCGCGCGCCGTGCTCGCGCTGGCACGAGCGGACGTGAGTCTCGACGCCGGCGAAGACACCGCGCCGCCGCATCGCGCGCTCGCGCCGGACACGCTCGCGTACGTCATCTACACGTCCGGCTCGACGGGCCGGCCCAAAGGCGTGATGAGCGCGCACGGTCCGCTCGCGAACCGCATCGCGTGGATGCAGGAGCAGTACGGCCTCGACGCATCCGACCGCGTGCTGCAGAAGACGCCGCTCACCTTCGACGTCTCGGTGTGGGAGCTGGTGTGGCCGCTCGCGACCGGCGCGCGGCTCGTGCTCGCCTCGCCCGGCGCGCCGGCCGATGCCGCGGCGCTCGTCCGCACGATCGAGACGGAAGGCGTGACGGTCCTCCACTTCGTTCCCTCGCTGCTGCGGCTCTTTCTCGAGCGCCCGGACGTGGAGCGATGCCGCTCGCTGCGACTCCTCGTCGCCAGCGGCGAAGCGTTGCCCGAGGACCTCTGCGCCGAGGCGGCGGCGCGGCTCGGATGCCGCATCGAGAATCTCTACGGACCGACCGAAGCGGCGATCGACGTGACGAGCTGGACGTGCGACGGCGGGCCGGTCGCCATCGGCCGCCCGATCGCCAACGCGCGCATCTACCTCCTCGACGCACATCTGCGGCCCGTGCCGCGCGGCGCGGCGGGACAGTTGTTCATCGCCGGGCCGGTGCTCGCACGCGGCTACATCGGCGCGCCCTCCCTCACCGCGGCCGCCTTTCTCCCCGACCCGTGGGGCAAGCCGGGCGCGCGCATGTACGCCACCGGCGATCTCGCACGCTGGCGGCCGGACCGCAATCTCCAATACCTCGGCCGCGCCGACGCACAGATCAAGCTGCACGGCATCCGGCTCGAGCCGGAGGAGATCGAGGCGCAGCTCCGCCGCCATCCGGCCGTGCGAGATGCCGCGGTAGTGGCGCAGCCCGATGCGCGCGGCGAGCTGCGGCTGGCCGCCCACGTCGTTGCGGCGGCGGCCGTTCCGCGGCCGTCCGAGCTGCGGGACTTCCTTTCCGCGACGCTGCCGCAGTCGCACGTTCCGGGGACGTATCGCTTCGTCGCGGAGCTGCCGCGCACGGCCAGCGGCAAGGTCGACCGCAAGGCGCTCGCGGCCGGGGCGCCGGCGGCCGGGATCGCGCTCGATGCCGAGGAGCCGCGGACGGCCGCGGAGAAAACGCTTGCCGCGATCTGGCGCGACCTGCTCGGCCTCGGCCGCATCGGACGGCACGCGCATTTCTTCGAAGCCGGCGGCCACTCGCTGCTCGCGTTCCGGCTCATCGCCCGCGTGCGCGACGCGTTCGGCGTCGACCTTCCGCTGCGCGAGCTGTTCCGCGCGCCGTCGCTTGCGGCGCTCGCGGCGGCGATCGAGGCCCGAGGTCCGGCCGGGGAGCGCGCCGCCGCGCCGGTCATCATTCCCGATCCCGCCCATCGCGGCGAGCCGTTCCCGCTCAACGAAGTGCAGGAGGCGTACTGGATCGGCCGGCGCGGCGACTTCCAGCTCGGCGACGTCGCGGCGCACCTCTACGTCGAGGTGGATTGCCGCGGCGTCGAACCGGCCGCGATCGGCGATGCCCTCGATCGGCTGATCCGCCGCCACGACATGCTCCGCTGCGTCGTCGACGCCGACGGACGGCAGCGCATTCTGGCCGAGGTGCCGCGGTACGAAATGCCGGTGCGCGATCTGCGCGACCAGACGCCCGCGGCGGTCGCCGCGGCACTCGAAACCGTGCGCGGCGAGCTGGCGCACCAGGTCCTGCCGAGCGACCGCTGGCCGCTCTTCGACATCCGCGCCACGCGCCTCGGCGACCAGGTGCGGCTGCACATGAGCCTCGATCTGCTCATCGGCGACGCGCTGAGCTGGCTCATTCTCTGCCGCGAGCTGGGCACGCTCGCGCGCGACCCGGACGCGTCGCTGCCGCCGCTCGCGCTCTCGTTCCGCGACTACGTCCTCGCCGAGCAGGCGCTGCGCGAGTCGGACGAGCGCCGCCGCGCGCTCGCGTACTGGGACGCGCGTCTCGACACGCTGCCCGGCGGGCCGGATCTGCCGCTCGCGCGCGCCGCCACGACGCGCGGCGGCGGAACCTTCCGGCGCAGGAGCGGCGAGCTCTCGCCCGAAAACTGGCGGCGCCTCGGCACCGCGGCGACGGCCGCCGGCGTAACGCCTTCCGTCCTGCTCATGACCGCCTTCGCCGACGTGCTCGCGCTGTGGAGCGCAACCCCGCGCTTCACGCTCAACGTCACGCTCTTCAACCGGCTGCCGCTGCACGCGGAGGTCGACGACCTCGTGGGCGACTTCACGTCGCTCACGCTGCTCGAGGTCGACGGCGAGCGCGGCACGACGTTTCTCGATCGCGTGCGGCAGGTGCAGCTGCAGCTCTGGGACGATCTCGATCACCGCCAGGCCGGCGGCGTGGAAGTGCTGCGCCGTCTCGCGCGCCGGCGCGGGGAGCCCGTGCTCATGCCGGTGGTCTTCAGCAGCATCCTCCCGCAGCTCGGGCGCGGCGAAGACACCCGCGCGCTGCAGCACCTCGGCGAAGTCGTCTACGGCATCACCCAGACGCCGCAGATCTATCTGGACCACCAGGTCTACGAGCACGAAGGCGCGCTCCGCTACAACTGGGACAGCATCGATGAGCTCTTCCCCCCCGCGCTGTGGGACGACGTCTTCGCGTCGTACGAGCGCCTGCTGCGACGCCTGGTCGACGATCCCGCCGCGTGGCACGACCTCTCACCCGCATCGATCCCCGATGCGCACCTGCGCCTCATCGAAGAAGCGAACGCCACCGGAGGACCGGTGAGCGACGCCCTTCTGCACGAGCTTTTCACCGAGACTGCGGCGCGTACGCCCGATGCGCTCGCGGCGATCTCGCCCGCGCGCGCGCTCACGTATCGCGAGCTCGACGCGGAGTCGGATCGCCTCGCGCGACTGCTTTCGGACGCGGTGCACACGGACGAGCTCATCGCCATCGTCATGCATCCCGGCGTCGAGCAGAGCATCGCCGCGCTCGCGGTGATGAAGGCCGGCGGCACCTGGCTGCCGATCGACCCCGAATCGCCGCGCGAGCGCCTGTGGCATCTGCTCGAGCGCGGCCGGACCGCCGTCGTCCTGACCCAGGCCGCGATCGACCGCGCCATGGCCTGGCCGGAAGGCCTGCGCCGCGTCTGCGTGGATGCCGGGGAGCACACCGCAGCCGGCGCGTCCCCGATCGCATCGCGGCGGCAGCCGGACGATCTCGCCTACGTGATGTTCACCTCCGGCTCGACGGGCATCCCCAAGGGCGTGGCCATCCCGCACCGCGGCGCCGTGAATACGTGCCTCGACGTGAACGACCGCTTCGGCGTGGACACGAACGACCGCATCCTGAACGTCTCGCGCTTCACGTTCGATCTCTCGGTCTACGACCTCTTCGGCACCTTCGCCGCGGGCGCCGCGGTCGTCATTCCCGATCCGTGGCGCGCGCGCGATCCCGAGCACTGGCTCGAACTGATCCTCGATCGCCGCGTGACGGTGTGGAGCTCCGCGCCTCCGCTCGCGTCGATGCTCGTCGAGTGGCTCGAGGCGCACGACCGACACCTCGGCGATGACCTGCGCCTCGTGCTGCTCAGCGGCGACTGGATCCCGGTCGATCTCCCCGACCGCCTCCGCGCCCTGGCGCCGCACGCGCGGATGATCAGTCTCGGCGGCGCGACCGAGGCCTCGATCTGGTCGATCGCTTATCCGATCGAGCACGTCGATCCCGCCTGGACCAGCATTCCCTACGGCCGCGCGATGCGGAACCAGCACATGTTCGTCCTCGACCATCGGCGCAAGTACCGGCCGCTGTTCGCCACCGGCGAGATCTACATCGGCGGCATCGGGCTCGCGCACGGCTACTGGCGCGACGACGCGCAGACGCGCGAGCGCTTCGTCACCAGCGCGGAGACCGGCGAGCGCCTGTACGCCACGGGAGACGTGGGCCGGCTGCTGCCCGATGGCGACATCGAGTTCCTGGGGCGCCTCGACTCGCAGGTGAAGATCCGCGGCCACCGTGTGGAGCTCGGCGAGATCGAAAGCGTGCTGCGCGCACACGAGCACGTGCAGGACGCCGTCGTCGTCGCGCGCGGCGACCGCCACGCGCGGCAGCTCGCGGCATTCGTGGTAGCGCGGGCCGGCGCGAGTCCGGACGCCGCGGAACTGCGCGAGCACCTCGCCACACATCTGCCGCACTACATGATCCCGCCTTCGATCCAGCTGGTCGGGGTGCTGCCGCTGAACCGCAGCGGCAAGATCGATCGCGGCGCGCTCGCGGCACTCGCGCCCGCGCCGGAGGTCCCGTTTCCCGCCGCGACGGGCCCGCTCGACCTGCGGATCGCGTCGTGGGTCGCGGAAGTGCTCGGCGTGCCCCACGTCGATCCGTCCGCCGACCTGCTGGCGCTCGGAGTGACCTCGGTGGACATGGTCCGCGTGGCCAACGTGCTCTGGAAGCACCTCGGCCACCGCGTGCGCTTCGACGACTTCTACCGCGAGCCCACCGTCGCCGCCATCGCGCGCGGCTGCGCGGGCGAGGAGGGGATGCTGTGAGCGACCGCACCGCACGCGACCTCCACGAGCGTCTGCAGCGCCTCGGCATCCACCTCACCGCGGAGGATGGGCAGCTCCGCTACACCGCGCCGGCCGGAGCATTGACGGCCGAGCTGCGCGCCGAGATCGCCGGCTGCAAACCGGAGCTGCTGCGGCTCGTCGCGGCGCGCGAGGACGCGATTGCCATCGTGCCCCGCGGCTCGCGGCTCCCCCTTTCGCCGTCGCAGCTCCACATCTGGTTCCTGCAGCAGATCGCGCCGTCCGTTCCCTTCTACAACGTCACCGCCGGCGTCCGCTTCCAGGGGCGCGTCGACGAAGACGCGCTGGCCCGCGCGATGAGCGAGATCGTCCGGCGGCACGAGGCGCTGCGGACGTCCTTCCCGGTCGACGGCCGGCTGCCGGTGCAGTCGATCGCATCGCCTTCGCCGGTCGCGATGCCGGCGGTCGACGTCGGCGAGCACGACGATCTCGTTCTGCGGATGCGCGAAGAAGGCTCCCTGCCGTTCGACCTGGAGCGCGGCCCGATTCTCCGCACGCGCCTGTTCCGCCTCGGACCGAACGAAAGGATCGTGCAGATCACGACGCATCACCTCGTGTGCGACGGCTGGTCGTTGCGCGTCCTCGCGCGCGAATTCTTCACGCTGTACACCGCGTTCTCGGCCGGAGAGCCGTCGCTGCTGCCGCCGATCGGAGTGCAGTACGCCGACTACTCCGAATGGGTGCGCAAACGGCTCGAGGCCGGCGAATTCGACGCGCAGCTCGCGTACTGGAAGCAACAGCTCGAGGGCATTCCGCCGCGGCTCGACCTGCCCTTCGATCGCCCGCGCGCCGCCACGCCCACGTTCCGCGGAGCGACGTGCGTGTACGACCTGCCGCCGTGGCTGGCGACCCAGCTCGAAACGCTTTCCCGCGCGAACGGCTGCACCCTCTTCGCGACGCTCGTCGCCGCGCTCCAGGTGCTGCTGCACCGCTGCACCGGCCAGACCGATCTCGTCGTCGCCACCGCCGTGTCGAATCGGCAGAGACAGGAGCTCGAGCCGCTGATCGGCTACTTCGCGAACACGCTGCTCCTGCGCAGCCGCGCCGGCGACGATCCGCCCTTCGTCGAGCTGCTGCGGCGCACGCGCGAGACCGTCGCCGCCGCGCTCGATCATCAGGACCTCCCGTTCGCCGCGCTCGTTCACGAGCTGCGGCCCGAGCGCGACGGACGCAATCCGCTGTTCCAGGTGATGTTCGTCCTGGAGACCGGCGCGCGCACGGATTGGGAGCTGCCCGGCGCGCACGCGCGGACGATGCAGGTGAACTGCCTCACCGCGAAGTTCGATCTCGGCATCTACATCCTCCGCACCCGGAACGACCTGCGCGCGGTCGTCGAGTACAGCACCGAGGTGTTCGACGAGGCGACCGTGCGGCGGATGCTGGAGCAATACGAGCGCGTGCTCTTCAGCGTGCTCGCGCGTCCGGACGTGCGCGTCTCCGAAGTCACGCTGCGCACCGACGCGGAATCGCGCGGCGACGACGCCCGGTGGAACGACACCGGTACCCCGGTGACGGCACCGCCGATCCACGAGCAGATCGCCGCGCAGCCCGCGGACCGCCTCGCGCTCGTCTCGGACTCCGCGTCGCTCACCTTCGGCGCCCTCGATCGCGCGGCCGCGCGTTTCGCCGGGCTGCTGCGGGCCCGCGGCATCGGCCCCGAGTCGCGCGTCGGGATCTGCCTGCCCAAGTCTCCGGCCGCGATCGTCGCCATCCTCGGCACGCTCCGGGCGGGCGCGGCGTTCGTCCCGCTCGATCCGCGCTGGCCGCGCGAGCGCATCGAATGGGCCGCGGCCGACGCGCAGCTGTCGATGCTGATCGGCAGCCCGGACGAAGTCGAGCAGTCCGCGGGCCCCGAGTTCATCGACACGCCCGGCCCGGTCGTGATGCCGGACAGCCTCGCGTACGTCATCTACACCTCCGGCTCGACCGGCCGCCCGAAGGGCGTGATGGTGACGCACGGCGCGGTCGCCAATCTCGCGCATGCCCTCACCACCACCGTGTTCGGCGGCGGCGCGCGGCCGCTGCGCATCGGCGTCAACGGTCCCCTCGCCTTCGACACGTCGATCAAGATGCTGATCCAGCTCGCATCGGGTCACTCGCTCCATCTCCTGCCGGATGCGGAGCACGGCTTCGATCCACAGCGGCTGCTGGCCGCGATGCGGCGCGCGTCGCTCGACGCCGTCGACGTCACGCCGTCCCACCTCGGCCCGCTGCTCGATCACGGCCTGGGCGAGGAGAGCGGCCTGCCGCCGCTCGTTCTCGTGGGCGGCGAGCCGATCGCGCGGCCGCTCTGGTCACGGCTCGGGCGGACGCCGAACGTGCGCTTCATCAACCTCTACGGCCCCACCGAGTGCACGGTCGACGCGACCTGGACCCCGGTGCTCCCCGGCGACGCGTTGCCCCACATCGGCCGCGCGCTTCCGGGCGTCCGCGTGTACGTGCTCGACGGCCAGTTGCGGCCGGTGCCGCCGGGCGTCTGCGGAGAGATCTTCATCGGCGGCGGCGGGGTCGCACGCGGATACCACGCGCGGCCCGATCAGACCGCGGAACGGTTCCTGCCCGATCCGTTTGCGGCCGAGCCGGGTCGACGGATGTATCGCACGGGCGACCTTGCCCGCCGCCGCCCCGACGGCTCCATCGAGTTTCTCGGCCGTGCCGACGGCCAGGTGAAAGTGCGCGGAACGCGCATCGAGCTCGGCGAGGTCGAGGCCGTGCTGCGCGAGCATCCCGCCGTCCGCGACGTCGTCGCGGATGCGCCGGCGGACGACGACGGCTCGCGGCGGCTCGTCGCGTACGCCGTGCCGCGGCCGCGCCACGCCGCGACCGTCGCCGGCAGGCCGCGTCATGCCCTGCCGAACGGGCTCGCGATCGTGCAGCTCAATCGCGGCGAGACCGAGTTCCTGTATCGCGATCTCTTCGAGCGCCGCGCGTACTTCCGCCACGGCATCGCCGTCGAGGCGGGCGACCGCGTGCTCGACGTCGGTGCGAACATCGGCATGTTCGCGCTCGCCTGCGCGAGCGAAGCGCCGGTCGAGCTGCACTGCTTCGAGCCGAATCCGATCGCCTGCGAGGCGCTCCGGCAGAACCTCGCGCTCTACGCGCCGGACGCGCGCGTGGAGGAATGCGCGCTCGGCGCCGCGGGCGGCACGTCGCCGTTCACGTCGTATCCGCATCTGTCGATCCTGTCCGGCCTGCACGCGGACGCGGCCGAGGAGCGGGAGCTCGTGCGGTCGTTCGTGCGGACGCAGCGCGGCGGCGAGGACGATGCGCGCGTCGACCCGATCATCGCCGGGCGGCTGGAGCGCCACGAAACGACGGTCTCGGTCCGCACGCTCGGCGAAGTGATCGAGACGCTCGCCATCGACCGCATCGATCTGCTGAAGATCAACGTCGAGAAGAGCGAGCTCGACGTCCTGCGCGGCCTGCGCGACGAACAGTGGCCGCTCGTGCGCCAGCTCGTCGCGGAAGTGCACGACCGCGACGGCGCGCTCGACGACGTGCTCGCCCTCCTCCGCCGTCATGGACTCACGCCCGCTGTCGAACAGGACTGGTCCGTCGACAAACGGCAGCGCATCTTCTACGTCTACGCCACGCGCGGCGAGAGGCTCCGCGCCGCGCGGCCCGATGCGGCGCGGCAGCTCGTCGAATCGGCGGCGATTCTGACCGCCGAGGAGCTGCGCCGCGCGGCGCGGCGGCAATTGCCCGAGGCCATGCTGCCGCGCATCGTCCTCGTCGATGCCGTCCCGCTCACCCCCAGCGGAAAAGTCGACCGCGACGCCCTGCGGCGCCTGGGCGCCGAGTCCGTCGAAGCCGCGGCGTTCCTGCCCCCACGCGGCGATGTGGAGCAGCGTGTCGCCGCCGTGTTCTCCGAGATCCTTGGCGTTGCGTCGGTCGGTCGCAACGACAACTTCTTCGACCACGGCGGCGACTCTCTGCTCCTCATCACGCTTCACGCGCGTCTGCGCGGCCTCGCACCCGACCTCGACCTGATCGAGCTGTTCGAGTACACGACGGTCGCGCGGCTGGCGGAGCGGATCGCGCGCAAGGCACCCGCAATCGCGCCGGTCACGAGGGCGCGGCGCGACGTGCGCGACGCCGACATCGCCATCATCGGCGTCGCCGGCCGGTTCCCCGGTGCAGCCTCGGTCGACGAGCTCCTGGCGAGCCTGCGCGAAGGCCGCGAGTCGATCCGCGCTCTGACGCCCGAGGAGATGAGAGAGGCCGGCGTCGACCCCGAGACGTGCGGTCCGTCGTGGGTTGCGGCGGGCGCGCCCGTCGACGGCGAGGACCGCTTCGACGCCGCGTTCTTCGGCTTCACGGCACGCGAGGCCGAGCTGATGGATCCGCAGCAGCGGCTCTTCCTCGAGACGGCGTGGACCGCCCTCGAAGACGCCGCCGTGGTGCCGGACCGCTTCGACGGAGCGATCGGCCTCTTCGCCGGCACCGCCATCAGCTCGTATCTGCTGAACAACATCTGGCCGAACCAGGACCTCGTCCGCGCGGCCGGCCCCCATCAACTGGCCATTGCCAACGACAAAGACCACTTCGCGACGCAGGTCGCGTACCGGCTCGATCTGCGCGGACCGGCCGTCGCCGTGCAGACCGCCTGCTCGACGTCGCTCGTCGCCGTGCACCTCGCCTGCGCGAGCCTGCGCGCGGGCGAATGCGACGCCGCGCTCGCCGGCGGCTGCTCGGTGCGCGTACCGCAGCGCGGCGGATACGAGTACCAGCCCGGCGGCGTCGCCTCACCGGACGGCCATTGCCGGCCCTTCGATGCCGCGGCCGCGGGCACGGTCCTCGGCAACGGCGCCGGCGTCGTCGTGCTGCGGCGTCTCCCCGATGCGCTGCGCGACGGCGACCGCATCGTGGCCGTCATCCGCGGAAGCGCGATCAACAACGACGGCGGCGTAAAGGCCGGCTATACCGCGCCGAGCATCACCGGCCAGGCCGCGGTCATCTCGAATGCCCTGGCGATGGCGGAGGTCGACCCGGCCACGATCGGCTACGTCGAAGCACACGGCACCGGCACGCCCCTCGGCGACCCCATCGAGATCGCGGCGCTGACCCGCGTCTTCGGACCGATGGCGCCGGACCGCGTGCCCTGCGCGATCGGATCGGTGAAAGCGAACGTCGGCCACCTCGACGCCGCGTCCGGCATCACCGGCCTGATCAAGGCAGCGCTGATGGTGCGCGACGGGATCCTGCTGCCGAGCCTCCACTACACGAAGCCCAATCCGGCCATCGACTGGGCGCGCGCGCCCTTCGCGGTCAACACCGAGCTGCGCGAGTGGCCCGCCGCCGCGCATCCCCGCCGCGCGGGCGTGAGCTCGTTCGGCATCGGCGGCACAAACGCGCACGTCGTTCTCGAACAGCCGCCCGCGCGCGCGCGGAGCGGCGACGACGACGACACGCCGCGCGTCGTGGTGATCTCCGCGAAGACGCGCGGGGCGCTCGACCGGCGGCGCGATCTGCCGCCCGTCGACGCACCGTTTGCGGACGTCGCGCGGACGCTGCAGGAAGGACGCCGCGCGTTCCGCTGGCGATCCGCCGTCGCGGCCTGCACTGCGGCCGAGGCGGTGGAGCGCCTGCGGCATGCGCCCGCGGTGCTCGCTCCCGAGACACCGCCGCGCGTGATCTTCCTGTTTCCCGGAGAAGGCGCGCAGTACGCGGGCATGGGACGCGAGCTGTACGAGCACGAGCGCGTCTATCGCGAGACCCTCGACCGATGCATCGACGAGCTCCGGCGCCACGACGTCGATCTGCGCGACGCGCTCTTCGCCGGCGATGACGAGCGCCTGCGCGGCACGCGCATGGCGCAGGCGGCCCTCTTCGCGGTGGAGTACAGCCTCGCGGCGCTGTGGCGCTCGTGGGGCGTTGCGCCCGCCGCGATGATCGGCCAGAGCGTCGGCGAATCCGTCGCCGCATGTGTGGCCGAGGTCATGACGCTGCCCGACGCGCTGGAGGCGATTGCGGCACGCGGCCCGCTCCCCGAGCCGGCGCGCTTCGAAGATCGCGTGCAGCGCGCACTGGAGACCGGGAACGCCGTGCTGCTCGAGGTCGGCCCGGGCAGCGCGCTCACGTCGCTCGCGCGCCCCTGCGCGGAAGGGGAACGGACGCTCGTCGCATCGCTCCCCGGGCGCGGCAACGAGCGCGAGCAGATGCGCGAGGCGGTCGCGAAGCTGTGGACCGCGGGAGTGGACATCGACTGGTCCGGCCTCGACGACGGCGCACCGCGCGCGCGCGTGGCGCTGCCGGCGTATCCCTTCGAGCGCCGGCGCTACTGGATCGCGCCCGGCGTATCCCCCGCTTCGCGGCCGGCCGGCGAGCCGCGGGCCGAGCCCGGGACCCCGCCGGAGCGCACGGAGATCGAGCAGCGCATCACCGCGATCTGGGAAGACGCATTCGGCACCTCTCCGATCCAGCTCGACGACGACTTTTTCGACCTCGGCGGACACTCGTTTCTCGCGACGCAGATCGCCACGCGCCTGCGCGACGCGTTCGGCGTGACGCTGCCGCTGCACGAGCTGCTGACCGCGACCACCGTGCGCGGGCTGGCGTCGGCCGTCGCGCGCGGCGGCGGCATCGCCATCGGCCGCGGTGAAGACGAGACCCCCGACTGGGTCCACGGTCTCGGCGAAGACGAGCTGGCGGAGCTGATGCGCGAGCTGTCCCGCGAAGGAGAAGACGCATGAGCCGCCGCGTGTGCGACCTGACTTCCGCGCAGCAGCGGCTGGCGTTTCTCGAGCAGCTCACACCGGGCACGGCGGCGTTTCACATCGTGGCCGGCATGCAGTTGCGCGGCCCCCTCGACTTCGCCGCGCTCGAGCGCGCGCTGCGCACCATCGCGGAGCGCCACGAGCCCTTGCGCGCGAGCTTCCCCGCGGTCGGCGGGCGGGTCGTGCAGATCATCGACGACGCGCCGCGCGTGCCGCTCAGCCTGCGCCCGTTCGACGACGGCGCGGTCGCGGCCGAGGCGCGGAAACCGTTCGACCTGCGCGGCGCTCCGCCGTGGCGGGTCACGCTCTTCGCCCGCGGCGAGGACGATCACGTCCTCCTCATCGTCATCCACCACCTCATCTGCGACGGCCGCTCGATGAGCATTTTCCTCGAAGAACTGTTCGCCCTCTACCCGTCCGCGCGGCCGCTTCCGGAGCTGCCGCTGCGCTACTCCGACTACGCGCGCTGGGAACAGAATCGCGCGCGTACCGGCGCGCTCGACGCCGGTCTCGCCTACTGGCGCGGACAGCTCGCCGGAGCGGTGCCGCTCGACCTGCCCACCGACTTCGACCGCGCCGGAGCGCCGTCGATGCGCGGCGCGCAGCATCGGCAGACGCTCGCGCCCGAAGTGCGCGAGCGCGTCGCCCGGTTCGCGGCCGAGGCGCGGACGACGCCGTTCGTCGTCGTCTTGGCGTCGCTGTTCGAGCTCCTCGCCCGCATCACCGGGCAGGACGACATCGTCATCGGATGTCCCGTCGCGAATCGCGAGTACGAGGGGACCGAGCGCATGATCGGCCTGCTCCTGGGCACGCTCGCCATCCGCAACCGCGTCCCTGCCGGCGAGCCGTTCGCGGACCTCGTGCGGCGGACCCACGACGCGTTCGTCGCCGCGTGCCGCCACGGCGACGTACCGTTCGAGCGGATCGTCGAGGAAGTGCAGTCCACCCGCTCCCTCGGCACCGCGCCGCTGTTCCGGGTGATGCTCGTGTTCCAGGACGCGATGCCCGCGCCGCCGCACGTCGAAGGGCTGGAGATCACGCCCTTTCCCATCGGCACGGACGCGTCGCCGTTCGATCTCACGCTCTATGTCTTGCCGGACGGCAACGGCTGGGATCTCACGTGGGAATTCGCGACGGACCTCTTCCGCGCGGAGACGATCGCGCGATTCGTGGACGAATTTCCGTCGTGGTGCAGGCCTGAGGCAGCCGGCCCGTCTCCAGTGACGCTCGTCGACCTCTGGCGCGAGACGGCGCAGCGTCGCGGTACCGCATGCGCCATTCTCGCGGGCAGCCAGTCGCTCAGCTACGCCGAGCTCGATCGGCGCTCCGCGCGCCTCGCCCATCACCTCGCGACGCGCGGGGTCGGCCGCAACACGGTCGCTGGCATTCTGCTCGAGCGCTCGCCGGAGCTCGCGATCGCGGCCCTGGCGATCCTGCGCGCGGGCGGAGCGTACGTCGCACTCGATCCCGCGTATCCCGTGGAGCTGCTGCAGTTCATCGCGCGCGACGCCGGTGCCCGCACGATCGTCACGGCGGCCGACTTCGATGCCATTCCCGACGGCGGCGCGACCCCCGACGCAACGCTCTCGCCGGACGACGCGGCGTATCTCATCTACACCTCCGGCTCCACCGGCACGCCCAAAGGCGTGATCGCGACGCATCGCGGCGCGGTGAATCGCCTGCGGTGGATGTGGCATGCATTTCCGTTCGCGCCGCACGAGCGCGCGCTCCATCAGATCTCGATGAACTTCGTCGACTCGACCTGGGACCTCTTCGGTCCGTTGCTCGGCGGCATCCCGGTCGTGCTCGCGCCGCCGGGGATCTCGTCCGATCCGGCCGCGCTCCTCGACCTCCTGGCCGCGGAGCGCATCACGCGCGTCGAGCTGGTCCCGTCGCTGCTCGCGGCGGTGCTCGAAGCCGCGGCCCACCGCGGCGACCGGCTGCCCGACCTCGCGGTCTGCATCAGCAGCGGCGAGCCGCTGCCGCTCCGGCTGGCGCGGCGGTTCCGCGACCTCGCGCCGAACGCGCGCCTCCTCAACCTCTACGGCTCGTCCGAGGTGGCCGCCGACGTGAGCTGCTTCGACGTCACCACGCTCGAGGACGAGGCCACGCGCGTACCGGCAGGAACGCCGATCGACGACACGCGCCTGTACGTCCTCGACGAACGGCAGAGACCTGTCGTGCCGGGCGCGTGGGGCGAGCTTTACGCCGCGGGAGAAGGTCTCGCGCGCGGCTATCAGGGACGCCCCGAGCTCACCGCGGAGCGATTCCTGCCGGACCCGTTCGCCGCGAGGCCGGGAGCGCGGATGTTTCGCACCGGCGACCGCGCGCGGCAGCGCTTCGACAGCGCGATCGAGCTGCGCGGACGCATCGACGGGGAGCTGAAGATCCGCGGGCAGCGCGTCGACCCCTCGCAGATCGCCTCGCTGCTTCTCGGCCGCGACGACGTCGTCGAGGCGGTGTGCGTCGCGGCCCCCGACGGCGCGTCGCTCGTCGCGTACGTCGTGCCGCGCGAGAGCGCGGCGGGTGCGGCGGACCTGAGGCACTTCCTCGCCTCGCGCGTGCCGTCGGCGATGGTGCCGCACGTCGAATTGCTCGATGCGCTGCCGCGCACGCCGAACGGCAAGATCGACCGCGCCGCGCTGCCGCCTCCTCGCCGCGCAACCGCGGACGCCGCGGCGGCGGCGCCGCGCAGCGAGCTCGAGCTGGCGCTCGCCGCCATCTGGCGCGAGAAGCTGCAGCTCGACGCGGTCGGCATCGACGACAACTTCTTCGAAGCCGGCGGCCACTCGCTGCTCCTGGCGCAGGTGCAGCACCGCATCGCCGTCGCCCTCGGCTGCACGGTCGCGATCGCCGAGCTGTTCGAGTTTCCGACGATCCGCACGCTCGCGGCGCACCTCGACGCGCAGCGCGGCGGAGGCGTGCCGTCCGAGACCGCGTCGGTCCGCGCGGCCACACGGCGGGCGATGCTCGACCGCACGCGCACCGCGCGGCTGCGCGAGGGAGGCGCGTCATGACCGCGCCGCATGCCATCGCCATCGTCGGCATGGCCGGCCGCTTCCCCGGCGCCGCGAACGTCGCCGCGCTGTGGCGGAACCTCATGGCCGGAGTCGAGTCGATCTCGACGCTCACCGACGAGCAACTGCGCCGCTCCGGTCTCGATCCGGACCTGACGTCGCGTGCCGACTACGTGAAGGCCGCGCCGCTGGTCGACGGCATCGACCTGTTCGACGCGGCCTTCTTCCGGCTCAGCCCGCGCGATGCGGCGCTGCTCGATCCGCAGCACCGCGTGTTTCTCGAGTGCGCATGGGAGGCCCTCGAGGACGCGGGCCATGTCTCCGGCGAGGACGCGCGCATCGGCGTCTTCGCCGGTTGCAGCATGAGCTCCTATCTGATCTCCAATCTCTTCGAGACCCTCGGCCGCGACACGCCGGACATCTTCGATGCCGCCGTCGCGAACGACAAAGACTTCTTCGCCACCCGGGTCTCGTACAAGCTCGACCTGCGCGGCCCCGCCGTGAGTATCCAGACCGCGTGCTCGACGTCGCTCGTCGCGGTCCATGCCGCGTGTCAGAGCCTGCTCACCGGCGAATGCGACCTCGCCATCGCCGGCGGCGTGACGATCCGCGTGCCGCAGGAGGCGGGCTACCGGTTCACCGAAGGTTCGATCCTCTCCCCGGACGGCCACTGCCGGCCGTTCGACGCGGAGGCGCAGGGAACGGTCTTCGGCAACGGCGCGGGCGCGGTCGTGCTGCGCCGCCTCGACGACGCGGTCGCGGACGGCGACCGCATCCTCGCCGTGATCCGCGGCAGCGCGGTCAACAACGACGGCGGCGTCAAGGCCGGCTTCACCGCGCCGAGCGTGACCGGGCAGGCGGCGGTCGTGGCGGAGGCGCTCGCGGTCGCGGGCGTCGACCCGCACACGATCGGCTGCATCGAGGCACACGGCACCGGCACGCGCCTCGGCGATCCGATCGAGATCGCGGCGCTCGCGCGCGTGTTCGGTCCCTGGGTCGAGGGACGGACGCGGACCGCGATCGGCTCGATCAAAGGCAACATCGGACATCTCGACGCCGCCGCGGGCGTGGCCGGCCTGATCAAGGCCGTGCTGATGCTGCACCACGGCGTGCTCGTGCCCACGCTTCACGTCCGCGAGCCGAATCCCGAGATCGACTGGGAGCGCGTGCCGTTCACCGCGAGCACCGAGCTGCGCCCGTGGCCGGCATCGCAGTCGCCGCGGCGCGCGGGCGTGAGCTCGTTCGGCATCGGCGGTACGAACGCGCACGTCGTCCTCGAAGAGGCACCGGGGAGCGAGCCCTCGGCGGACGACGGCACGCCCCAGGTGCTCGTCGTCTCCGCGAGGACGCCGGAGGCGCTCGATGCCGCGACGGCGCAGCTCACCTTCACCGGCCTGCCTCTCGCCGACGCCGCGTGGACGCTGCAGCGCGGGCGCCACGCGTTCCGGCACCGCCGCGCGGCGGTGGCGCGGTCGGCGGCCGAGGGAGCGGAGAGACTTCGCCAGGCGCCGGCGCATGTCCTGCCCGCACACACTCCACGGGTCGTTTTCCTCTTTCCCGGTCCGGACGCACGATACGCCGGCATGGGCCGCGACCTCCACGAGCGCGAGCCTGTGTACCGCGAGACGCTCGAAACCTGCCTCAGCCAGTTGCGCGAGCACGGCATCGATCTGCGCGATCTGCTCTTCAGCGGAGACGACGCGGCGTTGCGCGACCCGCGCATCGCCCGGGCCGCGGTCTTCGCGACGGAGCTCGGTCTGGCGCGGTTGTGGATGTCCTGGGGGGTCGCGCCGGCGGCGACGATCGGCCATTCGATCGGCGAGCTCGTCGCCGCATGCATCGCGGACGGGACGACGCTCGACGCCGCGCTGCGCGTCATCGCGGAGGGCGCAGAACTGCCTGCCGCGATGCCCGCCGGCGCGGAGCTCGAGCACCGGCTGCGCAGCGAGAGCCCTTCCGCCGTGTTGCTCGAAGTCGGACCCGGCCGCACGCTTTCGGCGCTCGCGCGGCACATTCTCGGAGGCGACCGGACCATCGTGTCGTCTCTGGGCGACCCCGGGCACGAGCAGGAGCAGCTTCGCGAAGCGGTCGCGCGGCTCTGGACCGCGGGCGTCGGCATCGACTGGCGCGGCCTCCACGCGGACGCGCGCCGGCGGCGCGTGGCCCTGCCCACGTATCCCTTCGAGCGCCAACGCTGCTGGATCGATGCGGAACCCCCATTGCAGACGCCGGTCTGGACGTACGCCCCGCGCCCGGCCGAAGTGCGCGCGGAGATGCCCGGGCGATGGCTGCTCGCGGGGGACATCGATGGACTGGCCGAAGAGCTCGCGGGTGCTTTGCGGGCACGCGGGGAGCGGGTCGTGCGCTCGCACGACCTCACCCCGCCTCCCGACCTCCTTCCGGCGCGGGTCGTCATCCTCGGCAGCCGGCTCGACAGCGAGAACCTCGCCAGCGCGCTGCCGTGGTTCACGAACGCGAAGATCGAGATCGTGACGCGCGGTACCGCCGACGTCGCGGGCGAAGCGGACCTCCGTCCCGAGGCCGCCGCACTCCTCGGCCTGCGCGTCCGCGTCATCGATCTCCTCGCGGGCGCCGGCGCATTGCTCGCCGAGCTCGCCGCCGATCGCCGCGAATCGCATGTCGCGTTGCGCGGCCGCGAGCGGTGGGTCTCCCGCCTCACGCGTTGCGCCTTGCGCGAGCAGCCGCTGTTGCGGCCGGGCGGGCGCTACGCGGTGGCCGGCCGTCTCGATACGGCCGTGGTGGCGCGATTGCGCGAGCGCGGCTGCGAGATCGTGCAGCCGGGCGAGGGGCCGATCGACGGACTGGTGTACGTACCGGCGTTCGCGCCGATGCAGCAGGAGCTGCGACAGCTCGCGGCAGCCGCCGCCGCGGCCGACGCGGGCCAGGCATCGCTGCGGCTGCTGCTCCTGCCGTCGACGATCGACACGGCGGCCGACCGCTGCACGGCCGCTGCGCTCGAGACAGCCGCGCGCGACCGCCGCGTCCTCCACCCGTGGACCGTCGTGACGTGGGACGGCGTGGAGCTCGACGATCTGCAACGCGTGGATCCCGCGGCGGGCGTCGTCGTGATCCGCACTCACGCCGCCGCGGGCGCCGCGCCGGCGTCCGTGCGCCCGTTCGAGCGCGGCCCGGTCGACGCGCCGCGCACGGAGATCGAACAGCGCATCGCCGCGATCTGGGAGGAGCTCCTCGGCGTCCGGCCCGTCGGCATTCACGACGACTTCTTCGCCCTCGGCGGACACTCGCTCGTCGCGGTCCAGATCGTCGCGCGCATCCGCGCCGCGTATCCGGTCGCCCTGCCCCTGGAGCGGCTCATCGGCGCGACGACCGTGGCCGCACTGGCCCGCCTCGTCGACGACGCGCTGCTGGAGCTCGTCGCCGGCCTCGCCGAGGAAGACATCGCTCAGCTACTGGAGGGTTTATGAGCTCGCTCCCCTCGCCCGGCGCCGCGCGGCGCGAGCTGCTCGCGCGCTTCCGCGGCGGTATGGTCCCCGTCACACCGATGCGCAGGCCCGCGTCGGCCGAAGCGCCGCTGTCGCTCGCGCAGGAGCGCTTCTGGTTCGTCGATCAGGTCGCGCCCGGGAAGGCCGTCGGCAACGTCGCCGGCGCGATCCGGATCCGCAACAGGCTCGACCGCGGCCGGCTGGAGCGCGCGTTGAACGCCGTCGTTGCTCGGCACGAGACGCTGCGCTCGCGCTTTCCGGCACACGATGGACGTCCGCGGCTGATCGTCGAGCCGTTGCTCTTCGTCGAGTTGCCGCTGACGGACGCGCAATCGTTCGACGAAGCCGTCCGCATCGCCACCGCCGACGCCGCGCTGCCCTTCGATCTCGCGGCCGGCCCGCTCCTCCGGCCGCGCCTGGTCCGCGTCGCGCCGGACGATCACCTGTTCGCGCTCACCATCCATCACATCGCGTGCGACGGATGGTCGTTCGGCGTGCTGATGCGCGAGCTCGCGCATTTTTACGGCGGAGGCACGCTCGACGAGCTGCCGATCCAGTACTCCGACTTCGCGTATGCGCAGCGGCAGATGCTCGCGAACGACGGCGCCGGCGCGGCCTGGACCTACTGGAAAGAGCGCTTCGCGACGCCGGTGCCGGAGCTCGACCTGCCCACCGACCATCGCCGCCCCACGTCGCCGACGTTCCGCGGCGATCGCGTGCTGCGCGCGCTCGATGCCGCGACCATGCGGGCCGCGGCGGCGCTCGCGCTGGAAGAAGGCACGACGCTCTTCACCGTGCTCGCCGCGGCCTGGCTCGTGCTCCTCCATCGCCTCACCGGACGCACGGACCTGTGCACCGGCACGCCCGTCGCCAACCGGACGTTGCCGCACACCGAGTCGTTGATCGGCTTCTTCGTGAACTTGCTGCCGCTGCGCGTAGAGCTGGACGCGTCGCTCACCGCTCGCCAGGCCATTGCGCGCGTACGCGACGCGGCGCACGGCGCGCTCGCGCATCAGGACCTGCCGTTCGAGCGGCTGGTCCAGGAGCTTCAGCCCGATCGCCGCGCCGACACCGCGAGCCTCTTCCGCACCCTCTTCGTGCTGCAGGGCGCGGAGGCGCCGATGGCGGCGCCGGGCGGACTGGAGATCGCGCCGGTCGACATCCACAACGGCACCGCCATGTTCGACCTGCGGCTGTCCGTTCAACCGCGCGCGGCGGGCGGCGCCGACGCGCTCCTCGAGCTCGCATGCGATCTCTTCGACACCGCCGGCGCCGAACGGATGCTGCGCCAGTACGACCTGCTGCTGCAGGGCATGTGCGCCACGCCCGGACGCGCCATCCACGCCCTGCCGATGATGAGCGATGCGGAGCGCGCGGCGTTGCTCACCGGCCCGCGCCGCACGTTCGCGTGCGAGACCACGCTCTTCGCGGCCTTCGACGACGCCGCGTCTCGGTTCGCCGATCGCATCGCCCTGACGTGGCCCGGCGGCACCATGACCTATGGCGAGCTGCGCTCCCGCGCGCTGCGTCTCGCCCGGGAGCTCTCCGGCCGGGGCATCACGGTCGAGGACCGCGTCGGGTTGCGCATGCGCCATTCCCCCGATCTCATCATCGGCATGCTCGCCGTCCTCGCCACGGGAGCCGCGTACGTTCCGCTGGATCCCTCGTACCCCGAGGAGCGGCTGCGGTGGCAGATCGAGGACGCGGAAGTCGGCCTCGTGCTGACGGGCGCGGATGCCGCCGGCCCCGACGCGGGCATCGAGCTCTCCCGGCCGGGCCCACGGAACGCGGCGTACGTGATCTACACGTCGGGCTCCACCGGCAGACCGAAGGGCGTCGTCGTCACGCACGAGAACGTCCTGCGCCTGTTTGCGTCGGCCCGCGAGGGCTGCGCATTCACGGAAGAGGATGTGTGGCCCCTGTTCCACTCCTTTGCCTTCGACGTCTCGGTGTGGGAGATCTGGGGCGCGCTGCTGTACGGCGGCCGGCTGGTCCTGGTCCCGGATGAGGTCAGGCGCGATCCCGACGCGCTCGCGAGCCTGCTCTGCCGCGAGCGCGTAACCGTGCTCAATCAGACGCCGACCGCCGCCCGGCCGGTGATGCGGTCGATGCTGGACCGCGACCTCGTTCCGCCCTCGCTGCGGCTCGTGATCTTCGCCGGCGAGGCGCTCGATCCGGCCATGCTCGGCGACTGGCTGGCCCGCCGCGGCGACGAGCGGCCGCGGCTCGTGAACATGTACGGCATCACCGAGACCACCGTGCACGCGACGTGGCGGCCGCTCTCGCGCGAAGACGTCGAGCAGCGCCGCGGCGGGGTGATCGGCCTCCCGCTCGACGACCTCGAGGTGCTGCTGCTCGACGAGCGCGGCGAGCTCGCCGCGCCGGGCGTCGCCGCGGAGCTGCACGTCGGCGGCGCCGGCCTCGCCCGCGGCTACCTCGGCCGGCCCGAGCTGACGGCCGAGCGCTTCGTCCCCCATCCCTGGCGTCGCGGCGAGCGGCTCTACCGCAGCGGTGACCTCGGCCGTCTCACCGCCACCGGCGAGCTCGAATGCCTCGGCCGCATCGATCACCAGGTCAAGGTCCGCGGCTACCGCATCGAGCCCGGCGAGATCGAGGCCGTGCTGCGCGAGCAACCGGGCGTGCGCGACTGCGTGGTGCGCGCGCTCGACACCCAGCTCGTCGCGTGGGTCGTTCCGCGCGAGCGCGACGATGAGGCCGGCCTTCAGGTCGCGCAGTGGCAGAACGTGTTCGACGGCGTCTACGCCGCGGCCGGACGGACGGACGACGAGACCCTGGACATCGCCGGCTGGACCAGCAGCGACACGCGCACCCCGATCCCTGCCGGGGAGATGCGCGAGTGGGTGGCTTGCACCACCGAGCGGATCCTCGCGCTGCGCCCGCGCCGCGTCCTCGAGATCGGCTGCGGCACCGGCATGCTCCTCCTGCGCATCGCGCCGTGGTGCGAGCACTATGTCGGGACCGACATGTCGGCGACGGCGCTCGCGCAGCTGCGGTCGGTCGTCGTCGCCCGCGGCCTGACCAACGTCGCGCTGCGACAGGCCCGCGCCGACGAGCTTCGCGATCTCCAGCCCGGATCGTTCGATCTCGTCGTTCTGAACTCGACCATTCACTACTTCCCTTCCGCGGACTACCTCCGCGAGGTGATCGCGGCCGCACAGGCCGCCGCCGGCCAGCGCGGCGCGGTGTTCGTCGGCGACGTCCCGTCGCTGCGCCTGCATCGCGCGTTTCACACGGCGGTGCAGCTGCAGCGTGCCGCCGGCGACGTGACGGCCGGCGAACTGCTGCGGAACATCGAGCACGCCGCCGCGACGGACGAGGAGTTGTTCGTCGATCCCGACTTCTTCGCGCAGTTCGGCGAGGTGGAGGTCAATGTCCGCCGCGGGCGTTCCTGGAACGAAATGACGCGGTTCCGCTACGACGTGGTCCTGCGGCGCGGCGCCAGGCCCGAGGCCGCCGTGCTCGCCGTCGGCCTCGATGCACTGCCTCTCGCACTCGCGCGGCGCGAGGCGGAACGGATCGCGGTCCTGCACGTGCCCGACGCGCGCGTGAGCGCCGAGGTGCTGGCGTACGAGGCGTTGCGCGGCGGCGCGGCGGTCCCGGAGGTCCGCGCGCGCATCGCCGCGGAGCGTGCATCCGCTGTCGATCCCGAGTCCCTCTGGGCCCTCGGCGACACGTACGGATACCGTGTCCGCGTGCAGCCTTCGCCCGAGGCCGGGTTCGTCGATGCGCTGTTCGAGCGCGAAGGTTGCGAGCCGGCGGCCTGGATGCCCGAGTCCGCGAGGGACGGCCGCACGGGGACCAACGATCCGCTGCGCGGCCCGCGGCACGAGCGGCTCGCCGCCGACTGCATGGCCGTTCTCCGCACGCGCCTTCCGCGCCACATGGTGCCCTCGGCGGTAGTCGCCGTCGATCGCCTCCCGGTCAACACGAACGGCAAGCTCGACGTGGGAGCGCTCCCGCGTCCGCGGAGCGCGCCGCGCCTCGCGTCGACCGGTCCGCGGGGGGAAACGGAGCGCCGCCTCGCCGCGATCTGGAGCGACCTTCTCGGCCTCGACTGCTCCGCCACCGACGCCGACTTCTTCGAGCTCGGAGGGCACTCGCTGCTCGCGGCCGAGCTGATGTTCCGCGTCCACGACGCGTTCGGCACCCGGCTGCCGCTGCTGGCGCTGCTCCAGGACCCGACCCTCCGCGGCATGGCCGCGCGCATCGATTCGTCGGACGCACTTCCGTCGCGGCGGCTCGAGGCGGAGACGATTCTTCCGTCGGACGTCGTGCCGCCGCACCCGCGGCCGCGCGTGGAGCCGCCCGCCGGCGACGTGTTGCTGACCGGCGCGACCGGATTTCTCGGTGCGTTTCTGCTGCACGCGCTGCTGCGGCGCACGGAAGGACTCGTGCACTGCGTCGTACGCGGCGACACGCCGGCCGAGCGCGTGCGCCGCAACCTCGAGCGGCAGGGTCTATGGGACGGGCGCGCCGCTGCGCGCATCCGCATCGTCCCGGGCGATCTCCAGCGGCTCGAGCTCGACGACGAGCTCGCGTCGCGCGTGAGCACCGTCGTCCACAACGGCGCGGCCGTGCATTTCACGTCGCCGTACGACGCCTTGCGCGCGGCCAACGTCGAGTCCACGCTGGCCCTGCTCCGCTTCGCCTGTCGAGGGATGCCGAAGTCCCTGCACCTCGTCTCGACGACGGGCGTGTTCGCGCCGGAGGACCTCGATGCGACGCTGACGGTCGCGGAGAGCCACGTGCCCCGCCACGGCGATGCCCTCCCCCTCGGCTACACGCAGACCAAATGGGTGGCGGAAAAGCTCGTGCTCGAAGCCGCGTCGCGAGGCGTTGCCGCGTGCATCCACCGGCCCGGCCGGATCTGGGGCGGCACTCGCGGCGGCCGCGGGCCGCAGGACGATCTGCTGTGGCACCTCGTCCGCGCGTCGGTGAGCGCGGGCGTCGCGCCGGACGTCGATGCATACGTCAACATCGCGCCGGCGGACTACGTCGCCGCGGCCATCGCACACATCGTTGCAAGCGGCACCGGAACGGCGAAAGCGTTCCACCTCGTGAATCCGCAGTCGACCCATGTGTCCCAGCTGTTCGCATGGCTCGGCGTGCCGCGCCGCGCTCCCCTCGCCGAGTGGGAGTCCGCGATCGCGCCACACGTCGACGCCGCCACACGCGCGCTCGCGCCTCTGCTCACCCAGGGCGCCGGACAGCACGTCGTCTTCGACTGCACCGAGACGCTCGCGGCCATCGAAGGCAGCGGCATCGTCTGCCCTGAGTTGTCCGCGGACCTGCTGCAGAACTGGATGGCGGCATTCACCGCGAAAGGAGAAGAACCATGAGCGAAGCCGAAGAGAGACCGGAGATGTTTCACGTGGTCGTCAACGATGAAGAGCAATACTCGATCTGGCCGGACAACCGCGAGCTGCCGCCTGGATGGAGCGCCGTCGCGGGGCCCGCACCCAGGGCCCGCTGTCTGGAGATCGTGAAGGAGCGCTGGACGGACATGCGGCCGCTCAGCCTGCGGCGCCAGCAGAGCGAAGCGTGACCGTAGCCATCGCGTGAGGAGGCTGGCCGGGCTGGGCCTTCCTATGGAGTTCTTTCGGCGCGGCAGGCTCCCGAATACGAAAGCGGAGGCAATTGATTGCCTGCGCACTCCAGATGGCTCTACCGAGTGTAGAAGGTCGGAGGGGAGGCCGGCACCTGTCTGATCCGCGTTTCCAGTTCGGTCAGACCGTGGTGACCGGCGCTCCTTGGTCGTTTTCCGCTCTCGGCGTGCCCTCCTTTGCTAAGGCTGATGCACTTTCGGGCAGCGCGCGGCGCGCGGCAAGCGCGTTCGTCCCAGCCGTGCAGCCATTCGTCCCTTGGCGGGATCTGAGACAATACGCTCACCGCCAACGTCCGGAAGGGAAGGTCCATGGAACCACTGGTCGAGATTCGCGAAGTACACAAGGTCTATCGCCGGGACTCCTTCGACGTCCCGGTGCTCAACGGCGTCTCCGTCACCGTCCCGCGCGGCGACTATCTGGCGCTGATGGGCCCCTCCGGCTCGGGCAAGACCACGCTGCTGAACCTCATCGCCGGCATCGACCGCCCCACGCGCGGGCAGGTCATCGTCGACGGCCGGGAGATCTCCTCTCTCAATGAGACGAAGCTCGCCGCGTGGCGGGCCAACCACGTCGGCTTCATCTTCCAGATGTACAACCTCATTCCCGTCCTCAACGCGTTCGACAACGTGGAGCTCCCCCTGCTGCTGACGCATCTGAAGAAGAGCGAGCGCAAACAGCACGTCGAAGCCGCCCTGCAGATCGTCGGCCTCGGCGACCGCATGCGGCACTTCCCCCGCCAGCTCTCCGGCGGCCAGGAGCAGCGCGTGGCCATCGCCCGGGCCATCGTCACCGACCCGACCATCCTCGTGGCCGACGAGCCCACGGGCGACCTCGATGCGAAGAGCGCGGCGGAGATCCTCGACCTCCTGCACGAGCTCAACGCCGATCACGGCAAGACCATCGTCATGGTCACGCACGACCCGAAGGCCGCGGACCGCGCCAATCACGTGCTCCACCTCGACAAGGGCGTTCTCGTCGAAGCGCAGCACGAGGCACAGCAGGAAGGGGCATTGCGCCGGGTATGAGGTTCGCCAAGCTGATTTTCCGGAATCTCTTCCGCAACAAGCTGCGGACCATCCTCACGCTCGTGCTGATGGCCGCCATCTTCTTCTTCATCTCCACGCTGCTCTCGATCCTCTCGAATTTCGAGGCCGCCTCGAACTCCGGCGAGGGCCAGAACCGCCTGGGCGTGCAGTCGGCGATCTCGCTGGCCAACCCGCTGCCGCTGTCGCACGAGCAGAAGATCCGCACCGTCCCCGGGATCGTCGACACCGCCAAGCTGCAGTGGGTCGGCGCGTATTACAAGGACCAGCGCAACTTCTTCGCGAACTTCGCCGTCGATCACGACAAGATGGAGACGGTCTGGGACGACTACGCCACGCCGAAGGACCAGATGGACGCCTTCAAGGCCGACCGCACCGGCGCGCTGGTCGGGCCCGAGCTGATGAAGCGGTACGGCTGGAAGGTCGGCGACCGCATCACGCTCATCGGAACGATCTTTCCGTTCAACCCCGCGGTGACGATCCGCGGCGTCTACAAGCACAAGTTCGACTCGTCCTCGTTCTTCTTCCGCTACGACTATTTCTACGAGTCGACGAAGGACACCGTGGGCAGCACCGTGGGCACCTTCTGGGTGCGGGTGCGCGACCCGAAGGACATGGCGAAGATCAGCCAGCAGATCGACGACATGTTCAAGAACTCCGAGTATCCGACCGAGACGTTCACGGAGAAGGAGTTCCAGCAGCAGTTCATGGCCATGATCGGCAACATCAAGCTGCTGTTCACGGTGGTCTCGCTGTGCTCGATCTTCATGGTCGTGCTGCTGGCTGCGATCACCATGAGCATGGCCGCGCGCGAGCGGGTGACCGAGATCGCGGTGCTGAAGGCAATCGGCTTCACGCGCGGGATGATCCTCACCCTGATGCTCATCGAGTTCGTCACCCTCGGCCTCCTCGGCGGCGCGCTGGGCACGTTCGGCGCGAAGGTCATCTACAACTTCGTCAACATGACCGAGGTGACGCAGGGCTTCCTGGTCGCCTTCGGGGTGAACACCGAGACCGTGCTGACCTGCCTCGGCGCGGCGGCGGCCGTCGGCTTGCTCGCCGGCGGCTTACCGGCCATGCGCTCGGCGCGGCTGTCGGTCGTCGACGGCCTCAGGAAGGTTTGGTGACGCGATGGCCATCCCGCTGAAATACACGGTCGGCAATCTCATGAGCCGCAAGGGCTCGTCGGCGATGACGGTCTTCGGCATCGGCGTCGTGATCGCGGTCATGGTCGCGATGATGGCGCTGTACAACGGCGTGCAGCAGGCGCTGGTCTCCTCCGGCTCGGAGGACAACATGATCGTCCTGCGCGAGGGAGCGCAGACCGAGGCCACGAGCTGGGTGACGCGGGACAAGTACCGCATCCTGCGCGGCCTGGACGGCATCGAGAAAGCGTCCGACGGCGAGCCGCTGATCTCGCCGGAGCTGGTGATCATCTTCAAGCTCCCGCGGCGCGACAACCCGACCGGGTCGAACGTGAACGTCCGCGGCGTGACGCCGAAGGCGCTCGAGCTGCGGCCGTACATGAAGCTCACCGACGGGCGGATGTTCCGCTCGGGCGTGAACGAGGTGATCGTCTCCGAGCGGATGCGCGAGCGCTTCGTCGACCTCGACATCGGCGATACGTTCCGTTCCGGCACGCAGACCTGGAGCGTGGTGGGCGTGTTCGACGCCCAGGGAACCAGCTTCGACTCCGAGATCTGGGCGGACGTCGAGACGCTGGGCCTCGCGCAGAAGCGTCCCGAGTACTCGTCCGTGCTGCTCAAGCCGTCGAGCGGGACGGCGTTCCGGAGCATCGCCGATGCGATCTCGGCCGACCCGCGCCTCAAGCTGCAGTCGAAGACCGAGTACAAGTACTACGAGGAGCAGACCAGCGGCCTGCTGGGCATCCGCATCCTGGTGACGATCGTGGCCTTCTTCATGGTCCTCGGCGCCACCCTCGGCGCGATGAACACGATGTTCTCGGCCGTGGCGTCGCGCAAACGCGAGCTGGCCACCATGCGCGCCCTCGGCTTCAAGCGCCGCGACGTGCTGCTGTCGGTCGTCATCGAGGCCATCTTCCTCAGCGGCCTGGCGGGCGTCGCCGGCGTGCTCATGGCCATGCCGGTGAACGGCATCGCCACCGGCACGGCGAATTTCGTGACCTTCTCCGAGGTGGCGTTCAACTTCACCATCTCGCCGCAGGTGGCGATGTTCGCGATCGGCCTGGCGATCGTGGCCGGCGTGATCGGCGGACTGCTCCCCGCGATCGGCGCGGCAAGGCTGCCCATCACGCGGGCGCTGCGGGAGATCTGATTTTGGCAATGTAGGGCGCGGCTTCAGCCCGCCCCCCGGACGGGGAGGGGGAATGCCCCCGCCCACGGGGGGGGC
>DASUSN010000116.1:0-61460 GCA_036375075.1 Thermoanaerobaculia bacterium | reverse complement strand
CAACCCCAACGCGATGGATCAGTTCGCGGCGGCGCAGCAGGGGCTGAGCAGTGCCCTCTCCCGCCTCCTCGTCGTGGTCGAGCGCTATCCCGATCTGAAATCGAACCAGAACTTCCTCGAGCTGCAGTCGCAGCTGGAGGGCACGGAGAACCGCATCGCCGTCGAGCGGCAGCGCTACAACACCGTCGCCCAGGGCTACAACACCGCCATCCGCCGCTTTCCGGCGAGTCTGGTGGCGAGCATGAGCGGCTTCAAGCAGAAGGCGTACTTCCGCGGACAGGCGGGCAGTGACAAGGCCCCTGAAGTGAACTTCGACTTCAGCAACACCGCCACCACGGCGACGCGGTGAAACGCTTCCTCCTAGCGCTCCTCCTGGCCGCGGCGACCTCGGTCGCCGCGCTGGAGGTTCCTCCGCCTCCCACGCAGTGGGTCACCGACCGTGCCGGCCTGCTCGGCGGCACGGAAGCCGACCTGCTGAACGCGAAGCTGCGCGACTTCGAGCAGGCCAGCGGCGCGCAGTTCATCGTCTACACGTTCCCGTCGCTGGAAGGGGAGTCCGTCGAGGACTTCACCATCCGCTGCGTGGAGCGCTGGAAGGTCGGCCAGAAGAAGTACGACAACGGCCTGGTGCTCTTCGTCTTCGCGCAGGAGAAGACCGTGCGCGTGGAGGTCGGCTACGGCCTCGAAGGCACGGTCACGGACGCGATCTCGTCGCGCGCGATCCGCGAGTATGTCGCGCCGTACTTCCAGAAGCAGGACTACGCGGGCGGCCTGAACGCCGGCGCGGACTTCCTGATGGCGACGATCCGCAAAGGGGAGGCGCCGGTCCCGCCGCTGCAGCCGCGCGGAACGGGCGGCGGCGCGCAGCAGCAGCCCGCGGCGGACATCAGTCCGATCACGATCCTGATCATCCTCTTCGTGGTCTTCTTCATCCTGCTGCCGATGCTGTCGCGGCGCCGGTCCGGCTGCGGCGGCTGCGTGTTCCCGTTCTTCTTCCCCGGCGGCGGCATCACCATGGGAGGCGGAGGCTTCGGCGGCGGGTTCGGGGGTGGAGGCTTCGGCGGCGGGGGCGGCGGGTTCTCCGGCGGAGGCGGCGGCTTCGGCGGCGGCGGCGCGACAGGGAGCTGGTGATGAAACAGAAGGACTTTCTCGCATCGCTCGACCGGGCGCAGATCGAAGACGCGATCCGCACCGCGGAGCGCATGACCTCCGGCGAGATCCGGGTGCACATCCAGCCGAAGGCCTCGGGCGACATCCGCCACGTCGCGGAGCGCACGTTCGAGCGCCTGGGCATGACCAGGACGCAGGAGCGCAACGGCGTGCTGCTCTTCATCGCCTGCGAGGAGCAGCGCTTCGTCATCCTCGGCGACTCCGGCATCGACGCGCGCGTGCCGGCGGGCTTCTGGGACGACATCGCCGCGAAACTGCACGACCGCTTTCAACAGCGGGAGTTCACCGCCGGCATCGTCGACGCCATCCACAGCGCCGGCCGCGAGCTGAAGACGTACTTCCCGCGCTCCAAGGACGACGTCGACGAGCTCGCGAACGAGATCAACGTGGAGCACTGAGCCGTGCCCTCGCTCGTCGTCATCGGCCTCGGCTCGAACCTCGGCGACCGCGCGTACAACCTGCGCCGGGCCATCGCCGCGCTGCCGGTGCGGGTCGTGCGCGTGAGCCCGTTCCTGGAGACCGAGCCCGTCGACGCGCCGCCGCCGATGTTCCTCAACGCCGTGGTCATCGGCCACACGGACCTCGGCCCGCACGCGCTGCTGCACGAGCTGCTCGCGCTGGAGAAGCGACTCGGCCGCACGCGCCGCGGCATCCGCAACGAGCCGCGCGTGATCGACCTCGACCTCATCGCGCACGGCGCGACGCGCATGCGCACGCCGGAGCTCACGCTCCCGCATCCGCGCGCGCACGAGCGCGAGTTCGTGCTGCGGCCTTTCAGCGCCGTGACTGTTTTTCCACTGCCGCGTTGAGCGCCGGAAGCAGATTCGTCATGGTTGCCATCATGCGTTCGATGCGACGGTGATCTGCAACGCGCGCGTCACGTTGCTGCGCCAACCCTGCGGGCCTTCGTCCGTCGTTACATGCATGGTTGCGCACTGTGTTGCCGCGCTGCTGTATCTCGGCGTGATCCACGGAGAGCTCGCACACGATCCCATGGTGCGCGACGCGCTGTGGAAACTACTGGCGGACGCCCACTACGGCTACTCCGCGAGGGAGGAGGCGATGTTCATCATCCGCGGCGCGGACGGGCAGCTCTCCTTCCTGCGATGGGAGCGCACCGGCATCCCGCACCACGCGCACTGGAACGCGCCCCTGCCGGCGGGCACCGTGGCCATCGTCCACACCCATCCCAACACGATGCCCCGTCCGTCGCGGATGGACGAGCAGACCGCGGTGCGCAACAACCTGCCGGTGTACGTGGTGACGCGCACCAAGATCATGAAGACCAGTCACGGGCAGACGGACGTGGTGCTGAAGGGGGAGTGGTGGGAGCGGGGTTAACCGCGACGTTCGCTCCATCGTTGTCGGGATATGTACGCGCACATCGTCACCACGCTGCTCTGCCTCGGCGCACTGCAGAACGAGCCCGTGTACGATCCCGCGGTCCGCGCCGCGCTCTGGCAGTTGATGGGGGAGACGCGCTACGGCTTCGCGGAGACCGAGGAGGCGCTGTTCATCGTGCGCGAGGGCGGACGCCTTTCGTTCGTGCGTTGGCCGTCGGTGAAGTTGCCGCACCACGCGCGCTGGGAGGGCGCGTGGCCGCGCGGCGTGGTGGCGATCGCACACACCCACCCCAACTGGCTGCCGCAGCCGTCGCAGTTGGATGTGCGCACGTCGCTAGGCAGGAACGTTCCGGTGTACGTCGTCACCCGAACGCGCATCGTAAAGACCCGCGGCGGCGCAACGCAGGCGGTCTTCGAAGGAGACTGGCGCCCGTAGGGCGCGAGCCAATGTAGGGCGTGGCTTCAGCCCGCCTCTCTCGTGGGTGGGTGGCACCCCCCGCCCCGTCCGGGGGGCGGGCTGAAGCCGCGCCCTACATTGGGTGTTTAGGCGACGTCCTACCGCGTACCCAGCGACGCGCCGCCGCCTTCGAGCGCGACGCGGGCGCGCTTCACGGGGTTGGCCTTCGTCAGGATCGGGTAGGGGTTCACCATCTCGTCGTCGTCGTTGACGCCGAAATGCAGGTGCGGGGGCGTGGTCTTGGCGTTGCCGGTGTTGCCGACGTAGCCGAGGAGGTCGCCGCTGCGGACTTCCATGCCTTCGAACAGGCCGGGGGCCCAGCGATCGAGGTGGGCGTAGTAGAACGACGTCCCGTCCTCGGTGGTCAGCCAGAGGCAGAGGCCGCCCTTCGGCTGTTCGCCGATGTAGCTGACGATGCCATCCGCGACTGCCACGACGCCGGTGCCCTTCGGCGCGAAGATGTCGATGCCCTTGTGGCGGCGGCGTCCGCCGTCGCGCGCGTCGCCCCAGCTGTTGTAGAGCTCGCGCGGCTGCACGCCGACGACCGGCATGTACAGACCGGCGCCGTGCAGCGGTGCGAAGAGCGCCTTCGCGCGGTTCGCGAACTCCTTGTCCCGCTCCTTTTTCGTCGTAGCCGTCGCGGTGAGCGCCGGCGTCTTCTCGAGCTGGCGTCCGTTGTGACGGTTGAGATCGGAGCGGAGCTGCGCGATCAGCTCACTGAAGTCCTGATCGTCCGTCTGCGGCGCGGGAGGCGGCGTCGTGGCGACGACGACCGTGGTGGTGGAGCAGGCGGTGAGGAAAAGAAGGGCGCCGAGCGCGGCCGTAAGCGCGCTGACCCACCCACTGCGTACGCGAGAAGTAACCATGGCTTCCTATTGGGGACGAACGAACAACGGGACGCCGGGGAGTGTAAGCGGCAGCGGTTCAGCTTGTAAAGAGATACGGTGCGATCTCTTCCACACGGCGCACGCCGATCACATCAATATCGGCCCGCACCTCGGACGCGTTCGAGTGCGGCACGATCACCCGGCGGAACCCCAGCGCCGCCGCTTCCCGCGCCCGGAGGTCGGGCTGCGAGACGCTCCGGATCTCGCCGAGGAGGCCGACTTCGCCGAAGAGAGCGAGGTCGTGCGGGAGCGGCAGGTTGCGCTGCGACGACAGCACCGCCGCGATGACCCCGAGGTCGAGCGCCGGCTCGTCGATCTGCAGGCCGCCGGCGACGTTGACGTAGATGTCGTGCTGCGCGAACGTCCCCGCGCCTTTCCGCTCCAGCACGGCGAGCAGGAGGGAGACACGGTTGGCGTCGATCCCCATCGCCATGCGCCGCGGCGAGGGGAAGTGTGTCGGCGACACGAGCGCCTGGACTTCGATCAACAGCGGACGCGTGCCCTCGACCGCCGCGAGGATAGCCGAGCCTGGCGCCTGGCTCCGCTGCGACATCAGCGCCGCCGACGGGTTGGGCACTTCCTCCAGCCCCGAGTCGTGCATCTCGAAGATGGCGACCTCGTTCGCGGGACCGAAGCGGTTCTTGTAGGCGCGGACGATGCGGTAGTTCTGAAACTTCTCGCCCTCGAAATAGAGGACCGTGTCGACGATGTGCTCGAGCGTCTTCGGGCCCGCGATCGTCCCTTCCTTGGTGATGTGGCCGATGAGGAAGACGGGGAGGGAGAGGCGTTTGGCCGCGGACATCAGCACGCCCGCCGAGTCGCGCACCTGGCCGACCGAGCCGGGCATGGACTGGTTCGAGGTCGTGTGCACGGTCTGGATCGAGTCGACGATCGCCGCGACCGGCCTCATTTTGTCGATCTCGGCCAGGATGCGCTCGACGGAGGTCTCCGTGTAGAGGCGGATGTTCTCGTTCGTCGTCCCCAGCCGGCGCGCGCGCATGGCGATCTGCCGGGGCGATTCCTCGCCGGAGACGTACAGCACCGGGCCGCCCTGCGCGAGCTGTTCGGCGACCTGGAGCAGGAGCGTCGACTTGCCGATGCCCGGCTCGCCGCCGACGAGCGTGACCGCGCCCAGGACCAGCCCGCCGCCGAGGACGCGGTCCAGGCTGGGGATGCGGGTGGTGACGCGCGGGGCGGTGTCGAAGTCGATCGCGTCGATCGGCATCGGCCCGCCGGCGACGCTCATGGCCGAGGCGTGTTGGGCGGCGGCGGGCGCTTCTTCCTGCGCGTACGAGTTCCAGGCGTTGCAGTCCGGACAGCGGCCGAGCCACTTTGACGCCTGGGCGCCGCACTCGGTGCAGGAGAACACGACCGCCTTCTTCGCCACGACCGGGATTGTAACAACCGGGTTCCCTCGTTCCACGATCTGTAGAAATCGACGCGATGAAACTCCTCTCCGGTCTCTTCCTTCTCCTCTGCCTGACCGCCGCCGCCGATCCCGCGGCCGACCCGCGACTTCTCCTCCTTGGAGATGTTGCCCCGGCGGGAGATGCCGCGGCGACGCAAAAAGAGCTGCTGGCCGCGACCGCTTCCTCGGAAACGCGCGTCCGCCTGCAGGCCTGGACCGCGCTGCGCCAGCTCGGCGTCCAGCCTGAGGCAGAAGAAGCGTGGGGCGTTCGCGGCGTGGCCGTCGAGACCGATGCCGGCATGGTCGCGGTCTATGAAGACGGACGCCTCCAGTGGCTCGACAAAGATGGGAAGCCCGGCGCCCTGGATTCGCAGAGCCGCGAGATGGCGCGGCTGGCCAAGTCCATGCTGGCTGCCGCGGAGACCGCGATGAAGTCCACCCGCCCCATGCCCCACGCCGACGCCTCCCCCCTCGGCAAAGAGCGCGTGCGTCTGACGGTGTTGACCTACGCGGGCTTCTACGTCCTCGACGTCCACGCCCCATCCCTGGCCGAGGACCACCCGGCCGCCAGCCCCCTCGCGGCCGCGCGCGAGCTCCTCGCGCTGCTCGAGTAACAGTTTGGAGTGTGGAGGCAGTCGGAGCGCCGGCGTCTCGCCGGCTGGCCGGCTGGCGTCCCGCCGGCCGGTACTCGGGAGGACGGAGCCTCTCGCGTGGCGCCGCGCTCCCCCGCCCGCCCAAGTGGCGGCGCGGGACGCCGCCACGCCAGCCGGCGGGACGCCGGCGCTCCCTTACGACATCGCTTCTTTCTCGCGCGTGCTGCGGATCCCGATTTGGAGTGCAGCGACTGATTGCCTCCGCACTTCAAAACGCCGAAAACTTTGCAGTGGTAGGCTGGCTCTCCGAAGAAGAAGGAGAGCCCATGCACGGAAAGATCTACGGCGACATCACGGAGCTGGTCGGCAATACGCCGCTGGTGCGCCTCAACCGCGTCGTGCCCGAGGGGAGTGCGGAGGTGGTGGTCAAGCTGGAGTCGTTCAATCCGATGTCGTCGGTCAAGGACCGCATCGGCTTCTCGATGATCCGCGAGGCCGAGCGCAGCGGCGAGCTGGGGCCGGACAGCGTGATTGTCGAGGCGACCAGCGGGAATACGGGCATCGGGCTCGCGTTCGTCGCGGCGGCGAAGGGCTACAAGTGCGTGCTGGTGATGCCTGACACCCTCTCCCTCGAGCGCCGCAAGATCCTCGAGGCCCTTGGCGCCACGTTGCTGCTCACGCCGGGACCGAAGGGCATTACCGAGTCGCAGCGCGTGGCCGAGGAGTACGCGGCGCGGACGCCGGGGGCGTGGATGTCGAAGCAGTTCGACAACCCGGCCAATCCGAAGATCCATCGCGAGACGACGGCGCAGGAGATCCTCCGGGACACCGATCGCCGGGTGGACGCGGTGGTCGCGGGCGTCGGCACGGGCGGCACGATCACGGGCATCGGCGAGGTGTTCAAGCAGGAGCTGCCGGAGACGCTGATCGTCGCGGTGGAGCCGATCGAGTCGCAGGTGCTCAAGGGCGGGAAGCACAACCTGCACAAGATCCAGGGCATCGGGCCGGGCTTCGTCCCGGCGATCTACGACGCGAAGGTGGTCGATCGCGTGGTGGACGTGACGCTCGACGACGCGCTCTCCGTCGGGCGCAGGCTGGCCAAGGAAGAAGGGATCTTCGCCGGCATCTCGGCCGGCGCGGTGGCCTGGGCGGCGATGCAGATCGCGGCGGAGCTGGGGAGCGGCAAGCGCGTGGTGGCGGTGCTGCCGGACACGGGCGAGCGGTACCTGTCGACGATCCTCTTCGAGTTCAGCGACGTGGTCAGCGCCCCGATGACGTCGCCGAAGATGCTGGCCGAGCAGGAGGCGGCGGTAGCCGCCGCGCGGGGATCGTGACCTGATCTCGCGTAGGCGATGGCGCGCCGGCCTCCGCGCTCCGAGGGGTACACTGCACCCGCTTGGTGATCGATTGTCCGAACTGCGGCGCGAACGTTCGTCATGACGGCCGCGCGGAGCTGGCGCGGTGCACGTTCTGCGGGACGCAGTTCGTCCTGCCCGCACGCCGTTCGCGTGCGGAGCTGGAGCTGGAGCGGGATCAGCTCCTCGCCCGTGAGCGCGAGCGCGCCGAGCAGATCAAGGAAGCGAACGCGCGCGGCGTGGAGGACTACCTTCTCCCTCCGGTGGGCTGTTGCGGCATCTACTTCGGCCTTTTCGTCCTCGGCTCCCTCCTCCTCGGCTTCCTCGGCCTGAAGGAATCGGAGAAGTACGGCACGGCTGTAGCAGCGATCGCCATCGGCGCGGCGCTCGCCGGCGTCGTGCTGATCATCTGGCGGCGGGAGCGGAAACGCACGCAGCGGGTCGTGGCCCTGGAGCGGGAGTGGACCACCGACCGCGAGCTGCGCCAGAAACGGCTCCGCGAGATCGAGGCGGAGCTGGAAGCGATGGAGGATTGAAGCCATGCCGAAGAAGACTCTGGAGTCCCTCGAGCTCGAGCTGCGCGATTTCTCGATGACGTACCCCGAGGTGACGGAGGACCACCCCTGGGGCCACCGGGCGATGAAGGTGAAAGGCAAGGCCTTCGTCTTCCTGGGCGGGGAGAAGGACGCGAAGGAGCTGTCGCTGTCGGTGAAGCTCCCGCAGTCGCGCGACATGGCCGCCGATCTCCCGTTCGCCGAGCCGACCGGCTACGGGCTGGGGAAGAGCGGGTGGGTGACGGCGCGCTTCACGAAGGTGGGCGAGGTGCCGATGGACCTGTTAAAGAAGTGGATCGACGAGAGCTACCGCGCCATCGCGCCGAAGAAGCTGGTGAAAGCGCTCGCGTAGAATGGCGGCATGGTCCGCCGGGTCCCCTTCCTTCTGGCCGTTCTCTTCTTCGTCGCGGCCGAAGGCATGGCCGGCGCGGGCCCCCTCGAGCCGCCGGCGCCGGGCGAGAAGTGGACCACGCTGCGCGTGGACGAGTTCACGCTGATCAGCAACGTGCCGCAGGCGGAGACCACCGCGATCGCGCGCGACGTCCTGCGGATGCGGCGTGCGATCGGCGAGATCACGAAGCTGAAGATGCGGGAGGTGGCGCCGACGCGCATCTTCGTCTTCGCAAGCGAGCGCGATTTCGCGCCGTACCGCAAGGTGCTCCTCGACCGGTTGAGCGAGACCACCCAGGGCGCGTACATCACCTCCGACGGCGGGAACTTCATCATCATGAAGCGCGACGACGCGGACCGGGTCGATCGCACGGTGTATCACGAGCTGACGCACTACTTCTTCGAGAATACGACCGGAAACCTGCCGCTGTGGCTCTCGGAAGGGCTGGCGGAGTACTACTCGACGTTCGAGACGTCCGGCGATTCCGTGCTCGTCGGCCGGCTGATCGTGGAGCACGTGACGTGGCTGCGCAACCAGACGCTGATCCCGCTGCGCGAGCTGCTGGCCACCACCGTCGACTCCCCGGCCTACAACGAAGGGATGCGGAAGGGCGTGTTCTACGCGCAGTCCTGGGCGCTGGTCCACTACCTTCTGGAGAATGAGACCCGCAGCGCCCAGCTCGGACGGTTCGTGCGGCTGCTCCGGGAGGACACCCCGGTCGACGAGGCATTCGTCTCGGCGTTCGGGAAGTCCTACGGCGAGGTCGAGGTCGAGCTGCGGGCTTACGTCGCGAAGCAGAGGTTCACGTACGCCAGGCACCCGCTGACTGCGCTGAGCGTGCCGGAACCGGCGAAGCCCGAGCCGCTCCCGCGAGACGCGCTGCTGTTCGAGCTCGGACATCTGCTCGCGTACGGGGCCGTGGAGTCGCCGGACCACGCGCGGCTCTTTCTCGAGGAGGCGCTGGCCGCGAACCCGTCGCACGCCGGAGCATACGCCGACCTCGGACGCATGCATCACACCGCCGGACGCCGCCGGGAGGCCGATGCCGCGCTGACGCGGGCCGTGGAGCTCGGCAGCGACGATCCGAAGGTCCATCTGCTCGTCGGCCTGGGCGCGCTCGAGCATTTCAAGGGAGTGCGGGAGCCCGCCGCTCCCTCGGAAGCTCTCCTGAGAGCGCGCAGAGCGCTCGAGCGCAGCGTGGAGCTCGACCCCGGTTCGGCACCGGCGTGGACGGGCGTCGGCGCGACGTACATCTACACGAACGAAGATCCCGCGCCGGGCATCGCGGCGCTCGAGAAGAGCCTCGCCCTCGTTCCGGGCGACGTCAACGCGGCCTTCAACCTCGTGCAGCTCTACGCGCGGGCGGGCCGTTTCGCCCCCGCCAAATGGCTCATCGACACGGTCCTGGCGCGCGGCGCCACCCAAGAGATGACGGCCTTCGCGCGCGAATCGCTGCGAGTGGCGACCACGAATGCGAGCATCCTCAAGATCAACGAAGCCATCGAAAAAGCGAACGCGGGCCGGTACGCGGAAGCTTCCGCGATCCTGGACGCCGTGTTCCCGGAGCTCGACGACGCGGAGATGCTGACGCGGGTGAGCGAGCTGCGCGGGATGCTCGCGCGCATGAAGAAGTGACGCAGCTGTCATCCCGAGCGTAGCGAGGGACCTGGGCGGGTGGGGCGCGAAGAGCGTGCCTGTCGCCCCGCCCGCCCAGGTCCCTCGCTCGACGCTCGGGATGACAGGGGCCGCTGCCGCGCGTCTTCCATGGTTGCGAGCGCGTGCGATTGCGATCATTCCGAAACGGATGCGCCGGGAACGAGCGCCTAGAATGAGACATGGCGCCCCGGTGTCCCTTGCTCCTGGTCCTCCTGGCGGTTGCGGGCCTCGCCGCGGCGCGCCCTCTGGAGCTCCCCGGGCCCGACGAGAAGTGGCTCACGTTGCGGTTGGAGGAACTCACGTTCGTCAGCAACGTGTCGCCGGCGGAGACCGCGGCGATCGCGCGCGATCTCGTGCGCATGCGTCACGCCATCGGGGAGGTCACGAAGCTGAACGTGCGGTCGACGAGGGAGACGCGCATCTTCATCTTCGGCAGCGAGCGCGAGTTCGCTCCCTATCGCGAGACGATCACCGGCCGCGGCGATGCGTCGATCCGCGGGGCGTTCACGTCGTCGGACGGCGGCAACTTCATCGTGATGGTGCGCGGCCGGGACGAAGACGTCGATCGCACCATCTACCACGAGCTGACGCACTACTTCGTCCGCAACACGGTCTCCAATCTGCCGCTGTGGCTCTCGGAAGGGCTCGCGGACTATTACTCGACCTTCCACACGGCGGGCGACGAGGTCTCCATCGGGGTGCCGGTCCGCCAGCACGTGCGGTGGATGCGGCAGAAGCCGCTCATTCCGCTGACGGAGATCTTCGCCACGACTGCCGACTCGCCGCTCTACAACGAGGCCTCGCGCTCGGGCGCGTTCTACGCGCAGTCGTGGGCGCTCGTGCACTACCTCATGGCCGACGAGCGCCGGCGCGAGCGGCTCGGCGAGATCCTCCGCAGCATCGACGAGGGCCAGCCGGCCGCGGAGGCGTTCGCGGCCGCGTTCGGGAAGCCGCAAGCCGACTTCGGACCCGAGCTGCGTTCGTACATCCGCAGGCGGGCGTTCGTGTTCACACGGTACGCTCTCGATCAGGCGAGCCTGCCGGAGATCCCGCGCCCCGAGCCGATGCCGCGCGACGCGCTGCTGTTCGAGCTCGGTCATCTGCTCGCGCACTCGGCCCGCGAGGCGGCGCCGGCCGCGCGCGCCTTTCTCGAGGAAGCGCTGGCGGTGAATCCCTCCCTCGCCGCCGCGCACGCGGACCTCGGCCGCCTGCATCACATCGCGGGTGCCGCCGCGGAGGCGCATGCGTCGTTCGCGCGCGCGGTGGAGCTGGGGAGCACCGATCCGCAGGTGCATCTGCTGGTGGGGATCAGCACCCTCGACGAGCTGCGGGGCGATACGAGGATCGGTCCGCCGGGCGAGACGCTCCTGCGGGCGCGCCGGGCGTTCGAACGGAGCGCAGAGCTCGATCCGCGATCTGCTCCCGCGTGGACGGGCATCGGCGCGACCTACATCTCGACCGATGAAGATCCGGCCGCGGGGATCGCGGCGCTCGAGCGCGCGCTCGCGCTCGTGCCGGGCGACGCCGGCGCGGCGTTCTATCTCGTGCAGCTCTACGCGCGCACCGGAAAGCGTGACGAGGCGCGGCACCTGATCGATACGGTCCTGAGCGCCGGCGCGCAACGGGAGCAGCTCGACTTCGCCCGCCGGATCGTGCGTGTCGCCGACAGAAACGCCAACATCCGCGCGATCAACGACGCGATCGCGAAGGCGAACGCGGGCAACCCCGAGGAGGCGCTGGCGATCCTCGACGGCCTGCTGCCGCGGCTCGAAGGGGACCAGGAGCTGCTGGCGAAGGTCCGCGCGCTACGCGCGGAGATTCTCGCTCGACGCTCGGGATGACAGCCTGTTGCCCCCCCTACGGCGTCAGCACCGTCACGTGATGCGTCTCGTTGTTCGTGATGCTCACCACTCCCCAGAGGCGGAGCCCCGGGGTCACGGGTCGCACGGACACCCTGACGCGCTCGTATGCCGCGGCGTCGACCAGCGGCGTCAGATCGACTTGGGCCATTGCCGGAGCAGCGGGGAGCTGGGCGGTCGTCAAGGTGAACGGCTGCGGTCCGGCGTCGAGCGCGTAGACGTTGCTGGCGAACGGCGTTTCCGCGTCGTCGCCGTACAACTCGACCAGCACCTCCGCGGCGTCGCGGGCGTCGTAGTCGTAGATGCGCAGCATCGAGCGGAACTGCCCGGCGACCGGAATCCCGATCAGAGCGAAGCCTTCCGCGGAGAAATCTTCATCGCGCGGACTGGGCACGAACGCGCCGGCGGTCTCCTCCTCGCGCGCACTGTCGTACACGCGCGTGCTCACGTGGAACTGATGGGCGTGCGCTTTGTCGACGTAGACGAATTGCGCGGGGCCCTGCGTGACGATGAAGTCCTGCTGGCGCATGTCGAAGGCGCGCTTCAGCGGCGGCGGCGAACAGGGATCTTCGCGTCCGCCGCATCCTGTCGGCACATGACGGAGGCCCTCGGTAGTGTCGATCAGTCCCGTGAGCTCCGCCTTCCAGAGCGAGCCGTTCGCCCCCGGCGTTTCCTCCATGACGAACGGCAGGAGGATGCGGCTCCAGTCCGAGGCATTGCCGATGGAGACCGTGAACCACTCCGAGTCGTTGGAAGGATCGTTGTCCACGTGCGCCTGATCGGCGTAGATGTCGGCCTGGAGGTACACCTCCGAGTCGATCGCCGGCGCCGTGAAGCGTGCCTCGATGTACGCGGTCTCGCCGGCCGCGAGCTGCGGCCGCGTGCAGAGGAAAGCCCCGGCGACCACGCTGCTGCACTGCCAGCCATCCGCCTGGAAATCGATCGGGGAGGACTGCCCGAACGGTGTCCGGTCGATCCGCAGCGGCACGCGGACGTTGCTGATGGGATCGGGACCGTTGTTGCGCGCGGCGAACGTGACGGCGATCGGCGTGCCTTTGGCGACGGGACTCGGAGGGGGCGCCAGGGCCACGGACAGATCGGCGGCGCGCTGGGATGCCTGGAGCGTGACGGTCACCTGCTGGCGATTGTTCGCGGTGCTCCGGTCCGTCGCCGACGATCCGTTCGCGGTGAGGGTCAGGCTCGTGTCCGGCCGCATCTGCGTGGGCGCGAGCATCGTCATCGTCAACGTGGCCTGGCCGCCGGAGGGGAACGAGGAGGCCCAGCAGTTCGTGTAGAGCGGCGAGCATTGCCATCCCGCCGGCGCGGACGACGCCACCATCAGCAGCCGCACGCCGTGCGTGTTGAAGATGTTGATGTTCGTGTCGATCGACGCTCCCGGTCCGTCATTGCGGACCTGCAAGGTGAGGGTCACCCGCTCCCCTGAGAGGACCGTGGTCTTATCGACGGTCAGGGCGGTGATCGCGAAGTCGGCAGAGCCGGACTCCTGGGCAACGGCGGCGAGAGACAGGAGGCACAGCGTGGCGACCCAAAGGGCTCGTCTCATGAATATGAGTTTATAACATAAACTTATTCGCACTCACGCAAGCAACGCGTGAACGCCGCGCGGCAGAGAGGTGAGCCAGGGGTCACCGCGCGGTGGCGCGGCCGATCAGGATCTTCCAGTTCTCCATGGGCGAGCCGTTCAGGTTGAGGTTGGATGCGATGTAGTAGAGCCGCCGCGTAGCCTCGCCTTTGCCGATGGTGAAGCGCTGCTGGAGGTAGTACGGCGGGATGTTCTGGTAGTACAGCGACGCGCGGACGCTCACGTTCTTCACGTCCACGTCCGGCGGCAGCGCGATGCGGTACTGGACGCGGTCGAAGCCCTTGCCGCTCTTGTAGTCCGAGTCGTCCTTGGCGTTGCCGTGGGGGTAGGTGGCGTGGAGGTAGCGGCCGTTGAGCGACGGGTCCGGGCCTTCCTTCGTCCAGCCGAGGGGGAGCAGCCGGTTGTCCTTCACGTCCTGATCGCGGCGGATGAAGCTCGTCGTGAAGTTGCCGTCCGAGTCCTTCGTCAGCTCTTCGTAGATCTGCACCTGGTCGTCCGAGGTGATGACCTCGTGGTGCTTCTGGTACCGGCCGTTCTCCAGGAACTCGGTGTCCAGCGGACGGCCCTCGCCGTCGACGATCACGCCGACGTTGTTCGTGCGGCCCGAGCTCCACACCACGCGCTCGCGGCCGTCGCGCGTCTCCAGCACGAGGAACTCGAGGAATGCGCGGCGGAAGCCGACGCCGCTCGGCAGGCGGTGGCCGGCGAGGTTCGTCACCGTCACGTTGGCCGTGAGCGTGCGGTCCTTCACGCTCATGTCCGCCGCGACGTTCGCGGACCGGTTGCGCGCCTGCTCGAACAGGTTCGCCTGCGCGTTCTCGAGGTTGTCCGACGTCCCGGTCATGTAGTCGCTCTTGCGGACGCCGAGGATGTCGTTGAACTGCTTGAACATCTCGAGGAGGAAGGCGTTCATGCCTAGCAGCTCGTGGCGGGCGAAGCCCGTGGTGCGGAACCGCACCCGGATGTCGTCGGTCGGCGCGCGGTGCTCGGCGGCGGGGTAGGAGTCGTCCTCGACGATGGCGATCCGGGTCTGGATCGGGTCGACGTTCACGCCCAGTTGCTCGTTCACCAGCTTCCGCGGCATGTGGCAGTCCTGGCAGGTCTGCGCGCTCGCTCCCGGCTTGCCGAACTCATTCTGGTACGCGCTGTTCAGCCACTCCAGATACGTGGCCTGCTCGATCGAGTGCGGTGTGGAGTCGTTGATCGGCTGGATCGGCTTGTTCTTGTCCACCACCGGCAGATCGATGGTGTGGCAGCTCCCGCACATGCGCGAGGACTGGATGTACTCGTTGTGCTTCGGCTTCGCGGCGAGCGCGTTGTCCATCGGCACCGTGACGATCTCGTCGTCCTTGAACGGTCCGAAGATCTCGTCCGCGGGTCCGGTCTGGAACTGGCCGGTGATGCTGTTCGTCAGGAAGAACTCCAGCGGCGACTTCTTCCACGTGGGCGGGACCTTGTCGCGTTGGATGCGGTGGCAGGACGTGCAACTGATGCCGTCGCGCGACAGCGCGCCGTACTTCGCGCCCGGCTCGCTGCCGGTGCGATAAATGTAGTCGAGCGAGTAGTTCGACCCCGGGTGATCGAGGTCGTGCTGCCGCTTGCCGAGGACGCCGTGGCAGCGGAAGCAGGTGTTGATCACCGAGTGCTTGAGGCTCGTGCGCGTGGCTTCGTCGGGGATGGTGTCGAGGTACGACAGCTCGCTGTCGAGCTGCGCGAAGAAGATCGGGTCGCGGCCGGCCAGGCCCATCGGAGACCAGCGCCATTCCGTGTACGGCGAGACGTTGATGCCCTTGCCCATCTTGTTCATGAGCCACATCACCGGGCCGAACGGACTGACCGCCGCGCTGTGGCAGGACTGGCACTGGTCCGAGGTCATGAACACCTGGCCGCTGCCTTTGGGCAGGGCAGGGGTGTGGTCCCACGACTCGTTGGGGATGCGCTGCACGGAATTGGGATCGATCGGCCCGAGGGAGCGGAAGGTCTGCAGGAAGGCGGGGTTCGGGGCGACGATCGGCGTCGGCGGAGCGGCCTTGGCCGGCTCCCCGTGGCGCGCCCTGGAGGCCGACTCGTCGCGCCAGGAGTCGTCGACGCGGAACGTCAGCGGATCGCCGGGGAAGCCGGCGATGTTGTTCAGCGCGGAGAACGTCGATTCCTTCTCCGCCGAGGCGTGGCAGCGGACGCAGTAGATGCCGAAGCCGGCGTTCGGATACTGGAAGGGCCACTCGTGGTTGTCGAGCGGCATGCCCACCCACAGCTCCGCCCACCACCAGCCGTCGGCCGAGCTCTTCGCGTCCTTGATCATGATCGTCCAGTCGGTGACGGACGGCTCGGCGTTCTCCCAGCGCGCGGCGGGCGCGGGGATGCCTTCCTTGATGATCATCGCGCCGTCGGGGATGGCGCCCTGGCGATTGCCCTTCAGCCAGTCGATGACCGCCGGGGAGTAGTAGACCCGCGCGGCCTTGTGCGTGCCGTAGTAGACGTCGTTGATCCAGGGGCCGGTGTCGCGGATGCCTTTGTCGCCGCACCAGGCCAGCTCTTTGGCGTACGCGCCGCTCTGCAGCCACGCCAGCACCTCGCTCTCGTACTGCGCCAGCCCCTCGGGCGCGATCGTGCCCGGCAGCGGCAGCGGAAACTCGCCCTTGCCTCGGCACTCGGCGCGGACGTGAAGGGCGAGCAGCACAGACACGATGAGCGCAATTCGGCGAAGCACGGAGAAAACCCTCCCTCGGTTGTGGTGATGCGGACTGGACGAGGGTTACGGTAACACACCCTCCGCACTCCCAAACGACGGTTTACTCCGGGAGGAGGAAGGGCGCGAGGTTCATGCCGATGAGCATCTCGGGGAGGTCGGGGATGCCGGGGTAGAGGCCTTTGAGGTGCTCGAAGTGGTCGGCGGCGAGGTCGAAGTCGCCGCGGCGGCGGGCGATGTCGCCGCGGAGGTAGTGGACGTAGCGCTCGTAGCGCGTGCCGGCCAGGAGCTCCGCGGCCCGGCCGACGTACCCCTCGGCCTCGTCCACGCGGTTCATGCAGATCGTCGCGAAGGCGGCGTTGAGGAGGATGTGGGCGAGGACGTCGCGGCGGCCGAGCTGTTCGCCCAGCGCGAGGCTGGTCTGCGCGTACGCAAGGGCCTCCTCGTAGCGGTGCGCGGCGAGACAACTGTAGGCGAGGTTGTGCGTCGTCACGACCCGCGTGAGCAGCGCGTCCGGGCCGTCGTACGTGTCGAGGTCCGCGAGCGTGGCGCGCTGGAGCTCGATGGCGGTGTCGTGATCGCCGCGCAGGGATCCGTAGGCGGCGACGACTTCGGTGGCGAGGTTGTCCCAGAACGGCTCGGCGAGCTCGCGCACGGCGTCGAGAAACGGCGGCAGGTAGCGCTCGAGCTCGTCCGTGGCGTGCCGGTCGAGCGCGTCGATGAGGATGTAATAGCCCGCCAGGCCCACGTGCCGCGGGCTGTGGCGGCGGACCATGTTCTCGCGGAAAACGCGCAGGTCGGGGCTGCCGTCGCGGCGCAGGACGGCGATGCTGGCGCGGTGCAGGGCCACGAGCGCGTGCTGGGCGTCATCGCTGGCGATCGATTCGGCGCGATCGAGATCCTGCCGCGCTGCATCCCACTCCGCCCGGCCGAGCGCCGCGCGCGCGGAGTCGATGCATTCCTGGAAGCTCATCGGGGAAAACACTCAGAACGGGCAGTCGGCGCAGCCCGAGCCGCAGCAGGTCGGCTCGGACGCCGGGCGCCACCGCGGGGGTGCGGGGGCCGGCTGTTCGTCAGGCGCCGGCTCTTCGTTCGGCGTCTCGTGGCTGGGCGATTCCATGGCGTTCCAGTTCCTGGCGCAGCAGGCGGACTTCTTCGATCAGTTGCTGCACGTCGTCGTTCTGCGACGTCGACGCCGGCTCGAGCAGTTTCGTCGCGATGAACGCGGTGAACGTGCTGAAGAGCGTCGCGCCGCCGATCATCATCAGCACGGCGATGACGCGGCCCTCCGTGGTCACGGGGTAGCGATCTCCGTAGCCGACCGTGGTGATCGTGGTGAGCGACCACCACAGAACGTCGCTCGGCGTGCGGATATTCGATTCCGAGGCGCGCTCGACGTTGAGCATGGCCAGGCAGCCGAAGATCATGAGGGCGATGACCAGCGAGGTGATGATGGCCAGGGCGCTCTCCGCGCGCTTGTGCAGGAAGAACGTGACGAACACGCGCACGGACCGGAACGCGCGCAGGACGCGGACCACGCGCACCAGCCGCGCCCAGCGGAAGCCGTCCAGCATGGGGATGCTGGCCAGCAGGTCGATCCAGCCCCAGCGCATGAACTTCCATTTCGACTCGGCGCGCGCGAAGCGGACGCCGAAGTCGGCGAGAAAGACGAAGCAGATGGCGGTGTCGATGATCCGCAGCAGCTCGGCGGTGGCCGGCGCGAGGGGCAGGAGGCCTTCGATGATGAGCGCGACGATGACGTAGAGCGAGAGGACGACCATGACGAGCTGGAAGACGCTCGTGCGGTCGTCGGCGCGGCTCGGGACTGCGGCGGTCACGGGTGGAACAAGGATACGTGGGGAGTGCGGCGGCGGCTAGTCGCCGCCGCACTCCGCGTCACAGCCGCCGCAGGGCCAGGGCCGCCAGGAGGAGCGTCACGAGCACGAGACCCGCGTTGTTCAGGAACGGCACCGCCACCGGCGCCGCCGCGGGCGCGTCGTCGTTCGTGATCGTGCCCGTGCCTTCGCCGTCCGCGATGACCGCTCCTCCAGGCGCGGAGAGCTGGACGGTGAACGTCTCGTCGGGCTCGGGCGTGGTGTCGCCGTTGATCGTGACGGAGTAGGTCCGGGTCGTCTGGCCGGGCGCGAAGGTCAGCACCGCCGGGGCGGCCGTGAAGTCGGACGGCGTCGTCGCCGTGCCCGGCACCGCCGCCGCCGTCACGGTCACGGGCAGCTCGGATGCGGGCGTGAGCGTCACGGTGAACGTCACCACCGACGTCCCGCCGTCCCCTTCGGCGACGGTCCTGTCGTCGATCTCGAGCTGGGCGCTCTCCTGCACGACGGCGAAGCACTCCGAGAGCTCGGAGGTGTTTCCGTCGCCGGCGTTGTGGGCGAGGGCGCTCACGCGCCCGTTCGCGGGCAGCGACGGGACCGTGAAGCTGAACGCCGCGTTGCCCAGCGCGTCCGTCGTGACGGCCGTCTCCTGGACGAACGACCCTTGCGCGGCGCCCGAGGGCCCGCAGGTGGCCGCGAAATAGAGCTGGATGACGAACGGCCCGTTCGGCGTCGTGTGCAGCGTGCCGTTCACCTGCACGGCGCCGCCGGGCGAGCGGACGGCCGAGGTGATGACCGGGGAGTTCTGCAGAGTGTTGGCGCCGGTGTCGGCGTCCAGCGGGTCGTTGGGCGTCGGACCGTCGTCGTTGAGGTCGATGGCCAGGCCTGCGTTGTTGCGGTAGGTGTTGTAGAGGATGTAGTTGTTGATCGAGGGCGGCGTCGACGCGCGGATCGCGATCCCGTCGGCGAGGCTGTTCGCGATGACGTTTGCCGTACCGCTGCTGAAGTAGCCGATCCCGCTCGCGAACGGCGCATTGGTGCTCGCCGTGACGAGGATGCCGTAGGTGTTCGGGATCGAGCCGCCCCCCGTGCGCTGCGTGCCGATGCGGTTCGCGGTGACGTCGGTGTCCGTGGCGTCGTTGGTCAGCAGGACGCCCGCCGAGTCGGCCGACAGCGTGAGCCCGGAGATGAGGTTCGACCGGATGACGTTGCCGAGCCCTTCGACCCACACGCCGATGGCCCCGGCGCCGAGCGCGCTCGTGCCCGTGACGTCGGTGCCGATGTAGTTGCTCTCGACGGCGTTGCTGTCCGTGTCCTCCTGGAGGTAGACGCCGGCGTTGTTGGCGCTGATCACGTTCCGCTCGGCGGCCGACGTTTCTCCGACCGAGTTTCCGGTGGCGGCGCCGGTGAGGAGGACGCCGATGCTGTTCGGGCGGGCGATCGTCCCGGTGGCGTCCGTGCCGATGAAGTTCCCGTAGACCCGCGCGTCGGTGGTGCCGTCGAGCGCGATGCCGGTCGTGCAGCGCTGGACGTTCAGTCCGCGGACCGTCGAGCCGCTCGCGCCGGGATCGAGCTGGAGGCAGCCGAACGCGTTGCCGCCGCCGTCGACGCTGATGAGGATCACGGCGTTGTTGCCGCTGATGAAGGCGAGCGTGTTGGCCGACGCGCCGGTCTGCGTGTAGCCGTCGATGAAGACCGGGGTGGTGACGTTCGGGAGCGGCCCGGCGAGGGCGATCGTCTGCACGCCCGCGGCGGCGATGTCGAACTCGATCGCGTCGATGACGACGTTGCCGTTCGCGTTGGCGTCGAGGATCGCCTGCCGCAGCGATCCCGCGCCGCCGTCCGCGGTGGTGGTGACGGTGAAGGTCGCGGCGTGCATTCCGCCCGCGAATAGACACACGAATCCCAGGATGGTGACCAGACGTGCCATCGACTCTCGATCTCCTTAAATGATTCCGGCGCGGAGCGCCTTGCCCACGGCGGCTGACTTGGAGTGAACGTGCATCTTTTCGTAGATGCTGCGAATGTGGTTGCGGACGGTGTTGATGGTCACTTCCATCCGCTCCGCCGCCGCCTGATAGCTGTGCCCCTCGGCGAGGAGCCCGAGAAGGCGGACTTCCGTGGGCGTCAGTCCGTGCGGCGGGGCGGCGGCGGGGCGGATGGTTCGAAAGAGCTGCACCACGCGGCGGGCGATGTCCGGCGACATCGGCGCCCCGCCGCTGCGCGCCTCGACGATCGCGTCGAGCAGTTTCTGCGGCGGGGTCTTCTTGAGCACGTACCCGCTCGCGCCGTTGCAGAGCGAGGTGAAGATCCGCTCGTCGTCTTCGAAGACCGTGAACATGACGATGGGCATCGCCGGCCACTGCGCGTGAAAGAGCGCGGCGGCGTCGGTGCCGTGCATGCCGGGGAGGTGGATGTCGAGCAGGAGGACGTCGGACTGCGCCGCGCCGACCGAGCGCAGGCCTTCTTCCGCCGTGCGCCACGCGCCGCTGCAGCGGAAGCCGCGCGTGCCGTCGATCAGTTGGCGGACGGCCTCGCGGATGCTGGCGTCGTCTTCGATGATCGCTACGCGGGTGTCCATGGCGGGGGTATTTTCAGTTGGGTGGGGGTGGTTGAGAAGAGCATGTTCATGTCATAGGACGGATAGGACGAATAGGACCGATAGGACGAATAGGACGGTCCTATAGGTCCTATTCGTCCTATGAGTCCTATTCGTCCTATCCGTCCTATTCGTCCTACACCGGAATGCTCACCTCGATCCGCGTGCCCTCCCCGGGCGCGCTCCCGACCACCAGCCTGCCGCCCGCCCGCTCGGCGCGTGCGGCCATGCTGGGCAGGCCGTGGCCTTCATTGCGAACTTGCGCGAACCCGGCGCCGTCGTCTTCGATTCGCACGCGCAGGCGGCTGCCTTCCACGTGCGCGGCCACCGCGAGGCGTGAAGCGCCGGAGTGCTTGGCGGCGTTGTTGATCGCCTCTTTGAGGATGAGAAACAGCTCGCGGCGTTTCTCGGGCGTGAGCTGGAGGCCGGCCAGCGAGGGCGGGACGTCGAAGTCCATGGCGATCGACTTCGCCTCCAGCACGTCCGCCGCGAAGTGGCGCACGCGTGCGAGGACGCTCTGCAGGTCGTCGCGGCGGGGGTCGATGGACCAGATGCTGTCGCCGAGGGCGTCGACGAGGCCGCGGGCGGTGTCGCCGATCTCGTCGAGGACGCGCTCGTTCCCGCGCTTCGCGACCTCGCTGAGGATGGAGATGCGCGAGAGACTGGAGCCGAGGTCGTCGTGGAGATCGGTGGCCACGCGCATGCGCATCTCCTGCAGGGCGAGGAGGTGCGCGACGCGCATGCGGTGTAGCAGGAGCGCGATGGCGACGACGAGCGCGCCGAGGATCGCGAGGAACCACCAGCGGCGCCAGAGCGGCGGGATGACGTTCATCGAGACCGTCGCCGCGCGGGTGCCGCCGGCCGTGCGCACCTCGAAGCGCTGCTCGCCGAACGGCAGGCGCTCGTACGTGACGCTGCGGCGCGTGCCGGCGGGGGTCCACCGGGCGTCGCCGGCGAGCCGGTACTCGAACTGCAGCGGATGGCGCGGGTCGAAGTCGGGGGCGGAGAAGGTGACGGTGACGCGGTGGCCGGGGTAGGCGAGGCGCAGCGCCGGGACGGCGTGCGTCCCGAGCTCCGGGACCGCGGCGCCGTCGGCTGCATCGGCTGCATCGACGGCCTCGATGCGCGGCTGCGGCGGGACCGCGGCGGGCGGCACCGCGATCTCGGTCACCCGCGAGAGCCCCGCCGCACTGCCGAGCCACAGCGCGCCGTCGCCGTCGACGTGGATGGCGACGATCTCGTTCTGCGCGAGGCCGTCCGCGGTCGTGAGCCGCGTGCTCCGTCCCGTCTTCGCGTCGAGCAGGTCGACGCCGCGCGTCGTGGCGATGGCGATGCGTCCGTCGCGCAGCTCCGCGAGGGAGAAGGCGCCCGGTGTCCGGACCGGGCCGCCCAGCGGAGCGACGCCTTCGTTCGCGGCGATCCACAACGTGCCGCGCGAGTCGACGAGGAGTGCCTGCACGAATCCTTTCGGGACGCCGTCGAAGCGCGTGAACCGTTTGCCGTCGAAGCGCACGACGCCGCCGGAGTACAAGCCGAACCAGAGGTTGCCGCTCCGATCCTCGGCGAACGCCGTGGGCGCGGCGAGCGGCAGGCCTTCGCGCTCGCCGTAGGTGACGAACTTCCCGGTGGCGTGGTCGCGGCGCGTGAGCACGCGGTCGCCGAACGTGCTGAACCAGAGATCGCCGCGCGAGTCCATCCAGATGCGGAAGACGTCTTCGCCGCCGAGGCCGTCGCGCGAGCCGTAGATGCCGAGGATGCGGGTGAGGTCGCGGTTCCAGCGGACGGCGCCCTGGCCGGTCGCGACCCACAGCTCGCCGTTGCGGTCACGCGCGGCGACATTGCCCCAGCCCCAGCCGCGGAACTTCACCGACGGCGGCACGATCTCGTGCGTGCGCACGGTGCCGCCTTCGAAGCACTCCAGGTAGCGCGTGCCGCCGGTCGTGGCGCAGAGCGCGCCGTCCATGGGGAGGAGGGAGTTGACGCGGTCGTCGCGGAGGCCGTGGTTGCGCGTGTACGTCGTGATGTCCGTGGGCGCGACGCGCAGCGCGCCGCCGCGGTCCGCGCCGAACCAGAGATTGCCGGCCGCATCCTCGGCCACCGTGTTCACCCCGTCGCTGACCAGGCCCGCGCGCTCGTCGAGCCTCCGGACCCCGCTGGCGTCGAAACGGACGACGCCGATGGAGGTCGGGACCCACGTGGCTTCGCGCGTGTGCACGGCGGTGAGCGAGGCGATGACCGCGGCGTCCGGCGTCGTGAGGCGCGTGAAGGGGACGTGCTCGATCAGCGGCGAGCGGAGTTTCTCCGGGTCGGCGATGAACACGCCGAAGCCCGTGCTGATCCAGAGCCGCCCGCGCGGATCGACGGAGAGGCCGTGGACGACGTCGCTGCCGCGGTGCGGATCGACGGCGTAGCGGTCCCAGCTCCCATTCGCGCGGCGGACGAACAGTCCGTTCTGCGTGCCGGCCCAGAGCCGGCCCGCTGGATCCGTCGCGAGGACCTGGATGGTCGTGCCGCCGTACGACGCGACGCGCTGCAGGGCATTGCCGCGGACTTCGCAGAGCGCCTCGCCGCACGCCGCCCAGAGGCGGCCGTTCGCGTCCTGGACGATGTCGTTGACGGCGACGTCGCGCGCGAGCACGGTGAAGAGCTGCCGCCCGCGCGTGGCGCTCGTGTCCAGGCGCGCCAGTCCGCTCGCCGTGGCGATGTACATCGCGCCGTCGCGAGCTTCGATCAGCGTCGTGACGAACTTTCCCGGCAGCCCGTCCTCGGTCGTGTAATGGACGAAGCGCTGTCCGTCGTAGCGGCTCACGCCGTCGCGCGTCCCGAACCAGAGATAGCCGCGCGAGTCGGTGGTGATGTGCGTGATGCGGTCGTTGAGCAGCCCGCGCGCGGTGTTCACGCGCTCCACGGGCAGGCGTCCCTGCACCGTGACGAGCGCCGCGAGCACGTAGGCGAGCATGGCGCGCTAGTTTGCCCTACCAGCGCGTCGGATACGACCCCAGGACCTTCACCAGCTCCGCCACGCCGCGCAGGTTCTCCAGCGCTCCCGCCAGCGGGTCCTCGGACGCGTTGCCGACCACGTCGACGTAGAACGCGTACTCCCACGGGCGCCCTTCGATCGGACGCGACTCGATCTTGGACAGGTCGATCTCGCGCAGAGCGAACGCGCCGAGGGCGCGGAAGAGCGCGCCGGGCTTGTTGGCGACGCGGAGGAGGAGCGACGTCTTCCAGCGCCGCGCCGGCCCGTCGGCGACCGGACGGATCGCGCTGTCCGTGGGCGCGGCGAGGAAGAAGCGCGTGAAGTTCTGCGCGTGGTCCTCGATGCCCGAGGCGAGCGTGGCGGCGCCGTAGATGTCGCCCGCGCGGTCCGAGGCGATCGCCGCCTCCTCGCCCTGACCGCGCTCCATCACGATGCGCACCGCGCCCGCCGTGTCGTGCACCGGCACCGGCTCGATGTGCGGGTTCGCGCGGAGGAACCGTCCGCACTGTGCCAGCGCGACGGGATGCGAGTACACCCGCCGTACCGTCTCGACCGACGCGCCGCGCGCGCCGAGGAGGTTGTGCACGATGCGCAGGTTCGTCTCCCCGCGGATGGAGAGATCGCTGTCGAGCAGCAGGTCGTAGTTGCGGTGGATCGAGCCGGCCAGGCTGTTCTCGATCGGCGCGACACAGCAATCCGCGTCCCCGCGCCGCACGGCGTCGAACATCTCCTCGAACGACGCGAACGGCACCGTGGCCGTCTCCCCCAGCAGCCGCATGGCCGCGCTCTCGCTGAAGGCACCGCGCTCTCCCTGATACGCAACTCTCATCGTCCCCTCCAAAACGCAAAAGGCCCGCTCCTTGGGGGAGCGGGCCTCGGCGTGGTTTCGGTGAATGTGTCTCTAGCGCGCCGGCAGCTTCGCTCCTTCGGTGATGTGCGTAAAGCCGAAAAATCGATTGGCGGCGTGCATGGAGGCAGACATTATGCCACGGATCGTGCAGAGATCAGCCAGTCTCGTTCACGGGTCCCAACGCATGAACCCGTTGCGCGACCTCGCGTGTGACGCGCAGGACCGCATTCAGCAGCGCCTCGTCGACGTCTGCGAGGCCTTCGTACTCGATGACGTTTCGTCGCCGGTGCGCGTCAGCGAGCACGCGCCACTGAGCGGCCGGAAGCGAGAGCGTGTGCGCGAGCGCCTGGAAAACAATGTATCGCTTGTTGTTCGGCCGGTAGCCGTGCCAGCGAAGCGCTGCGAGCGACAATGCATGCGCGGCGTTGTAGGCCAGGTCGAAGCGGCTCTCGATCGCCAGGCTCTCGTTCTCCGCATCGCGAAGTCGCTTTTCGCCGGAGCGGATCAGCCCCTCGATCTCCGCTCCTGCGGGCGTCTCGGCCTTGAGGTCTCCGACGGCGACGAGATTATCGAGCTGCTGTTTCGGCATCCACGTTTCCGATCACCGGGATGATCTCACCGGCGAGGACTTTCCGGAGGAACGGATTGCCACTCTCGCGTCGCCTGCGGAACTCGGTAGGTGTCAGGAGCGTGGGATGAATGGTGCGCCCGATCGTCGTTTCTGCACGGGCGAGCCGCGAGTGGAGTTGCTCGAGGGTGAGGTCGCGTGCAACGACGAGCAGATCGACATCGCTTTCCGCGTGCGCTTCTCCGCGCGCAACGGAGCCATAGATGAACGCCACGTCGATTTTCTTCGCGAGGGGGGCGATCGCATCTGCGACCGGTTGGGCGAGGCCGCTGGTCTTGAGGATGATCGAGCGCAGCTCGGAGAAGATCGGCGCATTCGGATTGGCGCGGTAGTGCTTCTGATTGCCGACGCGAGTGACCGAAACGAGCCCGCTGTCAGCGAGGCGTTCCAGTTCCCGCTGTACTGCACCGCGTCCGGCCCTGGCCCGCTCGAAGATTTCGGTCGCGAAGCACGACCGGTCCGGATCGCCGTACAGGATGCCGAGCACGCGCTGTTGCGTGCGGGAGAAAAGAGCGTCGGCCAAGCTGATACCCATTGTGGGTACGATCGTACCCACAATGGGTATTTAGTGCAATCAAGGGAACCGGCGTGGTCGACCGCCGAGGTTCCGCGAGGACGTGGCTCGGCACGCCACCCGACGAGGACGAGAGGCTCGCTCCCTGATCCGGATTCGATGCCTATACTGAGTCATGGGCAATTTCGACTTCACCGGGCTCTCCACGGGCTCGTTCGAAAGCCTCGCGCAGGCGCTCGCGGTCAAGGTGTTGGGCGCGGGCACGGTCATCTTCGGGGCAGGTCCCGATGGTGGCCGTGAAGCGACGTACGAAGGACGCGTGAAGTACCCGTCCGCCGCGGAGCAGTGGGACGGCTACATCGTGCTGCAGGCGAAGTTCCGGCAGCGGCTGTGGCTGAAGCTTTGAACCAAGACACGGTCAAGCTCTATCGTGACGTCCTGCCCCTGGTGGAGGCGACCGCCGAAACACTCCTGCATTGTCGTGCGGCAGTGGCTATCGTAAACGCCGTAAGCGGCAATGTCGAAGACCTCAAGCAACTAGCCCTCACCATCGCCCGCGATTTCCCAGACCACACCGAGCGGATAGCCGATCTTCTCGTTGCGCCGTATCGTCCTTGCGACGAGAAACTGCTCTTGGCGTTGAACGCCGAACTGGCCCCGGCCGCGTGGCGGTCGTGTGTCAGTGTTCGGCACACGCTCGAGAATCTCCAGAGGAGCAAGCCGGGGCCAGAGCGGGGACGTGCGTTCTGGGAGCAACGGGGTTTGCGCACGTGAGTCTCGCGTGATGAGGTGCGGCGGAGCCCGCCGCACCTCATCAGAAACCCGTTACGCAATGACGGCGCGCAGCGCCTCCGCGTTCTTCGTGATCCACGTGTCGAAGCTCTGCAGCCCCGGCGCGAGGGCGCGGCAGGCTTCGATGTCGCGGGCGCGGCTGGGGATGTGGAGGCGGTAGAACTCGAACATGTCGGCGAGGTCCTCGGCTCCGGGGAAGCCGAGGGCGGCGAAGGTTTCGCGGGGGACGTAGGCGTACTTCACGTCGGCGCCGGTGGCGCGGCTCATGGCGGCGGCGTAGGCCTGTGGCGGGATCTCGTCGCCGGCGAGCTTCACCACTTTGCCGATGTACTTCTCCGGCTCCTCGAACATGGGGGCGACGACGGGGCCGACGTCCTGGACGGAGATGGCGGCGAGGGGGGTGTCGCCCTGGGGGAAGCCGAACTGGTACGTGCCGTCGCCGACGGGGCGCGGGGGGAAGAAGTAGAGGAAGTTCTCGTAGTAGAACGGCACGTGGACGAACGTGGCCGGGATGCCGAGGCTGCGGGCGTACTCTTCGTGCTCGGCCTTGAGGTCGAAGTGCGGGCTCTTGAGGGCGCCGCCGGTGGCCTTGGCGACGGGCGGCAGGGTGCTGAAGATGAAGTGCTGGACGTTGGCGTCGGCGACGGCTTTGACGAGGTTGCGGCCCTGCGGGCCTTCTTTGTCGAAGTGCTCCCAGAAGTTGGTCACGCCGAAGACTCCGTAGACGCCTTCGAGCGCGGCGGCAAGGCTGGCCGGGTCGTCGAGATCGCCCTGGACGATCTCCGCACCGAGGTCGCGGAGGGCGTTGGCGGCGGGGGAGTCGGTCTTGCGCGTGATCGCGCGGACCTTGAACTTTCCGCGGGAGAGGAGGGCGCGCGCGACGCTGCCTCCCTGCGCACCGGTGGCACCGAAGACGAGGATGGTTTTCATGAGGTTCTCCTTTCATTGAGTTCCTCGGGTTCCTCGGAGTTCCTCGGGTTCCTCGGAGGAGAGAAAGTCCGTCTCACCCGAGGAACTCCGAGGAACTCCGAGGAACCCGAGGAACGGTTTCAAGCAGGCGGAAGGGGCTCCGGCACTTCGTTGTAGATGGGCTTCAGCGTATGGATGTAGGTGAATACGGCTTCGAGGTCTTCGTCGGTCATCTCGCGATAGTTGAACCAGGGCATGGGCGGATTGAGCGGGCGGCCGACGCCCCAGTGACGGCCGCGGCGGATGGTGTTCTTGAAAATGTCGAATGTCCAGATGCCTGTGCCGGTCAGCTTGTCGGGGGTGAGGTTGGCGGCGAAGCTGGTGCCCCACGGGCCGGAGTAGGCGGTGTTGGTCGGCGCGATGGCGACGACGAAGCGGTCGCCGGTGAGCTTGACGTTCTCCTTGATGGGGAACTGCATGGGGTGGCCCGAGAGTGCGCGGCTCATGTCCGGGCCGGGCTTGCCGTCCGGCTGCATGGTCCAGGGCGTGTGGCAGTCGTGGCAGCCGCCGATGGTGACCATGTACTTGCCGCGCGCGATCTGCTCCGCGCGGGTCAGCTTCTTCGGCTGCGGCGCGGCGACGGGCCGCGAGGCGTTCGCGGCGACGATCACGGCCAGCGACGCGACGAAGATCGCCGCCGCGATGACCATTTTCTCCCTGCGAGTGACTGAGTGCATCGTGTCCTCCGTTCTTGTCGTTGTGCAAGGTAGGAAGACGCGATTACCGGGGGTTTACCGGGGCGATTACCGAGGGGCGTTCACCGATGTGTAACAGGGCGCAGGGGGCAGGGCGCAGGGGACAGGAGCAACGACGGCCGATCTCCTGCCCCCTGCGCCCTGTCCCCTGTCCCCTCAGACGGCCTCGTTCTGCCGCAGGCGGCGGTACAGCGTGGCCGTTTCCGGCTCGGGCGTGGCCTGGAGGTCGTCGCGGAGGCGCTGTTCGAGCTGGCGGTAGATGAGGAGGGACGCGGAGCGGTCGCCGAGGCGGGCGCGGCAGATCATGAGCTGGCGGGCGGCGGGCTCGTGGAGCGGCTCGCGGATCAGGACGCGCGAGTAGGTCTCCGCCGCGTCCGTGTAGCGGCCGCGCGCCTCGTGCGCCTGGCCGAGGGCGAACAGGCCGCGGAGGTGGAGCTGGCGCAGGCGGGCCCGGATCGGCAGGCACCACTCGCCCGCGTCTTCGCCCTGCAGGAAATCGCCGTGATAGAGCGCGAGCGCGGCCTCGAGCAGCGCGACGTCGTTCTTCCGGAGGGCCGCGGTCAGCTCCGACTCGAACCGCTGCGAGTCTGCCCCGTGCGGGATGGAGACGACGTACCGTGCCCCGTCGGCCACGACGGACTCCGAGCCGCCGAGGAGCTTGCGGAGGCGGTGCAGGGTGACGTGGAAGGAGTTCTTCACCTGCTCGGTCGTCGCGTCCGGCCAGAAGGCGACGCCCACCTGCTCCTTGGTCGGGCCGGGCGGATGGGCGAGGAGGAAGACCAGGAGCTCGCGGGCGCGCTGCGACGCGCGGCCCTCGGACGCCAGAGGCTGGCCGCCGAGGGTGATGGTGAGGGGGCCCAGGTCGTGGACGAGCAGTTGGCGGTCGACGGTTGGCGGTTGGCGGTTTTCCGTTGGCGGCGACAGCGCGAGGTCGCAGGCGTCGGCGTAGGAGAGCGTCGCGCCGTCGGCGAGTGTGGCTTCCAACTCCTCGGGCGACAGCGACTCGCGGAGCTTCGTCATCAGGGCTTCGTGCTCCGCGCGCTCGTGCAGGAGCATGCGCGCGCCGATGGTGCGGAGCATCGCGTCGGCGGCGCCGAGGAGGCGCGCGGCGCGGGGGAGGCCCTGCGTGCTCGTGCAGGCCAGGATGCGCAGGGAGCGGGCGGCGAACCAGGAATCGCGGCGCGCGCGCGATTCCGTCAGGGCCGCGCGGGCGAGCCGCGCAGCGGTGTCGTGGTCGCCGCGCCGCAGCGCCAGCAGGGCGCGGGCGTTGGCGACGAACGGATAGCCGAGGGGGTGCTTCGCCGGCGACCAGATGGCCTCTGCTTCTTCCAGCGCGCGGTCCGCTTCTTCGAGATCGCCGCGCTTCTCCGCCACGAACGCAGCGGCATTCGTGAGGCAGTACGCGACGTCCCAGCGCGTGCCGCTCTCGCGCGCGAGCGACACCGACTCCGCCGCGCGCGCGGCCGCTGCGTCCAGCTCGTTCGCGTTCGCCAGGAGCTGGGCGTACGCGGACAGCGTCAGGGCGAGCTCGTGCCGGTCGCCGAGCTGCCGCCACATCGCCTCCGCTTCGTCGAGCAACCTCCGCCCCTCGGCGAGATCGCCGATGTACGCCGAGAACACGCCGGCGCCCGCGACGACCGCCGCGCGGTCGTGCGAGACGGCGGGCGAGGCGCGCTCCAGCACGCGCGTCAGCCAGCCCAGCCCCTCGCTCCAGAGGATCCGGTAATACCAGTACCAGCGGAACGCGGCGCCGAGGGGGAGGGCGATGGCGTCCGGCTCGTGCTCGAGGCTCCAGGAGAGCGCGGCCCGCATGTTGTCGTGCTCCGCGTCGAGGGCCTCGAGGCGGGCCATGACCGAGCCCATGGGGTCGACGACGGCATCGCGGGCCATGCTCCGAAACGACTCCGCATGCCGCCGCCGCATCTCCTCGGCCTCTCCACTCGCGGTGAGGCGCTCGAGGGCGTATTGGCGGATGGTCTCGAGGAGGTGGTAGCGCACCGCGCCGCGGCGGCTCTGCGTCACGACGAGCGACTTGTCGACGAGACCCGTGAGCAGATCGAGACCGGCGCCGCAGACGGCTTCCGCCGCTTCGAGGGAGAAGCTTCCCGCGAACACGGACAGCCGCGCCAGCAGCCGCTGTTCTTCTTCGGAGAGCAGGGCGAAGCTCCAGTCGATGGCCGCGCGAAGGGTGCGGTGGCGGGGGATGGCGGTGCGCGCGCCGCCGGTGAGGATGGCAAAGCGGTCTTCGAGCTTCTCCGCGATCTGCGCGGGCGTCAGCACGCGGATGCGCGCCGCGGCGAGCTCGATCGCGAGCGGGATCCCGTCCAGGCGGCGGCAGATCTCCGCCACGACGGCGCGGTTCTCGTCGTCGAGCGCAAACGACGGATCGACGGCCGCCGCGCGCTCGGCGAAGAGCTGCATCGCCTCGTGCGGCGCGATCGGCGGCACAGGCCAGACGTGCTCGCCGGCGACGCCGAGGGGCTCGCGGCTGGTGGCGAGGACCCGGAGCTTCGGGCAGCGGACGAGGAGCGTGCGCGCCAGCTCGGCGGACGCGTGGATCAGGTGCTCGCAGTCGTCGAGGACGAGCAGGAGCTCGCGGTCGCGGATGGATTCGATCAGCGCGTCGATGGTGCCCTGCTGGGCCGAGCAGAGGGAGAGCGCGCTGGCGGCGCGGTGGACGACGGCGTGCGCGTCGCCGCACGGCGCGAGGTCGACCCAGGCGACGCTGTCGGCCCGGCGCCAGTCGATGCGCAGGGCCAGCTCGGCGGCGAGACGCGTCTTGCCGCTGCCGCCCACGCCGGTGAGCGTGACCAGCCGCTGCGCGGCGAGGAGCGCGTCGAGATCCTGGATCTCCCGCTCGCGGCCCACCAGCGAGGTGAGCGAGACCGGTGGCCGCGAGGAGATGGTTCCCTGGGGCAGCATGTGGCGAAAGTGTACCGTCCTCCGTCCCCCTCTGTGCCTCTGTGTCTCTGTGGTGAATCTGCTCGTGTTTCGAGCGTGGCACGTGGGTATTCACCACAGAGACACAGAGGCACAGAGGGGGACGGAGGGCTATCATCGGAGGATGCCGCTGGCCCCGGAGATCGAGGCGACCTACGAAGTGCTCGCGAAGATGGGCGAGGGCGGGATGGGTGCGGTGTACAAGGTCCGGCACCGCTTCTTCGACGAGATCCGGGTGGTGAAGATCCTCCACCAGCAGCTCGAGGCGTCGGAGTCGCTCAAGGAGCGCTTCCTCGGCGAGGCCCGGCGCGGCAAGCAGCTCGAGCATCCGAACCTGGCGAAGGTCCTCGACTTCAGCATGGCCGCGGACGGCACGGCCTACATGGTGATGGAGTACATCGAGGGCGTGACTCTGCGCGAAGTGCTCGCGCGCAACGGGGGCCCGCTGGATGCCGGCTTCGTCGTGCCGATCGCGGAGCAGGTGCTCGACGCGCTGGCGTATCTCCACAGCCGCAAGGTGGTGCACCGCGACATCTCGCCGGACAACATCATGCTGACCGGCGGGGGCGCGGAGCCTCGCGTGAAGCTGATCGACCTCGGCATCGCCAAGGCGCTCGACGCGACGCGGCAGCTCACCATGGCGGGGAACTTCCTCGGCAAGGTGAAGTACGCGGCGCCCGAGCAGTTCTCCGGCGAAGTCGACGGCCGCAGCGATCTCTACTCCCTCGGCGTCGTGTTGTACGAGCTGCTGACGGGGGCGATGCCGATCACGGGGAAGGACAACCGGTCGCTGATCGCCGGGGTGGTGACGAAGCCGCCGCGCGATTTTGCGGAGACCGACCCGGCCGGCCGCGTGCCGCCGCACCTCCGCGCGGCGGTGATGCGCGCGTTGGCGAAGAGTCCGGACGAACGGTTCCAGAGCGCGTCGGAGCTCGCGGCGGCGCTGCGGGAGCCGGTCGCCGTGACGGAGCAGATCGTCATGCCGGAGCCGGTGAAGCCGCGGCGCTGGCTCGGGATCGCGGCGGTCGCGGCGCTGTTGCTGATCGGGGCGCTGGTGGCGCTGCTGCTCACGCGTCGCGGCCCCGAGCCCGTCGTACGGCAGCAAACCGTCCCCTCGGCCGCGACCGTCACGGTGGAGGCTCCGGTGCCGGCGGCGGTCGAGAAGGGCCGGCTGGTGATCAACGCGTTGCCTTGGGGTGAAGTGACCTCGGTGAAGAACCGCGAGGGGACGGAGCAGCTCGCGGCGCGCGCCGCTACGCCGCTCGTCCTGGAGTTGCCGGCGGGCGAGTATCAGGTGCAGCTCACGAATCCCAACTCCCAGCGCTCCGTCGTCCTCGACGCGACCGTGACGGCGAACGCCGTCTCCCGCTGCGAGGCGGAGCTCGACCGCGTCGACGCCGACGCGTACGTGAAAGGAATCGGACTGTGATCCGCCGCCTTGCGCTCGTCCTCCTGCTCGCGCTCTCCGCACACGCCCAGGCGCCGTCGACGTTCAAGGAAGGCGTGCTGGCGTTCGAGAAAGGGGAGTGGGCGAAGGCGGAGCAGCTCATGCGCGAGACCATCGCCGCGAACCCGCGGGAGTCGGAGGGGACGGTGAGCATCGCCGGGTCGTGGTTCGAGACCTACGTGCCGCACTACTTCCTCGCGCGCGCCCTGGCGAAGCAGGGCAAGTGCGCCGAGGCGCTGAAGGCGTTCGCGGAAACGGAGCGGCAGGGGGTCACCCCCGCGATTCCCGACTTCGCGCGGCACCTGCGCACGCGCGGCGGCTGCCGCGCGGCGGCAAAGGAAGAGAAGCCGAAGAAAGTGATCGGCGAGGTGGAGGTGCCGTTCGAAGACGTAGCGCCCGCACCCCGCTCCAGCGGAGCGCCGGCTTCCCAGCCGGCCGCTACGCCGCCTTCCAGGCGGCAGGATTCCTCGCGAGAGCCCGGCCGGCAGGATGCCGGCGGAGCGGCCGGCAGGATGCCGGCGGTCCGCGAGCCGGCGCTTCGCGAGCCCGACCTCGAGACCCGCGCCCGCCTCACCACCGGCATCCGCGCCTACCTCGAAGGGCAATACGAAGTCGCCGTGCGCGTGCTGGACGGCAGCCCGTTCCCGGATCCCGCGGCGGCGGCCGAGGCGGCGCTGTTCCGCGCGGCGGCGCGCGATGCGCTGTACCGCATCGGCGGCGAGCAGGACGACGCCCTGCGCGCCGCCGTCGCGAACGACCTGCGGATGTACCGCGAGGCCGGTCCGAAGCGGAAGCCCGACCCGCGCATCTTCCCCCCGCGCTTCATCGCGATGACGGAGCGCTGAGCCCTCCGCCGCACTCCCAGCGCAGGACCTCCGTCGACAGCACCGGCGCGCCGTCGCTGTCGTTGATGACGTACTGCAGCGTCACCCCGGCATCGAGCAGCTCGCGAAACGCATCCTTCTCGCACGCGCCGCGGCGCATCACTTCGCGCACTTCGCGGCGCGTGACGTCGTCGACCTCCGCCGCGCTTGCCGTCAACAGCTCGTACTGCATCGTCAGCCGCCGGTCCCCGGCCTGTGCGGAGACCGGCACGACCACGGAGTCCTCATTGGTCTCCCATTCGCGCTCGTTGATCTGCAGCGCGATGCGCTTCAGGTGCGACGGGGAGCCCGGCTTCTCGAAAAACGAGCGGCGCACGATCTCCGCGAGGATCGCCACCACCGCCGCGCAGAACAGGATCGTCCCGACGAGCAAGAACCGCTTCATCCCGTTTCACTCACCGCGCGTCGCGGGTGATGATCTGCCGCTGACTGACCTGATACGCGTGCGCGCGGATCATCTCCCGCACGCCGCGCGGGTCGCGCACGGAGCGCAGCACGTACGTCGGCGACGTCTTGTCCGACGAGATGAGCGTGACGTTGCCGATGCCCAGGACGCGGTCACTGAGGCCCTGGAAGAACTGCGAGTCGTCGACGTACCGCAGGTCGATCTCGTTCACCGTCTTGGAGAGGATGCCCTGCTCGATCATCACCCGCTGGTTCGTGATGACGTACAGCGTCGAGCGCAGCTTCAGCCAGGCCACGACCAGCACGACCACCTGCGCCGCCGCAAGGATGGCCGCGATGACCCAGCCCGCCGTGCGGATGTTGCGCGCCTTCTCCAGGTCGTACGTCACCGTCGTCGCGAAAAAGTACGCGATCAGCGGAATGGCGACCAGGATCAGCACCAGCGTGGCGATCTTCCCGATCAGCAGGATCGGCGACGGCGTCCCCCGCCACAGCGTCTCCTCCTTCGTCGTGTGCGCGGCGAACTGCGGGGCGGACGGCACGGCCGTCCCCGCGGGCGAGGGACGGCCGCAATGCGGACACGCGGGCGCGAGCGTCGAGACGTCGCGGCCGCAGTCGGGACAGGCGATCACAGGCATGCCGCGGATTGTACCGGTGTACCGTATCTCCCGTGGAGAACGGCGCGGAAAACGAAGAACCGGTTGCGTATGTCGTGACCCGCGGCTGGCTGGCCGACTTCATCCTGCGCCTCACCCGGCCGGTCGTGGCGTGGCCGGGGCAGGAGCTCTATCGCGTGGTGCTGCACGGCCACGGCTTCGTGCATTCCGTCGCCGGCTTACCGCCTCGGATCGGGTTCTACACCACCTACTTCGTCGCCGCGCGCGACGTGCGGTCCGCCGAAGGGAAGGCGGTGCAGCGTCTCCGGGAGCGGTGGGACACCTTCTACAGCGACGAGGCGACAGGCGATCTGGTCATCGACGTCGAAGAGTCCGAACGGCTGCCGCAGCGGTTCCTGCGTCGCTCGCGGTGGGGGTTGGCCTTCTACCGCAACGACGACTGATCCAGGAGTGCGCCGTAAAACAAAAACGCCGGCCTCGCGGCCGGCGTTTCGTTCGCGTTTACGCGGTGCGGTCGGGGGTGGATTGGGGCACGTGGGGGACCACCGGCGCCGTCACGTCGGTCGACGGGCCGGATCCGGGGGCGATGGTCAGGGACTCGCCGGGGCTCTGGTCCGGGTAGTACTCCTTGAGCTTCATGTAGTCCGTGCCCGTCTCCTCGGTGATGATCTGGTTCACTTCCCAGCCATCCAGCGTCTCGCGCTCGAGGAGCTTGCGGGCGATGCGGTCGAGGGCGTTGCGGTTGCCGGTGATGATCTCGTGGGCCGTCTTGTAGGCCTTGTCGAGGATGCGGCGGACTTCCTTGTCGATCTCGATGGCCGTCGCTTCCGAGTAGTCCTGGTGCTGGCTGAACTCGCGGCCGAGGAAGATCTGCTCTTCCTTCTTGCCGAAGGTGGCCGGTCCGAGCTCGGACATGCCCCATTCGCAGACCATCTTGCGGGCCATGTTGGTGGCGCGCTCGATGTCGTTGCCCGCGCCGGTGGTGATCTCGTTGATGAAGACTTCCTCGGCGATGCGGCCGCCCATGAGGACGGCGAGCATGGCTTCGAGGTAGCGCTTCGAGTACGAGTACTTGTCCTCGGTCGGGAGCTGCTGGGTGAGGCCGAGGGCGCGGCCGCGGGGGATGATGGTGACTTTGTGCAGCGGGTCCGCGGCGGGGATCATCGCGGCGACGATGGTGTGTCCCGACTCGTGATAGGCGGTGTTCCGCTTCTCGCGGTCGGACATCATCATCGACTTGCGCTCGACGCCCATGATGACCTTGTCCTTCGCGTACTCGAAGTCGACCATCTGGACTTTCTTCTTGTCGTAGCGCGCGGCGTTGAGCGCGGCCTCGTTGACGAGGTTGGCGATGTCGGCGCCGCTGAAGCCCGGCGTGCCGCGGGCGATGACGGCCATGTCGACGTCCTCGGCCAGCGGGATGTTCCGGGTGTGCACGCGCAGGATGCCCTCGCGGCCCTTGAGGTCCGGCAGGTCGACGACGACGCGGCGGTCGAAGCGGCCCGGGCGGAGCAGGGCGGGGTCGAGGACGTCGGGCCGGTTCGTGCCGGCGATGAGGATGACGCCGTCGTTGGACTCGAAGCCGTCCATCTCCACGAGGAGCTGGTTCAGCGTCTGCTCGCGCTCATCGTGTCCGCCGCCGAGGCCCGCGCCGCGGTGACGGCCGACCGCGTCGATCTCATCGATGAAGATGATGCACGGCGCGTTCTTCTTGCCCTGTTCGAACAGGTCGCGGACGCGCGAGGCGCCCACGCCGACGAACATCTCGACGAAGTCGGAGCCGGAGATCGAGAAGAACGGCACGTTGGCCTCGCCGGCGATGGCGCGGGCGAGCAGGGTCTTGCCGGTTCCCGGGGGGCCCATGAGCAGCACGCCCTTGGGGATCTTGCCGCCGAGCTTCGTGAACTTCTGCGGCTCCTTGAGGAACTCGATGATCTCGTGCAGCTCGACCTTGGCTTCGTCGACGCCGGCCACGTCCTTGAACGTGACCTTCTTGGCGGAGCCGCTGAGCAGCTTCGCCTTCGACTTGCCGAACGACATGGCCTTGTTGCCGCCCGCCTGCATCTGGCGCATGAAGAAGATCCAGAGGCCGATCAGGAAGAGGAACGGGGCCCAGGTGATGAGGGCCGTGATGAACGGCGCGTCGCGCTGCGGCTCGAACTCGACGACGACGCCCTTGTCCTCGAGACGTTTGAAGACGTCGTCGGGGATGCTGGTGGGGCCGGTGGCGTTGAACTCGTGCTTGCCGCCCGGTGCCGTGGCCTTGGTTTCTCCGCGGATCTCGTCTCCGCGAATGGTGACTTTCTCGACGTACCCCTGATTGACGCGGTCGAGGAACATGCTGAAGGGGATCTGCTCGCTGGCTCCCTTCGCGGTGTTGAACAAGCTCCAGAGGAGGAACACCAGCACGATGATGACGACCCACAGGAGTGCGGTTTTGACTGTGGAATTCAACGAATTGCCTCCAACGTGACCAGACGCGGATGCGCCGCGCGTGCCACGTACACTATCGCGTCTGGTAACGGGACGCGAGCGGACGATATTGCAGGCGCATCAGGGCGCACGGGGCAGGGCGCAGGGCGCAGGAGAACGAAAAATCGGCGTTTCCCATCTCCTGTCCCCTGCGCCCTGCCCCCTGTCCCCTACGTTACGCGTCCGATATAGGGAAGGTTTCCGAACCGTCGCATCTGTTCGAGGCCATATCCGACCCAGGTGCCGTCCTCGTCGATGGTGAAGGCGCGGTAGTCGGCCTGGACGTCCACGGTCCGGGCGTTGGGCCGGTCGAGCAGGGCCACGAGGCTCAGGGTGGCCGGTTCGTGGGTGCGGAGCTGGCTGAAGAGGTAGTTCTCGATCACGCCGGAGTGGACGACGTCTTTCAGGAGGTAGACGTGGCGCCCGCGGATGTCGTTGAAGCTGAGGAAGTCGATCTCGACGGCGTCGGCGATCTGCTGGTCGGCGTTATCCCGCACGACGTCGATGAAGGCGAAGCTGGCCGGACCGGGGATCTGGCGCAGGAGGTCCCCCAGGAAAAGGGCCGTCCCTTTGAGGATGCCCAGGAGGAACACCTCGGACTCGCCGGCGTCGCGGCGGATCTCGGCGCCCAGGTCGCGGACGCGGCCCGCGATCTGTTCAGCGCTGAAGATGGGACGGATCGTCTGGTTCGTCGTCATCCAGCCATACTCGGAAGAGAACGCCCGGCGGATCGGTCACCTTGAACCGCTCCGACACTTCCACCCCCGCGATCCAGACGATCTCGCCGTTCCAGACGAGCAGGGGGAGGCGGTCTCGTACTTCCGCGGCGATTTTACGATCAATCAGAAAGTCTTTGAGTTTTTTCGGTTGAAGGAGGCCGAGGGGCTGGAAGCGGTCACCGGGCCGGCGGTTGCGGACGGTGAAGCGCGCGGGGGCGGGGTGGGGGAGCTGGAAGAGTTGAATGTAGGGCGTGGCTTAAGCCCGCCCGCCCCCGGGGGAGGCGGGCTGAATCCACGCCCTACATTGCACCGTCGTGCCGAGGGTGGGGATGTACGCGGGCTGCTCCTCCGTCAGCTCCACCTCGAACTCCTCGGCCGGCTGCGGCGGGTGGCGCAGGATGAGTGCAGTTTCCTGCCGCACGAGCTCGAGGTGCTTGGTCACGCTCATCCTCTTGATCCCCTCCACCTCGGACGCGATGCGCGACGCGTCGAAGTCGCGCGCGTGGGGGTCGAGCCGCCGGATGTGCCGTTGCAGGAGCGCGCCCCGCAGCCACTCCTCGGCCGGCCAGCTCGTGAAGCGCGTCTCCTCGGCGCGCGCCTCGACATGGGCGCTTTCCGCCTCGTCGATCGCCCGCTCCAGCAGCGGCCACTGCGCGCGAGCCTGTTCGGCGGCGCGCGCGAGCGCCTCGATGCCGCCGGCCTCCCGCAGGAAGGCCCGTACGCGATTGCGCAGGAAGCGGGGGTCGTCGTTCGAGCGGTCGAAGCGGGGGACGACGCCGCGCTCGCGGAGAAAGTCCTCGATCTCCGCGCGGGTGACGTCGAGCAGGGGACGCACGAAGCCGTCGTCGCGCACGGGGTGAATGCCGCGCAGGCCCGCGATCCCGCTGCCGGTGAGGAGGCGCATCAGCACCGTTTCCGCCTGGTCGTTCTTCTGATGGGCGGTCGCGACGTACCGCGCACCGACCTGCCGGAGCCGCGCATACCGCACCTCGCGCGCCGCCGCCTCGATCCCGCGCGCGCGGACGAGGTCCGGGTCGAGGGTCCCGTCGAAGACCGCCAGCTCGACGCCGAGCCGCCCGCAGAGCTCGCGCACGAACGCCTCGTCGCCGTCGGACTCCGCGCCGCGGAGGTGATGGTTCACGTGCGCGGCGGCGACGGTAAACCCGTCCTCGCGCAGGTCCGCCAGGGCCAGCAGGAGGGCGGTGGAGTCGGTCCCGCCCGAGACCGCGACCGCGAGCCGGCAGGGCGGAATGCCTCGTTTGACGAAAAACTGACGAACTCTCGCACTGAGCATTGGCGACCGGCTTGCTAGTTTACGGGTACTGGTTTACCTACAGGGAGGCATTACGGACATGCGTCGCAAAGGTCGCGAGGGGTTCACGCTCATCGAGCTGCTGGTGGTCGTCGCGATCATCGGCATTGTCGCGTCCATTGCCATCGCCAACTACATGGGCGCGGTCACCCGCGCCCGGCAGAAGCGGACGATGGCCGACATCCGCAACATCGCCACCGCCTGGGAAGGCCGCAACGCGGAGAAAGGCTCCTACGCGCCCGGCTTCACCTATCCGGCCACCGCCGTCACGTATGACGACGTGGAGGGCGCTCTGTCGCCGGACTACATGAAGAACGTGCCCAAGGTCGACGGATGGGGCCGCCCGTACGAGTTCGCGTTCGAAGGGTCGGTGTACGCGATCCGCTCGGCGGGCCGCGACGGACTGTTCGAGGGCGCGGACTACGAGCCCGCGGCGACGAGCAGCCCGGATTGCGACCTGGTGTATTCGAACGGCCGTTTCGTGACGTGGCCGGCCGACATGCAGAGCAACTAGCTCCTTCTCACCGCCGCATGACGCGGCGGCGGCCGGGCTGGAACTCGTAGGCGCCGAGGTCGACGACGGGGCCGTCGCCGCGGCCGGTGTCGCGGGTGCCGAGGTCGTCGACGAAACGCGCGCGGCCGGTGACGTCCAGCGCGACCGTCACGCCGAGCGCGGAGTTGTCCCCGGCGTCGATGCAGAACGAGCCGTCGGACAACCGGTAGTCGCGCGCGGCCGGATCGGCGAAGCGCGGGTCGGCGTCGATGTTCCCCTCACCGGCGAACCCGCCAGCCACGTTGCTGAACCGCACGCTCGCGGCGCCGCGCGGGTCGAACCGCTCCACCACGATCTGCTCGAGGTTGTCCCGCACGATCGAGTTCGCGACGCGGATCTCTCCGAAGCCCGTGAGCGCGGGGACGCGGGAGAGGCCGAAGCGCGCGTGAATGCCGTTGCCTTCGCTGCCGACGATCGTCGTGTTGACGACGTCGATCGTGCCGCCCGCGCAGGACGAGGCGTGCACGCCGCCGCCCTGCATCGCCGCGTTCCCCGCGAACAGCGAGCTCGTGACCGTGATCGCGCCGCCGGCCAGCGTGCGCAGGTCCGCGCCGCCGCCGGTGTACCGGCCGTCGCCCTGCGGCGGCCGTCCGTCGGTGAAGCAGGCGTCGTAGGCGATGCCCGTGTCGCAGCACTCGTGGGCGACGTTGTCGAAGAAACGCGCGCCGTCGATGCGGATCTTGCCGCCCGCGGTCTCGGGAATGTTGCCCGCTGCGATGGCGAGCAGGCCGCCGCCGAAGCCGGCTTCGTGATTGCGGAAATCCGTGCGCAGCACGTCGATCGTGGCCGCCTCGCTCGCGTTCAGGTTCATGCCCGCGCCGGTCGCCGACACGCCGTTGGCCAGGTCGCATTCGGCGATCGTCGCCCGCGCCTCTCCGCGGGCGACGAGGAGGACTCCCGCGCCGTGTGCGGCGCGGTTCGCATCGAAACGGCTGGCGGTCATCGTGAGCGCCGTGCGCTCGCCGAGCGTGACGTGCACGGCGCCGCCCCCGCCGCGAGCGGCGTTGCCCGTGAAGGTGGAGCGGTCGATCGTCACCCGCGTGGAGTGCCGCGCGGAGGCCTGCAGCGCGCCGCCGTGCGCCGATTTGTTGGCGTCGAACTGCGAGTTGTCGATCGTGAGCGCGGAGTTGCCGTACAGCGCGGCCGTGATCGCGCCGCCATGCGCCGCTTCGTTGGCGCGGAAGAGCGAATGCTGGATGGTCAGGCGGCGCGTGGGCACGCCGAGATAGTCGATCGCGCCGCCGAAGGAAGCGGCGTTCCGCTCGAAGCGCGAGGTCACCACCGCCAGGTCCGACTCGCAGGCGAAGATCGCGCCGCCGAGGATTCCCTCGCCTTCGAGCCTGCCGTTGTCCTCGAAGACGCTGTCGATCACCGACAGGCCCGAGTTGAGCACGAAGATCGCGCCGCCTTTCGCCGCGCTGGTGTTGCACGCCGGGGACGTGGTGCCCTCCCCGTTGCGGAAGGTGAAACCGCGGACGATCGTGTCGCCCGCGGACTCGCCGCTCTTCGCGGTGAGGATGCTCACTCCCTTGTTCGCGCCGTCGAGGATCGTGACGGCCGGCCCGTGCGAACTGCGCAGCGTGATCTGCTTGCCCTGCAGGTCGGCGGTCTCGTTGTACGTGCCCGGGGCGACGATGATCTCGTCGCCGTGCGCGGCCGCCGTGATCGCGGCCTGGATGGTCGGATGAGCCGAGGGGACGTGCAGCGGGGCGGCGGATGCGGAAAGCGCGATCGATGCAGCGGCGAGGGCGGCGGCACTCCACGTCAGTTGTTGCATGGCCGAAATTATTTGCGGTGTCGCGCGCGCCGGCAAGTTACAAGAGCCAAAACAGCGAGGCCAGCTATCATCTTGGTACTCCCATGACCTCCGGCGAACTCAGTGGCGGCAGCCGGTACCAGGTGCGGCGTCGGATCGGGGCCGGCAGCTTCGGGATCGTGTACGAGGTCTTCGACCCCGTGCGCAACAAGGTGCTCGCCCTCAAAGCGCTGCGGCAGGCCACGCCGGAGGCGCTCTACCGATTCAAGCGCGAGTTCCGGTCGCTGAGCGACATGGCCGAGCGCAACCTCGTCCGCCTCTACGACCTCGTATCCGAAGGCGACCAGTGGTACGTGTCGATGGAGATGGTCCGCGGCCGGAACTTCATCGAGTACGTTCGCGGCGCGCCGTTCACGCCCGTGGGCAACGGCGAGGAGGAGGCGGCCGACGCACCCGCCTGCGCCGCCGACCCGTCCCGCCTCGCGCTCGCGCTGCCGCAGCTCGCCGCCGGGCTCGTGGCCCTGCACAGCGCCGGCAAGCTGCATCGCGACATCAAGCCCTCCAACGTGCTCGTAGCAGCGGAAGACCACCGCGTCGTCCTCCTCGACTTCGGGCTCGTCCTTGACACCGAGCTCGCCTCGATCGCGAACACCGAGGGCACGTCCGGCACGCCGGCCTACATGTCGCCGGAGCAAAGCGGCGGCGAGCTGCTCGGACCGGCCAGCGACTGGTACTCGGTGGGGGTGATGCTCTACGAGGCGCTCGCCGGCCGGGTCCCGTTCCGCGGCTCGTATCTGGAGATCATGAACGCGAAGCGCGCGGGCGACGTGCCGCCGCCCGGCACGATCGTGCCCGGCGTGCCGCAGTATCTCGACGATCTCTGCCGCGACCTGCTCCGCCTCGATCCCGGCGCCCGCCCTGCCGCGGACGAGATCCTCCAGCGCCTCGGCGGCTCGCCGCCGCAGCACATCGTTTCCCCGGCGCGCGGCGCGTCGCCGCTCGTCGGACGCGAGCAGCCCATGCAGGTGCTGCGCGACGCGTTCGACGCGGCGGTCGGCGGCGCGCAGACGACGATCTGCGTCCAGGGAGACTCCGGCGCGGGGAAGACCGCGCTCGTGCGCGCGTTCGTCGAGCAACTGCGCGACGAAGTGCCGGACCTCCTCGTGCTCACCGGCCGCTGCTATCAGCGCGAGTCCGTGCCGTACAAAGGCGTCGACAGTCTCGTCGACGCACTCCACCGCTATCTCTCCCGCCTCGATCCCGCGGCCATCGACGCGCTGCTGCCGCGCGACATCGCCGCCGCCGAGCAGCTCTTCCCCGTCCTCCGCGACCTCGGCGATCTGATGCGCATGCGCCGGCGCGTCGTGCCCGCGCTGGATACGAACCAGCACGACCTGCGGCAACGTGCGTTCGCGACGATGCGCGAGCTGCTGCTGCGTCTCGCCGAGCGCACGAAGCTCGTCCTGGTCATCGACGATCTGCAATGGGGCGACGTCGACAGCGCGGAGCTGCTCGACGAAGTCCTGCGCCCGCCCGACGCGCCGCCGCTCCTCTTCATCGCCGCGTATCGCTCCGACGTGGCCGCAACGAGTCCGTTCGTGCGCGCGTTCCGCGAGCGGGTTCACGCGCGCAACCTGGTCCTCGATCCGCTCACTCCGGACGAGTCGCGGCAGTTCGCGCTGCAGCTCCTCGGCGACGGCGTCCGCGATCCGGCCGAGGTGGCGAGCATCATCGCGGAGGAGTCGGGCGGCAGCCCGTTCTTCATCAGTGAGCTCGTGCGCGCGTTCACCATGGCCGGACCGACCATCCTCCGGCGCGACGCGACGATCCTCGAGGTCCTCCAGGTGCGGCTCCGCAGCCTCCACCCTCCCGCCCTCGGCCTCCTCCAGATGATCTCCGTTCACGGACGCCCGATCCTCCGCGCGCCCCTGCATCGCGCGCTCAGCGGCGGCGAGTTCGAGAAGACGCTCACGACGCTCGCGGCGCAGCACCTGATCCGCACGCGCGAGACCATCGACGGAGAAGCGGTCGAGCCCTATCACGACCGCATCGCCGAGGCGGCCGTGGCCATGCTGAACGAGGAAGAGCTGCGGCAGCGGCACGCGCAACTGGCGGCGGCGCTGGAGACGTTCGAGGCCGACGCCGAGCTGCTCGCCGACCACCTCCTCGCGGCCGGCCTCCCGGATCGCGCGGCGGTGTACGTCCAGCGCGCCGCCGAGAACGCGGCGGCGGCGCTGGCCTTCGACCGCGCGGCGCGCCTGTTCCGGCGCGCCATCACCCTCGATCCGGCCAACGGCCGGGTGCTCCGCCGCCGGCTCGCCGAGGTGATGGCCAGCGGAGGGCGGGGGGAGGAGAAGCGCCACGAGGCGGGAAAAGAGTGACGGCGGCTCGCCCCGTTGTTTTTCCAGGTGCTATATTCGCGGGCGCTCATGCCGGAAAAGAAGGGTTGGGGAAACACGGTCAAAGGCTGGTTCATCGTCCAGGATTCGTCCGGAGAGGCGGAGATCCCGGACTCGGCCGCCGCGGCCAGCGAGGATGAACTGATTCGCCAGGCGGCGCAGGCGGAGCCGGACGATCTGCCGGTCTTCACCGCGGAGCCGCCGCCCGCGCCCGAGGGGGAAGTCGACTTCGGGAGCGTGTACGAAGCCGCCGGGATCACGGCCGAGGAGCACGAGCGGGTCTCGCGGACCCTCGAGCTGCTGAACTCCCTGCCGCCGGACACGGACGAAGCGGTCAAGCGGCAGATCGTGATGGCGTCGCTGCGCGCGTTCGGCGTGCCGATCGAGAAGATCATCGAGTCGGGCGCGGAGCAGCTCCAGGCGCTCGAGGCCTACATCCGCGGCAGCGCGCGCGACACCGAGCAGGTGACCGCGCAGGGCGAGAAGGACATCCACGCGCTCGAGGAGCAGATCGCGCTGTTGCGCAAGGCGATGCAGCAGCGCGTCGACGAACAGCACAAAGTCATGCGGGCCTGCAACGCGAAGAAGCTCGAGGTACAGAAAGTGCTCGAGTTCTTCGGGCAGGATGCCGTCGCTCGCGTCGTGCGCGAGTCTCCCAAGCTGCACGAGCCGAAAAGCGAAAACTGAGGAGAGTCCATGGGCCTGATATCGCGTGTCCGGAATTTGTGGAGAGGGTTTCTTTCGCTGTGGATCTCGGGCATCGAGAAGGAGCATCCGGAGATCGCGTACGAGAACGCCATCAACTCGATGGTCGGCAAGTACGCGAAGCTCAAGAGCGCGACCGCGGCGATCATCCGCCGCCGCGAAGATCTCGAGGAGCGCTTCAAGCACGCCACGGGAGAGCTGAAGCAGACCGAGGCGGAGCTCAGCACCGCGGTGGAGACGAACCAGGACGATCTGGCGGTGGTGCTGATCCAGAAGAAGAACCAGCTCCTCGCCGAGCTCGAGGAGCTGAAGGCGGACCTGGAAAGCGCGCGCGGCGACGCCGACTCCGCGAAGTCCTCGCTGCTGTCGGTGCAGGGGGAGATCCGCAAGCTGAAGGCGGAGCGCGAGTCGATGCTGGCGAAGATGCAGTCGGCGCAGGCGCGGATGCGCATCCAGGAGCAGCTCGACGGACTGTCGGTCGACGACGAGGTGCGCGCGCTGGACAACGTCCGCACGCACATCCGCAACACGATCGCCGAAGCGAACCTCGGCAAGGAGCTCTCCGATACGTCGCTCGACGCGCGGCTCTCGAATCTCCGCAATCAGGTCGGCGACGTGCAGGCCAAGCAGGAGCTGGCGGAGCTCAAGGCCCGCAAGGCCGCCCAGCAGGCGGCGCAGGGACAGAAGACGATGTGAATCAGGGGGCGGGGCACAGGGCGCAGGGGGCAGGAGCAGAACCCGGTGGTTCTCCTGCCCCCCGCGCCCTGCGCCCTGTCCCCTGTCTCTAAGCCCAGCGGCGCGCCGAGGGCCGGCGGATGAACAGCCGCGCGGCTTTCGCGCTCACCGAGGCCAGCACTGCTTTCGCGGCATCCGCGCCCGACTGCGCGCCGCCGTTCATGTAGCCCTGGAAGTCCACGCTCGTGTGCTCGCCGGCGAAGTGGAGGTTGCCGACGGACTCGCCCTCGGCTCCGCCGATCGTGGTCCACTGGCCGGGCAGATAGGCGGCGTACGACGCCTTCGTGAACGGATGCGTGGGCCAGTGGAAGCGCGAGACGTTTCCGTTCAGCGCGTCCGTCGCGCCGGGATACGCTTTCTCGAGGCCGGGCATCAGACGCGCCACGGCTTCCTGCGCCGTCCCGTTGCCGGCCTCGATTCCGAGCTTTCCGCCTGAATAGAAGGTGATGCCGCTGCTCGTGCTGGGCTGCAGCGCCGCGTTGTCCCAGACCAACTGGAACCGCTCGTCGCTCAGCGTGTTCCCGCGATAGCCGAGCTTCCTCCACGGCCGGCCGTTGAACCCCGCAAACACTTTCGCGTTGGTGCCGTAGCCGAGCTCCTGGATCGCCTTCTTCTTGACCGCGGGCAGCGGCACGCGGATGTCGACCTCGCGCAGCATGGTGAAGGGGAGCGTGAGGACGACGGTGTCGAAGTCGCGGTCGAAGGCGGTTCCGTTCGGACCCTCGAAGGTGAGGACGTAGCCTTTGTCCTTGGCGGTGATGGCGGTGAGCTTGTGGCGGAGGGAGACCATCCCTTCGTCCAGACGGTTCGCGAGCTCCACGACGACGCGCTCGTTGCCGCCCTTGACCGTGAAGCGCTCGTCGCTGTCGCCGAAGGGCTTGAAGCCTTCGCTGGTGTCGGTGCCGATCAACTGGATCAGGTTCAGCGACGACTGCTGCTCCGCTTCCAGGCCGTATTCGGTCACGTAGGCGACGTGCAGGAGCTCGCGGATCCAGCCGCGCGCGCCGATCTGGTCGAGATACTCGGCGATCGACGTGTTGTCGAGCGTCTTGCCGTTCCCGTCGACGCGATAACTGACCTCTTCGCCGAGGGAGTCGTAGTCCTTGGAGATCTTGCGGGCCAGCGGGAGGAAGGCCTTGATCACTTCCTTCTCACTGTAGTGCCGGCCGTCGAAGAAGAACGCCTCCGGCTTGATCTTGCTCGGCTTGCGGAAGTCCCACATCCCGAGCTTGAACTCCTTGACGAGGCTGAGCATCTCTTCGTGGCCGCTGTCGATGAACTCGCCGCCCAGCTCGGTCGTGATGCCCGGCCCGAGCAGGTTGTTCGCGGTGAACATGCGCCCGCCGGAGCGGCTCGACGCTTCGAAGACGTGGACGGGCACTCCGGCTTTGCGGAGCTTGTACGCGCAGTTCAGACCGGCGATGCCGGCGCCGACGATGGCCGTGCGCGGCTTCAATCCGCCGGTCTGCCCGAAGGCGGTGAAGAGGTCCGGGGTGGCGGCGACGACACCCGCGGCCGCCGCGGTCCGGAAGAACTGGCGGCGGGAGACTCCGGGCATTTCACCTTCGAGCACGCGGTCGATGACTTCATCGGCCGGAAGCGTGTCCGACTTCGAGGCGAACGCGGCGAGCTGCAGGGAACGGCGGACGAGAGAGAAGAGCGGGGTTCTTGACATGGAGGGTCCTCGGATTACGGCAGGATCAGCACGAGACCGGGATAGATGAGATTGGGATCGGCGACGCGCTCGGAGTTGAGGTTCCAGATCTCTTCCCAGCGCTCCGGGTTTCCGAGCTCTTGGCGCGCGATCTTGCTCAGCGTGTCGCCGGCGACGACGCGATGCGTCTTGCGTCCGACGACCGGCTTCATGAACGCCTCGGACTTGCTCGCGAGGTAGGTCTTCATGAGGGTCGCGTACTGGTCGGACTCCTTGATCTGGTCGAGAGCCTTGTTGACTTCGAAGACCAGGTCGTAATTTCCCGAGGGGACGCCGACGGCGTACTTCGACTTGTTGAGGTTGTACTTGGCGATGACGGTGCGCGGGTGCTCCTTGATCTCGACGGCCGCGAAGGGGTAGTCGTAGATCAGCGCATCGGCCTGGCCGTTCTCGACGGCCTCGAACCATCCCGAGTCGCCGGAGAACTTGCGGATGGTGGCGTTGGGGATGTTCGCCTGGACCCACTTCTCGGCCGCGGGGTCGTCGTAGATGGCGATGACTTTCCCGGCGAGGTCGGAGACGTCGCGGTAGCTCGAGAGCATCCCTTCCTGCACGATCATGCAGAGGCCGAAGTCGAGGTAGCCGTTGCTCCAGTCGACGCCCTGGATCGTGGGATCGGGGACGTAGCCGGCCATGATGAGGTCGATGTCGCCCTTGCGGAGCAGGGCGGGCAGCTCGCCGTAGTCGGCCTCGACCACGCGCACGCGCTCGGTGCCGAGGTGCTTGCCGATGCGCGCGGCCATCTGGAAGTCGAAGCCGTCTTCCTGCTGGTTCTCGTTGATGAAGTGCAGCGGCGGCGCATCGGGCTCCATGCCGACCCGGAGGGCCTTGTTCTGGCGGATCTTCGCGAGAACGCCGGTGGGGCTCGGCTGCGTCGCCGCCGGCGTGGTGCCGGGGGCGGTGCTGGTGGCCGCCGTCGTGCTCGTGGCGGTGGTCGCGGTGGCCGCATCCGGCTTCTTGCTCCCCTTCGGAAGCTTGTCGCGGTAGGTCCAGCCGACGTAGCCGATGATCGCGAGGATCACGATAGTGATGAAGACTTTGGCGAATGGCGTGAGTCTCATGAGCCGGCATGATACGGAACTGCCCGCCGAGAGTTAAGTAGGGTCAGAGCTGGAAACTTAACTTAAGCGGTGGTGGGGCCGGGCGGCTTAAGTTATGTTTCCAGCTCTGACCCTACTTAACTCTTCCACGTAGAATGGCGCCGGTGCCGACGAAAACGACCCACGTGCCTCCGCGGAAACGCGAGGCGCAGCCGAAGCCGCAGCCTGCCAAGACCGATCTGCAGCAGGCCATCCGCGAGACCGCGAAGGACGCCGTCGCCAATGCCATCTTCGAGAAGCGTCCCTATCTGAAGATGGCCTTTGCCAACCCCTACAACCTCTCGCTCTTCCTCGGCACCCTGGCCGCCGCCGCGGCGACGATGAACCCGATCCTGGCGGCGGTGGCGGTCGGCGGCGAGCTGCTCTGGCTGCTGCACGGGTCGGAGTCGAAGACCCTCCGCAAGCTGCTCTGGGACCCGCGCTTCGAAAAGGTGCGCCTGGCCCTGGAGGCCCGCGAGCGCGAGGAGCGGCTGAAGATCCTCCCGCAGGGGGACCGCGACCGCGTTTACGCGCTCGTCGGGAGGCAGGAGGACATCCATCGCCTCGCCTCCCAGAACCCGTCCTTCACGGGCGACCTGCTGCGCAGTGAGCTGATCAAGACCCGCCGGCTCGTGGATGCGTTCGTGGAGATGGCCGTCACGTGCGCGCGGTACGAGGCGTATCTGGAGACGGTCGATTTTCGCGAGCTCCAGGCCGATCGCAACCACTGGGAAGGCCGCGTCGCCTCCACGCAGACCTCGCCGCAGGAGCGGGAGGTGGCGAACAAGAACCTGGCCGTGCTCGAAAAGCGGATGGAGAAGCTGAGCGAGCTGCGCGACTACCTGCGCGTCGCGCGCGGGCAGCTCGACCTGATCGAGAACTCCTTCCAGCTCATCGCGGACCAGATCGTGATGATGCAGTCGCCCGCGGAGCTGACCGGACAGCTCGACGACCTGCTGGACGGCGTGGAATCGATCCGCCAGACCGCGCTGGACACCGAAAGAATTCTCAACACGATGGGGGTGTAGTGGCCGAGGCGCGCATTCTTCCTTCCTGGGCTGACGATCTGCGGCGCCGCTACCTGCGCGGCGAGGCCTCGATCTTCGTCCTTCACGGAAACGTCTACGACGTCGTCCTGAGCGGCGGACGCACGCTCACCCTCACCGACTTCCTCGGCCAGGTGCTGCTGAAGGACTCGAAGGAGATCGTCGCGGTCTACAACGTCGCCACCGGCGTCCGCTTTCTGAAGCAGCCGCCGGGACTCGGCGCGGACGCGGATGAGATGCTGTCGTCCACCGAGAAGCCGCGCGTGCTCGCGGCGGTCGAGCGCCTGCTCATGAGCAATACGCGCGCGGCGGTGATCGTCGAGTACGCGGAAGTCGTCGCCCCCGCGGGCGATCCCAACTTCCAGAGCGAGGCCGATCGCGCCGCGGTCGTCACGCTGCACCGCTGGTCGTTCCTGCCGGAGATCGAACGGAGCGACAACGTCGTCATCCTCGTCTCCGAGAACCTGGCCGAGCTCGCGCCGAAGCTGGTCTCGAACCCCAAGGTGGCGGTGGTGGACGTCCCGATGCCCGACCGCGAGACCCGCAAGGCCGCGGCCGCGCTCGCGGACCGCACTCTGACGGAGAAGGAGATCGACCGCTACGCCGAGATCACCGCGGGGCTGAAGGCGATCCAGGTCCTGACGATCCTCACGCCGCCGCCCGCGAGCGAGAGCGACACCCGCGATCGCGAGGCCTTCATCTCCGGAATCCTCGGCACCGGCGCGGACGTCCCGGAGCGCGCGCACAAGCTCGCCCAGCTCACCGCCGGCCTGAGCCGCGAGGAGATCGCGAAGCTGCTCGCGCCCGGCGCGTCGGCAGTCGATGCGACAGCCGAAAAAGTGCAATCCGACCGGGCCGGGGCCGCGCGCCTGGAAGTGGACCGCCTGATCGCCCGGCGCAAGCGCGAGATCATCGAGCGCGAATGCTTCGGCCTCGTCGAGTTCGTCGAGCCGCAGCACGGGTTCGACGTCGTCGGTGGGATGGAGGAGGTGAAGAAAGACCTCTCCGTGATCGCCGCGAGCATCCGCGACGGGCAGACCGCGCGCGTGCCGATGGGCGTGCTCTTCACCGGACCGATGGGAACGGGCAAGACCTTCGTGGCCGAGGCGTTCGCCAAAGAGTGCGGCCTGACGACCATCAAGCTGAAAAACTTCCGCTCGAAGTGGGTCGGCGCGACGGAAGGGAACCTGGAGAAGATCCTCAACGTCATCCGCGCCATCGGCCAGGTCGTGGTGATCATCGACGAAGGCGACCGCGCCTTCGGCAACACGGACGGGGAGGGAGACGGCGGCACGTCCTCCCGCGTGATCGCCCGGATCAAGGAGTTCATGTCGGACACCAGCAACCGCGGGCGGATCCTCTTCCTGGTGATGACCAACCGCCCGGACAAGCTCGACGTCGACCTCAAACGCGCCGGCCGGCTCGACCGCAAGATCCCGTTCCTCTACTGCCAGACCCCGGAGGAAGTGGAGAACATCGCCCGCGCCCTGGTGCGCAAGAACAAGGTCAAGACCAGCGTCGACTTCGCCGCCATCCGCGACGCCTTCTCGACAAAGCTCGTCGGCTACAGCAACGCCGACATCGAAGCCGTCGTCCTGATGGCCCTCGACGACGCCGCCCGCGAAGGCCTCGCCGAGGTGAGCGAAGAACGCTTCATCCGCGCCGCGTCCGACTACTTCCCCAGCCGCGACACCGAGCTGCTCGAGTACATGGAGCTGCTGGCGGTGTTCGAAGCGTCCAGCCGACGCCTGTTGCCGGCAAAGTACGCGAACGTGACCCCGGAAGAGCTGGACTTGCGGTTGCGGACATTGCGGGCGATCGTGGGTGGGCGGCGGTAGGGGGGTGCCGCCGGCCCGGGTGGGGCTCGGATATGCCAAAGTGAGGCGGACGCTTTTGCTCGGCCCATCTCACCTGACGGACATGAGTCGAACCTGCGACCTCCGGCGTGACAGGCCGGAGGTCGCGGGTATTTAGAGAGCCGATGCATAGGGGATAACTGTCTGATGCCATCGGAGCGGAGATCATGCTCGATCCCGGTCTATTCGAGTGTCGCATCTTCCCGAATATGAACACCGCCGAGACAAGAATGCGCAAGGAGTAAAGACTCCTGCCGTCGACCGTGCAGCCCGAGATTCGGATCCGGCGGCACACGCTCGCGGTCACGGATCCGATGACGACGATGAAAATGCTCCTGGAACGGCTGCAGAAGTTTGCCGGCCCGATGTAAGGGCCGCTCGGCGTCCATCACTATGGGGTAGGTATTTCCATCGCTCGGGAACTCCTTAGAAGAGCGCATGAACATAGAGATCTGGTGCGACTACGTCGCCGCTCAGCTGGTGGATGTTCAAGATCTGCTATCAGATCTTCGCGAGCGCGGTCTGGCTTGTTATCCCGCACATGGTTCGTCGATTGGCCCGGGACTAATCTTCTTCGGCTATGACTGCGACGAGCTCCGGGCGCGGCTCCGCGAGCGCAGCCGCGGCGGCAGCGAGCGCGTGCTGACGGTTTCGCTCGCGGGCGATCCGCTTACCTCCGGATGGGACCTGCTTGCAGCTGGCGCGACAGACGTGATTCGCGCTGAGGATCCAGCGGCGACGACCGATGCAATCCTGGCGCGCTTCGAGCGATGGGACGCCGTCGATCAAGTGATGGAGGCACCGGTCGTGTGTGCGAATCTGATCGGGCGGAACACGCTCTGGCGATCGTTGCTGCGGCGCGTCGTCGACGTCGCGAAATTCAGCGCGATGCCGGTGCTGATTCACGGCGAGAGCGGTACGGGCAAGGAGCTCATCGCGCGGCTGATTCACACGCTCGACGCGCGGGAGGACAAGCGGAAGCTGATCGTCCTCGATTGCACGACCATTGTTCCGGAACTGTCCGGCAGCGAGTTTTTCGGCCACGAGCGCGGCGCGTTCACCGGCGCGGTCTCCGCGCGTGACGGCGCATTCGCGCTCGCCGACGGTGGGACGCTGTTCCTCGACGAAGTCGGCGAGCTGCCCCCGCGATTGCAGGCCGAGTTGCTGCGCGTGGTGCAGGAAGGTACGTACAAACGCGTCGGTGGGAACGCGTGGCAGCGGACGAAGTTCCGCCTGGTCTGCGCGACCCATCGCGAAATCGAGAAGGATGCGAAATTCCGGCGCGATTTCTACTATCGCATCGCGGCATGGACGTGCACGCTACCGCCGCTGCGCGAACGGCGCGACGACATTCCCGCGCTGGTGCGGCATTTTCTGAGTCAGCACTTCGATGAAGTGCCGGTCATCGATCCCGCGGTGGCCGAGCTTCTGCTCTCGCGTGAATATCCGGGCAATATCCGCGATCTGCACCATCTGATCGATCGCATCGCATACCGGCACGCAGGTGACGGCCCGATCACTCTCGGCGACGTGCCGGACGAGGAGCGTCCGCCCGCCGCCGGCGCGCAGCGTACGGCCTGGGTGGCCGCGGAATTGTTCGAGCGCGGCGCGAAACTCTCGCTGCTCAGTGGAATGGGGCTCAAGGAGATCAGCAACGCCGCCGCCGATGCGTCCGTGCGCCTGGCCCTCGACCTCGAACAAGGCAACGTCACCCGCGCCGCCGCGCGCCTCGGAATCACCGACCGCGGCTTGCAGAAACGGCGCGCATTGTGGCGGCAGAAGGGAAACCTCTGACGGCCCGGCCCAACAACCGCACCAGATTCCCTCCCAGCACCCTCCTCTCCTCCCGCGGCGCCAATCCCAGCGCCCGCACTTTGAACAACTCCACTCCGGGATGCAGCCAGGGACCATCCGATCCGAAGAGGACTTTATCCGCGCCGGCACGCCGGACGGCTTCGGCCAGCAGATCGAAGCGCACGACCCCGGAGGTGTCGGTGTAGACGTTCGGATGGCGCACCAGCACGTCGATGAATGCGCGCTGGGCGCTCCAGCCGTCGCCGAAGGAGGAGAGATGGGGAATGATGAAGTTCACGTCGCGATAGGCCGGCGCGAAGAGCTCGATCGACGCCACGTCCCCCATCACGTCATAGATCACCGGCAGCGACCAGGCGCGCGCGGCTTCGCACACTTCACGGGTGATGCGCGCGTCGTGTCGATGCAGCTTGATTCCGCGGAATCCGTAATGCTCGACGGCCTCTCGGATCATCATTGCGATCCGCCCCTGATCGCGCGCCGCGTTGACGAAAGCGAAGCCGATCAAACGATGCGGTGAGCGGCGCACGATGGCAGCGACCTCGCGATTGGCCGCGCGGTAGTCGGAGTGAAACGCCGCGAAAACCACTGTCTTGTCGATCCCCGCGGCTGCGGCGCGCCGCAGGTAATCGCCGAGCGGGGCGACGGTGTCCCATGGCCCCGTAAACCCGTCGCCCCGGCCGGCGTGACAGTGCGCGTCGATGATCATCGGCGCTTACTTGGTGTTGGCGATGATGAATTTGAGGATGTCCTTGTCGATCAGCACCGCCCGGTTCGTGGTTTTCTTCTTCAACGTGTTCGAGCCGACGTGGACCGCCACCAGGACGCGCCCTCCCATGCTCCAGTGGCGGCGGACCCACACCGGACTACCGCTGTGTCCCCCGCAGGTATCCGACGTGTGTCGCAGCAGGTTCCCATCGCGCTTCACGGTCACGTCGTACGAGCGGTACTGGAACGCGCCGCACAGATTGCTGCGGCCGGCGCCCTGGTTGAACGTGCAGCGGGCGCCCTTCGCCTTCGGATCGCGGCAGGCGTACTTCTTCGCCAAAGGCATGTCGCCGGGATAACCGGACACGTTCACTTTCAACGTGCCCGCAGGGAGCGGAAGACTGCCGGACAGGATGCTCGTACCGATCGGATCAGCCTTCGATCTGGAGTGCGTGCGGGTCCAGAAGCCGACCGTATCGCCGATCGGATCCTTCAGATGCACCAAGGCGATGTCCGCTGAATCGTAGGACACAAATTTCTCCGAGGTGGTCGACTTGAACGGCTCGGAGCTGCCGTTGCGGCCGGGGATGATGCGCACGCCGCCCTTCTCTGTCTCCCCTTCCAGGCAATGTTTGGCGGTGAGCAGCGTCCGTGATCCGATCAGCGTGCCGGTGCAGAACGGCTGGCCGCCCGATTCCATGTTGCAGATGTAGCGGAACGGCGCCAGAGTGGTCTTTTTGGTGAGGATCCGCGAGTCGGGACCGATGATCTCCGACTCCTGATCGAGCTCATTCCCGAATTCGTCTTCCTCTTCGAACAGCTCGCCGAGAGCATCGAGCTCGTAGCCGGATTCCTGTTGTTGTGCGCAGGAGCAGGTCATCGTTCACCTCCGTCACCGCGCCTTCTGGCGCGCCAGTCGTTGCTGCAGCAGGATGGAAGGCGGCACGGCGTTGATCTGCCGGGCCATCTGCTTGTCCGCGCTCATCGAGGTGAGATCGACGCCGGTCACGGACTGGTAGGCGTGGAGGTAGCGCTGAATCTCGGGCTTCCAGGTCTCCGCCCAACCGCGCGCTTCCTCTTCGTCGTTGATGTCGCTCCAGTCGCCGAATCGGATCGACAGAAGGATCTTCTCGCCATGCACGGCGAGATCGCGGAAATTCGTGACCGGCGTGTCACCCCATCCGAGGAGCCGGCGAAGATTGTCGACGGGACCCATCCACGGTTCGGCATACGGAACGGCCTGGCGGCCGCCGAGGAAATTGTGGATCTCCGGCCGTGAGAGGAGCCACTGCTGGATCAGCATCTCCACGCGTGCGGTCCACGGCAGGTCGCGGAACTGGTTGTGCGCTCCCTCGGCGAGGATGAGGTGTACTTCGCGTAAGGAATTGAGGAGTGGGAATCCATCGGCGCGAACGGTCAGGTTCGAGCGCCGTTCATAGAACACCGCGGCCTGATGGAGCAGCGAGTGGAACGCCTCCAGGAACTTGGAGCGCCGATCGGCCGGCCGCAGGTGCGGGACGGCTTTGCCTACGAGCGGCAATCCATACAGGTGCTCGTATTCATACGCACGTCGCGCGACAGTGAGGCGGTGATCCTCGTCCTGGATGTATCCCCACAGCAGATTCGAAATCGGGCGAAGGTAATGAATCTCGAGGTTCGCCAACGGGTCGCGATCGCCGGGGCCACGCTTGTTCTGGAACCGCAGGCTGATCGCATTGATGGCCTGCACCAGCATTCCCTCTTCCAACCAGTACGACCAGATCAGTTCGAGGAATGCCGGCTCCCGCACGTCTTCCGTGATACTGCCGCCGGTGCAGAACGGATTGTTGCCGGTACCCTTGAAGCCCGCGATGATCCGCGTGATGAACGGCAGCGGCACTCCGAGCGTACCGAGATATGCCTCGAAATCTTTTTCCGTATCCGTGAGAGCCGTGCCAGCCTGCTTCTTGTTCTTGATCCGCTCGCGAACCGCGGGAAGAAAGCGTGCATTCGCAAGGAGAAAGGACTCCGTGGCATCCTTCAGCAACTGATACGCATCGACGCCGACGAAAAGGTTGTTCTTCGGATCGAGTGGGTCGATACAGAGCGTCTTGTTGATGAAATCGTTATACGGCTTGAACGCGGTCCCGTCGACTGCTTCCTGGATGATCTCCGACAGTGCGATGGAGGGCGTGCGGTCAATGCCCGCGCCTTTGAGGTTGACGTCGACGGTGCCGGTGGACGTGACCTCGAGCGGCTTGCCCGGCGTGGTCTGCACGCAGACGTCCTGTTCGCAGTCGTCGTCATTCGTGGCGGTACCCGTTGTAAATGTAGCTTTCTGCGCGTCGGCGAGCTTCGCCTCCTCCGGCTTCGGCTCATCCTTCTTTTTCTTGGGGTCGTCAGGCATGGTGTCTCCTTTCAGAATCCTGGTCAGGCGGCGGCCGCCTTCGGTTGCGAATGTGCGGTGCGGGCGTCGCCGATCGCGCGGGTCAGGCCCCAGCGCGTGAGCAGCTCGGCCACGATGCGGCTCTCCTTTTCGGGCGTGAGCCGGCGGTCCTGCTTGGCCTGGCCGAGAACGGCGAAGGCGAGCGTCGGCGCGAGCGATTGCAGCGCGCGAACGCTGCCGCGGGTGTCGCGAAAGATGCGGCGCAACTGCTGCGGCCTGCGCGACGCGAGATCGAACGCGCGGATCAGCGGCAGCGCGCCGAGGACGCGCGTGCGGTGGCCGGCGATGAGGCGGACCAGCGGCAGCATCGTCGCCTCGAGACCCTCGATGAGCGCGATGCGCTGCGGGTCGATGCCGCGGGTCGGATAGAACGACTCCCACAACCGGTCGATGAGCGTCCACTGCGGATCGGGGTACAGAAACGATCCTGACGCGATCGAGAGCTTTGCGCGGATCCACGGAAACGGATGCGGATCATCGGCGGCAATACGGAACACGAATGCACGCGGCAGGCTGACGACGTTGAGCAGTCCCTGCGTCGCGGCAATGCCCAGCTTAGCCATCGCCCAGAAGTCCGCGATGATCTCCGAGATCCAGCGATCCCACATCTGCCAGGCCGCGGACTCGTGACTGCGGCTCCAGCGCTGTCGCGCCTGAATCTCGCGTCGAAGCGACGGCACGATCTCGAGCAGCGCGGCGCCCTGGTGTCCGACTTCATGAACGAGCGACGCCGCGATCCCGCTCCCGACCATCCGCTCGCGCGGGATCCGGATGATGGCTGCGGGATTGTCGCCGCCACCGGGAAGGCGCGTGCGCGCGCGGCGGATCGCGGCGCCGTGTCCGCGATCGAGATAGGTGATCACCGGCGGCATCTCGAACACGCGTGCCTCGAGCCGCAGCGCATCCTCGGCGGCGACGTCGAGGCCTCCAAGCCACACGCCGTTCCCCACTTCACTGCGCACGCTCAGCGCGTCGGCGAAGATGTCGAACTGCGTGATGGCCGCGTTGAATCGAAGTTTGAGAAACGCGAAGCGCCGCCCCGCTTCTACCGGCGTGGCCGAGCGTCCCTGCGGCGTGCCCAGCCAGCGCAGGTATTCGCGAATGCGCTGGCGCAGCTCGCGCTGCCCGTGGCTCAGGTAGTGCTCGACCGCCAGTGCGGCAGCGTCGGAGACGCGCGCCGCGCCGACCATCGGCATCACCAGCGCGAACGGCTGCAGTCGCATCACGCGGGTGAGCAGCGACCGCGCCTCGAGCGCCAGCGTATCGGCAGCAAAAGGTGGAAGTGCCATGGTCACAGTCCGATCACGATGACGCGATTGCCCTGGCGCACCCACTTGCCCGATTTGGGTCTTGGGGAGCGCACGCCACCGCCGGCGCCTGCACGGCCGCGCAGCAGTCCGGGCGCGTGTTGCTGTGCCGCGGCAGTCATCGCGGCGCGCACGACCTGGTTCGGATTCGCGGTCGGCGGCGCAGCGGCGGCTTGATCGGCGGCCGTGGTCGCGAGCTTCACGATGCTGCGCGCGACTTCCATCTCCGCTTCCTGTGGCTCGAGACCTTCCATGTCCACTTCGAACAGATTCGAGGCGAGCGAGCCGAGCTTTCCGCCCAGCGAGGCGCCGACCGGTCCGCCGAAGAACGTGCCGACCGCGGTGCCGGCGATCGGGAGGAATTTCTTCGCCAGCGGTTTGAGGACCGGTGCGAGCTTCTTGGCGAAACTGCCCGCGCGCCTCAGTAGCTTCTTGAAGAACTCATCCAGCTCGCCTTCGTCGGAGATGGTCAGGAGCTCCGCCGCGAGGTCATTGAGCTCCTGGTCCGAGTACGACGCCTCGCCTTGCGTGCCGTCGCCCCATATCTCTTCATAGATTTCATCGGTCGACTCGTAGTCGGTCTCGCCGAATTCGGGTTCGTAAGTCCTGAGGGTGCGATCGAGATCGTGCATGTTGTTCTCCTTCGTCGTTGATTGCGCAGGTGGTCAGATGCCGTAGAGGACGACCTTGCGGCCGCGACGGATCCAGACGCCGTGATCGCGGCGGTCGCCGTAGTCGTAGGCGGAGCCGCCGATGTACGGACCGCGCCGGCGGCCGGGAAAGCGGCGCGCGAGGCCAGGCGCGTGGCGCGACGCGGCGGCGCTGAACGCCTTCATCGCGGCCTGTTTCGGATCGCCGGTGCGCGGCGCCGCCGCGAGCTGCTTCGTCGCATCAGTAGCCAGCCGGACGACGCGGCGAGCGACCTCCAACTCCTGATCCTCGCCGCTCATCCCTTCCATTTCGAGGCCGAACCATTTGGCGGCCGCGGTGCCGAGGGCGCCGCCGACGTTCGAGCCGCGCGTACCGCCGATGTAGCCGCCGACGGCCTGACCGGCGAGCGGCAAAGCCTGCGAGGCCGTGTTGCGCAGCAATCCGGTCAGCTGCTGCCCGGCCGGCGTCTGGAGGATCCCGCGCGCCGCGCCGCCGACGCGCTTGAACAGCTTACGGAAGAACTCGTCCAGCTCTTCCTCGCCGGAGAGGCTCAGCAACTCGGCGGCAAGCTCGATCTCGACGTCGCTCTCCTGATCGAATTCCGCTTCGTAGTCCGCCTCCTGCTCATCGAACACCGCCTCGCCTTCGTAATCGCTTTCGAACAGTTCATCGTTCATGTGCGGTTTCTCCTTTTCCCGATGGGGGCAGCCAGTGCGCAAGCGCGCTGCCATCGCAACGCACTGAGAAATCGCTACTTGAAGGAGGAACTTTGGTTCGGGAGTGAAACGGTTTGCGCGTTTTGGCCGAAGTTTCGTTCGGAGCGGCCCCGTTTTCGAACGCGGCGCTTAAGCCGGGATCGTGCTATGAGTTATCTGTCCGCTGAAGATCGTCGCAAACCTGAAAGCCGTTCTCGCACAGGGCAGGGCAGGCCGACGGCAAGCCCGAGACGCTTCACACTTCGCGCAGGTCGCGCCCCGGACGGAGGTCGAACCGGCGACCCTCCGGCGTGACAGGCCGGAGGTCGTGGGTACGTAGAGAGGAGTCGATCGACAGCGGATAGCCTTCACTTCCAGGAGATCGGCAAGCGACCGTTGAGTGTGCCGCAGACGTCTTCCCTCTCATGCTTCATTCGAACCTCTTCATTCATGGTTCTCCATCGTTGTCGTTCTCGTGGCCGGTGAACGACCTCGTGCTGGTCGTCACCACTGCACGGCGCCGGCGTATGCGCCCATGAGGCGATCGCAAAGACAACGGCGATTGCGATGGTGGTTCGTGTCCGCATGCGGCGCTGACGTCCTGATTGAGCTGTGCGGTGGACGGCTGGCCCGCCATTGGCGCCTCGCCCTGGCCGAGCGTCTGCATCATCTCCTGCATCAGATAAACCGCGTTCCATCCGTCCGTCGAGTTGCGGAACGATCGGCAGATGGCAGGGCTCCTGCCCCATGCGTTGCGCGATGATGGGGGCATGACCGGTCCGATCAGGTACGTGGCCGATCTCGCACACGTGCGCGAGGTCACCCTCGTCTGCGCTGCCGACCTCGCGTACTGGCGCGGGCGTCTGCGTCGCGAGCGACTCGAGCCGCTGGATGTCGGCGGGAGGGCGGAGGTGCTCGTCGTTGCGGCGGAGGGCGTGTTTCGCGGAATCGCGTTTCGCGAGCTGAGCTTCTCCGTCACCGTCGCGGATGACGAGGCCTACCTCTTCGAGGCCTACAACTCGAATCGTTTCTTCGCCTGGTCGGAGCGCGCGTTCTTCTCGACACCGTATCAGCACGGGCGGGTGGGCGTGCGCACGGACCCGGCGGCCATCACGGTCAGCGGCCGCGCGATCGCGGAGATGGCGAGCGCGCGCCGCGGCACGGTCGCTCCCGAGGAATGGCGCGGCGTCCTGCACCTCGCGCGCGGCAGGTTCTTCCACGCGATCCTCGCGGGCGAGACGGAGAGAATCGCCGTCTCGTCCGCAGACCGGTTTGCCGTCGACGGGATGGAGCCGCAGGAGTGGCGCATCCGGCGCGACGCGTGGCACGCGAAGTCGAAGACGTTTCCCGCTGCCGGCCGTTGAAAGCGAGAGCCCGTTCTCCGTTCCTTCTCCCGGCGCGGAACGTGTGGTGCGGAAACGCCCCTCACCCTGACCCGCTCCCCGCGTCACGATCGCGGGACGCTACGCATCCGCCGCGGTGCGTACGGGATTTCGGAGCTTCTCTGTAAACGCTACAATCGGGTGCATGGACACGCTCTCGCCTTCCGAGCGCCGCCAATGGCTCGAAGAGTTGGAGGCCGCGGCGCGGCGTCCTCTTCCGCTCCGCATGCGCTACGCGTTCATCCATACGTACAAGCCTGTCGTCGACGATGCGCCGTTTCGCGCGTTCGACACGATGGCGGACTATCGCGCGTGGTGCGAGGCCAACCTTCCCGCGTGGCTCGGCTACGGGAGATGAATGGCGGGCGCGTTCGAGTATCGGCAGGCGGAAGAAATCCGTGACGTTTTTGCACGGCATCGCGTCCACTATCTCTTCATCGGAAAATCGGGGCCATCCTTCTCGGCTTTCCCGACACGACGCAGGATGCAGACCTCTTCGTCGACAAATCACACCACACCTGAACTTCAGAGCAGGCGAGCGGACAGGGACAGCTACGCTCGAAGGAGCAACGCGTGAAGATTGGAATCATCGGTGCCGGCATGATCGGCGGAACGCTGGCGAGGCGATTGGCGACCCTCGGTCACGACGTCGCGATCGCGAACTCGCGCGGGCCGGACACGATTCGCGAGCTCGCCGCCGGTGCCGGAGCCACCGCCGTCACGGCCGCGGAGGCGGCGCGGCATGGCGAGATCGTGATCGTCACCATCCCCCAACGTGCGGTCGCGGACCTGCCGAAGGACCTCTTCGCCGGCGTGCCCGCCGACGTGGTCGTCATCGACACCGGCAACTACTACCCGAGCCGTGACGGCAGCATCCCGGCGATCGAAGAGGGACAGCCCGAGAGCGCATGGGTCGCCGCGCACCTCGGGCGGCCGGTGATCAAGGCCTTCAACAACATCTACTTCCAGTGCCTGCTCGAGAAGGGCACGCCGCAGGGCACGACGGGACGCATCGCGCTTCCCGTCGCGGGCGATCCGCCCGATGCGCGAGCGAAGGTCCTGCGTCTCGTCGACGAGCTCGGGTTCGACCCGGTCGACGCGGGGAGCCTCGAGGAGTCGTGGCGGCAGCAGCCGGGCACCCCTTGTTACACCAGAGACCTGGATGCGCCGCGGTTGCAGGAGGCCCTCGCCGCGGCCGACCGCGGCCGCATCTCCGACTACCGCAAAGCCGCGGACGACGCGGCCAGGCCTTACTTCGAGGCGCAGAACCGGGGCTGATGCCGTCGATCCGGGCCCGGGCCGGGACGCACCGTGTCCAGGTCCGGACGCACCGTGTCCAGGTCCGGACGCAGTGTGTCCAGGTCCGGACGCAGTGTGTCGGGGTCCGGACGCAGTGTGTCGGGGCCGGGATGCAGTGTGTCGGGGCCCGGACGCAGTGTGTCGGGGCCCGGATGCAGTGTGTCGGGGTCCGGACGCAGTGTGTCGGGGTTCGGACGCAGTGTGTCGGGGCCCGGACGCAGTGTGTCGGGGCCCGGATGCAGTGTGTCGGGGCCCGGATGCAGTGCGTCGGGGCCCGGATGCAGTGTGTCGGGGCCCGGACGCAGTGTGTCGGGGCCCGGATGCAGTGTGTCGGGGCCCGGATGCAGTGTGTCGGGGCCCGGACGCAGTGTGTCGGGGCCCGGATTCGATGCGCGGAGTTCCCGCAAATGGTTCGTGTGGCGACGGCCAGGAGGCTGTCTCAAACCCGACACGTCTGTCGCCCGCGTAGCGGGCGACAGAGCGACGCCGTCAGCCGCCGGTCGTCAGGGTTTTGACACGGCCTCGGGGCTAGTCGCCCGGCCGACGCCGCTGTCGTGAGTTTTTCGGGCAGAATGTCGCCATGCCGGTCCGGTACTCACCGATCACGCTCGGGAAGCAGCTTCGCAGGCTCTCCTTCCGCGGCTTCATCGTCACCGAGACGGAGCATTCCGGCGGCACGTCGCTGCCGCGGCACGCGCACGAGCATCCGAACCTTGCC
>DASUSN010000115.1:0-19517 GCA_036375075.1 Thermoanaerobaculia bacterium | reverse complement strand
AAAGAAGGCTGATCGGCGTCTCCGCCCGGACCATCATTCGGACTCAGATTTCTCGAACCACTCGCGCGTTGCGACCACGGCGATGCCCTCGTGCAACGAGGGACCGAACTGTTCGACGCGTACGATCATCTTGTCGCCGCGTCACTCGGGTTACTTCGGCGGCGGCGCAATATCCGAGACTTTCTTTGCGCTCTTGGAGAAGCTCTCGGCGTGCACGGGCGACGCGAAAAGCGAATTGAGCGGGCCGAGAATCTGCTTCCGCGCGGGATTCAGGGCCATGGTGAGTGGGATGTCGACCGGGATGACCTTGTGAGTCGCTTTCTTCGTGGAATCATCCACCGATCTCCGGATGATTGCGGACCAGACCGGGCGCATCGTCTTGAGGTCGTTCAGAGGATCGCTCGCCGCGACGATTGTTTTTTTCGGATAGTGCTCTTTGAGCAGCACTTCCCATTGAGCGTCGACATGAATTTCTTGGCTTTCCGCGAGTTGCTCGATCGGGGCTGAGCCGACGGTCTTCATCTGTACGACGGCGTACGGGCTGGTCTCGATCCACTGTTGGTCCGCGTGCCGTTTCCTGATCTGATCCGGCCGCTCGATCAGAAGGTCGAGCCGGGCAAGATCGCTGCTCCAGTGCACCTCGCATCCTGCACTTTTGAGCGCCGACTCCACGATGTCGCGGATGAATTGGCTCGGTGCATCGTTGACGTCGCTCGATGCCACCGGCTTGTAACCGATCGTGATCGACCGATCTTTGTCTCCGAGGCATTGTGAAGGCTCTTCTGGCTCGGCGGTGTCCGTTACCGTCGTGTCGGTTCCCGGAGTTTCTAGTTTTCTCGCCTTCACCACGAAAAGGTCGACGGCCCCGACTACCGCGATCACCCCAGCCAGCAGGTAAAACCGGATCGATGGTGACATCTTCATCGTGTGACTCCTTCGACTGCACGCTTGTTCATGAGCACGTCGCGAACGACATCCGGCAGGGTTCGATCGGCCAGCGACCACCAGAGCGGGAGGGCACGCTCGCCGTCGCTGATGACCGCGGAATCGGGAACGTCGTGCGCGCCGAGCGTCTTCAGGACCGAGGCGCGGGCGTCGGCGGCCATCGGGCGCTCTTCGAGTGTCGGCCATGGAAGATAGGGGCGGACCAGAGCGGGGAGGCCGGCGATGGAATGCTCTCCCATGAAGTGGGTGCCGGCGCTGTCGGTGAGCGTGTCGAGACCGCTCCACAACGGCGCGATGCCGGCGCTGCCGGTTGCGCTCCGCGACGCGTCATGGGCCGAGCACCACCGGCGCCACCGGTCACCTTCGATTCGAAAACGCTCGAAGAGCAAGCGCGACCACGCGTCGTGTGCGTATGGGAAAACGACCACCGCGACCTGTTGCCAGACGTCAGGCGCATGCAGCCGCCACGTGCGAAGGTAGTCGTGATGCTCGCCGACCTCCTGCAGCACGCCCTGGTCGACGAGATCGTGCGTGAAACGCTTCAAATATTTTGTGATCTCGAGGAGGTTGACGTCTTTGGGGGCGAGTCGCTCGCCGCTGCCGGCCCATTCGAAACGGGAGCCGGGTTGCGTCACAGCGAGTGTCGAAGGGGATGCCGAAGTCTTCATTGGTCCCTCAGGATGATCATGATCTCGGTTTCGAACGGGCGGCTGGAGGCTTTCTGGAAGTGTGGCACCGTAACGCGGCCGACCGTATCGTTCCCGATGGGCTGGCGATGCGCGTTGCCTGTCTCACCGGCGATCCAATCCGCGAAGCTGATGCGCCGCGTGGTTTGATCGACCTTCGCCTGGATCTCGTAGGGGTTCGTGACGTAGAGCGGGTGATGGACGTAATCGAAGCGGAGAGTTGCCACCGCGGAGCGAACGCTGTCGAGCGTGCTGAGGATGGACGGATCGTCGTTCAACCCGGCAAGACGCGCCGGCCATTCGGCGAACTGCTCGTCTTCGATGGGAAGGGCCTCATAGAGGAGCTGGTACAGGCGGATAGTGGGCGCCAACCATAGCCGAAGGATGCCTTTCGCGATCAGCTCGAGCGCGGCCCTGACCTGCTGTTCGGTCCCGACCGCGTCGCGATTCCGCGCGAGCAGGAGGCCCATCGCCGTGACCTCCGGCGAGCGCAGATCGGCGACGAACTCGTCGACCGATTGCTGTGACCCGTCCAGGCGCTGGAGACGCCGCAGGAGCGGCCGGACCTTCTGAAGGCTGTCCGCGGCGTCAGAGTTGTCTTTCGCCCAGGCCTGCATACGCGGCGACGATGGACCGCGCTTCAGAACGCTCCGCGTATACAAAAGCGAGCTCCGCCGAAGCAGTGAGTCGAGGTGATATGCGATCTCGTGCGTGAGACAGTGGTCGTTTGCCAGCGCGGCGACGCTCGCCCTGTATGGTTCGCTGGCGAGAATAGCCTGCACGAATGGCTGTGCCTTGCCCGCCAGTTCCGGGTCGGCACGACGCGTCGGCAATACCTCGAGTCGAACGGTTCGGGTCTCGGACAGGCGTTGCTCCAGATCGTTGAGCGCCTGCTCCAGATCTGTCTCCGCCTGCCTCAAACGGGACACGGCCTCGGTGACCTTTTCGTTCAGAGCTTTTGTTTTGTCGACAATGGCGTCGATCGTCTTTTGTACCTGGTCGTACGCCGTCTGGACAGTCGCCTCGAGCGCTTGCAGCGCCGTGAAAGGTTCGGCGCTCTTGCGCGCCGCATCTTCGTCGACGGGCTTCCGCGGTTCTTCGATCCTTGGCTTGAGAGTGGGGGACCCTGCGACGACTGGCCCGGGCGCTGTCGGGTTCGGATTGGGCGCCGGTGCCGCCGGTTTCTTTGGCTGGATGAGGTACGCCAGCCCTACAAACATGAGAAGGGGGACCGCGCGCGAGATGGCATCGGCAAGACCCATCCGAATTGACGCGAGAAGGAGGTACGTGACGAGCACGGCCCACAACACAACATGCGCGAGAATGTTGCTCAGCCCATCGCCTGCCACGTTAGAGGCAGCGCCCGATTGTGGATCCGAAGGAACGGGTGATCCGGCGGCTCCGGCCCCATGATCTCCGGACTTTGTTTGAACGCGGTTCGGGACATTTGGCGGTTCGAATTTGCCCATACGGTGATGTGCTCCTTCTTCAGGTCGAGGCGAAAGGCGAGCGCCGTTCGATCGCGAGTACCGGGTCCGATGCTCCCCACCGGTTTCCTTGCCCAGTCGTGCGTCCGATCGGCCGGTCGCAGGTCCCGCGACGAACAGTAATAATGAAGAATGTGGCGGGGAACTTCAGGGTCCTTCACGACGATCATCGCGTTGACTTCATCGCGCTGGCTCCGCGAGCCTGCCGGGAAAAGGTCCATGAGCGGGCCGTACTGGGAGTCCTGAAACAGCACGAACGTTTCGGGCACGATATCGCCGACGCTGGTCGATCGCCGCCTGGCCTCATTGGCATAGATGGCCGCACCTTCGGCGCAGACTACTTTCATCTCTCTCGCGTCCTTCGGATCGAGGTGCCGGATCGCCTCGGGATCGACGGATACGTTGTAGTGCCCGGCGAGAGCCGCGACGAAAGGCTGGATTCCCAGCGCGAGTGACGACTGGCCGGTGAGAATGACGGCCTCCACCGAGTGTCCGGCGAGTCGCCGGAAAAGCGGCGCGCAAGACAGCAGGATCGAGTAGCGAAGGAACGACTGATACGGCTCGCCGCCGTGGGGGTTTGTGAGCAGAACCAACTGCGGTGCCCTCTCGGTTTTGCCCGACGCGACCATCAGGAGCGGAACGGTCACATTCGACGCGCTGCGGACTTCAATTCTAGCTCCGAGCTCGGTCTCGTCCGCAGTCTGAGTCGCTTCGACGGTGACCGACACGCTGTCGCCGGCAGTGCCCCGAACCCATCCTTCCTTGTTGCTGCGCACTTCCCGGAGGATCTGCCTCCGTTCCGCGCGCGAAAGCGTCAAGAGATCGACCGGGGTGACCTCATGAATCGGCTCGCGCTCGATCTGTTCCCACGCCTTGCAGAGCAGGAGCATGTCGAGATCGTCGCCGCCAAACGGCGCTCCGGTGCGATATTCGACGAGATGGCTGCGGCCGCCCAATGGCAGGCGCGTGTACCGCACGAGCGCGGCATCGGTCGTTCCCGCTCCGACGTCGACGATGACGACGTCGCCGTCAAATTTCTCACCGCGGCGCGGCAGCGCCCAGGCTACGGCCTCAGCCTCGCGGACAGCGGTGATGACGGGCGTATAGGCGTCGAACTCATCTCCCTCGCGAAGTTTCCGGAGGACACTGCGCGCGGCAATCGTCGCTGCCTGCATCAGCACTTCGACGTCGCTCGGCATCAGCGCGTTCGGCACGCAGATGCAGAGGTCGAACCCCTCCGTCGTCGCGACTTTCTTGACGGAGCGGTTATTGATCGTCTTCCGCAATCCGCCCTTGGCCTTCCATGTTTCGACGACGTCATTGACGGCGCCCGTCTCGGCGAGCAGTTTCACGGTGGAGCTCTCCGCGGGATCCAGTGCGAGCCAGAGCAGTTCCTCGTAAATCAGCGTCAGTCGGTGTCTGAGCTGGTTGCGGGCCGGAAGAGGCAGATGATAGTGCTCGAACAGCTCGCGTTTGATGGACCGGTACGTGACGCCGCGCGAATCGGGCCGCTGCGACAAATACAGATCGATCCAGCGGTCATCCATGACGACCCGATCGTCTTCGTCGATGTAGATCGCGGATCCGATCGTCGGGATCACGCCTGGCTCAGCGCCTTGCTGGACCTCGACATTCAGCATCATGAGATCGGGTCGTTTGTCCGGATAGAGAGCAACCGCGACCGCGCTCGACGATGTACCGAGGTCAATGCCGAACCGCAGGAATGGTGCTGTATCGGGGGCCTCCTCCCGTTTGCGGGGCTGCAGGCGCGGCAGGCGGACGGGAACAGGCGGGGGCGGTGGTGGTGGGTCCACCCATGGTCCGATCTTGGTCCCGAAGTGGAACCAGCTCCGGAATGTTGCCGGCAGGTTTCGCACCTTCCGAAAGAACTTGCGAATCATTTCCATCGTAACGTCCGCTCCTTCAGGGATGTTCTTCGGGGGATTGAGGGCGTTGCTCGAATTCGATCCCGCCGGGCCGCAGCGTGACCCGCGCTTCGACGCTGCGGTACTCATCGGATCGCGGCAGGTCCTTCGAGGCGCGAACGAGCGAATAAAGCGGATGCCATTGCGGCCTCGCGGGCAGCCGGCCGTCGAGAATCTCGACGATCTTTCTCTCGTTCAGCTGCAAGGCCGGATCTGTCAGGAGCTCGTCCTGTCGCAGGTGCGTCGCGATCACTTTCGCGTCGCTCCATCGGGGCATCGCGATCCACGGTCCCGGCTGGGCGAGCGGCGCTCCGGCAGGCAGCATCTCGATCGCCGCCGCCTTCGTGTCGCTGCGGTAGACGAGAAGGATCCGGTCGACCGATGCGTCCGACGATCGCTGGAGCTCGCTCCATGCATTGATCGCGAACGCGCGACAGCCGATCGTGACCGACGCCTTGAGAAGGTGCTCGGGGATTGCGGCGACATCGATTTTCGTCATCCCGCGACGTTCCAGGTAATCCACGATCGCCTTACGAAGGCCATGCATCCGCGCGCCACGACCGGTCAGGAGAAGCGTTCGTGGATGGTCGAGCGGAACATCGGCAGGAAGTCTGCCGAGAAGCACCGACAGTGACGCCTCGGCGATCTGGTGGATGGCGTTGCGATATTCGGTGGACGTCTTGATCGACTCGAGCTGCTCCGCATTCAAATCGAGATAGCCGTAGAGGGTATCCGCCTCACGGCGAAACGACGGCTGACCCTCGGCAATGGCGATTTTCACGCCTTCGGCGATCTCGAGGCGATCGAGCTCCGTGAGCCGGTTCAGGCTCTCGCGCTCCAGCCAGTTCTGCCGGACGAGCTCCGCGAAAATGACCTTGTCGATGAAACGGCCGGCGAGCGAGGCCGCGCCAATCGACCGGATGCGCACGATCGGAGAACGATTTCCGGCCGGATCGGTGATCTCCGCGAGGGCCGCATCGGTCGTACCGGCGCCGACGTCTACGATGACGACTTCGCTCTTTTCGCTCTGCTTCACGAGCGACGGTTTCTTGCGCGCGGACTGGCTGAGACGCTGCTCGCGCACCCAGGCCGCGTACCAGATCGACACAGCCTCGGCCTCGCGAAGAAGCGAAATGTGGTGGAAGCGCTTTGTGCCGGCTAGTGCTTTTTCGTACGTTTGGCGATAACGCGGGCTGCAGTCGTTCGGGATGCTGGCGACCAGGACGGAGGCGTCGCCCTTGACGATCTTTTCTTCGGCGTGCGAATAAGGATTGCGGACGACGGCCGTTTCGGCGATCGAGCGGAGGTAGTACTTGGCGAAGAACTCCCGCGTCCATTTCTCGATGTCGCCCTCGCCGCCGGGGATGTTTTCGATCATGACGTCCTTGACGGAGAGCTTGAAGTTTGGCGGTCGCTGATCGCTGAGCGCCTCGAGGCCGATGTACGTCCTGCCGTCGGGCATGAACCGCGCAAACGACGGCAAATCCTCGTTCGGCCAGCGCGCGTTCAGTCCCTCGTTCCAGGGCGGACGGCCGAACAGCACGTAACCCCATCGATCGGGGCCCTGGGGGCCGCCGTCGCGCAGGAGGCGCACCGCGCTGGTGCCGAGGTCGATGCAGGCGTGGCGCGTGGCCTCGAAGGCGAACCAGTTGAACACGATCGGCTCGGCCGAGCGTGACTTCGCCCGCGTGCCGTCGACGCGGAATTCGGCATCGACGTGGATCGAGACGGTGCTGACCATCGTTCCGGCGGGAAGCGTGTCGGGCTCGATCGTCAGAAAGACATCGAACGCCGCCTCCTCGCCGTTCTTCAGAGCGAGTCGATCGGGATCGAGATCGCCGACAGGAACGAGCTGCGCCTTGACGGGTCTCGACGGGCCGCCCCCATTCACATCGACGTGCGCCGCGACGCGCGTGATTTTTGCCAGAACTTCCCGGGCCACGCGTCCCGGCGCCGCTTCGTTGCGCAGGCGCACCCATCCGACCGGCACTCGCGTCCGCGATGGGCCGGGAACGTGGATCAGTCCCTTTTCATACAGCGGAGAGATGGCGCGCGTCTTGATCAGCCGGTCGTAATCGGGATCGGTTGCCGCGATCGTGACGTCGAAGATGAAGGGCGACTCGATCGGCGTGCTGACGTAGCGATTCGAAGCATCCTCGGCGGAGACCGTGAGCACGACGCCGGCGCGCAGCGTCTTTCCGGCGGCGATCCGGCGCAGATCCACGGCGGTGCCGTGCACGCGCACCTCGATCGGCAGCGCTTCGCCGCTCGCGAGTGGCCGGTCGAGATGAATGCTTTCCGGCGTGACGGTACAAAGCGCGTTTTCGTCGAGAAGCGTAAACCCGGCCACCGAGCGGCGGATGCTGAGCGTGACGTCGATATTCGCGCGGCGGCGGCGGAAGTTCGAGCGGTCCTGCAGCGACAGCCTCGCTGGAATGACGAGCGTGTCCTCGGCGCGGCCCAGCGGAAAGTCGACGGCGTCGGGCCAGTCGACGGTCGCATAGAGCTGCCGTTTCCTGCGCCGCATGAGGGCGATCCAAACGGCCACGCCGATCAAAAGCACGGCGAGGCCGTAGACCCACCACTCGATCGGGCGCACGGCGACGCTGACGCGCGCGCCCGCTTGGACCGGCGTCGCGATCGGGAACCAGAGCGCTCGCAGGTCTTCGCGCATGGTCTGCGGCTCGGGAACGGCGAGAGCGTGGGCGACGATGTTCTCGTTGACTGCCGCGCCGCCTTCTACGATGCGCCGGATCGCCGGCCGGATGTCCTGCGTCATCCCGCCGGAGGCGTTCATCGCACTGGCAAACGTGTTGTTTTCCCACCGCCACGAGCCGGGGATCAAACGATAGTCGGGCGTCGTCACATGGGACGACCACGACACCGGCGGAAGGTCCTCGAGCGTCTGAAAGAACGACCATCGGCGGAGAAACTCCGGCATCGAGTGCCAACGCGCGGTGAAGTCGAAGGAAGATGGACTGACGCGTAGTTTCGGTTGATTCCGCTTCGTGTAAGCCGGCGTTACGACAAAGACCGCGATCCTTCCACGTGCGGCCAGCAGGCTCGTTCTCGGCACGTCGCCGTCGCGAATGTATAGATTCTCGACCGCATTGAAGAAGGCGAGCGTTCCTTTTCCGCGATCGAACTCCAGCCTTTCCTCGACGATGGTCTGCTTGTAGTTCTTGTCGCCTGCGAGGACCCAGACCAGATGCACCGTTCCAAAGGGTGGGCCGTTCCCGGCATGCGAGGCAGCATGGTGCAGCGCCCAGTAACTGACGAGCGGCGGGCAAGTCGCTCCCCGCGTTTCGTTCGGATCGGGACGGGAGCCGTCGAACAGCGACTCCGGTGTGTCGAGAGGCGCGTTGGAGCGCCCGGCGATCGGGAACGTGATCCTGCGCTGCAGATCGTGATCGAGCTCCTTGCGCGCCGGCGTCGCGCGGTAATACAGGCCGCGGGTCAGCCCGGTCGTTGAATCCGCCGTCACGACCATCTGCGGAATCCACACATCGCGGATCTGCGCCGCCGATGCGCGTTTCATGTCCCGGTACAGCGCAGGGTCCGTCTTCTCTGCGGGAAATCCTTCGGGATACACTGCCAGAACGGTATCGGCGGGGCTCGCGACCAGTGGCCGATCGATTCCGTTGGCGTCTCCGTAGATCAGGTCGAGCAGCGCTTCGCGGTTGGTCTGCAGGATTGTGCCGAAGCGGTCCACCGTCTCCGTCGCGACACGACGCTCCCAGATCACGACCACCAGGTTGCGGGTACGCGGGCCGCGGCTCTCCTGCGCACGCGCGGAGACGGCGATCAGCGACGCGGCCACTGCCAGATAGAGTCCGATCCGCATCAGCTCTTTTTCTCGATGAAGAGGCGTACGGCTTCGATTTGCTTCGTCGTTTCGACTGGTTGTTCGGTCACTTTGATGTGCAGCGATTGCTGGCTCATGCTCCAGACGGGCTGCAAGACGTACGAGCGTGACGGGGACCTCTCTACGCGTTCTCTCGCGTCGTGCTTCACGAGGTCCTCAGCGCTCTTCGGAATCTTCTTGAAGCTCGAGCGGACCCGTTCCGCGAGCATCGCGCGGTCTTCTTCGCAGATCGTCGAGCTTTCGCTCCACTGCCAGTCGTCTTTTCCGTGGCCGTCGGCGCCACACAGCGTGCCACTGGTGCTCTCGCGCTTGCGCGCGAAGCGATACGAATCGAACGGCGCGCGCTTGGGGTAGGACATCTCGCCGTTCGGCAGGAACCATCCGGCGAACTGCACTTGGCCGGCTGTCGCGTCGAATTTCAGGAGAAAGCCTCGCCAGGTGCAGTAGACGACCTCGGCCTCGTTGCTCGCAGGCGGAAACACGAACCACTCGATCGATTCAGCGGCCTGGCCGGTCACGGCGATCGGTCGGAACACATAGCCGACCCCCGGCCCGGCGAGAATCCCGTCGCTGCGGATGTCCAGCTGCACCGGCTCTTCGCCGAACTGCCACAGAAGCACGCGGTCGGGTGGATTGCCGGTGACCTGTGTCATGAGCGGCAGAAACGGCTCGACCTGCAGGTGTCGCGGAAATACCAGGGGAGGCTGGACCTCGATCATTGAATGTTGTGCCGGCCCCGACGCCACCTTACGGATCACGACGATGAAATAGATGCCTCGGAAGTAGATGACGCCCGGGCGTCCTTCGACTCCGTCGATCGCGTCGGTCGCGACGCGCTGGTACGACGCAAAATCCCGAAGCGTCGACGAAACCCACAGGAGTCCTTGTTCCGCTCCGTCGGCGCTTTGGACGATGACCGGGTTCTGCTTTCGCAGTTCGCTGCGGAGGTCGGCAGGCACGGCGAACTTGCTCGCCGAGCGGGCCTCGAGTTTCCCGAGCGGATTGTCTCCGGAGACACACTCGTACTCCTTCAGCCTCGGACGCGCGTTCTTTCCGTTGCGATTGACGATCGCGATCTCATCGTTCGAAAAGACCGCCAGCGGGTCCTTGGCCAGGAGCGCTTCGAACGCCGTTGGATCGACGGCGATGCGCATCCCGCGGTAGTCGACGAGCTGCGGACGCGCGGGGTCGTCGGCGCGCGGGACCTCGACCTGGCTCATCACCCTGTAGGGATGCCACTCGAAGCTGCCGTCTTTCGCGCGCCAGTGTCCGACCATCGTTTGCGGGATCACCGAGATCCTGCCGGCGAGCTCCGTCTGCGAATCGAGCCGCACTTCGAGCTGATCTTCGAGCAGTTGTTGCAGGCCGGCGTTTCGCGAGTCCGAATCCAAGCGGTATCGACCCGCGCCGTCGTCGTGAGCCCGGAAGCGGTACACGCGGTTTTCGTCGAGGGCCGTGAGCGTGAGCGCGGTTTCCGCCGGCCGGTAGCTCTCCCTCTCGAACTTGATCGCGACAGGCATGCGGCCGGCGGGGATGACATCGCGGAATTCCGCGGACGGCGAATCGTCGGTCGCCACCGTCGCGCCTCCGAAGTGCGTGAGGATCTGGAGGTCGCCGCTGTCCGCCGCTGGGATCCGCATGTGATCGATGACGACCGGCAGATCCATCGTGAAGCGCATCGTGGCCGACCGACTGGGCGGACGTGGGAGTTGCAGTTTGAGCTCGCCGTCGGAATCCACGACTGCCGTCGCACTGAGTCCCGCGTACGACACCAGGGCCAGGAACGGGTGATTGAGCGGAGGAGCGTTGATCGATCGGATCCGTCCGGAAACCGCGATCCGGTCGGCGTCGGGCTCGAGTTGCAACGAATACACTTCCACTTTCGGCGTTGTTGCGCGATTCCAGAGAGAGACCTGAGGGGCGTCGGCCGCATCGCCGGCGATTTCCGCGATGATTGTTTGCTGCCGCAGCCATCGCAGCTGCCAGGTCCGCGCGCCTGCCGGAACCAGCTCGAGCTCGTCGCCCTCGGTTCCCGCGTCTTCATCCTGAAGCACCAGCTCGCCCGTGCTCTCCTCCCACTGCCACGTGCGGCGCACGGGGAATGAGATCGACAGCTGCGGTCCGTGTTCCCCGTCGACTCGCGTGCCTACCGTGAATTGCAGCCGCTGCAGCCCCGATTCGAGAGCCTGGAAGCCGAGCTCGAGCTCGTCTCGGTCGTACGACGGACCCACCGCCTCGATGGCGTGATCGCCGTTGACCTGGAACCGAAGCGGTTTGTTGGGAACATAGCTCATCGACTGCGAACCTCCAGGTAACGTTGCAGCGAGTTCATGATCGCCGCGGCGATGCGCTTGGCAGTTTTCGGATTTTCGATCGTGGAGTAGTCGTCGACGATCACGCCGAGGACCCAGCCCTTACCGTCCTCTTGGTTCGACGCGGGCGTACCGCTCCTGGCAGGCGGCAATGCGATCAGCGGCTCGAGCGCCACGGCGACAAACGCCGAGCTCTCGACGTTCGTCTGCCCATGCTCGGAGAGCTCTTTTTCGATGTACGCGTTCCAACTCGCGAGCGAAGGAGCATCTGGCAGTCCGCCCGCCGGCCTCGGGAATCCGGGATTGAAAGGCGCCTCACAGACCGGGCTGCCCTCGGCAAATGCCCACAGCGGCAGGTCTTGGGGCCATCCGCTCTGCCGGCCGAAGAGGCTCGCGTAATGATCGAGCACAAATTTCCAGTCGTCCTGTGTCGCGCCCGCGTCGAGAACGCCGCAGGCATACCGAAAGACACGGCGAAGTGCCTCCGGGTTTTTCGAAGCGGAGTAGTTGGGCTCCGACAACGCGATCTCGATCGTTCCTGTCTTGCCGCCAACGAGGGTGCGGACCGGGGAGTCGAGGAAGAAGTCTTTCGCCGTGCCGTTCAGCACTACCTCGGCCAGGCCTTTGCGAATGGCATCCCGCGAACGGTCGAGCGTGGCAGGATCAGAATCCAGGACCGATGGAGCCACAGGTTTCGGCGGCGCTGCAGGATCGACCGGGGCGGCAAAAATTCGCGGCTGCGGCATGCGCCCGTCGTCGTTGACGATCGGGAGCGCGCTCGCGGCAATCGACAGCGCACTGCCGGACATGTTCTGTCCCCAGGCGGTCATCATGTAATTGATCCACTGCTGATCCCGGTCGATGCCGTAGCTTTTCGGGGCCGACGTGCTCCCCGCGATCCCGATGTTCACCGGCCGCGCCGGACTCTTGTCGATCGCACCGGCGCGGTAGGCGCTCGAATAGCTCTGATGACCACGGACCGTGGGATAAACAAAGGCCGACTGCGGTGCGAGACCGGGAAGCCACGGCAGCGCGGCGGTTGGATAAGCGATGCCGTCGTAGCTGCTCGCGAACTGCGGATTGACGCCGGCGCCCGCGAACTTCGCGTCGAAGCGAAATCCGAGCAGCAGCAGCGTTTCGAAGTAGGCATTGCCATCGCCGCTGACGGGGCGGTCGAGTGCGCCGGGACGCAGGAGCATGGATGGATCGCTTCGATCGAAGATGACTTTCGTCAGGAATTGTTTGTCTTCCGTCACCTGCGAAACTCCGGGAAGATTTCCGGACAACGGCAGGAGCGCCCACTCCTGTTTCGGCGCCAGCCCGAGGGCAGCGAGGCCGAAGTAGACGTCGCACGAATCGCGAAACGCAGGTTCCCACGACTCTTGCGATCCAACCGGCAGGACGGCCTCGTGGTACGAGTGGCAGTCGTAGCCGGCGAGCGGGATCGCCTTTCCATCGGTCGTTCGGAGCCAATAGCCGCGCAGATGTTTTCCGCACGCATTCGTCGGCCCGCCGGCTGGCCAGCGACCTTCGCGAAACTGCGCCAGTGAGGTCGCGATCTTCTGCGTCGACCCGATTGGAAGTGCGCGCAGGAAGGCGTGATTGGCAATCTTCTGATGCGCGGCGCGGTGGTCTTCGCTGTGCCGGCGATTCTCCTCGCTCAACGTGCGCTCGAGCTCTTCCGGATCGTCGAGATTCACCGTCGGCGCATTCGCGACCGCGAGGACATCTCCCGCCGCGTTCATCAGCACGGCGGAACCGGTAATGCGATTCACGCCGTTTCCGGTGCCGCGGATCATGCGGCCAACGGGCTCGTTGAGCTCGCGCGCGAGGATGTGCTGCAGATCGGCGCGGATCGTCAATTCGATCGGCGTTTTCTTTTCGGCCCATTGATGCCGCGAGAGTTTTTCCATTTCCGGGGTCATCGATGCCTCGATGCCGCCTACACGGGAACCGATGCCGATCAATTGCACCGCGTCTTTGCCTGCGGGATAGACCCGCTGCGAGACCGATCCGGCTTGTCGATGCGTCGCGGCAAGGCCGTCGCCGCTGTCGAACTTGAAGGTGATGCCGCCAATGGCCAGCAAATCGCCGCTGCGCAGCTCCACCGGCTGCTTGACCTCGTCGCCATTGCGAAAGAGCTGCGCGCTTTGCGGCGTCATGACGGTTCGAATGCGTCCGTTGTGTCGGGTCACGTCGAACGACGCCGTCACGCCTCCCGCTGCCGGCTGCGCAACGGTTCCCTGCCACCCGAAGGCGTTGTCCGCAAACCACGCACTCCCGAGGCTGAGCACCGGCGGCGCACAACGCTGGCGTTTCGGCGCGTCGCACGCCGGAGGAGTCCACTGCTGGATGTTCGCTGTAATGGAGCCGCCGACGGTGATCGACGCAAGCCGCTGCGCGCCGTCTCCGCCGGGAGCGAGCAACAGCAGCATGCCGACATCGATCGGGAGATTGCTCAGCGCCGGCTCGATCGCCAACACCTCGAGTCTCGGCGAATCCGATTGCGGAGCAAAGCGGATGTCCGGCTCCGCCGCGTCAGCGACTTGGACCGCCGTCGCGCGGTGGAACGAAACACCGGGCCTGATGCCGATCAGCCGGACAGGCGTGCGCCGCAATCCGCGGGGCGTTTGTTTGAAGCGATAGTCGAACATCAGCGGCAGCTCGGTCGGGTCGTCGACGAACTCATCCTCTTCGAGTCGCCGGGCCGTGATCGCGAGGAATCGATTGATCGGCCGGTCTGCGCGTGCAGTGCGATACAACCGATCGATTTCCGGTGGAACCGCGAGCCGCAGATCGCGCTGCAGGGAGGTCGCCTCACAGCCGGGGCGGCCCGGATCGCGCCAGCGCAGGCGAGGCAATTTCCCTGGAGTCGATTCGCGGTCGAGGCAGAGCAGCTCATGGTCGATGAGCTTCTGGATCACTTCCTCCTGCTCGATCTCGACGCGTGTCGCCGTCAAATCACCGGCCCCGGCCAGCGCGAGCCGGTCGAGAGCCGCCTCGGGCACAAACGTCTGTCGCTCGTTCGCCGTCCGACGAAAGCTCCACGCCGGCATTTCCAGGCGTTGCCATTTCCGGTCTCCGTGCGAGGCGACCCATTCGAGGCCGTTCTTTCCAAGCAGCACGCGGAACACCAGCGTCTTTGGCGTTTCTTCGAGTCGAAGCGGCACATAGCCAATCCAGATCTCGTCGCCCACCGCGATCCGCGCTTCTTCTCCGCGGCGCGGATGCCGGGACGTGTGGCTCGTGCTCGAATAGACGGCCAGTGTTCCGGAAGCGCCATGGTTTTCGAGACAGAGCGCGTTGTCTTTCGGAGCGCACGGCGAGCGCAGTCGGGCGTGGAATGCGGCCACCCCCGGCCCACGCAGCTGAACGTCGACGTCCTGGCCAGAACCGAAAGTGAACGTGGATCCCTTCGGGACCTCGAACCCGGCGGCGATGATGCGATGCGACACCATGGTGCGCTCGTAGCGGAAGATCCTGCCGTCGCAGATGAAATCCGTCCCGTCTTCCACCGTCCGCGCCGAGCACTTCCATGCGCTCGCATCGATGGACAGACCCGTCGCGCCCGGAGTGATGGCGAACAGCGTCGCCGTCCGGTCTGTCCGCTTCAGCTCGCGCCAGGACAAGCCGACGTAGTGTCGCGTCGCCGGGGGCGGTGTCTCGCTGAACGCCTTGACCATCGCCCACGCCAGGACTAGGGCACTGGTCAGCACCGCGATGACAAGGACGGCACGACCGAGTCGATCGATCATGCCGGTTGCTCCCGGTTCGCGAGCTGGATGTAAACGCGGGCCGCCATGGCGAGCGACAGGGCGATCAATCCCGAAAACGCAACGGCAGCCGATCCACCGCTGCTCACCCACGGCAGTGCGAGACCGGTCTGCGGGATGAGGAGGTTGTAATTCGTGAGCACGTGGATCAGCACTTCCGCAAGGAGATAGAAGGTCGTGAACCAGAGCATCAGACTGGTCACGAGCATGCTCTTGCGGATCTGGATCGCTTCGGCGTCCTTCTCGTCCTGCAACACGGAGCTATGCGAATGATGAAACGTCGCGGCCAGGAACCCGAGGAGTGCGGCGATCGCGACAAAGGCCAGGACCATCATTGTGGTCCGGAAAACGCCGAAGCCGCCTCGAAACGCCGTCAACGCAAGATCGGAATGCAGGTTGGAGATGAACCGATCGTCCATATATCCCGCGGCGATCCACTTCGCGCTCTTACTCCAGCTGCCCGAGCTCGTGTACCAGGAATCGGTGAACGTGACCAGGCGGTCGGCCGCGCGGTGAATGCTGTTGCCGACGAACGGCAGGTTCTGAACCGACTCGTTCGTGACGATCACATACCCCGCAACGACGAGTCCCGCGCTGGCGAGCACCAGGACCGTGAGTGTGATGAAGCGCTCGATAAAGAGCCGCCGGCCGATGGCGGCGTTGCGGTTCGGTGTAAGAACCCAATACGTGACCGTGAACAGCAGGGACGGAACGAGAACCATCAGCGGCCCGAAGTCTCCTTCCGCCGCGTAGAGTACGAGGACAGCCAGCTCGATCAGGAGAAGCAGGAAGATCGTGGTAATCGGGATGCGCAGCCGCCGCAGCGAGGTGTCGATCGCAGTCCATCGCCAGCCATCTTGAGGCAAGGCAAAGATCGCGAACGGAAGGCCCACCGTCAGGACGGCGAAGGAGATCAGCCTGAGGCTCGGGATGAAGAACAGGACGATGCAGATCGCGGGAACCAGCGCGAGCGGTACGAGGCGGAGAGCAAACTGCGTGCGGTCGAGCGTCGTGGGCGCGGGGCGCGTCTGCACGCGATCCAATCGTGTGACCAGAAACATCGACAGCCCCGCCGCGAGAAACCATGTCGCGAACTCGGCCGGCTTCACGCCGAAGAAAAATCTTCCCGATTGCAACACCAACCCCATCGCCAGAGCGAGGAATCCGATGGTGAGCAATTGCACATGATGTTCGACGAACCATGTGCCCGTCGGCGCATACGGTTTATGCCCGCTGAACAGCGTTGTCGTTAGTGTTTGAATTCGCTCCGGTACGAAGCGCCACGCCACAGTCAGGATCAGTGCGAGTCCCGCGGCAGCCATTGCGCCCACCAGGACGAACAGGAGACCTTCCGCGACATCCAGGCTATCTCGCGGAATTCGCATCGGCGCGATCAAGAGCACCAGCACGAGCAGGAGCCATCGTCGTCGGCTGACCGCTGCCTGGCGGAGCGGTACACCAAGGACCGGGAGAGCGAGAATGCCGCCCGCGATCCAGGCCACAAATGTCAGCCAGGCGGGCTTCGACTGGATGCCGATCGCCACCGGGGGAAGGAGCAACAGCATTCCCGCAACGGCGGCGATGATGTCGCGACGGATCGTCAGCCGCCATGCATGACCGAACCGCTCACCCGCCCGCACGAGCCGCTCCTCGAAAACGTTGATCAGAATCAGAAAGACCAGACACGCGAGGCACGGCGCAAGGTGTCGCCACGGGAACGTTCGCGCCCACTCGGCCAGTACAGCCGGTTTCGTCAGGCCGTTGCCGCGGATCCAGCCGGAAGCGGCCATCATCCATCCGATGGCGTCGAGCGCCACCCATAGAAGCAGCAGGAGACCGCCGGCCACGATCACCGCCGCAGCATTGCGGAGCCGCTTCAAGACGCGCGTGGCGAGGGTCGCCTTCGAATCGAGATCGCGATCGGCTACCGCCCCGGCGAGGATCGCTGCATAGACGATCGACGCCATGGCCGACCAGAAAAGCTGGCGATTCACGTAGTCCGGCTTGCCGATCAATTGGTCGTCAGCGGCCATGCGCATGAGCTGCAATGCGCCGCAGACCATCAGCGACGTCATGAGCGCGGTCAATACGGCGATCAGCATCGTGAAATCGTCGACGCCGAAAGCCGCCGGACTCTCTTGATCGAATGCGCCGCCGAGGCCGCGGTCCACGATGGCGACGATGCCGGCGGACACGATCCCGAGAAATAAGGCGAATGCCAGGAGCGGCGCGACCTGCTCGTAGCGTGGAGAGCCGAGCCGATACTCGAGCACGTAACCCGCCAGATGAAACCGCGCGCCCGGGCGAAGAGGCGCTTCGATCGGCTTTCCTATTGCGTCGCCCGGTGCAAGGACGGACAGTACATCGGACGGTGGGGCTTTGCTGTGCGGCGCGATCCTCAATTCGGTGTCGTCGACGCAGGCGGTCCCGAGCTCGACCTGTCCGGCATTGGCCTGCGGATGGGTATTGGCCGCCCACGCCGGCATTCGAAGTCCGAAGACAGCCATGTCGCGCGAAACGTCCATTGGCAAGGGCGTCGCGACATCGGCGGCATGTCCCACGAGCCGCAAGTTGCCTTGGGAGCAATGTGGGACGGTAGTGCGCTTTCCGTAGGTGTTCAACCGACCGGCGGAGAGGCTGAGGAAGAAGTGTTGTCGATCGCTTCGCTCCATCGGAGTCAGCATGATCGCCGGCGGAGCGTTGGACAGCGATGAAATTTCGAGCCGGTATTGAGTGGAGCCCAGGACCCATGAATCGCCGTTCGCGATCCCCGGAATTTCACCGATGCGCACGGGAGGACTCGTCGAGTCCTTACGACACACCCAGACCGACTGCGATGCATCCTCAGCGGTGCGGCGGATCAGGAGTTTTCTCTTGCCCTCGATTCGAAACCACTGGCCGTCAATGGAAAGAGGAATCGCCGTCGATTGTGCGTCGATGGAGTAGGTTCTGGAGGCAGCGTCGAGACTCGCTGAGCTGCTCGGATAAACCGGAGCGAAATCGGGAGAATCGATCCTGGTCTCCGACAATTCACGCTTCGAGAACAGCGGCACACCGAACTCGAGATCGCCGACGGCAATGGAGGGGAGGCCGAACGTCGCCAGGAGATTGGCCGGCAGGCTCTCGATGGAACGATTGCGGCCCTTGCAGGAATTGACCGGCGTGATCACGACGCGACCACCGCATGAGGCCAGGAAACCGTTCTGTGGCGGCGGTAACGGAACGAACTCGTCGGCTGGAACGAGCAACAGGCCGGCCTCCTGGCCGTTCATCCGGACGAGAACTGACGTGACAGCGCGCGTTTCTAATTTCGACTTGAATGGCGGGGAGCACGCCAGCTCTTTCACTCCCGCCGGTTGCACAATGACGCCGTCGCCTTCCGCGATGAACTGCTGTGCGGTCGCGATCTTTGGAGAGCGAGTACGCTCAGCGTTGAGTGACCGCGAATGGTGAACGTAACGCCACGTGCCGTCCAGTTCCCCGACGAGCCATCCCTGCAATGCGTCAATGTTCGGTTCGGTCAACAGAAGGTCAGCGTTCTCACTGCTTCCGAGCGCCAATGACTTTCCCGGCTGAGCCCTTGGCGCATAGTGACCGACGATCTGTAGATGCGGCTCATTGGCCGCGAGGCGTCCGCCGAGTACGAGCGACCGTGCGATGAAGAGCGTAGCCAGCGGAGCGAGTCCGATCAGGACAAGCGTCACATTTCGCCTAGTAAAGACGATCACTGATTTCGCGACCCAAGCCGCGCAGCCTTGCACGGTGCCTCTCTTTAATCGGGAATGTCATATCTTACATGATCCCACCGGAATGCGCAGCGGACAGCATTCGGGAGCTGAAAACAGCTCCGCGGCCCTCCCCGGCTCTGAGCGTCAGGGCCGCCGAGCATTTTTTCGCTCCTCGCTATCGCAGGTGGTTTTGGTTGAACTGAAGGCGTCCGGCGAGGAGATAGGCAATGGTGATGAGTTTCTGGTCGAGCGGTATCCGCGTACCTTGGCCTTGGCGGCCTGAATGAGGCTGTTGATTGCTTCGATAATGCCGTGGGTGATCTTCGAGGTGAACCACTTGCTCTACCCAGCATCGTTTTGCTCCGCGCAAGCATGTTCGAGGTCCATAGAGCTCGGCGGAACAGACCCGCGAAGCGAGGGTTCTCCGTCGGTGATAGAAGTTTTCTGGTCACGCTGAACACGATCGTGCTCGCCGGCACATGCAGGGGCGACCGGCGGCCGAAGCCGACGGCGGCGCCGATCTTGCTGGTTCGTTTCGTGCGGATCAGCTTCGCATGCAGAAGTGGTTGAGCGTGCTGAAGGAAGCGGCGATGAGCTTCGCCGGGGACAACGCACCGCGACTCGGTGCGGCGCTCGCGTATTACACCGTTTTCTCGCGGGCGACTACATGGAGCACCGGCTGTCCGGCGGCGAAGGTCTGTGGCATGTCGTGGAGCTGATCGTCTCCACGGCGATGATCACGGCGCTGTTCGCGCTGGTCTTCCGCTACATGCCGGACGTGCGGACCCCGTGGCGC
>DASUSN010000114.1:0-30442 GCA_036375075.1 Thermoanaerobaculia bacterium | reverse complement strand
TTGGCCATGGCCAGCAAGGCGATTCTCTTGTTCAACGGGGCGGTTCCCTGTCATCCCGAGCGTAGCGAGGGACCTGGGTGGGTGGGGCGGCAGGCACGCGCATCGAGCCCCTCCCGCCCAGGTCCCTCGCTCGACGCTCGGGATGACAGCATGGACGCTTCGAGCTCTCTGCGCGCGAGAAGCACGCGCTAAGCCGGTGGCGCGCCCCACAGGAACGCGAGGTTGATCTCGACCTCCTCGAACGGCGGGACGCGAACGACCTCGGTCTCGCCATGCGTCGCCACCAGATGCCAGCCGTCGCTCTTGCCGCGGAAGACTTCCAGCGTCTGCAGGTCCGGGTTGACGATCCACGCGTAACCGACGTTCTCGCGGGCATAAATCGGCATCTTCTTGAGCCGGTCGAGACGGCCGCTCGATGGCGAGATCACTTCGCAGACCCAGTCCGGCACGATGTCGAAGACGTGATTCTGCGGAAACTGCGGCATACGCTCGCGGCGCCACCCGCCGAGGTCCGGGACGAGGACGTTCCGGCCAAAGTGCAGTTCGGGCTCGTCGTAGATCCACCACCCACCCGGCCCACCGTGCCCGAACTGAAAGGCCGGACCGATGAAGAAGCCGAGCGCCGACGCCGCATTGGTATGCGGCCCGGCCGGCCGCGGCGAAGCGTACAGCTCCCCTTCGATCAGCTCGGCGACCATGTTGTCGGGGACGCGGACCAGGTCCTCATACGTCGCGTGCTCGCGTAGGCGTGCGGCCATGCCTCAATTATAGTTCCCCGCCATGAAGCGACTCGCCCTTCTGCTCGCCTCCTTCGCCCTGCCCCTCGCCGCCGCCGAGAAAGCCGACCTCCTCATCACCGGGGGGACCGTCGTCACCATGGCCGGGCCGAACATCGAGCGCGGGTCGGTGGTCGTCCGCGATGGGGAGATCATCGACGTCGGGCCGTCGGCGGACGTCGACAAGCGATACACCGCCAAACAGACCATCCGCGCCGGCGGACATGCCATCACGCCCGGCTTCGTCAACGCCCACACCCACGCCCCGATGGTGCTCTTCCGCGGCATCGCCGACGACCGCGACCTGATGGACTGGCTCACCAACTACATCTTCCCGGCCGAGGCGAAGAACGTGGACCGGGAGTTCGTGAAGTGGGGGATGCGGCTGGCGGCGGCGGAGATGATCCGCTCCGGCACCACCACCTTCGCGGACATGTACTACTTCGAGGCCGACATCGCCCGCGAAGTGAAGGCCGCGGGCCTGCGGGCGATCCTCGCCAACACCTTCATCGACTTCCCCGCGCCCGACAACAAGACCTGGGACGCCGCGGTCGCGTACATGCGCGACTTCGCGAAAGAATGGAAGGGCGATCGCCTGATCACCCCCGCGCTCGCGCCGCACGCGCCGTACACGGTCTCGACCGACCATCTGAAACAGGTCCGCGCGCTCGGCACGGAGCTGGGACTGCCCATCCTCATTCACGTCTCGGAGACGAAGGACGAGCTGCGCCAGGTCGCGGAGAAGTACAACGGCGCCACGCCCGGCGCGTATCTCGATTCCATCGGCTTCCTCGGCGACGACGTCGTGGCCGCGCACGGCGTGCATCTGACGCCCGAGGAGCTGCGCATCTTCGCGGCCCGCAAGACCGGCGTCGCGCACTGCCCCGAGTCGAACCAGATGCTCGCCTCCGGCGTGGCTCCGATCGTCGACATGATCCAGGCGGGCATGGAAGTCGGACTCGGCACCGACGGCCCCGCGGGCTCGAACAACAACCTGGACATGGTCGAGGAGATGGCCAGCGCCGCGCGCCTGCAGAAGGTCATGCGCAACGACCCGAAGGCCATCAGCGCGCGGGAAGTCCTCCGCCTGGCCACCATCGGCGGCGCGCAGGTCCTCGGCCTGGACAAGAAGATCGGGACGCTGGAGCGCGGCAAGCGCGCGGACCTGGTCATCATCGACCTCCAGCAGGTGAAGGTGCAGCCGGTCTACTCCGTCGAGTCGGCGATCGTCTACGCCGCCTCGGGCAACTCCGTCGTGACAACGATCTGTGACGGCAGAATCCTCATGCGCCGCGGCGAGGTTCTCACCGTGGACGAGGCGCAGACGATGCGGAAGGCCGCGGAGTATCGGGAGAAGATCCTCGAGAGCCTCAGAAAATAGACGATGACCCGGCGCGCCCTCCCCTTTCTCCTGCTCTCGCTCCTCGCCTGTGCCCCGACGACGCCTCCCGCGCGGGTGGCACCGGCTCCTTCTGTATCGCCGCAGCTCGCCGCCACGGGCACACCCCATCGCGTCGTGCTGATGTCCTTCGACGGCCTCGGCGCGGACGCTCTGGCGAGCCAGACGGGACTCCCGACCTTCGACCACCTGGCGCGCACCGCCACCACGGCGCGGGTGATCCCCGTGAACCCGACCCTCACCTCGTCGACGCACGTCTCCATCCTGACCGGCGTCGAGCCGCAGCAGCACGGCATCATCTCGAACTGGTTCCACGCACCCGGCACTCCTTCCGAGCAGGTCGCGCGCGGCCTCGAGACCGACATCGCCGTCGAGACGATCGTCGAAGCCGCACGCCGCCAGGGCAAGCGCGTCGGCGCGGTGCTGTTCCCCACGCTCGACGCACGCGACGCGCGGCGCACGGCAGACTTCGGACTGGTCTGGACCAACTCCGTGACCGAGGGGCGCATCCTCAAGCTCACGAAGGCGGACTTCCGCCGCGAATGGGTCCCCCCGACCTGGACCCAGCGTCCGCAGCGGCGGCAGTCTTTCAGCCCGGTCATGCGCGCCCGCGTCGAGTGGCGCGTCTCGCGCGAGCTCCGCACGGACGTCGACGTCGTCGCGCTCGACACCACCGACGACCGCGTCGAGAACTACGACGCCTACGTCGTCGAAAGCGAAGACCGCGAGCTGCCGCTGGACCGCGGCTGGTTCCCGGTGACGAGGCAGGGCCACGGCTCGTGGTCGAAGATCCTCGACGCCGAGGCGCTGAACGTCACGCTGTACTGGGGCGCGATCTCGCGCACGAACGCCTACCCCGAGACCTTCCGCACGCTGCTGGACGAGGAGATCGGCGTCTGGCCCGGCTCCCCGGACGAGAACGCGGACATCGACCCGAACACGTTCGCCGAACAGATCGAGCGCCTCACCGACTTTCTCGCCCGCGCGCAGGCGCTCGCCGTCCAGCGCATGGAGTTCGACCTCCTCCTCGCCTACCAGCCGGTGATCGACCAGACCCTGCACAACTTCCTCGGCTACGACGATGCGATCGTCCATCGCGCCTTTCTCGCCGCGGACCGCGCGGTCGCCGCCGTCGGCTCGCAGCTCGACGGCAACCGCGACGCGTTCCTGGTCCTGGGCGATCACGGCCTGACCCCGATCGCGCGCGAGGTCCGCCTCGGCGTGCTCCTCGCCCAGCACGGTTTCGCGCCGCGCTGGCGGGTCTACACTGCGAACCACGTCGCGCACTTTTACCGGGTCGCCGGGCCCGATGACAGCGACACCCTGGTGGCTGCGCTGCAGAACAGCGGGTTCTTCGAGTCGATCGAAAAGAAGTCCGCGGCATCGCACGGCAACAGCGGCGACGTCGTGGCGGTGTCGTTCCCGCCGATCGGTCTCACCCCTTCGGCCACGCCGCCGCTGGAAGGGAAGCCGGACGCCTACGGCCACCACGGAGCGCTGAACACGCACCGCGAGCTGCACACGGTCCTCTTCGCCAGCGGCTTCGGGGTCCCTCGCGGCCACCTCGGAGAGATCCCCCAGACGCGCATCGCTTCGTTCGTGGCCGGCCTGCTGGGACTCGAATGACCTCCTTCTGACAGCCTGAGACGGTAGGAGCGCCGGCGTCCCGCGGGCTGGCTCGGCGGCGTCCTCGCCGCCGAGGTACTCGCCGCACGCTTCCACCACCCACCCAACCGCAGGCGCGGGACGCCTGCGGGCCAGCCGGCGGGACGCCGGCGCTCCGTTACTATTCGCGCGTGACCCGTCACCTCGGCGTGTTCGCCTTCTACGCCGTGCTGGCGATGGCGATGACGTGGCCTCTGGCCACGCACCTCTCCACCGCCGTGCCCGACTTCGGCGATCCGCTCCTGAACGCGTGGATCGTCGACTGGGTCTGCCACGCGCTGACGCACGCGCCGCTGGACCTGTTCGACGCGCCGATCTACCACCCCGCGCCGAACACGCTCGCCTTCAGCGAGAACATGACCGGCGTCGCGCTGCTCGTCCTCCCCTTCCACCTCGCCGGCCTCTCCGCCCTGACGGTCTACAACATCGCCCTCCTCCTCGGCTTGGCCTTCTCCGGCTACGGCGCATTCGTGCTGGCGCGGGCGATCACGCACTCGACCTCGGCCTCGCTGATCGCAGGCGTGATCCACGCGTTTGCCTCGTTCAAGATCGCCCACGTCCAGCACCTGCAGATCGTCTGGAGCGGGTGGCTGCCGCTGCTGCTCGCGGCGATCCTTCTGTACTGGCGCGAGCCGCGGCCGCGCCACGCAGCATTCGTCGGAGCGGTGTTCGTGATGAACGGGCTGACCAACATCCACTGGCTGCTGTTCGGCGGATTCGCGCTGGTGATGACGATCGCCTTCCTGCAGTTCGCACGGCCGCGGCAGGGACACTGGAAACCGTTGCTCGCCGCGCTGGCGCTGGCCTCCCTGGTACTGCTGCCGTTTCTGATTCCGTATCAGACGGTGGCCGGCACATACGGGGCGCGGAGGACGACCGGCGAGGCGCGGCGCATGTCCGCGGCGCCGGTGCACTGGCTGGTCGGGTCGTCACGGAACGTGGTGTATGGCGGGATGCTCGGGAAGTGGCGGACGGATGAGCGGGAGTTGTTCCCGGGTGTGGTGGCCGTGGTGCTCGCCGGAATCGGGCTTTTCGCGAGCCGGCCCCTCACCCTGACCCTCTCCCCGCGGCTGCGCCTCGGGGAGAGGGGGCTGGATTACGCGATCGGCTTCTTCCTGGTGCTGAGCGTCGTCATCGCCTGGACCGGACGCGTGAAGCTCGGGCCGCTCTCGTTCGCCGGCGCGGACGTGCCCGCGGTGATCACGACCATCCTCGTCCTGATCCGGATCGCGCCGCGGGTGCGGGTCAAGTCCGCGGAGGTCTCGGCGGCCGCGCTCTGGCTCGTCATCGGCTTTCTCGGCTCCCTCGGCTGGTCCTTCTTCCTGCACCCGTTTCTCTTCCGCGTCGTGACGCCGTTTCGGGCGACGCGCGTTCCGGCCCGGTGGGCGGCGATCGCGTACGTGGGGATCGCCGTGCTGGCGGCCATTGGGGCAGCGAAGCTCATGAAGAACCGCCGCGCCGTCGCCGCGGTGCTGCTGGCGCTGGCAATCGTCGACGTCACCTCCCGCGTCCGCTGGCAGCACGTGCCGCAGCCCGCGCCGATTTACGCCAGCGTGCGCGGCGCGCAGTCGCTCCTCGAGCTCCCGCTGATCGCCGAGGGCATCCCCTTCCTCTACCTCCTCGCGCAGACCGGGCACCGCGTGCCCCTCGTCAATGGCACCTCGGGGTGGGAAACGCCCGCGCACGAACAACTGCGCCGGCTGGAGCGCGAGCTGCGCTATCCCGACGGCTTCGTGCGCGACGCCGAGCTCCTGCTCGTCCACGAGGCGCTGTTGTCCGACGACCAACGCACGGCACTCGCGCCGCTCCTGGCGAAGCTCCAGCTCGTGCGCCGTGAGGGCAGCGACGCGCTCTTCAGAATTCCTCGAGAACCTGCGGGTACTGCCAGCGTGCCTCGCGCATCTCTTCCTCGATGATGTCCTGCTCCGGCTTGTCCGCGAGCTGCGGCGCGTCCCAGTTCGCCATCCACATGGGGTTCATGTACGGCAGCACGGCGATGTGCTCGAGGCGGTACGGCAGGCCGCGCGCCGCCAGGCGCTCGTTCAGAAACGCGACCACGTCGCGCGAGGTCGGATAGCTCATTCGATCTCCAGCTCCTTGATCTTCGCGTTCAATGCCCGTACCGAGACGCCCAGCGCCTCGGCCGCCTCGTTGCGCGACACGGCGGCGCGGAGCGCGTCCGCGATCTTGATCCGCTCGGCCAGCCGGGCCGCGCGTGCGGACGCCTCCTCCAGCGTCCCCGACAGGTCGAGCGCATCGCGCGCGGCCTCGTCCGAGGCGTGGAGGTTCAGGTCCCGCGGCTCGATCGTGTTGCGGTCGCAGAGGATCGCCGCGCGCTCGATCGCGTTCTGCAGCTCGCGGATGTTGCCCGGCCAGTCGTACGCGCGCAGCAGCGCGCGCGCCGCGTCGCTGATCTGCAGCCCCGGACGCGGCAGCTCCCGCTCGAAGCGCTGCAGGAAGAAGTCCGTCAGCGCGTCGACGTCCTCCCGCCGCGCGCGCAGCGGCGGCACCGTCACCGGGAAGACGTTGATGCGGAAGAACAGGTCGTCGCGGAACGCGCCGCGGCGGACGTTCTCCTCCAGGTCGCGGTTCGTCGCGCAGATGATCCGCACGTCCACGTCGATCGGCGCCGTCCCGCCGATGCGCTCGAAGCGGCGCTCCTGCAGCACCCGCAGGATCTTGCTCTGGATGCTGAGATCGAGCTCGCCGATCTCGTCGAGGAAGATCGTGCCGTTGTCCGCCAGCTCGAACTTCCCGAGCTGGCGGCCGGTCGCGCCCGTGAACGCGCCTTTCTCGTGGCCGAACAGCTCGTTCTCGATGAGCGTGACCGGGATCGCCGCGCAGTTGATGGCCACGAACGCGCGGTCGCGCCGCGGCGAGAGCTGATGGATGGCGCGCGCGAACAGCTCCTTGCCCGTTCCCGACTCGCCGAGCAGCAGCACCGTGGCGTCGGTAGGAGCCACGCGCTGGATGGCGTGCGACACCTCCACGATCCGCGGCGACTCCCCGACGATCGCGGGCAGGCGGTGCAGCTTCTGGAACTCCTCCTTCAGCAGGAGGTTCTCGTGGCGCAGCTCGCGATGCTCCCGGCAGCGTCTCAGCAGCAGCGACAGGTGGTCGACGTCGATCGGCTTCTGGATGAAGTCGAACGCGCCGAGCTTCATCGCCTCCACCGCGTTCTCGATCGTGCCGAAGGCCGTCATCACGATCACCGGCAGCTCCGGGTCGCTCTCCTTCGCCTGCCGCAGCACGGCGATGCCGTCGGCTCCGGGCAGGCGCAGGTCCGTGAGCACGGCCGCGTAGCGCCGCCCTTCGGCCAGCCAGCGCATCGCTTCCGTCCCCGAGGAGGCGACGTCCGGCTCGAACCCGTCCGCCGACACCGCCTCCCGCAGCATGTGCGCGAGCGACTCCTTGTCCTCGACGATGAGGAGGCGCTTCATAGTCCGAACCAGTGGCGGATGCGCGAGACCACCGTGCGCTGCGCCTCTTCGTGCGACTCGTTGCGGAGCGAGTCGAGACTGCCGCGCCGCTCCGCCACCTTCGACGAGATCGACGCCGCCAGGTCGGGATGATCGCGCAGCACCGGCTGCAGCGCTTCCTTGGTGATCTCGATGACCGTGACGTCGCTCAGCGCCACGACGTCCGCCGTCCGGCTCTCGCCGGTGAGCAGGGCCATCTCCCCGAACACGTCCCCTTCGCCCAGGCGCGCCACTTCGGCTTCATCCACCCGGACCGACACGGTGCCGTCGTGCACGACGAACATCGAGTTGCCGGGCGTCCCGTGGAGGAGGATCGTCTCCCCCTTGGCGAACGTGTGCACGCGCGTGGCCGCGGCGATCGCATCCAGCCGCTCGCCGGCCAGCGGCGAGAGCAGGTCGATGCGCGCGAGCCGCTCCGCGATCTTCGCGACATCCGGCGCCAGGCGCGCCGAGGGCGGCTCGTAGTTCACGTGCGTGCGAATCGGATACGGGATCGAGATGTCGTTCCGCCGCAGCGCGTACCAGACCGCCTTGCGGATGTCGGCGTCGATGCGATCGCGCTCCGAGTAGTCGGCCATGTGGTACTTGATCTCGTACGTCACGCCCGTTTCCCCCAGCTCGGCCACGCGCGCGAAGGCGGGGAGCTGCGTCGACACCCCGTCCACGTGCGACGCCGCCTGCGCCAGCACCTCCAGCACCACCGCCGGCGGCACGTTCTTGTCGACGCTGATCCGCAGGATGCGCGCGTTCAGGTTGTGCCGCGGGAAGACCTCCAGGTGCGCGCGCGCCAGCACCGAGTTCGGCACGATCACGAGGTGATTCTGAAACGTCCGCAGCCGCGTGCCGCGCCAGCGCAGAGCCTCCACCACGCCGATGTGCTCCCCGGAGCGGATCACGTCGCCGACCTCGAAGCTGTCCTCGAGCGCCAGCGCGATCCCGGCGAAGAGATTCCCCAGCGTCTCCTGCAGCGCCAGACCGAGGACCGCGGCCAGCACCGTACCGCCGGCGAGGAAGGCCGTGACCTTCGTCGTGAAGATGAACGACGCCGCCCACGTCAGGAGGATGAGAAAGAGGAAGATCGACACGATCTCCCGCAGCAGCACCGGCGCCTTGACGTTGCGCCGCCGCGACACGAGATCGAACACGAGGTAGTCGACCGCGCGCACGATGAAGAACGCGACCGCGATGTAGATCAGGAAGCGGCTGACGTTGTTGATCGGTTCGTATTCGAGCTTGGCCTGCCGGATGACGCCCGGGTTGTTCCGGACCGCCCAGTGCAGCACGCCGAAGAATGCCGCGAGGAGGAGCGGCCAGAGCAGCCGTGCGCCGCCTTTCAAGGGGCCGCGCTCCTGCGCGCCCGCGCCAGGCGCATCAGCTCCCGCACGCCGTAGATCAGGTGCAGCACGCCGATGCCCGACACGAAGCCGCGGACGAACGGATTGTCGGCGAAGACGGCGATCGCCACGCTGTCGTGCAGCAGCGAGTTCATCGTCCAGATCCGCGTCCACGGAACGACTGTGAAGAACAACCCCGCCTCCAGACAATAGAGGGCGAAGAACAGGGCCAGTGACATTCGGGGCGGATTCTAACTGTAAAGGCGTTAGCCCTGAGCGAAGTCGAAGGGCCAGCTTAGCACCTGCGCCACAGGTGCCCATAAACGCCAACCGCGCGTGCACGGAACTTCGTGCACGCGCGGCGTAGGTGCTCACTTCGCCCTTCGGCTGCGCTCAGGGCTTTGGTTCAGTCACGTTTCACGCGGCCACCGCCGCCGCCGTCCCCGCGGCTGCGGCTGCCGCCGCCGTCGGAGCTGCGCGAGGACGAGCCGCCCGAATCGCGGCTGCCGCCGCCGTCCGAGCTGCGCGCCGACGAGCCGCCGCCGCTGTTGCTGCTGCCGCTGCTGCGTCCGCTGTCCCCGCCCGACGACCGCGAGCCGCGATCCACGCTGCTGCCGCCCGAGCTGCGTCCGCTGCTGGACGACGAGCCGCTGCTGCTGCCCCCGCTGTCCCGCGGACGGATCCGCACGCCGCCGACGCTGTCGATCACCCGGCGCGACGGAGCGCTGCCGCTCGACGTGCTGCTGCCCCCCGAGGAGCCCGACGTGTCGCGGCGCTCGCCCCCGCGATCCGGGATGCGGTTGCGCCACGCGTCATTCGTGCTGCCCGAGGTCGACGATCCCGAGGTCGATGAGCCAGTCGACGACCCCGTGGACGGAGTGGTCTGCGTGCCCCGGCTCTGGTCGCGGTCCCGCCAGCTCGGTCCCGTCGACCGCGGCGCGTCTCCGGACGACGCATCGCCGTCGCGTCCGCGGCGCCCGATGCTGCCCGTGTTCACGCCGCTGTCGGCCGGCTGCGAAGCCGCCGGAGGCGTCGTCGCCGAGCCGCCGCGGCCCACACGTCCGCTGCCGTCGACCGGCGCCACACCACCGCGCCCGATCGGGGCCACGCTGCCGCGTCCGATCGGAGCGACCGAGTCCGCGCCGCCGAGGCCGCGCGAAGGCGTCCCGGCCGAACCGCCGCCCGCATGCGCAGGCGCGCCCGAGCCCGACCCGCCGCGAGAGCGGACCACCCGGTCGCGCACCTCGCCCGAGACGCTCCCCTCGCGGCGGAAGAACGGCGTCATGTCCGCCACGCCCACACCGCCCGCGCCCGACTCCGCACCCGTGTGACGGCCGTCGAGGCCGCGGCGCCGGATCGCGTCCGCCGGATCGTTCCACTCCTCACGCGTGAACCGCGAGGCGCCGTAGCCCACCGTCGCGAACCCGTCGCGGGCCCGGCCGAGGCGCTGCTTGACGGCGTCGGTCGTGAGAGCGGCGCGGTCCACGCGGTTCGACACGATGCCGCGCGAATCCACGAACGTCCACGGACGGAGGTCCAGATCGCTCACCCGCACCCGGCCGTAGAAGCCGAAGCCGAAGCGATGTCCGTAGTTGCGATAGGGGTTGTACGCCCAGTTGTAGTACGGGCGATAGCAATCCCACCAGCCCGCCGGCGCCCAGCCCACGTAGCCGGAGCCGTACATCCAGTACACCCACGCGGGCGAGTAGCCGTAGCCCGGCACCCACACCCAGCCGTAGCCCGGGTCGAAGGCCCAGCGGCCGTAGTGATACGTGCCCCAGCCCCACGGATCGTACGAGACCCAGGTCAGGCCGCCGTGCCGGTTGTACCAGTAGCCGTTGTAGTACGGCCGCCAGCCCACCGCCACGTACGGGCGCCACGACCAGCCAATGCCGGACACGAACACCCAGCGGCCGTGATCGTCGAGATCGTCCGACCAGTAAGCCTGGCGGCGATCCATGTGCTTGTTGCTGTAGGAGCCGAAGCGCTCCGCGCGCTGGAGGAACCAGCGCTCGAAGTCGTCCGAGGACGCGCGCTGATCGCCGATGAGGTCGTATACACCCTTGTCGTCGACGTTCGCGCTCTCGCCCTCGCGCAGGCGCGTGGACCGCGCCGGGGTGCGAACCTCGAGCGTGCCGTCGAACACCGTCACGCGGTCGCGGCCGTCGGGATCCGCCTCGACCGAGTACACGCCTTCGTACGAGGCGACGTAGCTGGCGTTGTCGGTGTCGAGGCGGACGTAGTCGCGGCCGATGTCGGTGCGATGCACGGCCACCTTGCCGTACTTCAGCTCGACGACCGTTTCCTTGTCCTCGCCCTCGTAGGCGTCGTTCACCGAGCGGAAGCGGATGGACGTCGCGCGGTCGATGCCGATGATGTTGCCGTCCGACAGCCGCACCTCGGCGCGTCCGCGCCGCGCGGTGACGACCTCGTCGCCCGGATAAATCGGCAGGTTGCGATGGGCTTCGATCTCGCGGCCGTCCTCGCCCGAGCGGACGAGCGTTCCGCCGTCGTCGTACGAGAGGTACGACTGATGGCGGTCGTCGTCATCGGCGAATGCGGGAATCGCGAGCGCGAAGGTGAGAAGGGTGAGCAGAACCGCTTTTTTCATGGGACTCTCCTGCAATCCGGACAGCTCCGGTTGCGGCCGACATGCCACGTGACGGATGAGTATTCCGCCTGTATTTTGAACGAGTTACCCGCCGAGAGCGCCGCCCCTGTGTCCTCGCGAGGTGAGCGGCCGTCCCCTTTGGAGTGCGCAGGTGACAACGCCTCCGGGCGCGGATTCAGTCCCGGGCCCGGATCTACGTCCCGTACGCCAGGCGGTTGGCCAGGATCGACGGCAGGCCGGCCTTGAGGATCGTCGCCTGCGTCTTCTGCACGTCGTACGGCACGCGGAGGAACTGCACCGTGCGCTTGTCCGTGTCCAGGATCAGGCACGCCGAGGCCGGGTTCCGGTCCCGCGGCTGGCCCACCGAGCCCGGGTTGATCAGATACCGCTGCTTCGGGTCCAGCTTCACCGTCGCCTCTTCCCGCACCGCGAACCCGCGCACGTTCTGGTCCGCGTCGATCGAGAACACCGCGGGCAGGTGCGTGTGGCCGTACAGGATGATCGGCGCCTCGAACAGCGCCAGGATCTGCGCCGCGTGGTGCACGTTGAACACGTACTCGTCCTCGTCGTACGGCGACCCGTGGCACAGCATCACCCCGCGGTGCACCACCGGCCCCACCGTCAGGTCCCGCAGGAACCGCCGGTTCGGCGCGCTGAGATGGTCCCGCGTCCAGAGCGCCGCCGCCTTCGCCGCCTGATTGAACCCGCTCGCGTCGTCGAGCCCCGACGCCACGCGATCGTGATTCCCGCGGATGTACATCTTGCGGCCCTTCATCGTCCGCATGGTGTCGAGCACGTGGTTCGGCTGCGCGCCGTAGCCGACGAAATCGCCGAGGCAGATGACCACCTCGTACTTCTTGCGGTGGACGCGCTTCAGGACCGACCGCAGCGCCTCCGCGTTCGCGTGCAGGTCGCTGACCACCAGCGCCCTCACGCCCGCCTCCCCGACCACGCCGACCGCCGCGCCGCGTCCAGGACGTTCTTCGGCAGCTCCAGCAGCAGCCGTTCCACGATCTCCACCGGCGTCTCTTCCTCCCGGATGTCGAGCGTCAGGTCGGCCATGCGGTAGTAGCGGATGCGGTTCGCGTAGAGCTCATGGGTCGACAGATCGTCGCGGAACAGCGGCCGGTCCTCCTTCGACCCGATCCGGGCCCGCAGCAGCGCATACGGCGCCGACAGATACACGCTCAGCCCCTCGGACTGGATGAACTGGATGTTCTCGTCGAACGTGAACGTCCCCCCGCCCGTGGCGATCACCGCGGAGTCCAGATGGCGCGTCGACCGCAGCAGGTCCCGCTCCCGCTTGCGGAAATACGGCTCCCCCTTCTGGGCGAACATCTCCCGGATCGACATCTTCTCCGCCGCCTCGATCAGCTCGTCGAGATCGAAGAACGGAGCGTCGATGCGCGCCGCCAGCTCCCGGCCGATGGTCGTCTTGCCGGAGCCCATGAACCCTACCAGGTAGATCTTCATGTCTGAAGCGTCCGGAGAGTAGCACGGATGCCGCGGCCGGTTCCCCGGGCCGCCGGGACGCCTCACGACCACCGTTCGGCGACCGACAACTGGGCCAGGTTGTCGAACAGCGCGCTCCGGTCGAAGCACGGCGTGGCCTCCCAACGTTCCCGCCGCAGCCTCAATCGCGAAAGGGAGGGCGCGGTGCATCTGGGCTCCTTCAGCTCCCTGTCGATCTGGCGCGCCAGGGAGGCAGCCAGCGCGGGAGCAAGGGTCAGCTTCGTGGGCCATAAGGCGCTGAGCTTCTGAATGCCGAACGTCTCGACGGCTTTGTCCTCCGGCATGCGCTCCGGATCGCGGCGATACTCAGCCTTCACGCCGGCGTAGACCCCGTATTGCAGGCTCCCCACCGAGACGTCGAACACCTTCTCCACCTTCCGGATCATGTCGCGCGCCCACCGCATGCCGGCGGGAGTCGTGGCGCGGACGACGCCACCATAGGACACGAAGTTCGAGGCCAGCCACACCCCGATGGCACCCTGCCGCCGGCTGGCCATGAAAAGGCCGTAGAACTGCGTCTCCGGAAGGATCAGGCTCAGCGGCTGAAGCGCGAGTCCTTTCATCACCAGCATGAACGACGTCCGCAAGGCCGACGCGGCTCGATAGATGCCCATCGTATTGTTCAGGATCGCGGCATTCCCGGCCCCCGCGCAGAGCACCACATGCCGCGCCCGGATCGACACGGGCTGGCCATCCATATCGATCACGGCACCGACGCAGGTCGCCCGCTTCAGCTGCAGCCGCTGGACGCGGCCCGGAAAGTCCACCACGTGCCGGCAGGCATCCCGCCGCCGCTTCAGCAGCTGCCCCGCCAGCACGACCGGCTCATCGGTCCTGTACAGGTGCCGGACCGCCGGCCGGCGGATCTGCGCCGGCAGATCGAGGGGCTCCGCGGGAACGACGGGCAGTCCGGCGGCTTCCCACGAGCGCACCGCCGCCGATTGCGCGACGGTATCGCTGAAACCGACGAGCGACGAGGACGAGACGACGTCGGCCGGGTCGATGACCGCGTCCCACAGATCGCGCGCATTCCGCAGATTGGAGACCAGCTTCTCCTCCGCACGAAGATAGATGTAGCCACGATGCAGATACCCGTGCGAATGGCCCGTCTGCTCGGCGGCGATCCCCACCGGGTCGACCAGCGCGCAGCTGTATCCGAGGTCGTCCAGTGCCGCGGCCGTGAGTACCCCCATGCCACCGGCTCCCGCCACCAGAACGTCGAACTCGTCGCCCGCCTGCGGGATCGGGTCACCCATGGCGCACCTCGCCGGCCGCGCCTGCAGCCACGACTTCGTCGAGATCGCTCACCCACACCACCCCTCGCCCGCGGTCGGCGATGGCGAGCCGCCGGCCGCGGTTGACCGACAGGCCCAACGGCGACGCAACGAACTCCGAGAGCACACGCTTCGCCACCAGAGGGAGACTGTTCCCGCGATCCGGGACCTTGAAAACGGAAACGCACCCGTTCGCGTCGTCCGAGACCAGCAGGTACCGCTCCGCGCGGCAGACCGCGACCGGTGAGGCATGGCGGGGCAGGTGACCGAGTTGCGTTTCGGTCCCTTCCATCCTGCCGCTTTTCGAAGGCCGGAACCGGACGATCCTGCCGTTCGCCGTATCCGCCACCCAGAGCTGCTCCCGGTCCGCGCAGACGGCATGCGGAAACAGGAACCCGGCCTTGATCTCGTTCCAGTTTTCCTCAGTGCTGCGGATGTGACGTCTTTTCCACAGAACGCGATGGTTGTCGGTGTCCGCGATGACGGAGAACCCGGTGCCCTGGAAGATCCCGTGCGGCCGTTTGAACCGCTCGTTCGCGGCGATCGGAATGGCGATGACGTCCGTGAGCGCTCCGAGGACGATCCGGCCCGTGAGGATCTCGTTCGCTCCCAGGTCCGAGACCGCGAGAATCCGGCGGTCGAGATGCAGGTGATACGGCTCGTCCAGACCGACCAGGAGCACGGTCGTCTCATGCCGCTTCCGGATCCGGAGCACGTGGCCGAAATACTCGTCGGCGACGATGATCTCCTCCTCGTTCCACCACGACACCCCGGTCACCTGCATCATCTGCGAGGGAACGCAGATCAGCTCAACGCCCCGAGGCGAGCCGAAGATGAAGTGCAGCAGGTGCGCGAGCCCGCGGTCGAGGCCGATCAGCCCCGCGTTGATGATCCGGATCGACTGAGGGAGTGCCGGCGCCCCGGAGCCGATCGTGAACACCGTGACCATGCGGGCGTCCCGTTCGTCGAGGTTCTGCAGCTCGCTCTCGAACTTCGCGAACGGCCACTCGGTCGTGGCCGAGAACAGCACCACGCTCGCCCCGCGCGTCAGAAGGCTCGCCAGAGTCGTTACCGCTTCGACGTCGACCGCTTTGCAATCGATCCGGCGGTCCTGCAATCCGTCCGCGTACCGGAGCGCGGCCGCATAGTCGTTCCTCGCGCACAGCAGATACACCAGTGGAATTCTCATCGCCGTCCCTTCGCGTCCATGACGCCGGTCAGTGCGCTGGCGATCCGGAGAGCCTGGTCGTCAGTGATCGATGGATGCACCGGAAGACAGACGTGCCTCCGGCAGAAACGGTCCGCACGCGGGAGATGGACACGGTCGATCGAGCCGCGAAGGACCGGCTGCCGGTGACACGGCAGCAGATACACCTCGCCGCTCAACGCCACGCTGTGAACCTCGAGCAGTTCCTGCTTGACGGCGTCCCGACCGTCCCGCGGCAGGATCGCCACGAACTTGTAGTAGTTCGGATCGTTCCCGGGAACGTCGACGATCTCGAGGGCCGTTCCGGCCAGCGCCTTCCGGTACACGGCCCCGACCCGGCGGCGCTCCGCGAGCATGCGCGGGAGACGCCGCAGCTGGGAGATTCCGACCAGCGCATGGACCTCGCTGATCCGCCAGCTGTTCCCCCATACGTAGTGCCTGTTGACCCACGGCTCCCGCTTCCCGTGGTCCCGGTGCATCCGCGCCAGTTTCGCCTCGCGCGCGGAGTGCAGGATCAACATCCCGCCTTCGACGGAGGTCATGACCTTCGTCGGATAGAACGAAAATGCGGCGAGATCTCCGAACGTGCCGGCGTGACGTCCCTCCAGCGTCGTTCCATGCGCATGAGCGGCGTCCTCGATGAGCCGGATCCCGCGGCGCGCGCAGAAGGCCCGGATGTCGTCGATCTCAGGGGTGACGAACCCGCCGATGTGCACGACCACCACCGCCGCGGTCCGGCGCGTGACCGCGTTTCGGACGCTTTCCAGGCTGATGGACAGCGTCGCCGGATCCATGTCGATGAACCGCACGATCGCGCCGGCATTCAGCGCGGCCACGGGCGTCGCGATGTTCGTGTTGGTGGTCATGACCACCTCGCGGCCATCCACCCCGGCGATCCGGAAGGCGATCTCCAGTGCGGCCGTGCCGTTGCTCGTGGCGACGGCGAACGGCGCGCCGATGTAGCGGGCGAATTCCTTCTCGAACGTCTCGGTATGCGGCCCGAGGATGAACGGACCGTCGCGCAGCACGTCCGAGATCTGCTCCGCGAGCGCGGGAAGGTCCTCGGCCGGCAGGCCGACGTTCACGGCGCCCAGCGGCCTGCGCGGACTCACCGCTCCTCCCGGGCCAGCCGCCACAACAGGAGGGCCGCCAGTGTCGCGCCATCCGTGATGTGTCCCGAGCGGACATGGCGGAGCATCTCCTCTTCGCTCATGGTGACGATCGTGTGCCGCTCGCGCTCCGTGGTCGTGGTGTGCGGTTGTGGCACTCCCGTCAGGCCGTCCGCCACGAAGACGAGCATGTGCTCCGAACAGAACCCGTTGCTCGGCGCGATGCCGCCCAGCGGACGGAGCTCGCCCGCCTGCAGGGAGGTCTCTTCGAACAGCTCGCGGCGTGCCGCATCCTCGGGCGTCTCGGCTCCGTCCAGCGAGCCCGCCGGCAGTTCGAGCGAGCGTTGGCGAATCGGATACCGGTACTGCTCGACCAGCACGTGCTCGCCGGAGGCGAGCCTTGGGATCACCACCACGCTGCCGGGATGCTCGACATACGTGTACTCGAAACGGCGACCGTCCTGCAGCTCGAGATCGTCACGGATGAGCCGGAGACCAAACCACTCGTAGATCAGTTTCCGCCCCACCAGAACGACGTGGCTTCCATCGTCCCGCGCAGTCACTCGGAAATGCCCTCTGTCTAGGTGAGGCGGGAAAGAAGGTTTTCCCTACCCCCCGACAGGGATCATTGGAGTGCGGAGGCGGGCGGTTGCCTCCGCACTCCAACGCGGGGAGGCGGGCTGAAGCCACGCCCTACATGCCTCAGAACACGAACTTGTCCATGAACCGGGTGGAGATGTCGCCGCGGATGAACTGCTCGTTGTTGAGGATCGAGCGGTGCAGGGGGATGGTGGTCTTCACCCCTTCCACGACGAACTGCTCGAGCGCGCGGCGGCCGCGTGCGATGGTGTCCAGCCGGTCCTTGCCGCGCACGATCAGCTTGGCCAGCAGGGAGTCGTAGTAAGGCGGGACGTTGTAGTCGCGGTAGATGTGGGTATCCACGCGCACGCCGGGGCCGCCGGGCAGGTGCAGCTCGCGGATCTTTCCCGGGTTCGGCGCGAAGGTCACCGGATCCTCCGCGTTCACGCGGAATTCCATGGCGTGGCCGCGCAGACGGAAGGTGCCCGTGGGCACGGAGAGGTGCTCGCCCGCGGCGACGCGGATCTGCTCCTTCACCAGGTCGATGCCCGTCACTTCCTCGGTCACCGGGTGCTCGACCTGGATGCGGGTGTTCATCTCCATGAAATAGAACTCGCCGTCCTGGAAGAGGAACTCGATCGTGCCGGCGTTGACGTAGTTCACCGCCTGGCAGAGGCGTACCGCCGCATCGCACATGCGCCCGCGGAGCTCGTCGTTCAGCGCCGGCGACGGCGACTCCTCGATCAGCTTCTGGTGCCGCCGCTGGATCGAGCATTCGCGCTCGCCCAGGGCCACGATCCGGCCGTGCATGTCGCCGAAGACCTGGATCTCGATGTGGCGCGGCCGCTCGAGGTACTTCTCCAGATAGACGTCCGGCACGCCGAACGCCCGCTCCGCCTCGTTGCGCGCCGTCTCGAACTGCGTCTGCAGGTCGTCCTCTTCCCAGCAGATGCGCATCCCGCGTCCGCCGCCGCCGGCCGACGCCTTGAGGATCACCGGAAAGCCGATCGACTTCGCGACGTCGAGCGCTTCCTCCGGCGACTTCACCGCGCCCTCGCTGCCCGGGATGATGGGCACGCCGGCCTTCTTCGCCGTCTCCCGCGCCCTGGCCTTGTTGCCCATGAGGCGGATGGCCTCGGCCGACGGTCCGATGAACGTCAGCCGGCACTCCCCGACGATCTCCGCGAAGTGCGGATTCTCGGACAGGAACCCGTAGCCCGGATGGATGGCGTCCGCGCCCGAGATCTCGGCCGCGGCGATGATGCTGGAGATGGACAGGTAGCTCTGTTTCGACGCGGCGGGGCCGATGCACACGTCGTCGTCGGCGTAGCGGACGTGCAGCGAGTCGCGGTCGGCCTCGGAGTGGACGGCCACGGTCTTCAGCCCCATCTCCTTGCACGCCGCGATGATGCGCAGGGCGATCTCCCCGCGATTCGCGATCAGGATCTTCGAGAACATGTGCGGCGGACTATACCTTGACCGCGAAGAGCTTCTCGCCGTACTCGACCGGCTGCCCGTTCGACGGGTAGATCTTGGCGACGACGCCGTCGAAATCCGACTCGATCTCGTTCATCAGCTTCATCGCCTCGATGATGCAGAGGACCTTCCCCTTCGAGATCCGGTCGCCGACGTTGACGAACGGGCCGGACTCGGGGCTGGGCGAGCGGTAGAACGTGCCGACGATCGGCGACGTGATGATGTGCAGCCCGGCCTCGGACTCCTCTTCCGCCTTCTTCTCCGCGGCCTTGACCTCGCTCGCGGTCGGAGGCGCGGCCACCGGCGCCGGCGCCGAGCTCTCGCTCTTCATCTCGCTGACGTGGAAGACCTGAGGCTGGGACGACTTGCCCTCGATCTTGACCTTCGTCCCGGCGTGCTCGATCTCGATCGAGGCGATGCCGCGATCGGCCACCTTGTCGATGAGCTCCAGAATCTCTGAATGTTTCAAATCGCTACCTCTCAGATCAACTCGTCGCGAAGCAAATACTTCGCCTTGGACAGCTCGAACCGCGCGCGCCCGTAGTTCCCGTCCGGCTGCAGCACGAGCAGGATGTAGTACTCGGGCGTAACCTCGGAGAGAAATGTAACGAACTTCTCGGTCACGAGCGAGAACTGCAGGACCTCGCCCGTATCCAGCTCCGTATTCGCGTGGCGGATGGACTTGATGAAGCTCCCGAACTCGGCGCCGAGGATGTCCAGGGGGATGCTGCGGTCGCCCACGGTCTCCACGGCGATGCCGTCCAGGCCGATGAGGCTCACCGCCACCGCGCCTTCAATGCGCTCCCGCAGGCCGGAGAGCACGTCCCTAAACACGGCCGGCCTCTCTGCGCGCGACTTTCGCCAGCCAGCGCTCCAGCCGCTCGATCTTCGGATTCACGCGCGGCGCGACCGCCTCCAGCTTCGCCCGCACGTCGCTGTTCTCCGGGTCGCGGGCGAGGATGTTCTCGTAGATGTGCTGCGCCTCGTGGACCAGCCCCTGGCGCTCGTAGAGCTCCGCCATGGTGAGCGTGTCCGTGAGCGCTTCCGCGGGCGCCGGCTCGGTGATGACGGGGGCGAAGACATCGGCCTCGTCTTCGAGCGACGGCGGCGGTCCGGGCAGCTCGGCGGAGAGCGGCGCCGCGGCGATGTGCATCCCGCTCGGCTGCTCGATGGAGAACGCCGCCACCGTGGCGCCGTCGACGGGCTCTTCGAACGGACTCTCGTCGTGGGCGGCGAGCATCGGCTCGGCGTCGCCGGTGGCCAGGGCCTCCGCGAAGGGAGGCGTGGTCTTGTCGAAGGGAGACTCGGGGATGTCCTCCTGAGCCGCGAAGACGGCGAAGGATCCCGCGGCAGGAACGCTGGCCGCTCCGCCGGAGGGGGATCCTTCGCCGTCTTCGCGGCTCAGGATGACAGGCTCCGGCTCCGGCACAGGCACAGGCTCCGGCTCCGGGGCGATCTCTCGATCCAGGCGCTCGATGGTGTGCTTCAGCTCCTCGTCGCCGGGCATCAGCGCGTGCACCAGCTTGTACTTCTTGATCGCCTCGACGCGGTCGCCGAGGTTCAGGTACGCGTCCGCGAGCAGCCGTGCCGCGACCACGTTCCCGGGGTCGAGCTGCATCGCCTTCGACAGCGCTTCCACCGCGCCCGTGTCGTTCTTCTGCTCGCGCAGCACGCGGCCCAGGCTCACCCACGCGGCCAGGTACGCGGGATACACGTTGAGGCCCGAGCGCAGCACCTGCTCCGCTTCCCCGAAGTGCCCCGCTTTCCGCAGTTCCTCGGCGAGCTGGTAGAAGAGACGGCTCCTCGGGTCCGTCTTCAGACGGAACCGCAGCTCTTCGATTTTCGGATTCGTCGCCGGTTGAGCCATTCGCGGACCTGAATTCTAACCGCACCAGACGCGAACCGCCCCGCGAGGGGGCGGTTCGACGCAGAGAAATGGTATCCGAATCAAGGAGCGTCGCCGGCGATACAGATGTTGATGATCGGCTCGTCCTCGTCGTCCGTGGTCAGCGCTACGTTGCCCGCGGAATCCCCGCCGGCGGGATTGAACTGCACGATGAAGTTCCGCGACTCGCCCTCCGGAATGACCTCGTTCGGGTTCAGGACCGTGAACGAGGCGTTCGGAGTCGCGGCCGCGGACACCGTCAGCGGAGCGGTGCCCGTGTTCTCGACGGTGATCGTCCCCTGATTGCCCGAGCCCGCGTTGAGCGTCAGGCGGGGGCACGCGCCCGCGGGGGGTGCGGTCACGTTCGCCTCAGGAGCCTCGGGGATGGTGCAGCTCGAATCCGGCGGGTTCACCGTCAGGGCCTGGGTGGCCGTGTCGGTGCACTCCGTCTCCGCGTTCGTGTAGATGACGTCCACGTCGATCGGCACGAACCGCTCGCCGCCGCCCGGGCACTCCTCAGTCGGGAACTCGAAGTTCGTCGGCAGCGGCACGGTGTACGTCGCGCTGCCGTCCGCGTTCAACACCACACCCGACGGGAAGACCGTCTTCTCGCCGATCTGGATGCGGACCACGCCCGGCTGCGCGTTGGCCACCGTCACCTGGACGGAAGTCGTCACGCCCACCGTCGCCACCGCCGGACTCACGTTCACGATCAGCGGCGTCCCGACCTGGGAGATGAAGTCCGGACCTTGGGCCTGATCGCCGTTGGCGATGTTCGTGACGATGACCGTACCGACGACGTCGGCGCAGCCCTCCACGTCGACCGCCGGAGTGAGCACGATGACCCTCGTGCCGTACGCCTCGAGGACGCGTGCCGCGAACTCACCGATGTTGACCGTCACCGGCGGCACGAAGCCGATGCCGTCGATCGTCAGCCGTTGACCGCCGAGGTACGAGCCCGATCCCGGGGAGATGGCCGTGATCTGCATCGCGGCCTTGTAGTGGAAGCCGGCCGGCATGGTCGTCGCGGTCTGCGAGTTGATGTTGCGCACCGTGACCGTCACCGGTCCCGTGACCGCACCCGAGCCATTCGGGTCCGTGTCGCGCGCGGCCGGCGTCTCGACGATGATGCGGTCGAACTGCACCGTCAGCACCCTCGCCTCCGCCGTGTTGAACAGCACCTGCACCGGATCCTGGAAGCCTTCGCCGAAGATCGTCACGCGCGTGCCGCCGGTCACCGGACCGGAGTTCGGCGAGATCGTGGAGATCACCGGCTCGAGCTGCTCGTTCTCGAACGTGAAGCCGTCCGCCAGCTCGGCGCGCTGCTCGTTCGCGGTACCGGCCTGCGTGAGGACGATGACGTCCGCCGCGAGCTGCTGGCCCGCGCCGAGGTTCACCGGCGGCGTGATCACCTCGATGGCCGTGTCGGTGACCGACTGCACCGAGCCCTCGATCGCCGCGGGGCCGCCCGTGTTGAACAGCACGCGCACCGGCGCTTTGAAGTTCTTGCCCGTGATGCGGATCAACTGACCGCCCTGCGGACGCCCGACGGACGGCGTAACCGCCGTGATCACCGGCTGCGTGTCGGGCAGAGGCGGAATGACCGGGCCCGCCTGGAAGGTGATGTCGATCGTGCGGCTCACGTTGTTGACCACCGCCGTCACGCGCACCAGCCCCGTCGAGCTCGAGGTCAGCGTGACCGTGGCCGCGCCGTTCGTCGTGGTCTTGAGCACCGCCTGCCCGACGCCGTCCAGCACGCCGCCGGTGGAGGTGAACTCCACGGCCGTGCCGTTCGGCACGGGCGCGCCGTTGTTCGTGGCCGTCGCGGTGATCGTCACCGTCGAATCCTCGAGCGGCGTCAGGCTCGTGGCCGTGAGGGCCAGGCTCGCGCCGGTGGGAGGCGGCGTGCCGCTGCCCGGAGGAACGCCGCCGCCCGGAGGCGGAGCGGTCGGAGACTCACCTTTACAGGCTGCGAACAGCAGCAGGATCGCGATGAGCACGATCCACGATTTCCGCCCTCTGAACTGACTCATGGTTGAACCCCCATCCACCGCCGACGACCTCACGAGCATCCGCACGTGCCGTAGCAGAAGTCCAGCGGAAAGCGCGTGGCGTCGTACACGTTCGAGCCGCCCAGCGTCTCACCGAAGAACTCCATGATCACATCCATCTTCACGATCGGCCGTCCGGTGTCCGGATCGCGTCCGCCGTTCTGCGGCAGCAGCGAAGCGAAGGGGGCCTGGATGATCGCGTCCGGCTCCACCACCAGGAACTCCGAGACGTCCGACTCATCGCCGATGCCGATGAGCGTATCCATCGAGCGGACGAACGGCGCGGGCACGAGCCTGCCGCCGTCGGTACGCTGGTAGGACACACGGTAGCGCGTGACCCGCACCGACGCGGCGTTGCCCGTCACGCCGCTGCGCTTCGCGAACACCTGCAGGTTGATCGTGCCGATGTCCTGCGCGCAGTCCGGGTCTGCCGCCGCGACCGCGGGGTCCAGATCGAGGATCTGCAGATTCTGGCTGTTCGTGGCCACCAGCTCCACGGGACTGGCGTTGTCGGTGAGCTCGCCGCTGCAGCCGGAGACGGCCGCCACCAGCGCCAGCACCGCTATGTTGAATGTCGCTTTCCTGCTTCTCATACGCCCCTCCCTGGGATCATCCTCGCACGATGCGCGGCGTGATGAAGATGAGCAACTCGTCGTGTTGCGTACTCACGTTGTGCGTCTTGAACAATTCGCCGATGATCGGAATGTTGTGCAGGATCGGAATCCGCTCCTGCCCGCGGTTGTCGCGCGTCGTGTAGATGCCCGCGATGACGGCCGTGCCGCCGTCCCGCACCATCAGGCGCGTACGCGCCTGCCGCGTGGTGAGCGGCGTACCGGCCGCGCCTTCGAACGCCAGACCTTCCGCCGGCTCGTTCTTCTGCAGCGACACGTCCATGATCACCGTTCCCGCCTCCGTGATCTGCGGCGTCACCGACAGCCGCAGCGTTGCGTCGAGATACTGTACCGTGGTCGTGAAGTTGATGCGCGTCTGATACGGGATCTGGAAACCGCTCTGGATTTCCGCCGGCGTGTTGTCCTGGGTGGTCACGCGCGGCGCCGAGATGACCTTGACGTAGCCCGCCGACTCCGCCGCGCGCAGCGTGACGTCCAGGTCGAACACGCCCAGCACGTCCAGGAAGCCCAGCGTCAGCACCGGAGCGGCCGCGCCGCCGAAGTTGAACGGACCGCCGCGGAAGCCGACCCGGTTCGGGAACACCAGGCCCGTGCCCGTGCCGAGCGCGGGGTCGAGCGTTCCGCCGAAGTCCCACTCCACGCCCCACTCCTGCGCGAACGAGCGCGTGCTCTCCACGATGCGCGCTTCGATCATCACCTGCCGCGTCGGGATGTCGACCGTGGCGATGAGGTTCTGCATGGTCTGCAGGTAGACCGGCACCTCGGAGATCACGAGCTGGTTCGTGCGCGGGTCGACGATGATCCGCGCGCGGGGCGAGGCGATGTCGCGGAGCAGCGCCGCGACGTCCGTCGAGCGCGCGTACGACAGCTTGAAGCTCAGCGTCGTGAGCGGCACGTTCAGCCGCTCTTCCTCCGCCAGCCGCCGCGACGCCTGCACCTCGGCCGCCAGGCGGTCGATCGTGCCGATGCGCATCACGTTGCCTTCCAGCACGTACGTGAGGTTGTTCTGGCGCAGGATCAGGTCGAGGGCCTGGTCCCAGGGGACGTCGACGAAGTCGACCGTCACCGATCCCGTGACGCCCGGATCGACGGCGATGTTCAGGCCCGTCAGCTCGGCGAACGTCCGGATGACGTCCTTGATGTCCGCTTCCTTGAGGTTCAGCGACAGCGGCTCGCCGTTGAACTGCCGCGGGCCCCCGCTGAGCGTGCGCGGACCGGACAGCGTCTGCGGCTGCGTCGCCGGCTGCGGCGGGTTCGCGAACACGTCGTCCTGCGACTGCACCGGCGGCTCCTGATCCACCGGCGCGTTGATCACCTTGCGCGCGCCTTTCGACGCGCTCTCCGTGGGCGGCATCTTCCAGGTGCTCGCGTTCTCGGCGACCGTCGGGACGCTCGCCGGGACTTCTTCGATCGGGATCTTCTTGTACGCCGGCTTCGGCGCCGGCGCGGACTCGACGAGCTGCACCGCCGCCGGGGCGGGCACGGGAGGCGGTACCGGCGCGGGCGCGGGCGCCTGTTCGACGGCGCGCGTCGCGACCGCGGCCGGGGACGGGAACGTCACCCGCAGCGTGTCGCCCGCGTTCTCGATGTGCCACTCGCTCTTCCGCGCGAGGTCGACGACCACGCGCGCGACCGTGGGCTGGAACTGCGCGACGCGCACGCCCTTCACCACGTCGTCCTGGATGGTGACGTTGTTCTTCCTCGCCGTGGACTTCACGCCGTCGAGGTCGATGACCAGCCGCGACGGATTCTCCAGGCGGAAGGCCTTGTACTTCAGCTCTCCGTCGCCGGCGATGCGCACTTCCACCGCCCCGTCGGTCGCCGTGGCCGCGATGCTCTTCACCGAGCGGGCGCGCGGCAGGGCCACGTCTTCGACGTTCGAATGCGGCACCGGCTCTTCGATCACGGCCGGGATCTCGACCACCTGCGGAGCGGCGGTCTGCTGCGTGACGGCCTGCGGATCGCCGGCTTCCGAGCCGGCGGCTACGCCGGCTTCCAGCCGGCCCGCCTCCGGAGCCGCAGGCACGACGGCCGGCAGCACGTCGACGGTCGACGCGACGGTCTCGATCGGGACTGCGACGGCCGGGACGGTCACCACGACCGACTGCTCGGCGGCGGCGATCTCGGGGATGACGGAGTCGGCGAAGCGGAAGGTCACCCGCGTGAGCCGCGTGCCCATCTCCACCACTTCGTCGGCGGAGAGAGAGACGACGGAGGGAGGCAGCGTGGCCGGGATCGCAGCGGCGGCATCGCGGCTCGTGCCGGTCAGGTCGATGACGAATACGCCGGCCGAAGGACTGTACGAGGTGTATGCCGGCGCGCCGCTGGTGCGGAGAACGACCCGCGAGCCGTCGATCTCGACGGCCTTCAGCACGATTGCGCCCGGGACGGCCGCGGTGACAGCCGGCTTCTCGGCTTTGCGCGATCCCCAGATGCGCGCGTCGGCCGTGCCGGCGCCCGCCAGAAGCACGCCCCCGATCAGCAGGATTCGCTTGGCTCTACTCATACTTCCCACCTTCACCATCTCGCCCTCCACTCGCAGCCCAATGACCTGCACCTACCTCTTCGGGGTCGTCGGCGCCAGATCCTTCACGACCTCGCGGTACCGTTCGATGCGAGTCGGATCGTTCACTTCCTGCCGGAAAACCACGGACGTCGGGGTAATGCGGACCACCTCGCCGTCGAAGACCTTGTCGCCGACCTTGATGGTGTAGCCCTTGTTGTCGGGACCGCTGACCATCGCCGTCAGTCCCGCGCGTGTCTTGAAAATCCCCTGCAGCTTCATCTCGTCGATGAGGAACCCCGGGATGCCCGGCGGGCGCTGTCCCGGCTCGAGCTGCGGAGTCGGTCCGATGAGCGAACGGAACGGATCGCGCCGTCCCTGCGGATCGTAGCGGTACGTGTCCGTCGCCGCCGGCTCCTCGAGGATCTCTTCGAGCGTCTTCTGCACGTCCGTGGCGGTGGACGTACCGGACGTCGCGTCCGTACCAGTCGCCGTGGGGGTCGTGCCCGGAGTCTGGGCCACCACGCTGGCGACGGCCGCGATGACGATCAGGAGCGAGATGCCGAGATTGCGTATCTTCATCGTGCGCTCCCTACTTCCCGCCCGGCTTGGCTTCGCCGTCCGCGGGCGCCGCGTCGTCCGCCTCTTCGACGTACACGAACGTCTTCGCCGTGAACTGCGAGGAGATGGTCTTGTTCTCCTGGTTCGAGCTCGCGTTGATGCTGATGTTCTCCACGTTCATGATGCGCGAGAAGTTGCCGAGGCGATTGAACAGGATCGCCAGGTCGTGGTAGCGGCCGTCCACGGCCACCGCGATCGGCCACTCCACGTACGGATCGCTGGACTGCGCCCCCAGCGGCGGGAACGACAGCCGGTTCAGCGTGAACTCCCCCTGGTCCACCAGGGACTTGATCTTCTTGATGATCTCCTCGGTGTTGCGGGTCGACGGCAGGATGCGGCGCAGCTTCTCGAGCTCCAGCTCCAGGCGCTTCACTTCCTCTCGGAACTGCGGCAGCTTCCGCTCCGCGGCCCGGCCCTGCGAGATCTTCTCGTCCAGCTCCGCGATCTTCTTGTCCGCGGCCCGGATCTGCTTCTTGTAGTCCTTCACCACGAAGGATTCGACCGCGTAGAGAATGCCTCCGCCGAGGACGATCCCGACGATCAGCCCCACCCACCACGGTTTGTCGTCCAGAGTCAACGCCATCGGAGTCTCCTGACACCAGTGATGAGCGATGAGTGATGAGTGATGAACGGGAGCATCGCGTTCGCCGCCTCACTCGGTTGCTTCTCACTCATCACTCATCTCTCATCACTCATCGTTGCTTACTGCGTGGTGGTGGTCGCCGCGGTCCCGGTGGTGTCCGTGGCCGCGACCGTGCCCTTGGGCACGTACGTGAAGCCGAAGTTCATGTCGAATGAATAGACGACCGGCGTGGTCGAGACCTGCGCCATCGTCCCGAGCTGCGGCTCTTCGAAGTAGGGATCGTTCTTCACGTTCTCGACGAAGAGCGCGATCGCGTTCGGGTTCAGTCCGCGGCCGGCCAGGGTGATGCGCCCGCCGGTGATCTCCATCCGGTCCAGCCAGACCAGGTCGGGGAGGTCGCGGCTGATCTGATCCATGATGCGCACCGGCCCCTTCTGGTTCTGCTTGAGCTGGTTGATCAGATCGATGCGCTGCTGGAGGCTGTCCTTGCGCTTCTGGTAGTTCTCGACTTCCTTGATGATGGCCTCGAGCTTCTTGGCCTCGGCCGTGCGCTGGTTGACGATCTCCTTGCGGCTGTCCAGCTCGCGCTTCATCAGAAACCAGTAGCCGAGGGCGCCCAGGCCGAACAGCACCAGCATGGCCACGATGAGGATGTTGTTGAGATTGGACGCACCCGGGCCCGCCGCAGCGGCCGCCGCCGCCGCCGGAGCCGCACCGGCTCCGCGGACCGCCCGCCCTTCCCGCACCAGATTGATTTTGATCAAGCGTCCCCCAACTTCCTGATGGCGAGTCCAACCGCGATCGCCATGCTCGGCGCAATCTCTGCCAGCTCCTCGGGGTTGAACTGACTCTCGTCGACGTTGATTTTCCGGAAGGGGTCCATGATCGACACCGGGATGCCGAACTTGTCGCGGAGGATCGCGTCGAGGTTCAGCACGCCCGAGCCGCCGCCGGCGAGAACGATCTCGTCGACGCGCTCGGCTCCCGAGGTCGCGGTGAAGAAGTCGAGGGTCTTGCGCAGCTCGCCCGCGAAGTCCTCCGACACCGAGTTCAGGATCGGGATGACCTGCTGGATCGTGTAGTCGGCGACCGGCTTGCCGCGCTTGAGCTCCTCGGCCTGCTCGAACGACAGGCTCAGCTCGCGCTGGATCGCGTCCGTGTACTGGTTGCCGCCGAAGGTGATGTCGCGCCAGAACATTGACGTTCCGCCTGACAGAACGTTGACGTTGGTGACCGAGGCCCCGACGTTGACGAGCGCGAGCACCCGGCCGTCCTCCACCTCGTAGTTCACCTCGTAGCAGTTCTGCAGGGCGAACGCGTCCACGTCCACCAGCACCGCCATCTTCCCCGTCTGGCTGATCACCGACGTGTAGTCGTTGATCTTCTCCTTCTTCACCGCCACCAGGATGACGTCGATGTTGTCGCCCGACCCGGGGGTGGTCAGGGGGACGTAGTCGAGGTTCACGTCATTGATGTCGAAGGGGATGTACTGCTCGGCTTCCCACTGGATGGACTCGGCCAGCTCCTCGGGGGACATGGCCGGCAGGGTGATCTTCTTGATGATCACCGAGTGCCCGGACAGGGAGGTGGCGTAATTGGAATTCTTGATCGATTGCTCGGTGTTCAGCCGCTGGATCGTCTCGACCACCATGGAGCTGTCCATGATGGAGCCGTCGACGATGGCCTCGGGGGAGAGGCGCTCGGTTCCGAGCTTGACGAGCGAATAGTTTCCGCCCTTCTTGTCCTTCAGCTCGACCAGTTTGATCGCTGACGAGCCGATGTCCAGGCCTACGACGTTTTTGCTCTTTGAGAAGAACACCGCTCACCCCACTCCATCTCACTCACTTCTCACAGGCACCGGGGATGTGAAGAAAGGTGAAGCGAAATTACAACGTTTAATTTTTGGTGTCAACTCTACAGGAATTGGATAAGTGGTTCGATTTCGCGGCTTTGCGCGGCGTTCTCCGCCGTTTCGGGTTGCGCGGATTCGAGCCGGTGATTAGAATCCACGCCTTTCGTATTTCGAGGGAGTCAATCAAATGGCAAAGATGTGCGAAGTCTGCGGTAAGGCCCCCGTGTTCGGAAACCGGGTCAGCCACGCCCACAACGTGTCCAGCCGGCGCTGGATGCCGAATCTGCAGAGCGTCCGTGTGATGATCGGCTCGGCCGTCAAGCGCATGCAGGTCTGCACCCGCTGCATCCGCTCCGGCGCGATCAAGAAAGCGGCGCGATAACCGTCGGGCGGGACCTTCCCGCCCGCCTTACGTTCCCTCCCATGAACGAGTTGCGCGTCGCGCGGATCCTCTCCGCGGTGCTGCACCCGTTCGTCATCGCCCCCGTCACCCTCGCCCTCGCCACCCGCAACTGGCGGTGGGCCGCAGCCCTCGCGGCGACGATGGTCCTCCCCCTCACCCTCGTCCTGATCCGCCGCACCCGCCGCGGCGCCTGGACCGACCTGGACGTCTCGCGGAGGGAGCAGCGTCCCGGGCTCTACTACGCCGCCATCCCCCTGCTCGCTCTTGCCATTTTCGTCTTCTGGCGGATGGGCGCGCCGCCGCGCCTCCTGCGCTCGTTCGTGGCCGTCGCCTTTCTCTTCGCCGCCGGCCTGATCGGCAACCGCTTCCTCAAGATTTCCCTGCACATGATGATCGGCGCGTTCTGCCTCGTCGCCATCGCCTACGGTTCCCCGGCCTCCCTGTTCCTGACTGTCCCCCTCGCCGGGGCCCTCGCCTGGTCGCGCTGGCGGCTCGAGCGCCACACGCCCGCGGAAATCGCGGTCGGCCTCCTCCTCGGCCTCACCGCCGGCATCGCCAACACGGGCCTCTGAGCGCCAGAGCTTCGTCAGCGCGGCGTCAGTGGATGCGCTGCCACACCGTCACGTTCCCGTCCAGATCGAAGTAGGCGACGACGACGGGCAGGCGGCGCACGTCGATGGCGTCCCGGATCACGGTGCTGCGCTTTTTCAGGTCGCTGACGGCGTAGAGCGCGTTCCCCCGCGTGCGGTCGACCCAGCAGTTGGGCTGTTGCAGCGTGCAGCACGGCGGGGTGAACGACTCGAGGATCTTCTTCACCAGCGCATCCAGGCTCGGCGTCGCCTCGATCGGGCACTGCGGATCCGCCTTGATCGCCTCCTCGACGGCACCGCACTTTTCATGAGCCAGGATGACCAGCAGCTTCGTGTAGCCCTTCTCGATCGCGTACTCGATGCTGGCGATGCCGAACGCGTCCGCCACGTTCCCCGCCGTCCGCACGACGAACAGGCGCCCGAGGGTCTGGTGGAACACCAGCTCCGGCGGCACCCGGCTGTCGGAGCACGCCAGCACCGTGACGGGCGGTGCCTGCGTCTCACGCCTCCCGCGCAACCCGGTAAACGTGATCGTGCCCGTCCGGAAAGCGGCGTTGCCGTCCTCGAGCAGTTTCCACTCCCGGGCCCCAGGATCGGCCGGTGGCGGAGGCACCGAAGCGCAGGCCACGAGGAGCACGAACGTGAGCAAAGACGCAACCCGGACCGCGATGCGCATGACAACTTCTCCCTGCTGGCTGAGCCCTCAGCTTACCCGATTTCGCGTCCGGTCGGGCCCGCTTTGGGAGTGCAACCGCCCGGACCGCTGCCGTCCCGGCGGCTGATGTGGCGGCGTCCCGCGCCGCCACCCCCGGGCGGGTGGAGCGCGCCACGTGGCGAGAGGCTTCGGTCTCCCCAGAATGCGGGCGGCGGGACGCCGCCCGATCAGCCGCCGGGACGGCGG
>DASUSN010000113.1:0-4938 GCA_036375075.1 Thermoanaerobaculia bacterium | reverse complement strand
CGTGGCTTCAGCCCGCCCCCCGGGCGGGGCGGGGGACGCCCCCGCCCACGAGGGAGGCGGGCTGAAGCCACGCCCTACATTCGCCAGAACCTCGCCGCGCGCGGGATCGTGCGGTGGCAGCACCCGGTGGCGATCGCGCTGCATCCCGAGCCTTCGGTGTCGAAGGCCGCGGGCGATCCGGTGCGGCTGGGCGCCGCGTTGGAGATGCTGGAGCGCGACTTCGAGTCGCGCACGCAGGTCGCGGCGCGGCGCGATTCCTCCAGCCATCCTTGGGGCCGAGGTCTGGTGTTCGAGGAGTGCCGCCGCGACATCTCCATGGACCTCGGCCGTGCCGCGATCGCGCGGATCGCGCCAGCGTTGCAGGTGGTGCTGCGCATCGCGCGCTGGTACACGTTCACCATCGCCCGTCGTTTGACGAAGGCGCTCCGGCGCGAGCATGGCGGCCGCCGCGTGCCGCTTCCCGAGTTCTGGCTGCGGACGGAGCCGCTGTTCGGCGAGGAGATCGTGCAGTCCGTGGCCGGGGAGCTCCGCGAGCGGATGGGCAGGCTCTGGAGCCTCGGCCCGCGTGTTTCCGTGAACGAGGCGCGCGCGTTCGCCGCGCGGCACTTCCGCGCGCCGTGTCCCGGGTGGCCGGGGGCGCGGCATCACGCGCCGGATCTCATGTTCGATGTGCCGTCGGTCGAGGCCTTGCTGGCCGGCGAAGGGACGCCCATTCTCTCCGAGCTGCATCCGGGCGTGACGCCGTTCACGACGTTGTCGGTGTTGTCGTTGTGTCCCGTGCTCGAGGAGCTCCGGGACGAGTGGGACCTGGACTTCCCCGAGCCGCTGGTGAGCCCGATCCCGTGGGAGGAATTCGCACGCTCCACGCACGACGCCCGCCTCGCCCGCCGCCACTGGCACCTCGACCTCGGCGACCCGTTTGCCTCCGACCGCCCCCCCGAGCAGGTGTTGCGGGCGGCGGACTTCAACGTCGTGGAATCCGAGGGCCGGCTGTTGGCGGTGTCGGGGCGCCGGCGGTTCGATCTGCTCACGGTGTTCGAGCGCCGCATCAAGTTACGCGCGGCGACCGCGTTCTCCCTCAGCGACGGCGCCGATGTTTCCCCGCGTCGGGCTCTCGGCGGGTTGGTGCTGCAGCGCGCCCAATGGCGCGTCCCCCCCGACCGCATCGACACGCTGGACCTCCCCGAGCGCGTGTTCGTGCGCGTCCCGTCCGAGATCAAGCCGATCTACGTGGACTTTGCATCCCCCGTATCGCGCGAGATGCTCGCGCGCTTCACCGCGGGCGCGCCGCACGTGACCATCTCCGAGATGCTCCCCGGCCCCGAGGGCCTCTGGCTGCGCGACGCGGAAGGCCACACCTACACCAGCGAGCTACGCACCATCGCCGTCGACCCCCACCCCTTCGACCCCGCGCGGGTCTGGTGATGTGGAGTGCGGCAACTACGCTTCGCTGCGTTGCCGCGCTCCACACACTACGCCGCCGGGACGCCCATCAGCAGACGCTTCGACCACCAGTCCGACACCGTCTTCTGTGCCCCCGCCCCCGCCGTCGATGCGATCTCGTCCACCGTGCGCAGGTCCTCGCTCAACAGCTCCGCCACCCGCACCGCGGGGCCGTCCAGGCGGTAGAAGAACTCGGTGTCGAGGTTCATCACCACCAGGTCCTCCGCGTCCTTTCGCGCGACCACCGCCGGGTGCAGCCCGAACCGCTTCGCGTGGTCGAGGGTCACCCCCCGCGCCCCAGCCCCTGGCGCGAGCGGCTGCTTCCAGCGGATCTGCAGACGCCCCACCCGCGCATCCAGCAGCTCCGCCGTGAGCGGCGTGGCCGCCAGCTCGTCGCGCTCCTGCGCGGTCAACAGCCACGCGTCGCGGGTCAGCTTGTCGTTGCCGATGGCCAGCACCCACTCGCCGCTCAGGTCGACGGTGCGCATCACCGCCGGCGCGGGGAGGTCGCAGCCCTTCGCCGGCTTGATCGATTGCAGCGTGCGGCGTGCGGACTGGTACCGCCGCTTCCGCTCCGCCGCCTGGTCCGCGCCTTCCGCCAGCGCCATGCAGCGGCGCGTCACGTCCGCCACCGCGGGGGCCATGGCAATCACCTCGTCCGGCCAGGGGTGCAGGCGGAGGCCGAACTGCTCGTGCTTCTTGAAGATCGTCGCCGACGGCGTCACCACGAACGGCTCGACCGAGGCCTGGAACTTGTCGCGGTGCTTCTTGATGATCGACCGCAGCACGCGCGTGGTCTCGTCGAAGTCCTCGCGTGAGTCGCCCGGGAAGCCGGCGATCACGCCGGCCGCGACGGAGATGCCCGCGCCGAGGAAGGACTCGATCGCGCGCAGGTTGTCGGAGCCCTCGCGCCGCTTGTGCATCGAGCTGAGCGTGTCGTCGGAGAGCGACTCCACGCCGATGAACACGTGCCGCAGCCCCGCGCGCGCCAGCAGCTTCGCGACGGGCTTGGTGATGTCCGCGCGCACGAAGCCCGACCAGGTGAAGTGCAGATTGCGCGACAGCAGTTGCTCCGCGAAGCCGGTCAGCCGTTTGCCGCTGCCGTTCAGGAGCGAGTCCGAGAACGTCACGTGCCCGAAGCCGTGGCGCCGCTGCAGCTCGGCCAGGCTGCCCACGGTGAACTCCGGCGACGCCGCGCGGAAGCGCTCCCAGAACACCCACTCGCTGCAGAACTCGCACTTGTCCGTGCAGCCGCGCGAGAGCTGATAGCTGATCTGGCGCGCCTTGCCGCCGCTGTAGATGTCGAGGTCCATGGTGTCGAAGTCGGGCAGCGGCGTGTCGTCCAGACGCAGGAGCGTGCGCCGGCCGCCCCACTGCACCTTGCCGTCGCGGAACACCTTCGTCCCCGCGGGCGCCGCGGCGGTCAGCGTGCGCGTGGCGGGATCGACCAGCGCCTGCAGCTCGAGGAGCGTCTGCTCGCCCTCGCCGACGACCACCGCGTCCACGAGACCGCTGGCCACCGCGAGGTCCGCGGCGATCTCGCTGTCCGTGCACTGCGGGCCGCCGAAGACGACGAACGGCGCTTTTGCCTGGCGCTTCAGCTCCGCCGCGGCCATGAGCGACGTCAGGTAGTTCGAGATCCAGATCGAGAAGCCGGCGATGACCGTGCCGTCGAGCGTCGACGCCCAGCGCGCGAGCCAGCGCTCCGTGCGCCGCAGGCTGTCGCCGATGACCGCCGGCGTGAGCCCCCGCTTGCGGCAGTACTCCTCCGCCCACGGCAGCGTCTCGAAGTCCTTCCATACGTCGCGCGCCGGATAGGTGCGCAGCAGGTGCAGGACCAGCGGCAGGTCGGGGATGTCGAAGACGAAGTGCTCGCCGCGCGTGCCGATGGCGTTGTACGTCAGCGACGGCCAGTCCGGCGCGCCGAGGCGGAGGTCGACGAAGCCGAAGTCGTGGACGCCGTGCGCCTTGAGCATCCCCAGCAGGTACGCCGTGCCGGCAGGCGGCCCGGAGATCGTGTACGGCGGAACGACGGCCAGCACGCCGCGGTGTTGACGAGACGCATTCATCGGATGTCCTCCCTCGCTACTGTCGCCGGAAATAGTCGTCGGTGCCGTCCAGCCAGTCCTGCCGCGGAGGGCTGAAGACGTCGATGTCGATGGTGTCCTCGAGCGCCTCCACGCGGTGGGGGACGTTCGAGGGGATGTGCAGCACCTCGCCGGCGCGCACGTCGTGGACGTCCGCGCCGTCCTCGCCGATCCAGAAGCGCAGCGCGCCCTGAAGGACGTAGGTGAACTGCTCGTTCGGGTGGAAGTGCCTGGCCACGAGCGCGCCTTTGCGCAGGTAGATGTGCGTCAGCATCATGTCGTCGCCGGTGATGAACCGGCGGCTGATGCCCTCGGCCACGTCCTCGCGCGGCATGTCATCCCAGGAGTGTCGCGTCACGCCTCTTTCGGTCACGGAGTCCCCTCACGCGCAGGTCGTTGTTTCCGTTGATCGGGAGTTCGGGCATTATGCCGTTTCTGGTGGCTTCGCGCCAGAGGAAAACCGGCGGCGCGGTATCCTTTCGCGCGGCATGACTCTCGACGGGGTGATCGCGCAGATGTACGACTCCATGTGCTTCGAGGCCGGCTGCCGGCCGGACTGGGGCCGTCAGCTCGAGGTCTTCGCGCCGGGCGCGCGGCTGGTGCGCGTGAACGACGACGGCGTCTTCGAGTTCGACCTCCCTTCGTTCCAGCAGAACCTCGAGGCGATGATCGAGTCGGGGACGCTGGCGAGCTTCTGGGAAGGGGAGCTGTGGCGCGAGACGCGGGAGTTCGGCGACGTCGCCCACGTGCTGAGCGCGTACGAGATCCGGAGCTGCCGCGGCGGCGAGGTGCTCAGCCGCGCGATCAAGAGCATTCAGTTGTTCCAAAGGAGCGGACGATGGTGGATCAGTGCAATGTTGTGGCGCCGCGAAGGATCGCGGCCGCTGTCGTTGTCGCGTTGACGTTGACCCTGGCCGCACAGGCGGCGCCGGCGACGACGGTGATCCTCGTGCGGCACGGGGAGAAGGTGGCGGGCGCGCCGGCCATGAACGACGATCCCGCGTTGACGCCCGAGGGAGAAGGGCGGGCGCAGCGGCTGGCCACGATGCTGCGCTTCAGCGGCGTCACCACGATCTACACCACGCCGTTCACGCGCACCCGAAACACGGCCGCGCCGGTCGCCGCGATGTTGAAGGTGACGCCGGTGGAGGTGAAGCCCGGCCCGACGTTCGCCGCGGACATCGCGGCGAAGATCCGCGCGCTGCCCGCCGGCTCGACGGTGCTGGTGGTCGGCCACTCCAACACCACCCCCAACGTCATCAAAGCCCTCGGCATCCCCAACCCGCCGGCGATCGACGACGCCACGGAGTTCGACAATCTGTTCGTGGTGACGCTGGCCGAGGAGCCGCGGCTCCTCGTGCTGAAGTACTGAATGTAGGGCGTGGCTTCAGCCCGCCTCCCGGGGGGC
>DASUSN010000112.1:0-16311 GCA_036375075.1 Thermoanaerobaculia bacterium | reverse complement strand
GGTCGAAGGACTTCTGCTCGACCTGATATCGCGCCAGGGTCAGGTAGGCTTCCTCGGAATCCGGAGTGAGGGCGATGACCCGCTCCAGCTCGGCCTCGGCCTCGGCGTACTTCTTCTGCGAGCGCAGCAGGTCGGCCAAGGTCAGGTGAGGCTGGATCGTGCTGGGGGCCAGCTGAACGGCGCGACGGGCCGCCTCGATTGCCTCGACCGGCTGGTCGGCGCGCGCCAGCCACTGGGCGAGCGCCGACCACAGGAAGGCCGAGTCCGGATCGAGTCGCAGCGCCTCGCGCATCGGCTCGATCGCCTCCTTGAAGCGCCCGCCCTGAGCCTGCATCTGCGCTACCGAGTAGTGGTAGTACGCCTCGGCCGCCGCGTCGCGCTCCCGCGCGGAGAGTGGACGCCGGGGGGTGTCGGCGGCCTGCGAGGTCACCGCCGGCGTCGAGGTCGCGCAGCCGACGAGGGCACCGGCGCCAAGCAGGAGGAGACCGAGGGCGGCGGAGCGGAGCATCATCGTTCATTACCTCGTGGCTGTACCGGCGGCCACGCCCGCGCCAGGAGGCGGCGGGCGCCAGCGGCCAGGGCCGGATCGGGAATCGCAGCGGCGGCCGCATCGATGGCGCGCCGATCGTCGTCGCTCAGTCGCGATGGCCGCGGAGCCGGGCGCGCGGCCGGCGTCGGCTCCTCGGCGGGCGGTGTGCCGAGGCTGAAGCGGACGGAGCGAACGGCCGGGTACTGGGCCCCGAGGCGCGTAGCCAGCTCGGGCGCGCGCAGCGTCAATTCCTGTAGCCACGGTGAGTTATCGACCACGATTTGCAGGCAGCCGTTGACGAGCGCCTGGGGCTTGGCCCGCCGTGCCATGTCGGCGCCGACGAGCGTGGTCCAGGCGCGGCGCAGCCGCTGCACCAGCAACCGATCCTCGAGCTGAGGCACCGCGTTCACCAGCAGCTCTCCGACGGCACGCGGAACTCCGCGCTTCATTAGAGGCCTATGATACTCCCCCCGCCCCGCGGCTGGCCAGCCTCGGACTCCTCGTTTATAGTGGCCAGACACCATGGCAAAGCCGAGACGCGGCGAGACGATCGAGCTCGTCATCGACGACCTCGCGTTCGGCGGCGACGGTGTTGGTCGGACCGATGGCTACGTGATGTTCGTCCGCGGCGGGTTGCCGGGCGATCGGCTGCGGGTGACGGTCACCGAGGCTCGCGGGCGCTACGGGCGGGGAGCGATCGAGTCCGTCGTGACCCCATCGCCCGACCGGGTTGAGGCGCCCTGCCCATATTTTGGGCGCTGCGGGGGCTGCCGGCTGCAGCACCTCGCCTACCCGGCTCAGCTGGCGTTCAAGGCCAAGCAGGTCCACGACTGTCTGACCCGGCTCGGCGGGCTTCCCCCGTTCGAGCTGCGGCCGATCGTGCCGGCGCCGGAGCCCTACGGCTATCGCAACAAGATGGAGTTCACGGTGGTTGACCCGGGGCCCGCGGTGGGCTTGCACGCCGCCGAGCGTTACGACGTCGTGCTGGACATCGAGCGCTGCCTGCTGCAGTCGGAGACGATGAACGCGTTGCTCGACGAGTTCCGGGGCCAGGCCCGGGCCCGGGCGCTGTCGGTGTGGGACCCGAGGTCCGAGCGGGGCCTGCTCCGCTTCCTCACGGTGCGCGAGGGCCGGCGGACCGGGCAGGTGATGGTGAACGTCGTCGCCTCGGCTCCCGACATCGCCGCCCTGATGCCGGTGGCCGAGCGTCTCAAGGCCCGGGTGCCGGCCACCACCAGCGTGCTGCTCAACGTCAACGACACCAAGGCCAGCGTGGCGACCGGCAGCGAGGAGCACCTGCTGCTCGGCCAGGACCACATCACGGAGCGGCTGGACGGCGTGGCGTTCCAGGTCTCGGCCAACTCGTTCTTCCAGACCAACACCGCGCAGGCCGAGCGGCTGTTCGCGCTCGTGGCCGAGGCGTGTGAGCTGGACGGGACCGAGACCGTGCTGGATCTCTACTCCGGGACCGGCGCCATCAGCCTGCTCCTGGCGCGGCGGGCTGCGCGGGTCTACGGCATCGAGGTGGCGGCGGCCGCGGTCGCCGATGCGACCCGCAACGCGCGGGCCAACGGCATCGACAACTGCACGTTCCTGGCGGGGGAGGTGCGGCACGTGCTGCCCGCGCTCATGAGCGAGGGCGTGCGGGCCTCGGTCGTCGTGGCCGACCCGCCGCGGGCCGGCTTTCATCCCAAGGCCCTGGCCGCGCTGGCCGCGCTGGCGCCGGCGCGGATCGTCTACGTCTCCTGCAACCCGGCCACCTTGGCGCGCGACGTCGGTGACCTCGCCCGGCAGGGCTACCGCCTGGCCTGGGTCCAGCCCGTCGACATGTTCCCGCAGACGCCGCACATCGAGGCCATAGCGCGCCTGTCGCGGGCATGAAGACGTTCCTCCTCCGGCGACTGCTCCAGTCGCTGGTGGTGCTGTTCGGCGTCTCGTTCATCGTCTTCGCCATTCTGTTCCTCACCGGGGACCCCGCCCTGGTGCTGCTGCCTCCCGACGCCTCGGCCGAGGACGTGCGTCAGTTCCGGGAGGTGATGGGCTTCAACGACCCGTTCTTCGTGCAGTACGGCCGGTTCCTCAAGGGCGCGCTGCGGGGCGACTTTGGCCAGTCGATCCGGCACGGCGAGCCCGCCTTCGATCTCGTCGTCGAGCGGCTGCCGGCGACGTTCGAGCTGGCCGGCGCCGCGCTGCTGCTCGCCCTGGCCCTGGCCATTCCGGCCGGCATCCTCTCGGCGGTGCGGCGCAACTCCCCGCTCGACTACGTCGCCACGGTGGTGGCGCTGTTCGGCCAGTCGCTGCCGACCTTCTGGCTCGGCATCATGCTGATCCTCGTGTTCTCGGTGCAGTTTCACTGGCTGCCCTCGTCGGGCCGGGGCACCATGCAGCACCTGATCCTGCCGGCGGTCACGCTCGGGCTCTTCACCACCGCCCGCATCACGCGCCTCACCCGCTCGGGCATGCTGGAGGTGCTCAACCAGGACTACATCCGCACCGCTCGGGCCAAGGGCGTGAACGACCCGCCGGTGGTCTGGAAGCACGCGCTCAAGAACGCCGCGATCCCGATCGTGACCATCGTGGGCATCGAGCTCGGGACTCTGCTGGGCGGCTCCGTCATCACGGAGACGATCTTCGCCTGGCCGGGCGTCGGCCGGCTCAGCGTGCAGGCGATCGCCAACCGCGACTATCCGGTGGTGCAGGCGGCGGTTTTCCTGCTGGCCACCACCTTCGTGGTCGTGAACTTGCTGGTGGACATCGTCTACACCTACCTCGACCCCCGGATCCGTCTGCGATGAGCCGGTTCGCCTCACGGCCGGGCGGCTCGGCACCCGGAGCCGGGCTCGGGGCGCCGGTGGGGGTGAGCGGGCCGGCCAGCGCGGTCGCGCTGCCCGACGAGGGGCGTCCGGAGCGCCGTGAGTGGCTGGTGTTCCTGCGCCGCCTGATCGCGCGCCGCACGGCCCTGTTCGGGCTGATCGTCGTGGCGATCGTCGTGGTCACGGCGCTCGCCGCACCGCTGCTCTCGCCGTTCGACCCGATCGAGCAGGACCTCGGCGACCTGCGCCTGAAGGCGCCGGGGTTCCGCGACGACAACGGCCGGATGCACCTCCTGGGCACCGATCACCTCGGGCGCGACCTGCTGGCCCGCGTCATCTACGGCGCGCGGCCGGCACTCCTGGTCGGGTTCGCCGCGGTCGCGATCTCCGGGCTGATCGGCATGGCGGCCGGGCTGATCTCCGGCTACTTCGGGGGGCGCATGGACGACGTGCTGATGCGGCTGGCCGACATCCAGCTGGCGTTCCCGTTCATCCTGCTGGCCATCGCCGTGATCGGTGTGCTGGGACCCAGCCTGCAGACGATCATCATCGTGATCGGCGTGTCCTCCTGGGTCGTCTACGCGCGCATCGTGCGCGGCGCGGTGCTGACCCTGCGCGAGCGGGAGTTCGTGCAGGCGGCGCTGGCGCTGGGCGGCGGTGACGGCCGCGTGCTGCTCCGCCACATCCTGCCCAACGTCTTCACGCCCTGGCTGGTGGTGGCGACGCTCGACATGGCTCGCGTGATCGTGATCGAGTCCGCGCTGTCGTTCCTCGGGCTGGGCGTGCAGCCGCCGACGCCGTCGTGGGGCGCCATGCTCACCGCCGGCCGCCGCTATCTCGGACTTGCAAACCATCTGGCAATCTTCCCCGGCGCCGCGATCATGCTCGCGGTCATGGGATTGAACTTCCTCGGAGATGGGTTGATCGACGCACTGGATCCCAAGTTCCGGAAACTGATGCGTTGATGACCCTGGCCGCCCTGCTCCTCCTCGCCGATCTCCAGATCGCGTCCGTGACGCCTGTCAAACCGGCGCTCACGACCGACGAGACGTTCACCGTCGCGGTGAAGGTCCATAACGACGGGCCGGAAGCGGCGAAGGACGTGAAGGTGACGCTGGGCGTGAACGCGCTCTCGTACCTGAAGGGCGTCGCCGCGCCGAAGGGATGGACGTGCGAGCAGGGGCCGGTCTTCGGCTACGCGTTGTCCTGCACGGCGCCGTCGCTCGCGTCCGAGGCGGACGCGGAGCTCGAGCTGACCCTGGCGTCGCCGCAGCATTCGGCCATGACGTACCGCGTCAGCGGACGGGTACAGTCAGCCACCGAGGACGGGACGGCCGCGAACGACCGGCGCGAGCAGGGCATGATCATCGAAGCGACGCAGGCGAACGCCGAGCTGTCGCTGACCGCGGGCGTCGAGGCGAACCAGATCAACGTCGAGGTGAAGAACGCGGGGCCGCACGACGCGAAAGACGTGATGGTCGTCCTGAGCGAAGCGAAGGGGCTCTCGTTCAAGGCATCCGGCCATGGCTGGAAGTGCACCGGGGCCCAGTGCACGCGTCCGCTGCTGAAGGCGGGCACAACGGCGTCGCTGAAGGTGGCATCGGTGGCCAAGGCGACCATCTCAGTGCGCGTGAGGTCCGAGAAGAACCGCGAGTCGGCGAAGGACAACGCGGCGAAAGTCACACTGCCGTGATCTGCAAATAAACGTCGCCCGCGGACGCCCCGTATCACGGGCCATGATCCGCCCCGCTCTCGCATTCCTGGCTTTCCTCATCGCACATCCCCTCGCCGGCCAGGAAAGCGCCGATCTCGCCGCCGCCGTCGCGCTGGACGCGACGACCGCGCTCACGGGCGAGCGCGTCAGCGGCACGCTGACGGTCACGAACCAGTCCGGCATCGCTGCGACGGAAGTCACGGCCAGAGTCTCCCTCCAGCCCGTGCAGCAGGAGCTCACGGTGACGGCTCCCGCGGGATGGACCTGCGAGCAGATCGACGCGCGAATGCTGGTCAACTGCAGAGCGGAGTCGTTCCCGGCACACGCGCAGGCGGCGTTCCGATTCACGATCGTCACGAGGAACGACATGTCCTGGCCCGACGTGCAGGTCCACGGCGGCGTGGTATCGGCGACGCCGGATGGGGAACCGGGCGACAACGAGCAGCAGGCGACGATCTCCCTCGCGCCGCATCCGGCGACGACGGCGCTCTCGGTTCGTCTGGCGGCACAACAGAATCCGGTGACCCCGGGCACACCCGCCGTGGTGACGGTGGACGCGCGCAACGACGGCCCCGCGACCGCGAACGACCTTCGCCTGCGGGTATGGGCCTTCGGCCTGACTGCGACCAGCGTGGCCGCTCCCGGCTGGTCGTGCTCCGAGCGCCTGGTCTGCACGCGGCCGGCCCTCGGACCGGGCGACAGCGCTCCGATCACCATCTCGTTCGCGACGACCGTGGAAACGGCATACGCCATCGATGCCGAGCTGGGTGCGGAACGTTCGTTCGATCCCAACGACGCCGACAACCGGGCCAGCATCTATCTCGGCGTGGGCGACGCGGCGCGCTGGAAGCGCATCCTGCTGCCGGTGGTCATGGCGCAGGCGCCCGGAGCTAACGGATCGCTGTGGACGACGGACGTGTTCGCGCACATCGACAGCGACTCCACGATCACGCTCCAGCCGCGGTACTGCGATCCCCTCACCTGCCGCATTCCGCAGGCGCTGCGGCGGCCGTTCCGGCTGTCCACGTACGGCGTCGGAGAGCCCGGCGCGCTGCCGGGGCAGTTCGTCTATACGCTCGCCAATCAGGCGGACCGCCTGACGCTCAACCTGCGCGTCCGCGACCTCAATCGCACGGCCGAGACGTGGGGAACCGAAGTCCCCGCGGTGCGCGAGGAAGAATTCCGGACGACGCCGATCACGCTGATGCCGCTGCCGGTCGATCCGCTGTTCCGCACCACGTTGCGCGTGTACGACTTCGACGCGCGTCCGGGCGCGGGCGTGACCATCTCGATCTACGCCGACGGCGAGACCACGCCACGCGCCACACTGATCCGCACGTTCGCCACCCGGCCGGATTTCGCGAACCCGGTCCTGCAGCCGCGCTATCCCGGCTATCTCCAGATCGATCCCCTCGGCGAGGCCGGCGCCGCGATGGCCGGTGCCACGACGGCGTCGGTGCGCATCGAGCCGCGTTCGGCGGGATTGCGGTTCTGGGCCTTCGCGAGCGTGACGAACAATCCGACCGGACACGTGACGACCGTGACGCCGCGGTAATAATGTAGGGCGTGGCTTCCGCCCGTCTCCCCCGCCCCATCCGAGGGGCGGGCTGAAGCCACGCCCTACATTCAATGCTGGATATCCGGGGTCAGACCTTCGTTTTTCGGGAGCCGCCGCGGCGCGTGGTCTCCCTCGTCCCCTCGCTGACCGAGACGCTGTTCGACCTCGGCGCGGGCGACAGCGTCCTTGCGATCACGGATTTCTGCATCTTCCCGCCGGGGTTGGACTTACCGCGCGTCGGGGGGACGAAGAACCCGCGCGTCGAGGAGATCCGCGCCCTGGTGCCCGATCTGGTGCACATGAACCTCGAGGAGAACCTCCGCCGCCACGGCGAGGCCATCGAGACCTTCGCGCCCGTGTTCGTGTCCGAGCCGAAGAGCGTCGAGGACGTCATCACGCTCATCGCCCAGCTCGGCGAGATCCACGGCCGCCCCGAGCAGGCCGCGGCGCTCAACGACTCCCTGCGGGCACAGCTCGCGCGCATGCCCCGCGATCCGTTCACCTTCGTCTGCCCGATCTGGAAGGACCCCTGGATGTGGTGCGGCGGCGACACCTACGTCTCCCGTCTGGTCGAAGCCGCCGGCGGACGCAATCTCCTCGGCGACCGCACCCGCTATCCGCATGTCGACCTTGCCGCGGTGCTGGCGATGGGGCCGGACGTGGTCTTCCTGCCCGACGAGCCCTATGTCTTCACCGAAGCGGACGCCCAAGCCATCGGAGAAACGGCGATCGGCCCCTTTCCGGGCCACCTGTTCACGTGGCACGGCTCGAGGACGCTGCTGGGGCTGCAATTTCTGGAAGAGGCCCTGTTGGTGAGGTGCTCCGGCTCTAGGAAGCGCCAACAGGAGAAGGGGGTCACGCAAGGAGGATAAGCCGGAGCACCATGCCGATAACTTTATGGGGTATCAGCATACAAGTCAAGTCAAACTTGCAATAACTCTTCGGCCCAGCCCCGAATGGTCTCCTCCAGTCCCTCGAGCTGCTTGGTGAAGAAGTGGTCGGCCCCGGTGATGATCACGCTCTCGGCGTTCCTCACGTGCGGGACCAGCTTCTCCAGCTTCGCGACGTCGCCGTGCTCGTCCTGGGTGCCGTGGATGAACAGCATGGGCTTCTCGCAGTGGCGGAGGTAGCCGAAGTCGTACTTGTTGACGGGCGTACCGATGAGGAAGACCGCGTCGACGTCCGGCCGCTCGCAGGCCGCGCGGCTGGAGACCCACGCGCCGAACGAGAAGCCGCCGACGATGAGCTTCTTCCCCGGCAGTTTGCGCTTGGCCCACTCGATGGCGGCGTTCACATCCTCGAGCTCGCCCTCCCCTTCCTCGTGCCGGCCGCCGCTGGCGCCGACACCGCGGAAGTTGAACCGCAGCGTGGCGACGTTCGCCGCCTCCAGACCGCGCGCGGCGCGGAACACCACCTTGTTGTGCAGCGTGCCGCCGCCGAGAGGATGAGGGTGACAGACGACGGCGATCGCGGCCGGGTCCTGCAGGTCGCGGTAGATCGCCTCCAGCCGGCCGGAGGGGCCGTACAGATCGACATGACGTAAGGGCTTGGGATTCACGGGAGCCTCACCAGGATCCGGTCGCCGTCGACCTGCACCTCGTGCGTCGCGACGGAGATCTCGGGATTGCCCGCGCAACGGCCGTCGGTCACGTCGAAGCCCCACAGATGCCAGGGGCAGGTGATCTCGTTGCCCATCAGGTCTCCTTCGGCCAGCGGTCCCCCGCGATGAGGACAGGTGTTGTCGGTCGCGTAGAAGCCGGACGCCGTGTGGTAGAGCGCGATCCTGCGGCCCGCCACGTCGTACGCCTTGACGCGTCCGACCGGCAGGTCGCTCGTGGATGCGATCTCAATGAGCTCCGGCATTCGCGGGCGCGAAGATTAGCATCACGCGAGCCAGACCGGACGCGGAATCCCGTTTCGTCCGACCGCGGCCTCGCCGTCCCACACGCCGGGGATCACCGTCGCGCACTGCGGACACTTGCCGTCGACCAGTCGATACGAGCTCACGCGGAAGCCCGTCCGTCCGATGACCAGCGTGTCGCACGCCGGGCAGTGGGTCCCTTCCTTGTCGCCGAACGCGCCGGGGAGGTTGCCCGGATAGATGTAGCGCAGACCCGCGCGCTTGCCGATCTCGTACGCGCGCAGCAGGTGGCTCGCGGTCGTCGACGGGTTGTTCATCTTGTAATCCTCGTGGTACGCCGTGATGTGCCAGGGGATGTCCGGGTCGACGCCGGCGAGGAACTCCGCGATGCCCGTCAGCTCTTCATCCGAGTCGTTGAAGCCCGGCACGACCAGCGTCACGATCTCCACCCAGATCCCGCGCTGCTTGAGGCCCTGGATCGTCTCCAGCACCGGCTGCAACGTACCGCCGAGGTCGCGGTAGTGGCGGTCGTGGAAGCCTTTCAGGTCGACCTTGTACAGCGACACATACGGCGAAATGTAGTCGAGCACCTCCGGCGTTCCGTTGCCGTTCGACACGTACGAGCACACCAGCCCCGCCGCCTTCGCCTCCCGGAATACTTCCACGGCCCATTCCGAGGTGATGAGCGGCTCGTTGTACGTCGAGGTGATGACCTTCGCGCCGTGCTTCTTCGCGATGCGCACCAGGTCCGCCGGCTCGACGTCCTGCGGCGGCGCGATGGCCTGCGGGTCGCGCAGCGCCTGCGACGTGATCCAGTTCTGGCAATAGCCGCAGTGATAGTCGCAGCCGAGCATCCCGAACGACAGCGCGAGCGCGCCGGGATACGCGTGGAAAAAAGGCTTCTTTTCGATCGGATCGACCTGCAGTGCCGCGACGTACCCGCGGGGGACCTTCAGCACGCCGCCTTCGTTGTAGCGGACTTTGCAGATCCCCTTCAGCCCGTCGAGGATCTTGCAGCGGTGCCCGCAGGAGAAGCAGCGCACCGCGTTCTTGTCCAGCTTCTCGTAGAGCTCGCCTTCCGCCGTCCGCTGCGAAAGCACCGCGGCCAGCGTCGTCTGTGCGTTCGTCGTAGGCATGCCCTGGAAAACAGACGCGGTCGGACGGCTATGCCCCCTGGTCTTCGGTCTTCGGAAACGAGAACCGGTAGCACGCGTACGCCAGCACCGCACCCGCGATCCCGTCCACCAGGTAGTGCCAGCCCGTGATCATCGAGCCGAGGAAGATCGCCACGGCGAACAACCCGAACAGCACCTCGCCCGACGTCCACAGGCGGCGCATCCAGAGGAAGACGTACGTCTGAAACGCCACGTGCAGGCTGGGGAACGCGCCGATGCCGAAGACGATCGAGACGCCGCCGGACGGCTGGCCGCTCGCCGCGCGGATCACGTTCTGGTAGTTGCGCATCAGCAGCGCCTGGAACGTCTGCGTGATGCGCAACGTGTCCCCATGCACCATCCACAGGTCCTTGAACGCATACGCCGGACCGAGGGACGGCACGGCGAGGTACAGCCACGCGCCGGCGATCCAGAGCGCCGCATAGCCGTTCGCGAACGCGACGCGGACGTGTCTCCGCGGATCGGAGAGGAAGTACGCCGACGCCACGATCGTGCTGGCGAAGAAGATGTTCGCGTAGAGCCAGTCGATCGTCCGCAGGAACAACGGGACCCCCAGCATGTCCAGCAGCAGCACCGTCGGCGCGAAGCCGAAGCCGAGGAGCTGGTCGAGGTCCCACAGCACCTGGTCGAAAAGCGTCGGGTGGTAGACCGGCACGGTGAGCTTGATCCAGCCGTACGTGAAGACCACCAGCGCCGCCGCCACGACCAGCCGCAGCGAGTCCGTCAGCCAGGCGACGCTCCGGATCGTGCGGAAGTACTCGCGCTCCTTCCGCACCAGCGCGACGATCGACCGGATCCCGACGCCGAGCAGCGCCTGGGCGCCGAACGACAGAACCAGGCCGGTGACGGTCTTCAGCGGCCGGCCGAGGAGCGGGAGCGACTGGTACGCGTACGCGATCACGATCGCGAGGTTCACCAGCACGAAGATCTCGACGAAGTACGGACGCTTCACGCGTGACGGATCATAGCGGAGACGCCGGCAGCCGCCTCGGCGGTAGGCGGCGATGTTGCATGGTGTCCCATCCAAGTGGCTTCCCCCCTGTCCGAGACCATGGAGCGATTCATCCGCGAGCGTCTGCCGTCATCCGAGCAGATCGACATCGTGCTGCTGCTGCGCGCGGACCGGGAGCGGGCGTGGAGCGCTCCGGAAGTCTCTCAGCATCTCGGGACGCCGCCGGAGTCGACAGCGATGAGGCTGTTCCTCCTCGCGTCGAACGGGGTCGTGGCGTTCGACGGCTCCGGCGGCATCCCGCGCTACCGCCACACGACGCACCCGGAGTCCGACGCGCTGATCGCCGAGCTGGCCGCCGTGTACGAGGCCACGCCCAGCGCCGTCTACGCGATCGTCGGCACCCCGGTGCGCGATCCGCTGCGCAGTTTCGCCGACGCGTTCAAGCTGAAGAAATGAAGGAGCATCGATGCTGGCCACTGCGATTTACGTCCTCTGCGCACTGACGAGCATCGTCTGCGCGGTCCTGCTGGTGCGGGGGTACCGCCGCTCGCGCGTGCGGCTGCTGTTCTGGAGCGCGTGGTGCTTCGTCGGCCTCGCGCTCAACAACGTCCTGCTCATCGTCGACGTCCGCCTGCTGACGCAGGTGAATCTGGAGATCGGGCGCGCGGTGCCGGCGGTGGTGGGCGTGTCGCTGCTCGTGTACGGGCTGGTGTGGGAGTCGGCGCAATGATCGACCTGCTGTCCGGGATCCTCGTCGCCCTCGATGCGGTGGCGGGGCTGTTCTTCCTGCGCTTCTGGCGCGCCTCGCGCGACCGCCTCTTCGCACTCTTCGGCACCGCCTTCTTCATCCTCGGCATCCAGCGGCTCCTGCTGGCGCTCACGCGGTCGGCCTTCGAGGACCAGGCCATCTTCTACACTCTGCGCCTCCTGGCCTTCGTGATCATCATCGTGGCCATCGTCGACAAGAACCGGCGCTGATCCCTCCGCTACACTGCGCCGCATGTTCATCGAGAGCAGCGTCCGCGACTCCGTCGCCACCGTCACCCTCAACCGCCCCGAGAAGCTGAATGCCTTCACCGGCACGATGCGCGAGGACCTGCTCGCGGCATTGCGGGCCGCCGAAGAGGACGCGCAGGTGCGCGCGGTCGTCATCACCGGAGCCGGCCGCGCGTTCTGCGCCGGAGGAGACGTCGAGTACATGAGCGGCCTGCAGAAGAGCGGCGACGTCGACGCGTTCCGCCGGCTCCTCGACGCGGGGCGGGACGTCATCCTGCAGATCGCCACCATGGGCAAGCCCGTCATCGCGGCCGTCAACGGCATCGCCGCGGGGGCCGGCTGCAACCTCGCGCTCGCGTGCGATTACCGCATTGCGGCCGAGGGGGCGAAGCTGAGCGAGTCGTTCGTGAAGATCGGGCTGCACCCCGACTGGGGCGGGACGTGGCTCCTGCCGCGGCTCGTCGGACGCAGCCGGGCCCTGGAGATCCTCATGACCGGACGGATGGTCGACGCCGCCGAGGCGCTGGCCATCGGGATGGTCGATCGCATCGCCGGAGACCTGGCCGCGGAGACCGGACAGCTCACCCGCTCGCTCGCCGCCGCGCCGCCCATCGCCCTCGCCGGAATCAAGCGCGCCCTGCTCGCCGCGGAAGCCAACGACCTCCGCGCGCAGATCGACCTCGAAGCCGAGCACCAGTTGGCCTGCTTCCGGTCGGGCGACGGCGCCGAAGGGATGGCCGCGTTCTTCGAGAAGCGGGCGCCGGTCTTCCGCGGAGCGTAGAAGGCTGCGCCCTCATCGCCAACGACGGAATGCGGACCCGGCGAACCGGGTTACCCTTTGCAACAACAGTGGTTTGCCAGCTCGAGACGATGAACGCAGGTTTGAATCTCCGAAGGCAGCACAGAAAGGAGATTCACCAATGAGAACATCTGGCAACGTCAAGTGGTTCAACGACGCGAAGGGCTTCGGCTTCATCACCAGCGAGAACGGTGACGACGTGTTCGTCCACTTCTCGGCCATTCAGGGCGGCGGTTTCCGCTCTCTTCCTGAGGGCGCGGCGGTCGAGTTCGAAGTCGTCCGTGGACCGAAAGGTCTGCAGGCCTCGAACGTAGTCGCCGTCTAATCCGGCGACGTCATCGTCAACGACGACAAAAGGACAGGAGCGATCCTGTCCTTTTTGCGTTTGTGCCCTCGGTGATGGCACGTCAGGCCGCGCGCCGCAGGGGCACCGCCGAATACCACTGCAGCGGCGAGATCGCCTCCACCGGGGCGAATTCGATGTGCAACACCCGGCGATGCTCCGGCGCCCGCGCCGACGTGGACGAGTGCACGAGCAGCGGACGCATGACCAGCAGTGCGCCTTGCGGCGCGTACAGCTCGATGACCGGCCCGTTCTCCGTGGCCTCGGCGATCTCGTGGTCGAGCAGTTTCCCGGCTCGATGACTCCCCGGAATCACCCGCATCGGCCCGTTCTCCGATCCGCACTCGTCCAGGTGGACCCGGATGGCGAGCATCTGCGCCAGCACTTCCGGCGGCGCTTCGACATGCGGGACCCCGGCCTTCGTGCTCCACGGGCCGTACCCCGCGACGGAGAGCCGCTCTTTCACCGCGATGGCCCGGTCCTGGTGCCACTGCACCCGCCAGTTCGCGTCGACGGTCTTGTCGAACAGCGTCGCCTTGACCGCCACCAGGTCCCGGCCGGTGATGGACCACAGGTACCCGCCCAGCCTCTCGTGGGAGAGCAACCGGACGACCGTCGGGTGCGCGATGAGGTTCCGGACCCCGCCCCTTCCCGACCCGGTGACCGCCGGAAGCGAGGCCGCGATGTGCTCGCACTGATGCCGGGCGAGGAGAATGTCCGCGAGCGCATACCCGTCGCCTTCGAGATCGTCCATGGCCGGCATCGTACCCCGAAAGGGAGAACCGCCCCGGTTTGCTTTCGCGAACGCGACGAATCCTCACGAAGCGAAACGGAATTCTCGCGAGGCGAAAACCAATCTGCGCGAAGCGAAAATCCATCTGTGCGAAGCGAAAATCCATCTGCGCGAAGCGAAAATCCATCTGCGCGAAGCGAAAATCCATCTGCGCGAAGCGAAAATCCATCTGTGCGAAGCGAAAATCAATCTGCGCGAAGCGAAAACCAATCTGCGCGAAGCGAAAATGAATCTTCGCGAAGCGAAAATGAATCTTCGCAAAGCGAAAACGAATCTTCGCAAAGCGGGATGGTATCCCGGTGCAGCGGGGCGTCGTGGCCCGACGCCCACGCCCTTACTGGATGAGGAAGATCTGCTTGTCCGAGCCTGTGCCGGCCTTCATCGGGGTGCCGTCCAGGGGACAAAACAGCTCGGCCGGGCCGCGGCCGGGCCGCACGCGCACCATGGTCTCGTCCTTCGGGCAGACGTAGTACGTCGGCCGGCGCTCGTTCCGGGCAGGCGGCGGCGGAACCTCCCGGGGGGCGGCCATCGTCTGCGTGCCGAAGAAGTTGCCGGCCATGAAGGGCTCGAGGTCGATGCCGTCGACGACCACCGGCTGGCGGCCCAGCGGCAGGAGCCGGCGCGGCTCGCCGTTGTCCTTGTGCGAGATGGTCACCTCACCGCCGGCCTTCCGGGTCAGGGTGACGGTGTCGACGCGCTTCCCTTCTTCGACCCGCACCGTGACGGTCTCGCCGGTCCGCGTGACGGATACCGTCCGGCTCCCCTCCAGCCGCACGTCGCTCGCGCCATCGGCCAGTTTCGTCGTGTCGAACACCATCGGGGACGTCGCAAACAGCAGGAATGACAATGCCAGCACCTTCATGACACAGCTCCTCCTGTCTTATGTACGTTTGATGATGACGATGGTCTCGTCGTCCTTCTGCGGAGCCTCGTCGACGAACGAGTCCACCGCGTCCGCGATCTGGTCGCGGATCAGCGTCGCGCTGCAGCCGAGGTGCTCGCCGAGCAGGGCTTCGAGCCGCTCGTTGCCGAACTCCTCGCCGTCGATGTCCTCCGCTTCCGTGATCCCGTCGGAGTACAGCACGGCGCACGATCCCGCGGGGAAGGGGCGCGTCTGGGCCACATAGCGTGAATTTGGAAGGATGCCGATCGGCAGCCCGTGCGACTTGATCGTGTCGATATGCCCGTTCGCGATCAGGTAGCCCGGGTTATGGCCCGCGTTCACGTATGTGATCGTCTCGTGCTCCCGGTCGATCGACACCATGATCATGGTGATGAACTTGTTCTCCGCCGACCAGCTGTGGATGTGGCGGTTGAGCTCCGTGGCGATCGCCCCGATCTCCCGCCCTTCCGCGAACAGCAACTGCACGACGGCGTGCAGCGCGGACACGAGCAGCGCGGCGGGCATCGACTTGCCGGCGACGTCGGCCACCAGCGCCGTGACCACGCCGTCGCGGACGAAGAAGGCGTGGTAGTCGCCGCCGACCTGCCGCGCGGGGCGCGACAGCGCGGCGATCTCGATCCCGTCGATCGTGGGGATGCTCTTCGGCAGAATGTCGCGCTGGATGGTCGCGGCCAGCTCCAGGTCGCGCTCCATGGCCTGCTTCTCGAGCGCGTCGCGGTGCAGCCGCGCGTTCTCCAGGGCGATGGCGACCTGGTTGGCGAACAGGGAGAGCAGGCGCAGCTCGTTGGCCTCGAACGGCGCGATGCCGCCGTCGCGCGTCTCGCGATCGGCCGCGGCCAGGACGCCGATGACCGCGTCGTTGCTCCCCTTGATCGGCACGGCCACGTAGGTCATGCAGTCGGGAAAGAGGCACGCACTGTCGCCCTCGAACGCGAGCGGCTTGCCTTCGCGGATCAGGTCCCGGCTCAGCTCGAGGTCGAGGAAGTCCTCGCGGACGTCGCCGAAGGAGCGATAGAGGCGGAACTTCTCGTCGTCGCGCAGGAAGAGCGCAGCGCGCCGCGCGTTCGTGAGCGAGATCATGCGGAAGAGGATCGCGTCCGCGAGCTCGTCGACGTTCAGCGTGGAGGCGATGGAGAGGCCGATGTCGTACAGCGACTCGAGCTCCCACAGGCGGTATTTGAGCTGGAAGTCGCCTTCGCGCGTCTCCTGCATGAGGCGCTGGTTGGCGAGCAGGGTGGAGACGAAGGCCGCACCCGCGCGGGCGAACGCGACGTCGTCGTCGAGCGAAGCATCCCCCTCGGTGCACAACGCCAGCACGCCGACGCTCTCGCGATGCGACTGCAGCGGCACGACGACGGCCGGCGACGGCGAGACGGCATCCTCGGGCCGCGCGTCGACGGCGAGGATCTCCGGCGCGACGCATTTGTGCGACTTGGCGGCGAGCCGCAACTCGCTGCCGCGCGCGTCCCGCAGGTAGATAGCGCCGGAGTCGAAGCGTGTATGACGCGCGAAGGCGTCGAGGATCATCGTGCCCTGGGCCGCGGCCGGCGTGCGCTCCAGTTGCTGCAGCGCGTGAACGAACTCGGCAAAACGATGGGCCTCGGGCATGGGAGGAGGAGAATATCAGTGATGAGTGATGAGTTGGGTTGCCTAACTCATCACTCATCTCTCATCACTCATCACTTCAAGCGAGTCCCATGTCGTTCACCGCCGCCTCTTCGTCGGTGTAGATGGAGGCGTAGTTGGCGAGGCCCATGATCTGGAAGGTCTTGTGGATGACGGGGGTGAGGCAGCAGAAGCCGATCTTGCCGCCCTTGTCGATCATCTTCTCGATGATCTCGATGAGGATGGAGATGCCGATGGAGTTGACGATC
>DASUSN010000111.1:0-121501 GCA_036375075.1 Thermoanaerobaculia bacterium | reverse complement strand
GTCACACCCGTTCCCATTCCGAACACGGCAGTTAAGCTCTGCATCGCCGATGATACTGCGCGGGCAACTGTGTGGGAAAGTAGGACGCCGCCGGGATAAATATGAAAGGGCCTTCGAGCAATCGAAGGCCCTTTCGCTTTTTGGAGCCGAAACGCAATGCAGGGCGCGGCTTCAGCCCGCCTCCCCGGTGCGAACGCGGCAGAATCGCGATCCACCCGCCCCGCCCGAGAGGCGGGCTGAAGCCACGCCCTACATTGTGGTAAATCTGGGCTCGTGCGGCTTGCGCTTGCTGCCTTCCTTCTGAACGCGCTCGTCGCGAGCGCCGCCGCTCCGCGGCTGCTCGAGCCTGCGGGCTCGCAGGCGGTCGGTACGAGGAAGCTCACCTGGACCGACGCCGAGCGCAACGATCCGGTCGCCGGCGCCCCGCGGCAGGTCGTGGTGCAGGTCTGGTATCCCGCCCGCTCCGCGCGCGGCACGCGTCCCGCGCCTTACATCATGGAGCTCGACGCGCTGCGCGGCGATCTGAAGACGAGGCTCCGGTTCGACGATCCCGCCATCCTGGCGGACGTCGCTACGCACGCGAGCCTGAACGCGCCGATCGCCGATCGGAAGCTGCCGGTGGTGCTCTTTTCCCATGGCTTCGGCACGGCGCGGGCGATGTACACCTCCTTCGTGCGGAGCCTCGCCGCCGCCGGGTACTTCGTCGCCGCGATCGACCACCCGGGCATGGGTGTCGTCGCGCTGGAGGACCGGCTGGCGACGCCGTACGCGCAGGCGTTGACGGTGCCGTACCTCTCCGCCGACCAGCGGTTCGTGCTGGACCAGCTCCGGCGCGAGCCTTCGCTCCGGGACCACCTGGATTTCGACCAGGTGGCGATGATCGGGCACTCGCGGGGGTTCCTCTCTCCGACGTGCCTGGACCCGCGGATCAAAGCGTGCGTGAACCTCAACGGCGCTCCCGCGCCCGAGGAACGGGAGAAGGGGCTGGCCGTTCCGCTCCTCACCGTACGCGCCACGCGCGGCGACAACGCCCAGCTCCAGACGGCGATCTACCCGGCCATGCGTGCGCCCGCGTATGACGTCGTCGTCGCCGGCAGCCATCACAGCAGCGTGACGGACCGGGACCTGTTCGCGCCGCACGTCCGCGACGTCGCCGAGCGCCGGCTGCGCGTCATCAGCGCCGTCGTCGTCGCATTTCTCGACCAGACGCTGCGCGGCCGGCGGGACGAGCTCCAGCGCGCCACGGGGCGGTTCGCCGAGGCTACGTTGACGGTGCACGGCCGTTAGAATGGCGCCCGTCCAGATGGAAGGTCGCCGGTACCGCCGCCTGTGGTGGATTGCGCTCACGCTGCCTCTGCCGCTCGCGGTACTGGCGGTCTATACATTGTTCGAGTGGCTGTTCTTCGTCACCAAGCCCTCGGTCCTCAGCGCCCTCTCCTGGCCGGACCGGCTGACGGTCCTCGTCGAGACGCCGGTTCCGTTCATCCCCTTCGTCCTCACGGCGCAGGCCGTCGCGACGCTGATCGGGATCGTCGCCTTCAAGCATCTCCGGGGCATCGCCGTCGTCCCCGGGGGGCTGCTGCTCGGCGCCCTCGGCCTGGTGCTCCTCGACAACTTCACCCACGTGCTCTTCGGCTTCTCGAGCACGAACATCGACGTGCGCCTGCGGTACGTCTACGCCGTCGTGCTGCTGCTGCTCGTGACCACGGCCTGCCACTGGCTTTTCCAATCGCTCGATTCCGGTTCCCCTCTGCGCAAGGTCATCCTCATCCTCCTGCTCGCCTTGCCGTCGTTCCTGCCGTTCGCGGTGGCCGAGGCCAGGCGCCCGCGGGTCGGCGGCCTGTTCTCGTTCGTCGAGCCCCGGCGTCCGCCCAGCAAGCTGCCGAACGTCCTGTTCCTCACGACCGACAGCCTCGAGGCCCGATACATGTCCGTGTACGGGGCTCCGAAGCGCACCACGCCGTTCCTGGAGACGATCCGCGACGAGACGCTCTTCTGCGAGAACGCCTTTTCCAACGCCTGCCGCACGTACGGCTCGCTGACCGTGCTGCTCACGGGCAAGCGTCCGACCAGCACGCACGTCCTCGATCCGCCGTCGATGGTCTATGACGACGCACGGCACGAGCACCTGCCCGGGATCCTCCGGAAACAGGGTTACCGCGCGCTGCAACTGACGATGAAGCATTACGCGGATGCCGCGGACGTGAACCTCGTCGGCGCCTTCGACCTCGCGAACTACGACTGGGAGATGCTCCGCCTCGGCCGCGTCGACAACGCGACCGACACGGCGCGCGTGTTCCGCCTGCAGGTCTTCGACCGCCTGCAGGACCGCCTCACGCGGATCTTCGCGGCGAAAGACCGCGACTCGTTCGCGTTCGTGATCGGCGAGAAGAAGCCGCCGTACTGGAGCGACGGACGCCGCGTGAAGACGCTGATCGACTTCATGGCGGAGACGGACGAGCCGTGGTTCGCGCACGTGCACCTGCTGGATACGCACGCGGGCATTACCGGCGAGGAGGTCGATCCCGACGTCGCGCTGCGCGACGCGGACGCGCACATGCGCTCCGTCTTCGACGCCCTGCGCCGGAGCGGCCAGCTCGACCGCACGATCGTCGTCATCAGTTCCGATCACGGGCGGAAGTGGCAGACGCGCGACCGCGTACCGCTGATGATCCGTTTCCCGCGCGGACAGCATGCCCGGCGGGAGGTGAAGAACGTCCAGACCGCCGACATCGCTCCGACGACGCTCGACGCCCTCGGGCTGCCGATTCCGTCCTGGATGGATGGCTGCTCGCTCCTGCGTCCGCTGCCCGAGGGAAGGACGATCGTGTCACTGTGCGGCATGGCGGCGCAGCCGACCGGCAGTCCCGACGAAGCGGCAGAACTGCGCGTGCCGAACTTCGGGACGTACAGCGCGATGCTCGTCAACGGCTCGTGGTGGTACGAGCTGCGGATCGCGGACGGCGTACTGCAGGCGGGTCCGGTCGCCGGCCACACCGTGCCGACCGCGCAGACGCCGCCGCCGGCCGCGCGTGCCGCCCTCGAGCGCGAGCTCAGCGCGGCCGGGTTCCGGCTCGCGAGCGGACGAAGTACAGAATCCGCGACCCCGACGCCAGCGGCTGCTTCCGTTCGATGACGTACGAGCGGCCGAGGTGCTCCTCGAAGCTCGCCAGCGTGTAGTCGTCGAACGGCTCGTCCTTGCGGCCGAGGAGGCGCGCGGCCATCGGGTCGGTGCGGTCGACCCATTCGATCACCGCATCGCCGCCCAACGCCGCCAGCTCCTCGACCACCTCGGACAGCAGGATGTTGCGTCCGAGGACGAGATGATGGATGAGTGCGAGGGCGAGGGTGAGGTCGGGGCGCAGACGGTCGTGCAGCGGCGGACGCTCGCGGCCGCGCCAGCCGAGGCCTGGGGAGGGATCGGCGAGATCCCAGACCAGAGGGAGGATACGCTCGTGGCCGCGGGCGAAGACGCGCTCGATCACCTGCGGATCCGAGTCCGCGCCGACGACGTATTCGCAGTGCGACGCCGCGATCTCCGAGAACGCGCCGGTGTTGCAGCCGATGTCGAACGTGACGCGCGGACGGCTGTCGCGCAGGGCGTCGACGACGAACTGCTCCTTCGTGGCCCGATCCTCGGACGAATACGAGTGCGTGCCTTCGTACTCCGTCCAGTCGGAGGACGCGCCGGCGCGCAGCCCGTCGACGATCTTCGTGAGGTTGCGGACGTTCGCGCGGATCAGCTCGCGGCTGTGCAGGCTCTGCTGCGTGCGGATCTCTTTCGCGACGGACATGCTCGTGCGCGCGCGCATGCTGCGCTGCAGCGCGGCGTGCAGATAGACATGTTTCAGCACGCCGGGACGCAGCATCTTCGACGGCATCAGCAGCCGCGACGCGGCCTCGGCGTCGATGCCGTCGATGTGGCCGCGCAGCCAGGGCTGGAAGGGGATGCCTTTGTAGGCTTCGATGAGCAGGGGATAGAGGAACTGCTCGCAGAACTGCCGGTAGCCCGTCCACAACGCGCCCTCGGCCAGCGGCGCGAACGAAGGCACGTCGATGAAGACGGGCCGCCTGCCGATCCACTGGACGTTGAAGGTGGTGGCGTCGCGCAGCGTCACGCCGTCGGTCAGCGCGCGGTCGAGGACCTCGAGCTGCAGCAGCGCGGCGCGGCGGAGCATGCCGAACGGCCACTCGTAGGCGTAGGAGATGACGGGGACGGGCTCGTGCCGCAGCACGCCGTCCCATTCCGGGGCGAGGTCGCGCGACGCCTCGGTCGTGGCCACGAGCTTTCCGTCCCGCTCGAGCTCGCGATAGAACGGCTTCGCGGCGACCGTGCGCCATGTATCGAGCGCGTCCGCCCGCAGTCCCCGGTAGACCTCGCCGTCGCGGCGGAACACCCGTCCCGCGCGGTCACGATAGGAGCCGGGGTCGTACTCGACCGCCTTCATTCCTTTGTCGGCGAGTCCGCCGTCGGCGCGCCGTTCTTCCCGCGCCCGCGCAGGCGGCCCCAGAAAAGCTTGAGCGAGACCAGCGCGCCGGCGATGCCACCGAGGATGAGCTGGAGGAGGAGACTGCCGGCGCCGGGATCGACGTACATGAGAGGGCGATTCTACACGGCCTGAAACGAAAAACCCGCTTCCCTGGCCGGGGGAAGCGGGGCATCGCGCACGAGCGCGGCGGCTGGGTCGCTGGTGTCTCTTGTTGCGTAGCAGCGACGTAGTCAATGTAGGTCCGGCATCGCGCCGCTGCCAGCACCGAAATGGAAAGCTCGGCTATTTCACCTTCGTTCCCGCCGGCACCGCCGCGTCGACGCTGAGGAGACTGGGCTCGCCGTCGATCGAGGCCGCGAGCACCATCCCGTTCGACTCTACGCCCATCAGCTTCGCCGGCTGCAGGTTGGCCACGATGACGATCTTCCGTCCGATCAGCTCCTCGGGCTGGTACTTCGTGCCGATCCCGGCCACGATCGTACGCTCTTCGTCTCCGGTGAAGACCCTCATCTGGATGAGCTTCTTCGATTTCGGCACGCGCTCGGCGGCGCGGACTTCGGCGACGCGCAGGTCGACTTCCATGAACTTGTCGATCGGGATTTTCGGGTTGTCCGGCGGCGCGGCCTGGGTCGTCTCGATCGGCGGACCCGCGGATTCGGCTGCAGAGGGGGCGGGTGCCGGGGATGCGGGTGCCGCGGGCGCTTCGGCCGGTTTCTGTTCTTCCACTTTGGCTCCTCCGATGTATTGGGCGACATCGACGCGCGGAAAGATCGGATCGGCCACGCGCAACGGTGCGTCGGCCGGCAGCAGCCCCCAGCGCAGCGCGCCGGCGTCGATGCGGTCCGGGTCCGCGCCGAGGCGCTGCAGCGCCTCGTGCATCGATGCGGGCATGAACGGCGCGGCCATGGTGCAGACCAGGCGCAGCGCTTCGAGCGTGTTCCAGAGGATCCGCGCCAGTGCGGGGTCAGCCCCTTTTTCCTTGAAGTGCTTCCACGGCTCGCGCGTCACGATGTAGCCGTCGATGGCGGTGACGAGCTCCCACGCCGCCTCGAGCGCGCGGTTGAACGCGAAGTCGTCCATGTGCCGCAGGTACTGCGGGATGACCTCGTCCGCCTTGTCGCGGAGGTCGTTCGTCGGGCAGCGCTCCGGCGGCGTCTTTCCGCCGAAGTAGGTGTCGGACATCTTGATCGCCCGCGAGAGCGCGTTGCCGAGGCCGTTCGCGAGGTCGGCGTTGTAGCGGGTGAGCAGCGACTGATCCGAGTAGTCCTGATCGTGGCCGAACACCATCTCGCGCAGTACGTAGTAGCGCAGCGGATCGGGACCGAACTCCTCGATGATGTTGTAGGGCCGCACGACATTGCCGAGGGATTTCGAGATCTTCACCTGATCGCGCAGCCAGAAGCCGTGGCCGACGATCTGCTTCGGCAGCTCCACGCCCGCGGCCATCAGGAATGCGGGCCAGTAGACGGCGTGGAAGCGGACGATGTCTTTGCCGATGAGGTGGATGTCGGCGGGCCAGTACTGGTCGAACAGCGCGTGGTCCGCGCTACCGAAGCCGAGCGCCGAGATGTAGTTCGTCAGCGCGTCCATCCAGACGTAGATCACGTGGTCCGGGTTGCCGGGGAAGGGGATGCCCCACTTGACGGCGCTGCGGGAGATGGAGAGGTCGCGCAGCCCCTGCTCGACGAACGTGCGCACTTCGTTGCGCCGGGTCTCCGGCCAGATGAAGCCGGGATTGTCGCGGTAGTGCTTCAGCAGAGGCTCGGTGTAGCGGGAGAGGCGGAAGAAGAAGTTCCGCTCGGTGGTCAGCTCGACTTTGTGACCGTCCTGGTCGACGCCGTCCTTGACCTGGTTCTCCGGGATGAACGTCTCCTCGCTCTGGCAGTACCAGCCGGAGTGCTCGCCGAGGTAGATGTCGTCCGGATTGCGCTCCTGGATGCGCTTGATGAGCTCGAGCACGCCGACGCGATGCCGCGACTCGGTCGTGCGGATGAAGTCGTCGTAGCGGACGTTCAGCAGCTCGTCGAGGCGATGGTGCGTCTTGACGACGCGGTCGGCGAGCTCGATCGGAGAGACGCCCTCCTTCGCCGCCGCACGCTCGATCTTCTGGCCGTGCTCGTCGGTGCCGGTGAGGAAGCGGACGTCGTCCCCCATACGCCGGCGATGCCGGGCGATCACATCGGCCACGATGTTCTCGTACATGTGCCCGATGTGGGGGTCGTCGTTGACGTAGTGGATCGCGGTGGTGATGTAGAACGTGGTCATGGCAACGGACGCGTAGCCTATAGAAAAAGGCGTGCCGCGACCACCCGGCAGCCTTGGTCCATTCGGAGTGCGGAGGGCGATCGCCTCCGCTCTCGAATTCGCGCGTTCGCGCGCTGAGGCTCCCGAATACGAAGCGGAGGCGATTGCAGGGCGTCTCAAAACCCATCGGACCGCCGGCGTCCCGCCGGCTGTGCGGCGGCGTCCCGCCGGCGCGTACTCGGGAGGACGGAGCCTCTCGCCACGTGGCACGCTCTACCTCCCACCCGGGGCGGCGAGACGCCGCCCCGGCAGCCGGCGGGACGCCGGCGGTCCCATGGGGTTTTGAGACGGCCCCCGATTGCCTCCGCACTCCCAAACGGGATGCGTGTCATAGGCGGAAAGGCTTCGCCGCGTCCGTCTCTTGAGGGTGGGAGGCGACGATGAGCTGCTACCGGGCGGACGACGCAGAGTGGTACCGTCGCCTCGATCCGCCCATGCGCACGCACGCCCTAGCCGCGCTGTGTCTGATTGCGCCGATGCTGTTCGCCCAGCAGCCGGAGCTGTCCGAGAAAGCCGAAGTCCGCCTCATCGAGGTCGACGCCATCGTCACGGATCGCAAAGGCAACCACATCCGTGGTCTGAAAGCCGACGATTTCGAGCTACTGGAGAACGGCCGCCCGCAGGCGGTCACGAAGTTCACCGAGATCGAAAGCACGGCGCAGCGCCAGCCGCGCACGATCGCGATTCTCGTGGATGACCTCCCGCTCCGCGAGCGCGCGCGCCGCAACCTCTTCGCCGACGTCAGCGCGCTCGTGGAGAAGATGATGGCCGAGGGGGACCGCGGCCAAGTGCTCGCGTGGAACGACCAGACCGGCGTGCGCGCGCTGACGGAGATGACGCGCACGCGCGCGGACGTCATCGCCGCGCTGGCGAAGGCCGAGATGGACCACGGGGACGGAGAGACTCACGTCACCGAGTCCGCGCACTCCGGGCTCGCGCTGATGCGCCGCAAGACCGCCGCGCTCCAGCGCGTCGTCGCAGGAATCGCCGAGCCGACGCACCGCAACGTGATGCTCTACGTCGCCGGCGCCTTTCCGCTCCACGCCGGCGCGGAGGTGATCTCCGGCCTGCAGGCGCGGGCCAGCCGGAGCGAGCAGACTGATTCCGACACAGGCAGGATGATCGACGCCATCGCGCGCACCGCGAACGGCAACGGCGTCATCGTCTACGCGCTCCGGCCCGATCTCCCGACCCGGGACTGGCGCATCACAGGCGCGAGCGCCGCGAGCTCCGGGCGGAGCACGGAGACGGACACTTCGGCGCTGATGCCGTACCGCGTCGCGCGCGAGCAGACGCTGCTCCAGAACGACGCCCAGGCCCTCGGCTTCCTTACGGAGGCGACGGGAGGCACGGCGGCGATCGGCTCGTCCGCCATCAAAGACGCGATCGACCGCATCGCCGCCGACCTCGGCTCGTACTACACGCTCGCGTATCGCGCGCCGGCCGACGGCTCGGATCGCGAGCGCCGCATCGAAGTGCGCGTGCGCAAGCGCGGCCCCATCGTGCGCACGCGCAAGGCGATCCTCGACCGCTCGGACGAGATGCGCGCGCGCGACCTCCTCGTCGCGCGGCTCTTCGAGACCGGCGGGGAAGGGGCAATCCACTTCGAGATCGCGGCGGGCGCGGCCACGAGCGGCGTGATCCCGGTCGAGCTGACGATCCCCGTCGATCAGTTGCGCTTCGAGCCGGAGGGCGAGGAGCTCGCGTCCAACTTCACCATCCTCCTCGTGGCCGGTCGCGACATCGGCCGCATCTCGCGCCTCGTCGACGACGCGAAACGCGTGGCGGTGCCGAAGGACCAGACGCCGAAGGGCGTGGTCCGCTATCGCCTCGAGCTGAGGACCGGTGCGGAGCAGGCGACGAGCGTCTCCGTCGCGGTGTTCGACGAGAAGTCCGGACTCTCCGGCATCCAGACGATCGAGGTCGCAGGCGGCGAAGCGCGCACCGAGGTCGCGGGCAGCGCGATCGCGGACGACGCGTGGCGCAAGGCATTGCTGCGCGCGCACGACGAGCGCAAGCCGGTGCTCGTGTATTTCCGCCCGAAGCGCTGCCGCCCGTGCGCGCGCTTCGAGAGCGAGACGCTCGCGCATCCTGCGATCCAGCGTCGGCTGTCCGGTGTTGTGCTCGTGACGCTGCCGTCGGCTGCGGGCCAGCTCGCGAGAGTGTGGAAATCGCGCGACGCCGGCCTCGGCGTGTTCGATCGCAAGGGCACGTTTCGCCTCAGCTATGACGGCATCCCCGGGCTCGCGACCCTCGGCATCGTCCTCGACGACATCGCCGACGTCGCGCCGTATCTCGAGCGCGCGATCGCGGCGGCGGAGAACGGCGAGCCGCATGAAGGCGAGCTCGACTCCGCGATTGCGCTCATCATGCTCGGCCGCCGCGACGATGCGCGTGCGGCGCTCGCCCGCGCGATCGAGCACGGGAAGCCGGAGACGCGGCAGTACGCATCCGTCGCGCGTGCGCTGCTCGACGGGCAGGAGGGTCGCACAGCGGACGCGCTCCGCGATCTAGACACGATCATCGTGAACGCGCGCACGCCGGAGATCGCGGGGGAGGCGTGGCTCGCGATCGGCCTGTTGCAGCGGATGACACGGGCGAACGACCAGGCCGCGCAGGCCTTTGCGAAGGCGCGCGACCTCGCCGGTTTGGAATCGCGCATCGCCGCGACGAGCGACGACGCGCTCGCGGCGCTCGAGACGGCGGCGGACGGCTCCGGCCCGATCCAAATCGTTCCGCCGGGCGAGCAGGTCGTGAGCGGACGTGTGTCCGTCGCGACCCTCGTGAGCTCCGCGGAGATCGCGTCCGTCGCGTTCACCCTCGACGGAAAAGAGATCGAGCGCGTGGTACGCCCGCCGTTCGCGGCGGCGATTGACTTCGGGCGCGTGCCCGAGGAGCGGACGATCGGCGTCGTCGGGCTCGATGGACTCGGGAATGAGACGGGCCGCGATGAGCTCACCGTGAACGGCGGCGGCGAGCGGTTCTGGTTCCGCATCCTCGAGCCGAGTGAAGGCGTCGCGAACGGGCCGACGACCGTGAAGATGAAGCTGCACGCGCCCGCGGACCACGCGGTGCAGCGCGTGACGCTCTCGTGGAACGACGAAGTGCGCGCCGTCGTCAGCGGCCCGCCGTGGGAGGCGAGCGTGGCCATCCCCGGGGAGATCGGCATCCTCCGCGGCGTCGCGCAGCTCGCCGACGGGCGCGCGGCCGAGGATGCGGTGCTGCTCAACGCGAGCGGACACTCCGAGCGTGCGGACGTGCAGCTCGTCGAGCTGCCCGTGACGGTGTCGGATCCGCAGGCGAAGCTCGACCGCAGCGGGATCGTCGTGCGCGAAGGCGGGCAGCGCCGCGCGCCGGAGTCGGTCCAGCCGCCGGCCGAGTCCCCACTCACCATCGGCTTCGTCATCGACACCTCGGGCAGCATGTCCGGCAATCTCGTGACCGTGCAGGAAGCGGCGATCGGGTTCCTCGCGAGCGCACTCGCGGAGCGTGACCGCGGCTTCATCGTGTCGTTCTCCACGCGCGCGCGGCTGGTGCAGGCACCGACGACGGACAAAGAGCGGCTGCGCGCGAAGATGCTGAGCCTCCGCGCGCGTGGCAGCACGGCGCTGTACGACGCGATCGCGGTCGGGCTGCTGCAGTTGCAGGGCGTGAAGGGGAGGCGCGCGCTGGTCGTCTTCACCGACGGTGCGGACCTGACCAGCCGTTACGACGCGACCGGCATCGCCGCGCTGGCGAAGCGCACGCACGTACCGATCCATCTGATCGCGACCGCCCCCGACCGCTCGACGCAGAAGGTCGGCGGACCGCGCCCCGACGAGCTGCGCTGGGGTGCATTGTTCCGCGCGCTGTCCGCGATGGCCGAGTCCACCGGCGGGCGCGCGTACGTGCTCGACCGCTTCGAAGACCTCCCGCGGGTGTACCAGCGCATCGGCGACGCGCTGCGCTCGCAGTTCCTGGTGTTCGTGCGCGCCGAGCCGGGGCGGCACGAGAACGACTGGCGTCCGATCGAGGTCGTTGCGCGCGGCGTTACGTTGTTTGCGCCCGAGGGGTATTACGCGCCCTGGTGAGCGTTTGGCGCAGCGCACTTCGTCAGAGGCCGCGGATTCCGATCAGGCCGTCGCCGAAGCCGAGGTCGATCGTTTCGGTGACTTCCTTGCCGTCCGGGCCGGGACCGCGGAGACGCCAGCGCAGGACGTTCTTCGGCTCGTCGAAGTCGACGAATTCCGCGCGGATCGAGCGCACGTCGCGATAACGCTTGCGATACGCGGCGATCATCTCTCGTGCCCGCGGTACCGGAAAGTCGATGTCGTCGGGATTCAGCACCCGCGCGAGGCGTTCCGCGTCGCCGTCCGCGATCGCGGCGAGGTACGCCTTCAGGAAGCCTTCGGCCCGGAAGGCGTAGTCGAGCAGGGCGCTGTGAATGCGGACGCGGTCTTCGCGGTGCGCTTCGACGAGCGACGTGCCCTTCGTTCCCTGCAGCTCGAAGATGAATTCCTTCACGTGGCGTACGTTTGTGACCTTGCCGAGATCGGTGCGGTACTGCAGGAGGGCGGCACGCAGTGCGTCCGGGCCGTGAAGAATGTAGGGCTCGAGCTCCGTCGGATGGCGCGCCGGATCGTTGATCGCCTCGGCGAGCAACCGAACCAGCCGCTCGGTCTGGGACATCGTGAGCTCCGTCAGCGGCGGCACCTGGATCGTGATGGGTGCGGACACCCGTTGTTCCAGCGGGAGCTCCAGACCGAACCCGCGCGCGTTCGGATCGAACGCGGTGAGCACACCGGTCCACACCACGCGATAGGTTCCCGACTCGATCATCCGGGCACGCCGCGGCTGGATGACGGCGCCCGAGTGCTCGTGCAGGTAGATCCGGGCAGTGTGCTCTCCGCCCGGGGGAACCACGATCGGCGGCGAGAGACACGCATTCATGGTGATCACCCACGCGTACTCCCACGTTTCCCCGATCTTGCGCTGCAGCGTGACGCCTGTCGCGCCGTTGCAGTTGACGATGTACAACGTCTGTGCCGCGGGCGCGCGCAACGTGGCGACGATCGTCGCCTCCGGCCCCTGCGGGCCGTTCGTGAGGACGTAAGAGGCGCGATCGGTTCGGATCGGTGCGGGCGGCGCCGCAGGTGTCTGCGGGCGGGGCGCCGGCTTCTCTGCGCGCGCCGGGGCCTCCGCGCTCGATGTTTCGACGGGCCTGGTGCACGCGCCGAACAGCAGCAGCACGAGAAGCGGCGCGATCCGAATCACGCGAATGGCCGGTGCAAGCGGCACACCGGCCTCTCGACTCATCGATCGCGGCCGATTCCGGCGATCGTGAAGGGGAGCTCGACCCACTCCGGCGTCGTGCTTTTCTCTGGAGGGTTGCTCGTGTCTTCGTCGAACAATCGCTGGAGGTTGTTGCCGGCGCGGTCTTCGAGCTTCGCGCTCACGCGCACGGCGTAGCCGCCGCGGCGCCATGGTTGATGCGGACGGAAGGTCCATCGAGTCTCCGCGGCGGTGATCCTCATCTGTCCTTCCACCGGCTGCCCCCGGCCATCGAGGACGACGAGCATTTCCTCGAGCAACGCCCGGTCGAGCGGCTCGTTCATCGCCAGCTCCAGAGGCTCGGTCGTCTCGGCGGCGGGCGCCTTCAGGCGCCAGCGATCCGCGTCCGGGGCGGTGCGGTCGGCGGCAATGACGCGAAAGCGCTTCTCGAACGACTCGCGCAATGGGTTGCCGTCGCCGTCGCGCCAATGAGCGTCGATGACGAGACGGTAGGCGCTTCCTGCGCGAAGGGGAGGGCCGTTCTCGACGTTGGACCGCAGTCCCCGCTTGATGCGCCCGGGATCGAGGATCAGCGTGAAGCGCTGCCGGCGCGCGTCCCAGAGCTCGTGCGCGGTCTGGAGAAACGCGCGGGGAACTTCGCGGCCGCCGTCATCGAGAAGACGGATATGACGATAGGCGTCGCCGAAGCTCATGGGTGCCGAGAAGTCGAGATAGAACTTGAGCTGGTTTGCCGGCACTTCCCCGGCAGTCGGATAGACCTGCGCCACGACCGTCGTCGCCGTTGTTTTTCCGGGCAGGGCCACGGCGCTCTCGATCGGGGTCCCGGCGGGATCGAGGCGTGAGGCGTCGAAGCGCACGTTGTACGTCAATCCGCGCACGAGCGGGAACCGCGGATGGAACACGATCGCGTCGCCGGTCACGTCATACGATCCCAGCATGGCCGGCTCGGCGGGTGAGCCCGAATGAACCGCCAACAACGCGGTCCACTCGGACTTCGACAACGGTTTCCGCCGCAGCCGTTCCAGATCGCGCGCGTCCAGTCCCGACACCTCGATCGTGCCGGCATCCCCATTCAGCGCGATCGACGGGCGCGGGGGCGGGCTGGCGCCGCATCCGATCAATGCGGCGCTCACACAGCACGCGATCAGCAGACGCATCGTCCTAGAGCCACTTCTTGGAAATCGAACGGAGATTGAGCGAGCCGTCATCGATGTCCCGCTGGACCACGACCACGAATCCTTCGTTCAGGTTGTCGAGCTGCGTGATCCCGATCTCCGCGATCGACAGATACGGCACCCCGGCGCTGACGTAGGCGGCGTCGACTCCCTTGGTCATCGGCGCGGCCTTCTCGATGTCTTTTGCGCTCATGCTCATCAGCGTGCGGTCGCTGTTGGCGATCAACACCCGCCGCTGGCCGTCTTTGGCGAAGGCGATCATGTCCAGCGGGCGATTGCCGCCTCCGAGCTCGGCCAGCGTCGTCCCGCGCAGATGCTTCTTCGTCTTCAGGTCTGCCAGAGAGAACGACGCAATCGGCGCGCAGCCGTATCCGGCCAGGAGACTCGGCTTGCCGCTGATGACGAACGGCAGGAACGACTCGATGGGCGACTGCGTCTCGTACTTGTCGTGCGAGGTGTGAAAGATCTCCAGCGTGTTGACCGCCACCGTCTGCTGGAACGGGAACGCCGCGCGGCGGAGCGTCGAGGCGAACTCCGTATTCGAAAGACCGGCGATCAGCAGCTCGCCGTCTGCGTAGGCGAGGTCGGTGATCGTCATGCGGCGTTTGTCGGCGCCCCAGGAAGTCTTCGACCCCAGCTCGGGAGGATTGGCGATGCTGACCTTGGAGAACGCGATCCCTTCGAGCGGGACCTCCTGGATCTCGCCCTTCTTCGTCACGCGCAGCAGCACCGGCTTCGCGTCGTTGCCGCGCCCGCGCGAGACGGCCAGGTAAACGTTCTGCGAGCTGGGATGAACGGCCAGATCGTTGATCGCCACGGCATCCGGCGTGGTGCCGAGGAGACTGGCGATTTTCGCGTCGATGCCCTGGACGCGGATCTGCTCCGCACCGGCGTCTTTTGCCTCATCGCGAACATCGACCGCGAAGACGGCCGAGCCCTGCGAGTCGCCGATGAAAAGGACGTCGTCCGGACCGAAGGCCAGCGTCCCGGCCGACTTCAGGTCCGGCGAGCCGAGGGTCATTCCCGCGAGCAGCGTGGGCGCCGCGATGGGGACCGCGCCGGGTGTGCTCGTCCGCGCGCTGGCGACGATCGTCGCGGCCACCGCCACCACCAGAATGAGCGCAAAGCCCCAATGTTTCCTGCCGAGTTTCATGATCGCCCTCCTTGTGAGAAGTCAATATAGAGACGGCAGCATCGGCAGCCTGTTCGAAGAGCGTGACACATCGGTGTCGGGTTATGGCAGAGTGTCGGAAATCGTCAGATGGAGGAGAGAGTGTTGATGGAGAAGCCGTGCGACTCCCTGTCCCGATCGATGGGGAACCTGTTGTTCCTCTGCCTCGCGCTGGTGCTTTGGGGATGTAAGCCTGCGGATCAAGGCGCCACGACCACCTCGACCACCCAGGCCGAGCCGACGACCTCGACGACCTCGACGTCCTCGTCTTCGGCCCTCGCGTCGTCATCGCCGATGGCCGCACCGGCGCTCGACGCGGCTCCGGGAAAGGAGATCGGACTCGTGTTCGAGTCTTACCTGAGTCCGCACCAGGAGTCGAACGAGGAAGAGAACACCCCGTCATCGGTCCCGCAGCAGTTCCGCTCGACCACGCCGTCGCAGACGCGCGCCCAGCGCGAGGCTGCGGGCCATCGCGGCCACGGGCAGATCCGTTTCAGCAAAGACCTCAGCCGGGCCTGGGTCGACGTGCGGGTGGAAGGCGTCGATCTCGCGAAGGTCAACATGTTCCACATCCACTGCGGAAAGCCCGGCATCCTCGGCCCGATCATCGTCGACTTCGCGCTGGCGACCGACATCAAGGACAACCTCTCGGATGGTCTCTTTTCAGTCGAGCTCACGAACGAGCACATCGCCAAAACCGTAGCCCAGGGTGAAGGCCACGGCGCGATCGAGGGCTTCACCAGGGGATGCGTGATCGGAAGCCCGTCGCTGGAATCGTTCAAGCCCGCCAAGGTCATGACCATCGCCGGCCTGGCCGATCTCGCCGCGGACCGCCAGCTCTACTTCAACCTCCACACGACAGGGCAGGTCTATTACGGGGACATCCGCGGGCAACTCTGGCCCGCGGGCGACGCGAAGAACTGACATTCGGCGGCTGGCGTTTCCATTGGCTTCTTGTGAGGCCGATGTAGAGACGGCAGCACCGCGGACGATATGGAGTGCGGAGGCGATTGGAGACAGCCTCCAATCGCCACCGCACTCCATATCGGATCGCCCCGTCCCGGCAGGATGCCGGCTCATCGGATAATCTGTCCCGCCCGATGTACATCGCACTGGTCTGCCCGATCGCTCTGGGCCACCTCAACCCGATGGCCACCCTTGCGCGCGAGCTCGCAGGCCGAGGACACCGCATCGGTCTGGTCGGCAGTCCGCGCGCGAAGCCGTTCGCGGACGAATGGGGGTTCGAGCTGCTCACGATCGCCGTTCCCGAGTACGAGAGCGGCGAGTTCGTGAACGCACTCGACCAACTCGCCACGCTGAAGGGACTGGCCGCCATGAGGCTGACGGCCCGGATCTTTCACCGGCATACCGAGGTGCTCCTGCGCGATGCGCCCGAGGCCGTACGAGGTGCGGGGGCCGAGGCGATGATCGTCGATCAGGTGACGCTGGCCGGCGCGACGATCGCCGACGCGCTGCGGCTTCCGTTCGTGGTCGCGTGCGACGCGCTTGCGATGAACCAGGAGCCGCAGATTCCGCCGGCGGTGCTGGATTGGCGCTATCGCTCCGGTTTCCTGGGGCGCCTGCGGAACCGTCTCGGGGCCCGGATGTTCGCGGCGAGCATGCGGCCGATCGTCCGCACGATCTCGGAGTTCCGCGGCCGCCACGGCCTGGGCCCCTTCGGGCTCGAGGACATCAACGAGGCCGGCCTGGCGCAGGTCGCCCAGCAGCCCGCCTTCTTCGATTACCCGCGCGCGGCGCTCCCTCCGCACTTTCACTACACCGGTCCCTGGCATGAGCCAACGAGGGTGAGCGAATCGACCGCCTTCCCGTGGGAGAAGCTCGACGGCCGGCCGCTGGTCTATGCCTCCCTCGGAACGATGCAGAACCGTTTGCAGCCGGTTTTCCGGGCCATCCTCGACGCTTGCGCGGAGCTGCCGGTCCAGGTCGTGCTGTCGCTCGGGAACGCCGAGGCGACGTGGGACGGGCCGGTGCCGGCCAACGCCATCGTCGTGGGCTTCGCCCCGCAACTCTCGCTCCTCGACCGAGCCAGTCTGCTCATTACCCACGCCGGGTTGAATACCGTGCTCGAAGGACTCTCCCGCGGTCTCCCCATGCTGTGCATGCCGCTGGCGAACGATCAGCCCGGCGTCGCCCGGCGGGTCGAATGGCTCGGCGCGGGCGAGGTCCTGAAGCCCGGGGGTGCGAGCAAGGAGCGCATCCGGGCGTTGCTCGAGAAGCTCCTCACCGAGGACTACCGGCAAGCGGCACAACGATGCCGCCGGCAGTTGGAGGGGAGTCGTGGAGCGGTCCGCGCCGCCGATATCGTGGAGGAGGCCTTCACCAGCCGCCGGCGTGTGGACCGGCGGGTGCCGTCCACGAACCCGTGACGTAGCGGGATCGGGCGAGCGCGCCGACGTTGCACATTTCCCCCCGTTCCCACGTAGCATTTACGCATGCAACGAGAGCTCACGCTGCGCGCGCTCGTCCTCGGCTCGCTCCTGTGCGTCGTCTTCACGGCCGCCAACGTCTACCTCGGCCTGCGCGTCGGGTTGACGTTCGCCTCGTCGATCCCCGCGGCGGTGATCTCCATGGCCATCCTCAGCATGGTGCGAACCTCGTCGATCCTCGAGAACAACATCGTGCAGACCGTTGCCTCGGCGGCGGGCACGCTCTCGGCGATCATCTTCGTGCTGCCCGGTCTGGTGATCGTGGGCTGGTGGGCCGGGTTCCCGTTCTGGACCTCGTTCCTCCTCTGCGTCGCAGGCGGCGTGCTCGGCGTGCTGTTCACCATTCCGCTGCGCCGCGCGCTGGTCACCACCTCCGACCTGCCGTACCCCGAAGGCGTCGCCGCCGCTGAGGTGCTCAAGGTCGGCTCCGGCCGGCGCGGCGAGACCAGCGACGAGACCGGCGAAGCCCGCGAGGGCCTCCGCGCGGTCCTCTGGGGCTCGATCGCCTCGGCGGGACTGGCCATCCTCGGCGCGACGCGCGTTGCGGCGAGCTCGGTCGCCGGCTTCTTCCGCATCGGCGCGACCGCGAGCAGCGGCTACGACATCGCCTTCTCCCTGGCGCTGCTCGGCGCCGGCCATCTCGTCGGGCTCTCGGTCGGCCTCGCGATGCTCTGCGGCCTGCTCATCGCCTGGGCTGGTGCAGTGCCCATCCTCACCAGTCTGCAGCCGGCGGTGCCCGATGCCGATCTCGCCACCCACACCCTCACCATCTGGCGCACCCAGGTACGGTTCATCGGCGCCGGCTGCATCGCCATCGCGGCGATCTGGACGCTGATCAAGCTCGCCAGGCCTGTGGTCGGCGGCCTGGTCTCGACCATCGCCTCGTCGCGCGCCGGCAAGGGTGGCGGCGACGAGCGCGACCGCGACCTCGAGCCGGGCTGGATCATCGGCCTGACGCTGGTCTGCCTGGCGCTCTCGGCGTGGCTGGCGCGCGACTTCGTCGCCGGCACGCCGCTCGAGGGCCACACCGGCGCGCTCCTGCTCGTCGCGGTGCCGTTCGTCCTGGTCATCGGCTTCGTGATCGCCGCCATCTGCGGCTACATGGCGGGCCTCATCGGTGCCTCGAACAGCCCCATCTCGGGCGTCGGCATCCTCTCGATCGTGACCTGCGCGAGCCTGCTGGTGCTGGCCATCCCGCGCACCGACGCGACGCGGCCCGCGCTGGTCGCCTTCGCACTCTTCGTCACGGCCATCGTTTTCGCCTGCGCCACGATCTCCAACGACAACCTCCAGGACCTCAAGACCGGGCAACTGGTGGGCGCCTCGCCGCGCCGCCAGCAGATTGCGCTCATCGTCGGTGTCGCCGCCGGCGCGCTGATCATCCCGGTGGTGCTCAACCTGCTGGCGAAGTCGAACGGCTTCGCCGGCGCTCCCAACATCGGCGTCATCGCCGAGAACCCGCTGCCGGCGCCGCAGGCGACGCTCATCTCGGCGCTGGCGCAGGGCGTCATCGGCGGCAGTCTCGACTGGAGAATGATCGGCATCGGCGCGCTGGTCGGCCTCGGCGTGATCCTGATCGACGAGACCCTCGGGCTCCTGAAAAAGCGGCGCATCCCGCCGCTCGCCGTCGGCATCGGCATCTACCTGCCGATGTCGGCCACCTTCGCGGTGGTGCTCGGCGCGGTCATCGGCCACTGGTACGAGCAGCGTGTCGCCGGGGGACCCGGCGCCGACCGTCTGCAGCGTCTCGGCATCCTCGTCGCCTCCGGCCTCATCGTCGGCGAGAGCCTCTTCGGCGTGGTCAACGCCGGCCTCATCGTGGCAGCGCGCAACGAGGCGCCGCTCGCGCTCGTGCCGGCCGACTTCGCCGCCGCCAACGTCATCGGCGCGGGGATCTTCGTGGCGCTGATCGTGGTCCTCTACCGCTGGATGCTCCGGCGCTCAACGCAACGTGCTTAGGCGCGAAATGGAGATTCAGACGAGCATCAACGGTTCTCGATCGGGAGAGGCTCAGCGAAGGGCCGCCAGTGCCGCTGCGGCTTCCCGCGCGACCGGATGCTTCGCCTCGACGAGCGCCGTCGCCTTCTCGAATGCCTCGCGCGCCTTGGCGACGTCCTTCATCTTCACGTAGGCCTGCCCGAGGAGGTACCAACGCAGGCCCTCGGTGTCCGCGTTCGCCGAGGTGAGCTTCTGCAGCCGCTCCACCGCTTTCGTGGGCTGCTCCTCGATGACCCAGGTGAAGGCGGCGTACAGTGCCGCCGCCTGCGCGGTGGCCTGATCGCCACGGGAGGCGCGCTGCACGCGCTGCCACGCATCGCGAGCCTGCCTGGCGGCGCCCACCTTGGTGTAGCCCTTCGCCACCGCGGTCCACGCCTCCGCATCCTTCTTCTGCGCGAACAGATCGGCCGCCTGCACCATCGACGGCGCGCCTTTGCCGATCGCATCGAGCTGCTGCAGAAAGTGGCCGGCCTGCATGCCGCCGCTGAACGTGAACCGTTCCCGCTCCTCCCAGTCATAAACGGTGAACGTCGGCAGCTCCCACTTGCGCGACTTCAGACCGGGACCGGCGCGGTCGACGTCGGTGCGGAGCAGCACATACTCCCGCAGCCGCTCCTGCACCGCGGGCGTGGGAAAGACGTCCCGCTCCATCATCAGGCACGGCGCACACCATTCCGCGCGGTAGTCGACAAAGACCAGCTTCCGCTCAGCCTTTGCCACGCGGAAGGCCTCTCGCCGGTCCTCGAGCCATACCGCCTCCGCAGCCGCCAGATGCGAGGCCAGCAGGAACAGCGCCACTAAACCGGAAGTACGGAACATGGTCTAAAAATACCATGCCGTGCCAGGCACCTGCACCACGATCTCGAGCGCGCGGCCTCGGGAGGCCGGCCATGGACGCCGCGGTGGTCCTAGCGAAGCACCCCGCGCTTCCCCATCGCGTGCGCATACCAACTGAAGAACAGCAGCAGGATCGCAATCACAGCGCTCGTGATGGCCATCTGCCGCCCCATGACGGCGCCGCCGTCCGTGAGGACGTAGGTATAAACGAGGCTGATCAGAAACGCCGCCAGCGACAGGACGAAGACCGGGAAAGACAGCTTTCTCCGCAGCAGGAGAAGGATCGAAGCCAGGAAGGCGCCCCACACGCCGATCGCCCACACCGCCGTCATCCAGGCGGGCATCTCCTGGTAGTGAGCGATCTGCGCCGGCGTCATGCCGGCGCTGGCCATGTACTCCGCCCCCCGCGCCATGGCCATCACGAAGTCGAACACTCCGATCGAATTGAACAGCACGGCGATCACGCCGATCAACCACAGATGCCAGGGTGCTCTCGAGGTCGTGTCAGTCATACGCGCGACAGCATAACCCGCACTTCGGTCGCGGGTACCTGGAGAGGAGCCGATCTACAGGGGGAGTGGGTTTGTCCTCCCGCTATGGCCGGCGCCCTGCATTTCACCGCTTGCGCCGCAACGGCGCAACCGCAAGCGCCATCCGCTCCCGCGCCCGTCGCAGCCGGATCGCCACCGGCCTCCACCTCCGGCTCTGCGCGAGGTCGTCGAACAACGAGTACGCAACCGGTGTCACCAGCAACGTCAGGAGCAGGGACAGCGACTGGCCGCCGATGACGACGATGGCGATGGAGCGGCGCTCTTCGGCGCCGGGGCCGGTGCCCAGGGCCAGGGGGAGCATGCCGGCGACGAGGGCCAGGGTGGTCATGAGGATGGGCCGCAGGCGGTCGCGGTTGGCCTGGAGGATGGCCTCCGCGCGCTCCATGCCGTGGGCGCGGAGGTTGTTCATGTGGTCGACCTGCAGGATGGAGTTCTTCTTCACGACGCCGAACAGCACGAGGATGCCGAGGGCGGAGTAAAGGTTGAGAGTGCTGCCGGTGAGCCATTGCGAGAGCAGGGCAAAGGGGATGGCCAGCGGCAGCGAGAGCAGGATCGTCACGGGGTGGATGAGGCTCTCGAACTGCGAGGCCAGGATCATGTACATGAAGACGATCGAGAGCAGGAAGGCCCAGAGAAACTCGTTGAAGGTGCGCTCCAGCTCGCGGCCGCGGCCGGTGACCGTAGTCGTGTAGCCCGCCTCCAGCCCCATCTTCTCGATCTCGCCGCGCATGGCCTCGATGCGGTCGGCCAGGGCGTAGCCCGGCGCGACGCTCGCGCTCACGGTGACCTGGCGCTCGCGGTCGAGGCGATCGATGCGCGAGGGGCTGACGCCGCGCTCGATGTTCACCACGTTGTCCAGCCGCACGAGGTCTCCCGCCTCGGCCGGCACATACAACCGGCCGATCGCGGCGGGGTCGTCGCGGTTCGCGCGCTCGACGCGCAACTGCACGTCGTAGTCTTCGTTGACCGAGGCGTCGCGGTAGCGGGTGACCTCCTGGTCGCCGCCGACCATGACGTTGAGACTGGTGGCGATGTCGGATGTCGCCACGCCGAGGTCCGCGGCGCGGGCGCGGTCGATGTTCGCGCGCAGCTCCGGCTTGTCCAGCTCCAGGTTCGTGTCCACGTCGTTGAAGCCGGGCAGCTTCTCCGTGCGCGACACCAGCTCCTCGGCGTAGGCGGCGAGCTGCTCGATCTCCGGACCGCGGATGACGAAGTTGATGTCCGAGCGTCCGCCGGGGCCGAAGTTGAACGACGGCGGGTTGCGCGGCGCGACGCGGATGGGCGCGTACTTGCGCGTGCGCTTGCGCACCTCCTGCATCACGTCCTGCGCGGAGTAGTTGTTCTGGAACGCCTGCCACGGCTTGCCCTTCAGCAGCGAATGCCAGAGCTTCGTGAACGAGAGCGTCCGCTCCTCGTGCGGCGCGATGCGCACATACGCGCTGCCGCTGGACGTCGAGCTGAGAAAGCCGCCGCCGGCCGTGGCCAGCACGAGGCGCACGCCGGGCGTCTCCAGCAGCTCCTTCTCGATCTCGACCATGGCCTCGTTCATCGCCGCCAGGCTGGTGCCCTGCGGGGCGGTGATGTTCACGTCGAATTCCGCCTCGTCGACGTTCGTGGGGATGAACTCCTGCTTCACCGCCTTGTACAGCGGGATGGAGGCGAGGATGACCAGCGCGCCGACGGCGGCGACGATCTTCCGGTTGCGCATCGAGAGCTCGAGCATGCGCATGTACGCCGCGTCGATGCGGCCGTAGAAGCCGGTGCGCGAGCCGTGTCCGCCTTCCGCGTCCTTCCGGCTGAGCAGGCGCGAGCTCATCATCGGCGTGAGCGTGAACGACACCAGCAGCGAGACCAGGATGGCCACGGCGGCGGTGATGCCGAACTGGTAGAGGAAGCGGCCGGAGATCGACGACATGAACGACACCGGCAGGAAGATGACGACCAGCGAGAGCGTCGTCGCCAGAACGGCCAGGCCGATGTCCTTCGTCGCCGCGGCCGCGGCCTCCATCGGCTGCATCTTCTTCTCTTCGATGAAGCGGAAGATGTTCTCCAGCACGACGATGGCGTCGTCGATGACGATGCCGACCATGAGCACCAGGGCGAGCATGGTCACGCTGTTGAGCGTGAAGTCGAGCGCCCACATCATCCCGAAGGTGGCGATCACCGAGGCCGGGATGGCGATGCCGGCGATGATCGTGGAGCGCCAGGAGCGCATGAACACCAGCACGACGATGCAGGCCAGGATGGACCCGAGCACGAGGTGGAGCTTGATCTCGTGCATGGCCGCCTCGATGTAGCGCGACTGGTCGCGGATCACTTCCAGCTCGACGCCGGCGGGGAGCTGCGCCTGCACGTTCGGCAGCGCGGCCTTGATGCCTTCGATGACGGCGATGGTGTTCGCGCCCGACTGGCGGCGGACCTCCAGCGTCACCGTCGGGACGCCGTCGAGGCGCGCGAGGCTGCGCTGTTCCTTGGTACCGTCCTCGACCCGGCCGATGTCGCGGATGCGGACGGGGATGCCGCCGGCGTCGTCCGTTGCCGGCCGGCCGCTGCCGGTGTCCGCGGCGCTCGTCCGCGTCGCGATGACGAGGTTCTCGAACGCCGCCGGCTCGGTGTAGCGGCCCATCGTGCGGAGCGTCAGCTCCTGGCGGTCCGTGGTCACGTTGCCGCCGGGGAGGTCCGCGTTCTGGCGGTCGAGGGCGGTGCGGACGGCGGTGATCGGGAGCTGATAGGCGGCCAGGCGGTCGGCGTCGACCCAGACGTTGATGGCGCGCTCGAGACCGCCGGTGACGCGCACTTCGCCGACGCCGCCCGTGCGCTCGAGCTGCACGCGCACGGTCTTGTCGGCCAGCTCCGTCAGCTCGCGCAGGGTGCGCTCGCCCGACAGGGCGATGGTGAGCACCGGCGAGCTGTCGTTGTCGAACTTGGACACGACCGGCGGCGTGGCATCCTCCGGCAACTGCCGGACGACCGTGGCCACGCGGTCGCGCACGTCCTGGGCCGCGGTCTCGAGGTCGCGATCGAGCTTGAACGTGGCGATGACGTTCGAGGTGCCGGGTCCGGAGACCGAGCGCAGCTCGTCGATGCCGTCGACGGTGTTGACGACCTCCTCGACGCGCTGGGTGATGAGCGACTCCACTTCCTCCGGCGCCGCGCCGGGCAGGGACGTGCGCACCGTGACCGTGGGCAAGTCGACCGACGGGTAGCGGTCCACGCCGAGCTGCGTGTAGCCGGCCGCGCCGACGACGACCAGCGCCAGCACGATCATCGAGGCGAAGACGGGACGGCGGATGCAGATTTCAGCGAGCTTCTGCATCAGCGCGTCACCACGGCCTGTCCGGACTTCAGGTTCACCGGATTCAGGACCACTTCCTCGCCCGCTTTCACGCCGTCCAGCACCTCCACCCACTGCGCGGTGCGGCGGCCCGTCGTGACCGGCTTCTCCTTCGTCTTCCCTTTCTCGACCACCATCACCTTCTCGATGCCCGCAAAGGTGACGAGCGCCTCTTTGGGGACCGCGAGCGAGGAGGCGGTGGTGTCGGTGACGATCGTGGCGCGGGCGAACGAGCCGGCGCGCAGCACGCCGTTGTTCGGGATGTCCGCTTCCATCTGCAGGACCCGCGTGCGCTCCGCGATGGTGGGGCTGAGGCGCGTCACGCGTCCCGTGAACTGTCCCTGCGCGCCGTCGACCGCGAGCTGCACGCTCTGGCCGACGCGGATGCTGGCCGCGTCGCGCTCCGGCACGTCCGCGCGGAAGCGGAGCGGGTCCACTTTCACGATCTCGGCGATCGGCGCACCGGCGGCGAGGAACTCCCCGGGCGCGGCGATGCGCTGCTGCACGACTCCGTCGAACGCCGCGTACACAGCCGTGTCCGCGAGCTGCTGCCGCGCCAGCGCCACCTCCGCCCGCCGCTGCGTGGCCACGGCCTGGCGGTTGCGGATCTCCTCGAGCGCGTCCTGATAGCGGCTCTCCGCCACCCGAGCCTGGGCCTGCGCCTGGTCGAAGTCCGCCTTCGAGATCACGCCGTCTTTCAGCAGCGCGGCATAGCGCTCCCGCGACGCATGCGCCTCGTCCAGCACCGCACGCGCCTCGCGCACCGGCGGCGTGTCCGTGGCGTCCACGGCATCGCTCGCCCCTTCCGGCGGCAGCCCCAGCCGCACCCGTGCCTGCGTCAGCCCCGCCTCCGCCTGCTGCAGGCGGATCGTGTAATCCGACGGGTCGATACGCGCGATGAGCTGTCCGCGGCGGACCTGGCTGCCGAGGTCGACCACGATCGCCTGCAGGCGCCCGGGCACCTTCACGCCCACCGTGGCGCGGTCGTAGGCATCCAGCGTCCCGTTCACCAGCACCGACGCGCCGAGCTGGCGCTCCGCGACCCGGTCCGTCTGCACGGCCTTGGGCGCCCGGTCCGGTTTCCCCTCTTGCGCCACGGCCGAGGACGAATCGCCTCCACATCCGGCGAGCAGCAGGAGAACGGCTGAAAGGGCAAGGGTGGGGTGCAGCATCGGGCGTCGCATGCGGTGATCCAAGAACCGTGCACTCCCGGACAGGGGTTCCCGAAATGGCATGAACGGCACGGGAGTGTTACCGGTTGCACGAGGGGAGCCGACAGCCGGGCAACTCGTCCACGGGTGGCGCCTTCACCGACAGTCGCGCGCTCTTGGCGGTACACTCCGCGTCTCCATGCTGAAGCCCTGTCCTTCCACGCCGAACTGCGTCTCGACGCAGGCCACCGACGAGACGCACCGCATCGAGCCGTTCCGATATCAGGGCTCGAGCGCCGAGGCGATGGCCCGGCTGGCGGCGGTGATCGAGGCGATGCCGCGCACCAAGCTCGTCGAGCGTGGACCGCACATCCTTCGCGCCGAGTTCCGCACGTTCGTGTTCCGCTTCGTCGACGACGCCGTCTTCGTTCTGGACGAGGAGAGCAGGACGATCCATTTCCGCTCCGCCTCCCGCCTCGGCCGCAGCGACCTGGGGGTGAACCGCCGGCGGTTGGAGAGCATCCGGGGGAAGTTCACCGCGTCACCGCGGTGACCAGACGCTCTGCGCGACGGCATCGCGCGGCTCTTCATGCCTGACTGAAAAAGCCCCTCTCCGGCCGTAGCCGAAGAGAGGCTTCTGCCGTGAATCCGCTTCCTCAGTATTTCACCGAGCACCCGTAGGACTGGGTGCTGGCCGTGGAGACGGGTTTGCCGGCCATGGACTCGTCGAGGGCGGCGAGAACGTAGTTCCTGGCGCCGGGGATGTCGTCCTGGTTGGTGGTCGGCTTGTCGTCGATCGCGCCCTTGTAGACCAGGACGCCAGCGGGATTGATGATGTACATGTGAGGCGTCGTCTTCGCGCCGTAGGCCGCTCCGACCTTGCCACTCTCATCGATCAGCACGGCAGTGGAGGCCAGCTTCCGGGCGGCGATCTCCTTGTTCCAGTCCGCCGGAGCCATGTGTCCCTGCTTGCCTTCCGCCGAACTGCACACCGACAGCCAGACGACGCCCTGGTCGACGGCTTTCTTCTGGGTCGCCTGCATGTTCCCGCTCTCGTAGTGTTTCTTCACGAACGGGCATCCCAAGTTGACCCACTCGAGCACTACGTACTTGCCCTTGTAGTCGGCGAGGTTGTGTTGCTTTCCGTTGGTGTCGGTCAGCGTCAACGCCGGGGCGGGACTTCCCACGGCTGGGTCCTTCAGCCCGTTGGCGAATTGTTCGGTTTTTCCGGCGTCGGCCACCTTGGCGGCGATGGCCCAGACGGCCAGGCCGGCGCAAAGAATGACGGCGGCAATCACGGCTTTCTTCATGTCAGGTCCTTTCTTGCTGCGTGATCAGAGTTTGTCCAGAGCGTCGATGACGAGCGTCGGCGTGAGGACCTCCGGGAGAAGCCGGGGAGGGGCCGATGCATCCTTCGAGTACAAGACGTAGGTGGGGACGCCGCTGCGTCCCAGTTTCGTGAGCGCCTGGGTGACAGCCGGGTCGCGGGACGTCCAGTCGGCCTTGAGCGTCGCCACATTCTTCTCCCGGAACTTCGCCAGGACCGGCGCGGCCGCTAACGCCACACGCTCGTTCACCTGGCAGGTCAGGCACCAGGCCGCCCCGAAGTCCACGAACACGGGCCGGCCCGCCGCGCGCAGCTCGTTCACGCGGGCCTCGCTGTAGGGCTCCCAGCTTTCCGCGGCGGCCGCCTGGAGGGCTGGAGGCTTGCCGGCCCCGGCCAGCTTCACCGCCGCCGCCGCGCTGCCGACAATGAGAATGACCGCCACGATTCCCGCCGCCCTGCGAACCGCGGCGCTCCGCGTCACGACCGCCCATTTGCCCAGGACCCAGGCGCCGACGGCCTGGACGACGAGTGCCGCCAGAAGCATCGCGACGCCGTCGGACCCGGTCTGCTGGCCGAGCACCCACGCCAGCCACACCACGGTGGCCGCCAGGAGAAACCCGAGCGCCTGCTTCATCGTCTCCATCCAGGCGCCGGGGCGGGGCAGAAACCGGAGCAGCCGCGGGGAGGCGGCCAGCGCGACAAACGGCGCGGCCATCCCGGCTCCCAGAGCCGTGAAGATCGCCAGCGCGGCCGGGGCGGGCTGCGTGAGCGCGAACCCGAGGGCGGAGCCCATGAACGGGGCGGTACACGGGGTGGCGACGATCGTGGCCAGCAGCCCGCTCGAGAAGGAGGCGCCGGCACCTTCGCCGCCCTTCCCGCCGAGACGGGTGAGCGACACGCCCACTTCGAATACGCCGAAAAGATTCAGGGCGATCAGGAAGAACAGCGACGCCAGGCCGGCGATCACCGGCGGCGACTGGAGCTGGAACCCCCATCCGAGCTGTTCGCCCCCTGCCCGCAGGGCAATGAGCAGGCCGGCCAGGGCCCAGAAGGCGACGAGCACGCCGAGGCCATAGGCCCCCGCGTTTCTCATCCGCACGCCCATCGGCGCCTCGGCCTGGCCAACGAGGGAGAGCACCTTGATGGAAAGGACCGGAAGTACGCAGGGCATCAGATTGAGGATCAGTCCCCCGAGGAAGGCGAGACCGAGGGCGCCGAGCAGGCCAGGGCCGGAGGCGCTGGCCGCGGGGCCAGGGCTGGCGCCCGCGTCGCCGGTGATCTCCCTGCCGATTTCAACGTCCACACGGATGGCGCGCTCGGATCCCGGCCCCCGCCATCCCGATTTCGACACGAGGACGCCGGTCACCCGGCGCACCGTCGCCGTCGACTCGTCCGACAGGGGAAGATCCGTGACGTAGGCGCCGTCCCCGCGATCCCAGGGCCCGCGTCCATTCGAAAACCGGCCGCGCGTCTCCGGAAAAAACTCCGCCTCGGCCACGGGCTCCTTCAGCCAGAGGGGCGGCGTCGCGGTCAGCCGTACGAACCCGCGGCCTGAGCCCGCCGCAAACCGCCAGTCGGCCGAATCGAGCGGAAGCCGCGCGCGCGCCTCGGAGAAAAACTGCGCGCGGTCGGGGTCGTTTTCGACGGCCGGTCCCGTGGAGACGGCCGCGCTGACCGTCGCTTCTCCGGGGATGCACAGCTCCTCGCACTCCAGCCAGCTCACGTGCGCGGCGAGGGAGACGCGCTCCCCCGTCTTCAGATCGCGCGGGGGAGTGATCCGGACGAGGAGCGCAGCCTGGCCTTCATACCCGAAACTGACCAGCGGCGGGACTTCAATGCGCTCCGGGTGAGGCCACTGAATCGGCCCGGCCTCGAAGCCGGGCGGAAGGTTCCATTTGATCTCCGTCGGGGCGCCGGAGTCGCCGGGGTTGATCCAGTACGTGTGCCACCGCGGGTCCATGGTCAGGCGGACGGCCACCCAGAACGGCGCGCCGGGGGCGATGGTCCGGACTTCCGGGATCAGCGCGACTTTGACGTGAGACGGCTCGTCTGCGTGGACAGCCGCGGACAAACAGACCAGAGCAATGGCGGAGAGGAAGAGCCTCGTTCGAAGCATGCAGGGTTCTTGACTCTTCTTACGACGCCGGCGGGCAATGGTTCTGACCATTTTCAAGCGGTGGCGGCGCGCGGGGGCCGGTTGGCACGTCGGGCGACGTCATGACCCCACGCTCGCGCCCAGGGTGAGGAGAAGCTCGTCCAGTTGCGCGAACGTCTCGACCATTGCATCCGCCGCCCCGGTGCCGGCAGCGTCGAGAGCTTCCTTCGAGGAATAGAGCTCGCGCAGAACCAGCAGCGTCTTGCCACCCTTTTCCTCGAATGTCACCGTGGTCACAGGACCATCCTCACCACCTTCCTCATTGGTCCACACGAGGCGCGAGTGCGGTGTCACTTCGAGGTACGTGCCGAAGAACGCCATCGCATCGGGCTCGAACTCGAGACGGTACTTGCCCCCGACCCGAACATCCATCTCACAGGAACGCAGGGACATGCCCATCGACTTCGGCACCCACCACCGCCTGAACAGCTCGGGCTGGGTCCACGCCTCGAACACGATGCGGGCCGGGCCGTCGAAGGTTCGGGTAACGACTACCTCACGCTCGGACCTCCGCTCCACCGTCGTGCGGTTCTTCATGGGCGTGGGCTCACTCTCTCTTCTTGCGTCCATCGACTTTCTCCTTCCGTTTCAGTTCCTCGACAACCTTGTCCAGCTCGTCGAACCGTGCATCCCAGAGCTGGCGGTACCTCTCGATCCATGCCGCCTCTTCATCCAGTCGGCGCAGGCCGAGCCTGCAGGTCCGCACGCGCCCGACCTTCTCCGTGGTGACGAGTCCCGCCTGCTCCAGGACGCCGACGTGCTTCTTCATGCCCGTCAAGGTCATGTGGAACTTGTCGGCAAGGTCCGTGATCGAAGCGTCTGCACGCCCGAGCTGCTCCAGAACACCGCGTCGGGTGGCGTCCGAGAGCGCGGCAAACGAGGCATCGAAGCGGGTCCGCGAATACTGAACCATGTGGTTCAGTATAGCAACCGAATTGGCGGCGTGCAAGGCGAGGCTCGATCGGAGAAGGCCCGCGGAGCTCACGCTGGCATCCGCCCGCCGCTCGCTTCGCGCCACTGGCCGCCCACTTCACGTGCGCTGCGCCAGCACCGCCGTCGATTGCTCGACAAGCGCAGGCGCCAGACATCCGCGAGCGATTGGATGGCTTAGACTCGCCGCATGGGACTCTTGACCTTCAGCATCAACGTCACCCTGGACGGCTGCGTCGACCACCAGGAGGGAATCGCCGACGACGAGACACACGCCTTCTTCACCCGCCTCATGGACGAGGGCGGGGCGATGCTGTGGGGCCGCGTCACCTACGAGATGATGGAGGGCTCCTGGCCGGCGGTCGCCCGGGGCGACGAGGAGGCGCCGCCGGCGATGCGCGAGTGGGCGCTCAAGCTGGAGGCCAAGCCGAAGTACGTGGTGTCGTCGACCCGAAAGGACTTCCCGTGGACCAACAGCCACCACATCGCCGGCGACCTGCGCACGGGCGTGCAGGAGCTCAAGGACGCGACCCCGGCCGGCGTGCTCCTCGGCAGCGGGAAGCTCGCGGCCGAGCTGGACCGGCTGGATCTGATCGACGAGTACAAGTTCCTCGTCCACCCCAGGATCGCCGGCCACGGCCCGACCCTGTACCAGAGCGGGCTGCCCGGCACGCGACGGCTCGAGCTCCTCTCGGCGAAGCCGCTCCGCAACGGCGCGGTCGCCATGCACTACCGGCGCGCGCGCTGACTCAGAGCGCGCGCGGCTCGCTACACGCGGTCCTTGATCTTTCGCCGGAGCTCGAAGAAGCGGTCCACCATCGACGAGCACCGCGGTGGCTTCATGAACTAGGATCGGCGAATGACCCCGGTCCTCGCGCTGTCCCTGGTGCTCGCCACCGCCGTCGATCCGGCCCGCGCCAGCGTGCAGTGGTCGCCGCGCGAGCTTGCCTATCTGCAGAGCCGCGGGCCGATCCGCATGTGCGTCGCTCCGGACTGGATGCCGATCGAAGGGATCGATGCGCGCGGGCGGCATACCGGGATGGCGGCCGATTTCATCCGCCTCATGGCGCGCCGCGGCGGGCTGAATCTCCAGCTCGTCCCGGCGAAGACGTGGGAAGAATCGTTCGCCCTTGGCCAACGGCGGCAATGCGACATCTTCTCGCTGCTCATGGATTCGCCGTCGCGCCGTTCGTTTCTCGACTTCACCACCCCTTACCTCGAGATTCCGGGCGTGATCGCGACGTCGGTGAACGTTCCGTTCGTCGCGGGGCTGGATCAGGTGACCGGCAAGCGCCTGGGGCACATGCGCGGCTTCGCGGGGATCGAGCTGCTGCGCCGGGGCCATCCCGGCATCCACCTCGTCGAGGTGGGCAGCTACGAGGAGGGGCTGAGCAAGGTCCAGAACGGCGAGTTGTACGGGTTCATCGGCAACATGATGAGCATCGGCCGGGTGCTTCAGGAGAACAAGATCTCCGACGTCAAGATCGCGGGCCGCATCGGCCACGACAACCTGATGAGCGTGGCCACGCGCAATGACCAGCCGATGCTGCGGGAGGTCTTCCAGAAGCTCGTCGATTCGATCCAGCCGGCCGAGCGGCAGGAGATCACGAACCGCTGGATCGCCGTCCGGTTCGAGCAGGGATTCGACTACCGCCGGTTCTGGCAGGTCGCCGGCGTGTTCGCGCTGGTCGCCGCGGTCACTCTGTTCTGGGCAACGAAGCTCCGCCGGTTGAACGGGGAGCTGCGCGCGGCCAATCAGCGGCTGGCGGAGATCAGCCGCCGCGATGCGCTGACCGGCCTGTACAACCGCCTGCACTTCAACGAGGTCGTCGCGCCGACGCTGCACCTCTGCGCCCGAAACGCACTGAACATGACTCTCGCGGTGATCGATCTCGATCGCTTCAAGGAGATCAACGACTCGTTCGGACATCCGTTCGGCGACGCCTGTATCCGCCACGTCGCGGCGGTCCTGCAGAGATCTTTCCGCCGCGACACGGATACGAACATCCGCTACGGCGGCGACGAATTGATCGTGATCAGCGCCGGCGGAACGCCGGCGGAGACGGTCGGGCGGCTGGAGGCCTTTCGCCGCGAGATCGAACAGTCGGTCGTTGCGCTCGACGGCCTGACGTCGCGACTCACCGTCAGCATCGGAGTGTGGTCCGGCGTTCCCGGCATCGATGACGATCCCGCGGGACTCCTGCGGCAGGCCGATGCGGCCGTCTACCAGGCCAAGCACGGCGGGCGGAATCAGGTGGTCGTCGCCGAAGCCGCAGTCGCTCCTCGGCGGTCCAACGCCGCTCGGGACTCAATTTGAGTGAGGAGCACGATCCCGAAGGCGGTCACGTCACCCCCGTGCGCTGTTCGCACTACCGGCGCGCGCGCTGACTCAGAGCAGCGCCATCGCGCGGGCTAGCGCGTCGTCGGGAGCCTTCGTGGCCGAACCTTGTGAGCACCAATTTTCTTCATCGAGCCGCTGAAAACACGAAAGCCGCCGAAGCGGCGGCTAATCAAGTGCTTCAGATTGGCGGGGCCGACGGGACTCGAACCCCGCGACCTCCGGCGTGACAGGCCGGAGGGCGCGCGTGTTTGGAAAAGGGGCGATCTGCCCGTGGTGAATGACCCGGTGAGTCAAGTACCGTGAAGGTCACGATCGAAGCCGCACGCCTCGCATTTGACGGGCCTCTTTCACCATCGAAGGTTGTGTTTCGGTCGTGGGATGAATGCAGCGCGATTGATGTCGCGGACCTCGATCTCGAGTACCTCGGAGGGCGACGGTTCGCGGGCCCGGAGTGGAAGTCGGTCACCGAGCTTGGCAGTGGCCGAAACGACTGGCGAGGCTGGCCTCATAGCCGGCGCGCACTTCTCCCTCGGCACCGTGGACCAGAACGATCGCGTAAGGACATGCGCGGCCTCTTCATGACCGAATTTGTCGAGCACGATGCGGCCGACGCCAAGCCGGCCTCGTCGACAGCATCGGCGATTACGCGCGAGGCCGCGTCGCCTACGAGCGGATGCACGAGCTGATGCAGCAGGCGGCGACACGACGCTGATGACCGTCTCTACCAGCATGCCCGACGTAGACGTCGCTCTGGGACGCGAATCGACTGTGCCCCTGGCTGAGGCAGGCCGGTCCGCCGGAGCATGCCCACTTCGTCTTTTTTCGCCACCATAACCTCGTCCAGTTGTCGATCGGCGCCGTGACGGCTTCCATACGATGGCCGGCGATGCGAACGCGCAGCATAGCCTCGTCCGCTCTTCGTATCGCTCTAGCTTCACCTGGTAGGGGCGAGGTTCACGCGCGTGGCGCGGGACTTCCGCGCCACCCTTGCTGCGAAAGCGTGTCTGTACTCTTCGAGAAGGGGAGCGAGTGCCGATCGGCCGCCTATGGCGAGGCTGCTCATGCGGTGGCTCCCGAGGTGATGACTGATGGAGGGCTATATGACGGTAAAGAGGGATACGATCCGGCGAGTCATGATGATGGCGCTCGTCGCCTGCGTTTCGTTTGGCGTGTCGTCGGATCTGAACGCCGGGATCTTTTCCGACGAGTTCCGTGACGCCCGGAAAGCCTATCAGAACGGGGAACACGATGAAGCGCTGCACCTGCTGATCATCAAGTTGCGAAAGGACAATGATCATCAGAACGCAATCGCGCTGTTCAAGACCGTTCTTCCGCTGGTGGTCGATAAACACCGAGCGGCCGCCGAGGAATCCGCAAAGGCCAAAGACTGGGCGACGGCCATTCGCGAATACGATGTCCTGACCAAAATCAGCAGTGACCTGTCCTCGATTGCGCCGGTGGAGAGAAGCAAGGTAGATGGGAAAAAGGTCGCACGGCCCGTAGAGCTTCCAGACATCGATGTGCGCGCACAACGCGCGGCTGCAACGGATAATGCCGCCGAAATGCACTATCAAAAGGGCGTCACCTACGCCGGAAGCGCCGGGAGTGCCGAAAGGGCAGCGACGGAATTCAGCGCCGCACTGCGTTATGTGCCAGACTACAAGGACAGCCGCCAGCTTGCCGCCGCGTGTCTTTACCGTGACGGTGCGTCGCTCGCAAAGACGCTTGGCCGGTCGGACAATGCGATTGCCCTGTTCGACGCGGCAGAGAGATACGTTCCCAATTACAAAGACAGCCGCCAGCTTGCCGCCGAAAGCCTCTATCGTGACGGGACTGATCTGATAGCAAGGAAGGACTTCAAGAATGCCGTTGCGAAGCTCCGGCGGATTGAGAATTACGTTCCGGGGTTCAAGGACTCGGCCACTCTAGCCGAAAAGGCCAAACAAGCAGCCATACAGCGAGTCGCGGTGATGCCATTCAACAATCTGAGCGGCAAGGATCAATTCGGCGACGTGGGCCAGATCATGACCGAGCGCGTGATTTCAGGAGCGATGGGTCACCAAACCGAGTTTCTGGAGTTCGTGACGCGCGAATACGTGAATCAGATTCTGCAAGAACAGGCGCTGGGCCAGACTCCGGCCATCAACGAGAGTACTGCGGCGAAACTAGGGAAGCTGGCCGGTATTCATGCGTTCGTGTTCGGGAAGGTTCTTTCGATCACAGTCTCGTATCCTCCTGAGATGTCCGAACAGGGAACGAGCTCCGCGACATATTGCTGCCAGAATGGTCAATCCTTCGTCGTTGGAGCGAACTGGACGAAGCACACTCGGACAGGATACGTCGAGATCAGCGGCAGCTTCCAGATTGTGAATGTTGAGAAGGGAACGATCGTCAAATCGGAAAGCATCAAAAAGCGGATCGAGGACCGAGCGCAGTGGGTGACCGTCGTTGGTGATCAGAGGGCTCTCGAACCCGCGATCAAGGCCCACCACACCACCGGAGAGCGAGCCCTTGAGCCGGCGGAGCAGCTGGCTCATAAGGCGATCGAAGACATTGCGAGAGGCCTCGCCACAAATCTGGCGCAATATTTTCGCTGACGTTGCCTGGTTCGAGCGGCGAGCGGCCGGCGTGGGAGAGAGGTGGCTGGCACCGTGTCAGCCGCTTCTCTCGTCGTGAACAGGCCGCTTTCGAGGTGCGATGCGGGCCGTCTCAGGGCGCGGACGCCGCCGGTCGTGCTGAATCTCACTGCGATGGAGCCGGTCTGCGGGCGTGTCTAGTGGTCGCGAACCCGCGATGGGTGGTCGATGAGGCATTGGACGGAGCGCCATCATCACGAGAGGCGAGCGCCACAACGGACGAAAACCACCCATGAGGAGCAGGCCATGCGCCGTCTTGTCTGTCTTGTGCTGCTCGCCGCAGCGCCCACCGTCGGGCTCACATTGGCCGCCGAGCCGAAGCTGCGAAACACCGTCGTAGTGCCATTACGGTTGCCGTCAAACTACCAGCCGGCGGCGGTGCCAGCGCGCCCGATCGACGAGAAGCTTCAGGTTGGCCTGCTCCTTTTGCCTTTTGACCGCCAGGGCGCGAACGCAACATGGACGGCGCCCACGAAATGGGAAGGCACGACGAGCCTGTTCGAGCCGATCGCGGCGGAGAACATCCTGGAGGTCGAACGCGTGTATGTCAACGCCGCAGAACCGGTGGCGAGCACGCTTCCAAGAATCTTCCGTCGTGTTTTTCCGCGCATGGCGATCTTACCGAACCGACACTGCCCGACGTGCGACCTCGTTTTCGTCGTCAAGACCAGCTCGGCCAATATCGTGGACAGCCAGAACGAAATTGCAGGCGTGAAGGTTACGGTCTTGATGTACGCCGTTGCGCGCAACGGCGTCACCGTAGCTTCGTTCTCGGGTGAAGGCGCTGGCATGCGGACGAAACGGATGTACTGGTCGTCGTACACGATGGCGCGTGCCATGGGCGAACCGGCGCTGGAACGTGCAATGGAGCAGCTCTTTTACAGAATCGCTCTCGATTCCTCGCTGACCAGCTTCGCGATAGAGAAGACCACCGAGCGCGCACGTCCCTCCGATCTCCAGACGAGCGTTGGTTTCGACGACACGAGCTCGATTCTTCCCAATGGACGTCTCGATGCCGGCGAGCAGGCGCGTCTTCGTTTCACGGTTCGAAACGTGGGCGCCGGTCCGGCGTTCGCCGTGCGCCTGCGACTGAGCATGGCGATGAACACGATCGGGTTGCCGGCGGAGGCCGAGATTGGCGACATTTCGCCCGGTGCCACGAAAGACGTCGAAGTCCCGATCTCCGCGGGCCTAGAGGTCGACACACTGCAGCAGCAAGTGCAGGTGGTGACGCTCGAGAAACGGGGTTACGGAGGCCGTCCCGTCATCTTGCAGCTCGCGACGGAGCGTCTCAAGCGGCCCATATTGGAGATCGCGGATGTCAGGCTCGACGATCGCGGCGGTCGTGCCCGAGGCGACAGCGACGGGCGTCCTTCCAATGGCGAGACGATCGAAGTCGTGATCCTCGTCCGCAACACCGGCCTCGGCGAAGCTGTCGGGGCCGAGCTGACTGTCTCTTCGACGCCCGGAGTCGAGGTCGTCGAACCGGCCCTGACGGTCGGGTCCATCGCGGTGAGCGCGGTCAAGGAGGTACGCACGCTTCTTCGTTTTCCGATCACGTTCAGCGATTCTGATTTCGGCCTGACCGTTCAGGCGGTGGAGGCGCGCGGCGCCAGCGTCGCCACCACGGCGAGGGAGCAGCGCTGGGCAATGCAGACGAAGAGGCCGCAAGTGGAGATTGGTTTTCGATTGTTCGACGGGAATTCGCCGCAATCGCGCGGGAACCGCGACGGCATGGCGAACAACGGGGAAGTCATCGAAGTGTCCCTCACTCCGAGCAATCGGGGCACGCTGGCCGCAAGTGGCGTTCGACTGGCGATTGCCTCGACCGTCGCAGGTTTGGGCATCAAACCGTCGACACTCGACATTGGCGAGCTCCCGCCTGAAGCGGAGGGACGGGAGCATCGGGTACAACTGACTCTTCCCCGCGCGGTCGAGCGCGATCACGTTCTGCAACGCCTTCCGATCAACGTAATCATCGCGCAGGCGAACTTTCCGGTCAGCGAGCAGATGATTGGCCTCCCGTTCCATGAGCAACGTCCTGCCCTCGTCGCGGCGGTGGCCAGTCAGTCGCCGCTAGTGGAAGGAAAAACGGCGCTGTTCGCCGTGGACATTCAGAATCACGGCCGCCTTTCAGCCGAGGATGTGAAGGCCGACGTGAGCACCGACAACGTCGCCGTCGAACTGCTCAACGCCAATGGAACACCGGCTCGAGTCGTCCGCCTCGACGTCGGATCGATCGCAGCGGAATCCTCCGCCAGGATTCAGCTCCGGGCGCAAATTCGGAGGAACATCGCCGTGGTCGCGGGGTCGCTGAAGGTACTCATCTCGCAGCGCGATTTTCCGGCAGTCGATACGATGGCAGCGCTCACGATCGCCAAGGAGGAGCCCGAGATCATCTCGGCAGTTCCGCCGCTGGAAGCGGTGCCCGCGGCCGCGCAGGTTGCCGGCGTTCCGGCGACCGTCTCGTTCCAGCGCTACCGCGACGGAAGCCGCTTGACCGAAGAGACGGTGGGTCTGGCGTTCGAAGTGCAGTCGCTAACGCGGCTGGCGGCGTTGCGTCTGGAGCAGAATCAACGCGCAATCGAGTTGCCGCAGACCCCGGAGATTCGCACGCCGGGCGGGTATCTGTGGCAGTACGAGCCTCGAGTGCACCTCGATTACGGCCCCAACGAGTTCGCGGTCGTTGTGGTCACCTCGGAGGGAGTGCGAAACAGCCGCTCGATCACACTGCATCGCCAGAAGCCTCAGGGGAAGGTGTGGCTCGCGGTCGTGGGCGTTTCCGATTATCGTGATCAGTCCATCACCGATCTCGACTACGCGACGGATGATGCCGTGGCGGTCCACTCCTACTATCGCGGGCTCGGCGTTCCCACCGAGCAGGTCATCGAACTGCTCGACGAGAACGCCACTCTGGCCAACATCAAGCGACGCCTCGGGACCGAATTGGTGAAACACGCTAGCAATCCGGATGACACCGTGTTGATTTTTTTCGCAGGCCATGGCGTGAAGGAGGCGGACAGCAGCAGCGCCGATGCGGACGGCTACAGCAAGTATCTGCTGCCGTACGACGCCAACCCGGCAGATCTGTTTGGCTCGGCGTTGAGCATGGAGGAGTTGTCGCGCATCCTTCAGAGGCTGCGTTCCGAGCGTGTCGTGCTGATCGTGGATAGCTGCTTCAGTGGAGCGGCGGGCGGCCGCACGCCGTTCGAGCCCAATCGCGCGCGGGGTGTGAAAATCTCCGAGGAGTTCCTGACGCGGATCGCCAACACCGGGAAAGGCCGTGTGATCCTTACCGCCAGCAGCAGCAGTGAGGTGGCTCAGGAATCGAGCGCGATGCGACACGGCATCTTCACCTACTTCCTTCTCCAGGGATTGCGCGGTGCCGCCGACATCGACCGTGACGGACGGGTCGATGTGGACGAGCTGTATAAGTTCGTTTCGCAGAAGGTGATTGCCGCAACCGACGGCCGACAAAATCCGATACGAAAGTCGCCGAACCTCAGCGGCATGCTCGTCGTTGGCGGCCGTCTGCAGTAGCGCGGATTTCCTGGCAGATGGCACATCCGGTGGAGCTGCGTGCGGCCGGTTATCCAGAGAGTCCGTCACCGAGCGACGCCGAACTGATGAGCTCTGGCGACAGGCTGGATGATTTCGATTCGGACATGTTCTTCGCGTCGGCCCTCGGTCTCGAGGAAACCTATATCAACGTAGAAGTGACGACTCATCAAGTGCTTAATTTGGCGGGATCGACAAGGCTCGAACCCGCGACCTGCGGCGTGCAGGCCGGTGTGCTGACCGGCCGAATCCACGGCGCGACGGCATAACTAGTCGCGAGGTCGGTGGAAAGAAGCCGAGCACGTAGCTCCCGGCTCTCGCGGAGCAACGTACTGCGGCCGGCGCGCACCATTCGCGGAGCGCCCGCACCCGCCCATCAGAAGTTGAAGCGCACGCCGACCTGGATGGTCGAGTAGTCGCGGTTGAAGGCGTTCACGGAACGGTAGTCGTAGCGGGAGACGAGGCTGAGGCAGGCCGACAGGCCCAACCCGACGTTGAACCCGCGTTCGACGTCGCCGTTCTCATCTCGGTAGGCGCCGACGCCGATGTGGATGGAAGGGACGAGGCAGAAGCGCGTCCGGGGCGCGAATTCGAGCTCGGAGGAGAGGTGGGTGAGGTGGAAGTCGCTGCTGCCGCTCGCGTTTTAGAAATTGTCGCGGCCGAGTAGGGGCCCGAGGGAGGCGCGGCCGCCCCAGGCGGGGAAGTGCCACGCGGGCTTGATGCCGAGGCTGTAGGAGGGATCGGCGGCGGTATTGAAGGCGCCGTGGGGGATGTTGACGCCGCCGAAGAAGGAGAGGGAGCGGCGGGTCTCGGCGTCGCAGAAGCAGCCTTCGCCGCGCGGCGGCACGGGAAGTCCCTCGCCGGGCTGGATGGGGCGCTTGGGCTGGCCGGGGAGGACGAACGCGGTGGACAGGTAACGTTCGTACGGCTCGCCGGCGTTCGACGTACCGGGAGCGCGGAGGCTCACGTAATAGGCGCCCGGCAGGATGGCGAGGTATTGGAGGCCGTAGATGCCGTCGTTCGCGCCGCCGTCGAGGGATAGCCCGTTGTCGGACAGCGTGATCGGGTTCTTCACGCCGTCGGGACGGCGGACGTAGCCGGAGACGCTCCCGCCGCGCACGGACAGGCGGTCGGCGATCCACATGCGCAGCGGCATGGCGTAGTTGCCGGCCCCGCGGCGCGTGAGCTGGCCGGGGCCGACGCGCGTGGTGAGCGAGGTCGGGGCGGAGGCGACGGCGAAGAACTCCGCGGAGAGATCGTGCGGGTCGACGACGTAGGTCCAGATGCCGGGCAGCGGCTCGCGGATGCGGTACACCGAGTGTTTCGGGTCGGTCCGCAGGGTGGTCATCGGTGGCGCGGCGGTGATGGGGACGGCGCTGCCGGGCGGGAACAGGCGCACGGTCGCGGCGTTATCGATGTTGGCGTGGAACGCGACGGTCATCCAGTCGAGGTTCGGCTCCACGACGAACGAGCCGACGCGCAGCCGGACGGCGGCGAGGGAGATGCCGGCGGACGGGAACCCTTCGGCATAGTAGAAGCGCTGCTCGCCGCGCTCGTCTTCGTCGACGGTCTTGTAGAAGTCGGCGAGGCGGCTGAGGAGGAAGAACGAGCCGGAGCCCTCGTTGAGGTTGCGGAACTCGCCGTCGGTGACTGCGGCGATATCCATTAACAGCGTGTCGTCGGCGTCGCCGCCGACGCCGACGGTGTCGATGCGGATGTGGTCCGTGTCGAACATGGGACGCAGCGGACCGCCGGGGCCGGGCTGGATCCAGAACGGCGCATAGTTCTCCTCGGTGAGCAGCACGATGTGCGGCTCGTGGCCGGCCGTGGCGCCGCCGTCGAGCATGTCTTCGCCTCGACGAGTCCCGCGCCGGATGACGTCTCCGGACCGCTGAAGCTGGGTGTCTCATCGGGCGCGGTGTTGTGGACGGCCAGGCGCGCGTCGGGACGGATATCGCCCTGCCTTCGCCGGCCGGCACCATGGCGAACCGCACCTCCGCGAGCTCGCCGGGATCGACGATGGAGCCGTCGCCGTTCTGGTCGCGGCGCTGGAGCTGATGACGCCGATCTGATCCAGCGGATTGGAGAGATCGACGAAGAACTTCGCGGCGGCCCGCGCGGCCTCCATTTTGGCCGTGTTGTGCAGCCCGGTGCTGCCGTCGTAATGCATGTTGTTCGTCTAATCGACGGCCAGGACGCGGTCGAACTCACGCGCCTCGTCGCCTCCCAGCACAAGGCGTCCGCCTCGGTCACACTCACTCCGGCCGGCGCGGTGAGCGTCACGGTGAGGTCGTAGCAGCCGTTCGGCTTCGGGCCCGGCGCGATGACGACCCAGGTCTCGCCGCCGACCACCGCGGGGGCGTGGCGATCTGGGAGGGCAGGAGCGCGACGCCGTCGACGAGGATGGTCATGTTCCCGGCCGAGAGATCCAGTCCGCCGCCGGCGATGAGTCGCACGAGGACGCGGCTGCCCGCCATCGACGTGCCCGCGAACGACGGCCGCGAGTTGGTCGGCTCGAGGATCCGCAGCGAGAGCGGCGAGAGGTCGTTGGTGAGCATCAGGTCGTCGATGACCACCCGCCCTTCGTTGGACCCGAACGCCGGGCCGAAGTCGAGACGCACCGCGGCGACGTTCGCCAGGTTGAGCCCCGAGGCGTTGTGCAGGAAGTCGGTGGTGCGGATGCGGATGGTCTCCATCTCGTTGTGCCACCCGCTGTTGCGCTGATACGGCTCTTCCAGTCCGCCGCCGTAGGCGTTGATGCGGATGGTGCTGGTGCCGTTGGCGTAGTCGCGCAGCGTGACCGCGAACGTGAGGTCGCCCAGAGGCGCCGCGGTGGTGTTGGGATGCCGCGTGCCCTGCGCGCCGCGGAAGGAGAGGTAGCGGAAGCGGGAGAAGTCGACCGCGGCGGCGGGCACCTGCCACTCGTAGAAGCGGTTCGCGCCGGTCCAGTCGAACACGACGCCGCGGGTGGTGTCGGTCCCGTTGCCCTGGTCGCGCCGTTGAACGGATCGCCCGGCCCCCACACGAAGTCCTGATTGTTGTCGTCCAGCCGCCCCTCGGTGAGGTTCTCGACGTCGAACGTGACCGTCGTGTTGGAGCTGCTCACCCCCGGGTCGTTTTGCGCCTGGTAGTCGTCGATGACGAAGTTCCCGGTGGGGAGCCGTTGCGGTATTCGTTCGTGACGACCACGCACGGGTTCGCGACGGGGCACCGATCGGATGGAGGACTCGTACTGGCGGGTGAGGAAGTCGAGCGCGGGGACGTTGCCCTTCACGTAGTGCTCGACCAGCGGCAGGAGGTAGCCGAGCTGGATCTGGTGGGTGATGGCTTCATCGAGCGCGCAGGGTCCGTCGAACGCGGCGGTGGCGCCTTCGTTGTCGTGGAACCAGCCGTGTCCCGTGCCCTGGACGATGGTCGACTGCCGGTAGCCGGTGGCGCGGTCGTGGAGGTGGAAGGTCTGGCAGCGCTGCGTGTCGCCGAAGGGACAGAGGTCGCCGCCGGAGCCGTTCACGTCGCTGTCGCCGGACGCCGTCCAGAGGTGGTAGTTCGCGTCGTGCGGGTCCGCGACCCCCGTGCCGTTGAAGTCCGTCGGCAGCATGCTGCTGACGAGGCGGATGTCCTGCCTCGAGTAGTTTGCTGGGCACGCTCGCTCCGTCGAAGAGGCGGTCGTACGCGATGGTGACGCCTTCGCCGCCGCGGCTGTGGCCGATCCAGACGATGCGCTTCGTGTCGAGATGCCTGACCAGCGCGCCGCCGGCAATCACGCTCCCTTCGGCCTGATCGATGAACGCGCCGGTGTGGCGATCGCATGAACGCCGCGTTGGCGGAACTGCTGATGTCGCTGTCGTAGCTGACGACGACGTAGCCGTAGGACGCCAGATAGCGGCCCCTGTGGTCGTACCAGATGTACTGGTGCCCGGCGCGTGCCGATCATGACGATCGGCCGCTTGCCCATCGCCGCGATGTTCGTCGGGTAATAGAGGTTCTGCGCCGCATTGAAGTCGATGTCGATCGTCGAGGCGATGGGGCCGGCGATGTTGTAGTCCAGCTCCGTGACAGCCGCGGGGCCGGAGAGCGTGGTGTCGTGGACCATATACAGGCCGGCCTCGCCGGTCTGGCCGTCGATGAAGTCGCCGTCGCTCAGCGCGTTGTTCATGTCGCAGTCGAGGACGACGTCGTAGGGGACGCCGAGTCCCATGCCTGCGTTGGCGTTGAGCTCATTCGGGCCGGCCACCTGGAACGTGTTGCCTGGATGTTCGGGCCGGAGAACTCACGGTGGACAACGTCTGCAGAGCTACGCAGATGGAGGCCCACCGGCGTAAAGGAGGGAGACACGCATGGCTTATAAGCCCGAGCCGAGCTGGGTTTCGGGACGCATCGGCACCCTCTGTATCGAGCCGCCGATTACGCATCCCGACTTCTGCACGTGTGACCAGTGCCCGGCGTACCGCGCGAAGCGCGCCGCGAAGATGGGCCAGCCGATCGAAGAGATCGAGGCCGAGCCGATCGACATTCGCATCAAGCGTTACTCGCCTTACCCGCGGAATAAGAAGCTCTCGAAGCTCGAAGCGCAGCGGGTCAAAGAGGCGGAGGAGAAGAAGCTGAACGCGCGCGTTGTGCGCGCTAAAGCTGCGGAGGTCAAAGAGGCGAGCATCGTTCGCTTCCTCGCGGTCACGTCGAACTATCGCCGGTACCTGATCGACCACAACAAGGACTACGAGCACGCGAAATCGCGCATCGACTGCATCGAAGCGGTCTACGGGCCCGAGCACGACGTCGAGACGCTGACGTATCCGCTCTACGAGGAACTGCTCGCCGAAGTTGCGGGCATGAGCCCCGAGACGCAACGCCACTACGCCAACATGCTGCTCGCGATGCTCAATCGCGCGAAGGCGCAGCGGATCATCCCGCGCCATCACTTAGAGGGCGTGCCGGTACCGCAAGTCGTCCACGACGACGAGCCGGAGCCGTGGTCGCAATTGGAGCTCGGCATCCTCATGGGGCCAGCGCTTCGCGAGTACGAAGCGGAGCAAGCCGCCTGGAACGTACGCGTTGCGCAGGAGAAGAAGAACCGCGGGCTTCGCTCGCCTTCGACATCCCGCTCCGCGGGCTGTGCCTCATCGGCTACTACACAATGATGCGGCCGAAGTGCAATCGCTTCCTCACGTGGGAAGAGGTCATGCTCGATCCCGCAAACCGCACCGGCTGGTATCAGCTCGACAAGCACAAGAACGTGAACAAGGGCATCAAGGCGCGCGGTCCTCTCGCCGCGGAACTCGTCGATTACCTCGCGTCGATCCGTCCGCCGAACGCCTCCGGGCCGATCCACTTCAACCCGTCGACCGGCCAGCCGGACGTCGACATCCGCAAGTAGTGGAATCGCCTCCTCGAAATCGCCGGCCGCATGCTCGGCTACGACCTCGAAGGGAAGAAGGGCGAGTTCTTCAACTTCCGCCACACCGGCGCGTCTCACATCGCGCAGCGCGGCAAGACGCCCGCGCACCTGCTCGCCGTGGTGAAGATGATGGGCGATACCAGTATCGAGACGGTGAATAAACACTACTTCAACATCGAGCTCGACCTCATGCAGGAAATGGTGCTCGGGTGGCAACGGCCGGACGTTCCGGTCCCGTCGTCGGCTTCGCTCACCGTCTTTGGTGTCGAGCAGACGCCGATCTGCGACGCGCCGCTGGCCCTCGCCAGCTAACAGGCGCGGGCCGCTTCGCCGTCAGGGTCAACACGCCATGAAACCGGGCCGCTCCGCTTATGCGCCCGAAGTTCGCGAGGCCACCAACGGAGGTGAACAAGTCATGTCCTCACGTCTCTTTTCCGCTCTTCAACGTCACCCGAACCTTTCGCGTCCGCGCCGCCGCGCTGCCGCTACTCCGCAAACGGCCGGCGTGGTGTTTCCAGCCGTCGCCGCGGCGGGCGAAGCCCTCGCGCCCACAGCTCGCGCTGCAGAACCGCCCAAGCCGCGCCGCACGCGCACGCCGTCGCGCATCAGGGTCTCCTCACGGTTCCGCTACACAACCGCTTCTCAGGGCGAGCACGTCCCGTTTCTGCGCCTGTCAGGACACTGGCTCGAGAAGCACGGATTCAGCATCGAGAGGGACGTGCACATCGAAGCCGAACACGGGCGCCTGATCCTCACGAACCACGCCACGCACATGGCGAAGGTTTGGGAGTCCGTGGCATGACGCGCTGGTGCCCCACGAGGCGCCGCGCGCAGGGGGACGGCGTACACCTTCGGGTGTGCGCCGTTCGCGCTTTCAGCGCCAGTCAGAGCGTGGGTGCGGCGCTCTCTTCTTCGCATTACCCCGGCCGCTGTTCCGCCGCCGATCGCGGCTCGATTTCCGCCGCTTTGACGCATTTTTTCCGTGGAACACTCGCTCCGATTTGTGAAACATCGCGCGCTTTCGCGGCGGTTTCCGCGCAGGTTTTCGCGTCCGAGAACGCGACCTTGCGAGTCAGCTTGCGAGTTACAACTTTCTAAGCCAACCCCCTGAAAACACGAAAGCCGCCAAGTGGCGGCTGGTGAGTGCTTTAATTTGGCGGGGCCGACGGGGCTCGAACCCGCGACCTCCGGCGTGACAGGCCGGCGTTCTAACCGACTGAACTACGACCCCGCGTCGGTTCTGCTGCTAACCCCCTCCGGGCCAACTGCATTCCCCGAGGAGGCGCGCATCGTAAACGCCGGTCTCCGGGGTGTCAAGACTCGAAGACCTCGGCCTCGCGGAGGGGTTTGCCGGCCGCGTCTTTCGCGGAGAGCTGGGGGGCGGTCACGCCCCAGTCGATGGCGAGGTCGGGGTCGTTCCAGAGGATGGTCCGGTCGGTCGGCGCGTCCCAGCCGGTGGTGCACTTGTAGAGCACCTCGGCGTCGTCGCTGAGGATGGTGAACCCGTGGGCGAAGCGGGGGGGGATCCAGAGCATGCGCCGGTTCTCTTCCGTCAGCTCGACGGCGGTCCACTGGCCGAAGCGGGGGGACGAGCGCCGGATGTCGACGGCGACGTCGAGGATGCGGCCGCGCGTGCAGCGCACGAGCTTTCCCTGCGGCTCGTGCAACTGGTAGTGCAGGCCACGGAGGACGCCGCGGCGGGAGTAGGAGTGGTTGTCCTGCACGAAGGTCTCAGGGAGGCCGGCCTCGCGGAACGTCGCCGCGTTGTAGGTCTCCATGAACCAGCCGCGGTCGTCGCCGTGGACGCGCGGGTCAAGAATCAGAACTTCCGGTAGGGTGCTCTCGGATATCTTCAAGCGCGTCGGATGATACCTCCAGCTCCACGTGCCTCGGCCAGATCACGGAGGCGAGGACGGAGATGGTCAGCACGCCCGCGATCGTGGCGAGCGAAACGAGGATCGGCACGTGGTACCAGTCGGCGATCACCATCTTCACGCCGACGAACAGCAGCACGATGGCCAGGCCGTATTTGAGGTAGTGGAACTTGTCGATGATCCCGGCGAGCAGGAAGTACATCGCCCGCAGGCCGAGGATGGCGAAGATGTTCGAGGTGTAGACGATGAAGGGATCGGTGCTGATGGCGAAGATCGCGGGGATGGAGTCGACCGCGAACACGACGTCCGTCGCTTCGATGGCGATCAGCACGAGCAGCAGCGGCGTCGCGTAGCGGCGGCCGTCTTTCATCACGAAGAAGGCCTTGCCGTGGTACTCCGGCACGGCCGGGAACATGCGCCGCGCGAGCTTGTAGATCGGGTTCTTCTCCGGATGCGGCTCGGCCTCTCCCTCCTTCATCAGCTTGAAGCCGGTGAAGATGAGGATCGCGCCGAAGACGTACATGATCCAGTCGAAGCGCGAGACCAGGGCCGCGCCGAGGCCGATGAAGATGGCGCGCATGAAGATGGCGCCGAGGACGCCCCAGAACAGGACGCGGTGCTGGTACATCTTCGGGACCGCGAAGGACGCGAACAGGATCACGAAGACGAAGATGTTGTCGACCGACAGCGCCTTCTCGATGACGTAGCCGGTGAGGAACTGGAGAGCCTTCTCGCTGCCGAACTTGTAGTAGATCCACGCGTTGAAGGCCATCGACAGGGCGACCCACACGATGCTCCAGGTCAGGGCCTCCTTGAAGTGGACCTCGTGCGCCTTCCGGTTGAAGACGCCGAGGTCCAGGGCCAGCATCCCCAGCACGAAGACGCTGAAGACGGTCCAGAGCATCGGAGAAGCGATCGTTTCCATCAGGCGGCGTACCTCGACAAGATCATGTTCCGCAGGCGGCGCACGCGCTCGGGCATGGGCGGGTGCGTCGAAAAGAGCGAGACCATACCACGCATGCCCGCGAACGGATTGACGATGAAAAGACTCGCCGTCGACGGTGCCGCGGTCACCGGCGGGACCACGTGCGCAGCGCGCTCGAGCTTCTCCAGAGCGCTCGCGAGCGCTTCCGGATCGCCGGAAAGGCGCGCGCCGGTCTCGTCCGCGAGGTACTCGCGCGAGCGCGAGATGCCGAGCTGGACGAGCATCGCCGCGATCGGCGCGACGATGGCCAGGACGAGCGCCGCGATCGGGTTGGGGGCGTCGTCGTCGCCACCGCCGAAGATGGCGGTGAACTGCAGCATGTTGGCGATGTAGGCGATTGCCCCCGCCACCGCGGCGGCGATGGTCGAGACGAGGATGTCGCGGTTCTTCACGTGACCGATCTCGTGCGCCAGGACGCCTCGCAGCTCACGCTCCGTGAGGATCTGCAGGATGCCGTCCGTCACGGCCACGACGCCGTGCTTCGGGTTGCGGCCCGTGGCGAACGCGTTCGGCTGCGGCGAGGGGATGCGGTACACGCGCGGCATCGGGATCTCCGCGCGCATGGCCAGCTCGCGCACGATGGCGTAGAGCCGCGGCGCCTGGCCCTCGTCGACCGGCTCCGCGCGATGCATGCGCAGCACGATCTTGTCGGAGAAAAAGTACGCGCCGAGGTTCAGGACCATGGCGAGGATGGTGAAGCCCGCCACCCACTGACGGCCCAGCATCGCGCCGAAGCCGATCAGGATGGCGGAGAGCACACCCAGCAGGAGGATGGTTTTGATCTGGTTCTTCATGACACGCTGGACAACGGATGCGGCAGCGGTGCCATTCATAGGTTGGATGGATTGTTTCGATGGGAAGGATTGGATTACTCTATGAGTTCCTCGGGTTCCTCGGAGTTCCTCGGGTTCCTCGGAGGGGAGAAGCCGCCACGGCTCTCTCCGAGCCACCCGAGGAGCTCCGAGGAACCGAGGAACTCCGAGGAACTGCCTCTATGGAGTGGCTCAACTACCACCACCTCCTCTACTTCTGGGTGGTCGCCCGGGAGGGGAGCATCGCCGCGGCGACGCGGAAGCTGCATCTGACGCAGCCTACGATCAGCGCGCAGCTCCGGCTGCTCGAGGAGTCGCTGGGGGAGAAGCTGTTCGAGAAGTCGGGGCGGTCGCTGGTGTTGACCGAGGCGGGGCGGGTGGCGCTGCGGTACGCGGACGAGATCTTCGCCCTCGGCCGCGAGCTCCGCGACACGCTCCGCGACCGGCCCACGAAAACGCTCATGCGCGTGCAGGTCGGCGTCGCGGACGTCGTCCCGAAGCTCGTCGCGTACCGGATCCTGCGCCCGGCGTTCCAGATCCAGGGCGACGTCGAGATGGTCTGCCGCGAGGCGTCCTCGGAAACGCTGCTGACGCTGCTCGGGCAGCATGAGGTCGACATCGTGCTGACGGACGCGCCCGCATCCTCCGCGCCGCTGCGCGCGTACAACCATCTCCTCGGCGAGAGCGGTACGACCTTTTTCGCGGCGCCGTCGCTCGCGGCGTCCCTGAAGCGGCGGACGTTTCCCCGGTCGCTGCACGGCGCGCCGCTGCTGCTGCCGGGGGCCTCGACGCAGATCCGCCGGGCGCTGGAGCTCTGGCTGGACTCGACCGGCATCGTCCCGAAGCGCGTGGGCGAATTCGACGATCTGGCGCTGATGACTGCCTTCGGGCGCGGCGGAACGGGTATCTTTCCCGCACCGACGGCCATCGAAAAAGAGATCGAAGCGGAGTACAACGTGCGCGTCGTCGGAAGAGTGCCCGAGGTGAAGGAGCGCTTCTACGCCGTGTCGGCGGAGCGGAAGATCAAGAACCCGATCGTCGGCGCCATCACCAGCGCCGCGCGACGCGAAGTTTTCGAAGCATAGGACAGGGCATTCAGGAGGCAGCTGTGATCGAACAACCGGACGAGCCCACCGAAACCGTGATCGAGCGGAAGCCGCAGTGGCGGCTGGCAGGCGTGATCTTCTTCGGAATGCTGGCGCTGCTGCTGCTGTACGCGGCGTTCCGCATCATCTGGCCGTTCATGACGGCCATCCTCCTGGGCGCGATCCTGGTGACGCTGACGTTCGGGACGTTCAAGCGCGTCCGCGACCGGATGAACGGCAGCTCGACGAAGGCCGCGGTGGTCATGCTCCTCGGCACGACGCTGCTGCTCGTGATCCCCGCGCTGATCCTCTCGATCATGCTCGTGCAGCAGGCGAACGTCGTGGTCGACAAACTGCAGTCGGGCGAAGCGCAGGCGCTCGTGAAGCGCATCGACGTCGGACCGATCCTGGCGCAGATCCAGCGCGTCGCGCCGAACTTCGATCCCAAGAGCCTCAGCCCGGAGCGGCTGCTGCTGCCGGCCATGCAGCAGATTCCGGGCTGGGTCGCGCGTCACGGCGGCGCGGTGCTGGGAGGCCTGGCGGGAATGCTCCTCGGCTTCGCGCTCGTGCTGCTGACGATGTTCTTCTTCTACACGGAAGGGGAGGAGATCGTCTCCCAGCTCTCGGTGCTCTCGCCGCTGCCGAAGAAGTACGACCGCGAGTTCGGCGAGCGGTTCAAGGACGTGATCGACGCGACGTTCCGCGGCCAGCTCTTCACCGGGCTGGCGCAGGGCTTCATGACCGGCCTCGGTCTGGCGATCGCACAGGTGCCCGGTGCCGGCTTCTGGGGTGCGGTGGCCGCGCTGCTGTCGCTGATCCCGATGGTCGGCGCCGCGGCGGTCTGGGTGCCGGCAGCCATCTATCTCGTGATCTCGGCGTCCATGGGCTCGCGGCCGTGGTGGCAGGCGATCTTCATGATCGTGTGGGGCGTGCTGTTCGTGTCGCTGGTCGACAACATCGTGCGGCCGTGGGCGATGAAAGGAAAAGCGCAGCTCCCCGCGATCCCGCTGCTGTTCGCGGTGCTCGGCGGACTGCAGGCGTTCGGGTTCGTCGGCCTGGTGATCGGACCGCTCGTGTTCTCGCTGCTGATGTCGATCATCGACATCTACAAGAGCTCGTTCTCGGCGAAGAAGACGCAGACCGTGATTACGACGTAACCTCGACCTATTCGATGCCGCGGCGGGTGACGAGGTAGGTGGCGAAGCTGCCGAGCCAGTGGCCGCCCTCGTAATGCTCGCCGGTTACGGAGGCGAGTCCGGCTTTCGCGTGCGCGTCCGCGGCGGCCCGGTACGTCTTCACGCGCGGGTCGCTCGACGGCAGCCCCGAGGCGATGCCGTCGAGCATCCACGCGCGGCTGAGATTCAGGCCGTCGAGGTGCGCGAGCTTGGGATCGCTCGGATCGGTGACGATGGCCGGTTTCAGCGTCATCTGCGGCAGGAACCGCGTGAGCCACTCCGCGTACGCCTTCGGCGGGAGCACGCGGCGCATGACGTCCGCCTCGGCCAGGCACGGCGAGAGGAAGTCCTCGCCGGAGGGCTCGTAGGCGAGGGGACAGTTGCGGTCCGTCGCGTAGAACGCGCGGGCGCGCGCCTTGACCATCTGCTGGAACCCGGCGCCGCCGGCTTTCGAATCGAGGATGAGACCGAGCGCGAACGCGGTCTGACTGTGCTCGCCGGAGCGGACGGGATAGGACAGCTTCGGGAGCCACGTGCGCAGCCGCTCGACCGCCGCGTCTTCCAGCGGGCGGATCGTGGGATACAGCGGGTCGTTCGCCTCACGCAGCTCGCCGGTGAGCTGCAGCAACCACGCGAGCCCGTACGGCCGCTCGAACGACGCCCGGCCCGCTCCGTTCAGATACGCCACCTCGGCCGCGATCGTCTGGGGCGTGATGCTCTGCTGCAGCGCCGCGCGGGCGCCCGCGGCGAACGGCGCGTCCGGGGCGAGGCGGGCCAGCCGCGCGAGCAGCCAGTGCCCGTGCACCGAGGAGTGCCAGTCATAGCAGCCGTAGAACGCCGGCGTCAGCTCCCGCGGCGCCTTTGCGTCCGCGTCCGACTGCAGCACGTGCGCGATCTTGTTCGGGTACTCCTTGTGGACGCACGCGAGCGCGAGCTTCGCGAAACGCTCGGCGGACTCAGGGTTCAGCGTGAGTGCGGATGCGAGGAGGAGGGAGCGCAGCATGCGGTGATTCTATGTGTCACCGCAATCCGCGTCGCTACCGCATCTGCATCACGACCCAGACAATCAGGGCGATGGCGATGACGACGATGATGCCCATGGTGATCGCGCTGCTGCGCGTCGAGCTCGAGCTCACGGTCTCGTACACCACCCGCCGTTCGACGTGACTCTCGTTGTCTTCAGGTTCCGGCATGTCCGGCGTTCTCAGCAACTGCCGTGCCGCGGGTGAAGCGGCGCGACGTCGCGAGGAAGATCGGGATCGACAGGCAGGCGATTACGGCAGCGACGTTGTAGGCCGTCGCCAGCCCCGCGCGCTCGCCGATCGCGCCGATGGTCAGCGAGCCGAGCCCGATGCCGGTGTCGAACGCCAGAATCACGCTCCCGAACGTCCGCGCCCGGCGATTCTCGCCCGTGTTCGCCACCACGAAGGCCATGAACGCGGGAAACGCGGTGCCCAGGCCGAAGCCGAAGAGCGTCGCGGCGACGACCATGTCCAGGCGCGTCGTGGAGCGGGCGAGGAGGAAGAACGCCACCGGCATGGCGACGAACGACGGGTACAGCAGCACGTTCGGGCCGAACCGGTCGCCGAGGCGCGAGGTGAACACCCGGATGACCACCGTGCTGATCGCGAAAGCCGTGAAGAACAGCGATTCCGGATGGATCCCCCGCTCGCGCGAGAACAGGGCGACATAGCTCGTGATCCCGCCATATCCGAACGACGCGACCGCCAGCGAGAGCGACGTCGTCACCACGCCCCAGTCCCAGAGCTCGGCCGCGCGCAGCTCCGTCTTCGCGGCAGCCGATGCGGTCCCGGGCAGACGCGACGCGAAGAACGCCGTCACCGCCGAGAGCGCTGCGATCTCGACGCAGAGCGCCAGCCACCCGAAACTTGCGTGCATCCACAGGCCGATCGCCGGCGCGACCGCGATCGCCGCCGTCGGTGCCAGGCCCCAGTACGCCAGCCCCTCGGTCCGCCTCGCCGGCGGGATGAAGTCCGTCATCAGCGCCCCGGCCGCCGAGAGGATCGACGACCACAGCGACCCGTGCACGATGGCGATCCCGAGCACCACCGGCATCCACGGCGTCACCCCGTAGGCCAGGGAGAAGACCACGAACAGCATCGAGGCCAGCACCAGCATCCGGCGCCGCCCGAACCGGTCGGCGAGCGAGCCCATCACCGGCGCGGAGAAAGCGCTCGCGAACGTATAGACGAACAGAAACAGCCCCGCCGTAGCCTTGCTCCCGCCGAGGGCGACGATGCGCAGGGGGATGACGGGGAGGAGCTGGAAGGCGGAGAAGAACGTCGCCGCCTGGAACAGCCACAGGGAGACGAATTTACGCGTGAAGAGAGGCTCGGACACGGGTGGGGGATAGTCTCACAGTCGACTTCGCGAGGCACGGAGTGTCAAGTCGCAAAGTCGCAAAGTCGTCAAGTCGTCAAGTCGTCAAGAGATTCGTTGCCGCCTCCTTTGAGACTTTGAGACTTTGAGGCTTTGAGGCTTTGCGACTCCATCCTTAGAATGCCGCCCGCCCCACCCGCGTTACGCCAGCCGATGAAAGTAAAGCGCGCAGCCAAATACGGCTTCTGTTCCGGCGTCCGGATCGCCGACCTGAAGGTCAAGCGCTTCGCCGGCGCCGGGGGCCGCGGCGCCATCCTCGGCCAGGTCGTCCACAACGAGCGGGTCGTCGAGGAGATGGAGCGCCTCGGCGTCCGGACCGTGAACGACATCGCCGCGGTGGAGGAGCCCACCATCGTCTTTTCCGCGCACGGCGTCCCGCCGTCGTTCCACGACTCCGCGCGCGAGCGCGGCCTGCAGATCCTCGACACCACCTGCAAGTTCGTCTACGACATCCACCGCGAGGCCAAGCAGGCCCTCGCCGGCGGCTACCACCCCGTCTTCATCGGCGACCCGCAGCACCGCGAGGTGATCGGCTACACGAACGACCTCGATCCGGCCGTTTACCACATTGTTTCCAAGATCGGCGAAGCCGAATCGATCGACTGGTCGTCCTATCCGAAGTTGAAGATCTTCTACCAGACCACCCTCAACGCCGAGGACTTCGAGGACGTCGTGCAGACCATCGAGCGCCGTGCGGCGCAGGTCGAGCGCGGCGACACCATCTGCTACGCCACCAAGGAGAATCAGGACGCCGCACGCGTCCTGGCGCAGGACCCCGAGATCGACCTGATCATCGTCATCGGCGGGAAGAAGAGCGCGAACACGAAACACCTCTGGGAGATCTGCCGCGAGTCCAAGCCGGCGTACCTGATCCAGGGGAAGGACGACATCGACGCCACCTGGCTCAGCGGCGCGAGGGCCGTGGGCCTCACGGCGGGCTCGTCCACGCCCGACTACGTCATCGACGAAGTCGAGCAAGCGCTCTCGTCGATGTGAATAAGTCCGCGCACGATCGGGTTTTAGGACGCAACCATGAAAATTATTCGCAAGATCGTGATCGCTCTGACGATGGTTGTGTCCGCCAGTGCTTTTGCCGCGAACCCGGGCAGCGTGGAGGAGTTCCGTTACTCCTGGCGTCTGCGCGGCGGCGTCCGTCTGCTCGCCGGCCTCATGTTCCCGACCTCGGGGGTGGGGAACCTGCGCACGACGTTCGGAGACACGATCCATAGCGAGCTGCTGATTACGGCCCCGACCGGCAAGCAGGGCGGGTTCTACGAATACGAGTCGCAGATGGATGAGCGCGCCAAGACGCTCATGACCTATCACGGCTACGCGTGGGGGAAGAAGGCGCGCAACGAGCGCACGGTCTTCGACTACGGCAAAGGTCTGGCCCGCATCAACAAGGAGACGCCGGAGGACAAGGAGTACCGCGTCAAGAAGCTGCCGGCCGCAGACGGCCAGTACCGCGACATCCTCTCGGCCATCTACTTCCTGCGTCAGAACGCGAAGACCATCAACGCGCCGATGCAGACGACGATCTTCACCGACGGCCGCGAGTACCCGGTCATCTTCCGCCCCGGCGAGACGAAGGCCTTCGTCATCGAGGGGAAGAGCACCAACGCGCGCGCCTTCCACATCGTGGACGCGCCCGGCGGGAAGAAGTGGTCCGGCGGCGTGACCGTGTGGCTGACGAACGACGACCGCCGCGTCCCGGTGCGCATCGAGATCCAGCAGAGCGTCGCTTCGCTGCAGCTCGACCTGCAGAAGATCGAGTCGGGCGCGCTGCTCGCGGGGCTGTAGGGCGTCAGGTGGCCCGGCTGACGGGCGTTCCCAGACCGCAGAACAGCCCGACCATATCCAGCAGCTCCGCGACGTCCACCGGCTTCTTCAGGACCACGCTCGGCTGCAGGTCTTCGTCCTGCGGCTCGAGCTTGTAGCCGGTGATGACCACCACCGGGGAGTCCTGGCCCTGGCGCCTGCCGCGGAACCAGCGCAGCCACTGACGGCCGTCCATGCGGGGCATGGACAGGTCGAGGATGACGAGCTGGATGTCCGGGTTGCGCTCCACGAGCGGGATTGCCTGTTCGCCGTTGTGCGCGATCAGCACCTGAAATCCGTGGGGAGTGAGGAGCTCCCGGTAATACTTGACGGTCGCCTCGTCATCGTCGATGACGAGGAGCTTGCGTAGCTGATAGGTCCTGCGCGCTTTGATCAAACCGGGCACTCCAACTCGTTGGCGAATTCCGATCGCTGTGCGATTTCCGAGGTGCGAACTGCAAGTGTCGCGCCTGCCTAACGCGTTTCGCTCATGGGCGGGACCACGTCCGTCGGGACCGTGGTCAGCAGCGGCGCGCGTTCGCGCGGAATCAGTGTGAACCGGGTGGCGTCATAACGCAACGCCATCAGTTTGCCCTTGTGGACGCCGGTGCCCGAGGGGAGCTCGATTCGCAGGGTGACGCCGCCGCTGAGCACCCCATGCGCGATCCAGCGGCCATCGGCAAAGCCCGCTTCCTCGACGCCGAAGATCACGTCGGAGTCCTCGCCCGGTTTTGCCGGCGCGAAGTCCCCCGGACGCACCAGCGCGATGCCGCTTCCCTGGAACGGCGGGGGATCGATCTCCCACGAGCCGATCACAGACTCCACCGTCGTCCCGCGGATGTCGATCGGGATCTGGTCGGCTTCCCCGGTAGCGACCGCCGCCGCCTCGTCGACAGGCCGCGCAAACACCTCGGCCGCCGAGCCGCTCTGGACGACCCGTCCCTCGTGCAGCACGACCACCCGGTCGGTCACCGCCAGCTCGTCGCGCGAGGCCGGCGCGGAGACGACGGTCGTCCCGTGTACGCGCAGGGTGCGGAAGAGCATGTCTGCCAGACTCGCGCGCGCCGAGGCGCTCACGCCTTCGAGCAGGCGGTCGGCGAGGAGGATGGCCGGGCGCAGCAGCTCGATCCGCGCGCAGCTCGCCCGCGCGAGCTCGGTCGACGAGAGCGTCGAGAGCCGCCGCTCGAGCAGCGGCACGAGCCCCCACTTCTCCGCGGCGAGGGCGTACTCCTGATGGCGATCCTCGCGATCCAGCGAGCGCGTGCGCACCGCCGCCACGAGCGCGTGCTGCACGCTCCACCGCTGCGGCACGTCCATCGCGGAGGTGGCGAAGAGCAGCGGCCGGTTGGCCGCCTTGATCTCATTCACGCGGCGCTGCCCGAGGACGACTTCGCCGGATTGCGGCCGCAGCGTGCCCGCGATGAGCCGCAGCAGCGTGGAAGCGCCGCACGCGGGCGGGCCGGTGAGGGTGGTGTGGGTGTTCCGGGGGAAGGTGAGGGTGACGTCGCGCAGCGCGAAGCCTTCCGGGTAGCGGAAGGTAAGGTTGCGGAGCGCGATGTCGAGCACGGGGGGAGGATAGGACAGATAGGACGAATAGGACGAATAGGACGAATAGGACCTATAGGACGAATAGGACCGTTCTGGTTTGTCCTATACGTCCTATACGTCCTATAGGTCCTATTCGTCCTATCCGTCCTACTGCCTGCGCCTGCGCGGTGGCCCGCCCCGGTCCAAATGCTTCCGCATCCGCGCCCATTGCTGCTCCGTCAGCACCCCGCGCATGTCCACCAGCATCATCAGCTCGCGCTGGAACAGCTTCCCGCGCGCCGCCGACAACTGGCCGGCGATGCGCTGCAGCTCCGCGCGGCGGACCTGGGGGCGGTCCAGCTCTCCGCGGATCGCGATCTGCAGCTTCTCCACCTCACCCTTCGCGTCGATCAGCTCGTTCGCCGCGCCGCGGAAGATGGTGTCCAGCCGGTCCCGCTGCTCGTTCGAGAGCTGCAGCTCCCGGACGAGCTCCGGCCGCTGCCACCACTTGCCCGGCGGCATGCCCTGACCCTCGGCGATCGCGGCGCATGCGAGCGCCGCCACCATCGCGATGAGAAGACGTTTCATGACCGGTCTCCCTCCTCGACCCACGACTCCCACGCCACCATCGAGGAGTAGTCGTTCAGTTCATCGGATGACCAGGGGGAGTCGTCGAGTCGTCGGGTCGTCGAGTCGTCGAGGGCCCGCGCGCCCACGGTCTCGACGACTGGAAGACCCGTCGACTCGTCGGCTCGGTCCCACGTGACCGCCGCCGTGACGGCAAGCACGACCGCCGCTGCCGCGGCAAGCCGCGCAGCCATCCCCCTCCGCTCCCGGCGCGCGTCGATCTTCCGCAGGATCTGCATCCGCTGGCGGGTCCAGAACGACTCCGGCTTTTCCGCCTGCTTCTCTTCATGCGAGCACGCGTGCAGGCTGCGCATCTTGCGCTCCAGCCGCTCGTAGCGGGCCGCGCAGTCCGGGCAGTCCGCCAGGTGCATCATCACCGGCATCGACTCCCCCGGCTTCATGTAGTACGTCTCCAGCAGGTCGGCTTCAGTGAAGTGCTGCTTCATGTTCGGTCCCCTGAATGTCGCGCGCGGTGCGCCACTCCGCGAGCTCCTTGCGGATCTTGTGAATCGCCCGGAAGAGATGCGCCCGCACCGTCCCCGGGCGCAGCCCCATCGCCTCCGCGATGTCCTCGAGCGAGAGATTCTCGTAATGCCGGAGGCGGAAGATCGTCTTCTGCTGGGCCGAGAGCTGCCGTTCGGCCCTGACGATCGCCGTCCGGAGCTGCGACGACATCAACTGCCGCTCCGGGTCCGGACGCTCGTCCACCGGCTCCAGGAACGTTTCCGGCTCCGTCCCGTCATCCCGCTGCGTGAACAGGGAGACGAACTTCCGGCGGCGGAGGGCGTCGCGCGAGCGGTTGACGGCGATGCGCGTCAGCCACGTCTCCAGCTCCGCCCGTCCCTCGAAGCGCGACAGGTGCGTGTACGCCTGCACGAACGTGTCCTGAGTGATCGCGTCCGCTTCTGCGTCGTCGCGGACGATGACGCGCGCCACGCGGAAGATCTTCCGCTGGAAGCGCTCCACGATCGTGGCGAACGCGTCGCCGTTGCCGGCCAGCGTCCGGTCGATCAGCTCGCGGTCGCTCGGGACATTTTCGGGATCGTTCATGCGGAACGCCGCCAGATTGCCTCGCACGCAGCTTGGACGGGCGGGAAACCGGATTCGTTTACATCGTTCAGCTTTCGTTCTCGATCCAGATGTCGTGGTACCGCACCGGAGGCGGCACCAGCGACGTCCGCACCCCTCGGACCTCCGGCTTGTGCAGCACGAACAGCCGCTCGTGGAACAGCGGCACGATCGGCGCCTCGCGGATCACCATCTCGTTCAGGCCGCGATAGATCGACGCGCGATGCTCCACGTCGTTCGAGCGCCGCGCCTCGAGGATCTTCGCGTCGATCTCCGGCCGGCTGTAGAACAGCCCGCGGGCCGACGAGGTCGCGTGGCTGTGGAAGAAGATGTAGAAGAAGTTGTCCGGGTCCGGAAAGTCCGCGTACCAGTTCGCCAGATACAGCAGCCCGTGGCCGCGCGTGGCCCGCGGCGCGCTCGCGTCCGTCGCGCTGTGGCGGGTCACGTTCACCCGGATGCCCACCTTCTCCAGGTCCTCCAGGATCAGCGGCGTCATCCCCGAGTTGTTGAACTCGTCCGAGTCCCACGTGCGGTAGTCGATCGAGAAGCCCGAGCCGTAGCCCGCCTGCCGCAGCAGCGTGCGCGCGCGCTCGGGGTCGTGGTCGTAGCCCCGCAGCTTCTCGTCGTGACCCAGGAGACCGGGAGGCAGAAGCGACTGCGCCGTGACCGCCTCGCCCGCGTACACCTGCTCGTTGATCCGCCGGCGGTCGATCGCGTAATTCATTGCCTGCCGCACTTCGGTCTTGTCGAACGGCGGCCGCGACGAGTCCCAGCCGACGTACGACGTGTGCAACTGGATCGTCGTCAGCAGGTAAGGGGAGTAGCGCGGGTCGTCGCGGATCTCGGCCACCACCTTCGGCGGAATGCCGTGCGCGATGTCCAGCTCCCCGCGCAGGAAGGCGTCCGCCACGTCGCGGAAGCTGCGCAGGTCCAGCCGGAACGTCAGCTCGTTCACGTGCGGCTCGCCCGGGATGAAGTAATTCGCGTTGCGGATCAGCCGGGCGTGCTTGCCGTCGACCCCCTCCTCTACCTGGAACGGCCCCGCGCCGATCCCGCGCAGACGATAGCGCTCCGCGTCCTTGCCTTCCTCCGCCGGGATGATCCCCGTCTCCGGAGTGGTGACCAGCGACAGAAAGAACGCCAGCGGCTCGGTCAGATGGATGTCGATGGTGTACGGGTCGCGGATCACGATGCCGCTCACCGTCCTGGTGCGCCCTTCCAGCACGTCCTCCGCGCCGCGGACGTTGCGCAGGATCCACGACCCGCTGGACTTCGTCTCCGGCAGCAGCAGGCGCAGGAAGCTCTCGTAGACGTCGCGGGCCTCGAACGTGCGGCCGTTGTGGAACTTCACCCCGCGCCGCAGGTGGAAGCGGTACAGGTGTCCCTGCTCGAGCACTTCCCAGCGCTCCGCCAGGTCCGGGATCAGCTCGGCCCCTTCGCCGTACTTGATCAGCGTCGCGTGCACGGCCTTGGCGATGAAGCCCAGCGCCGTGGCCGACGTGTACGCCGGGTCGAACGTCAGCTTCTGCCAGAGCACCGTGGCCGTGGTCAATTGCCCGCCCTGCGCCGCCGCCGGGAGCTGGAAGCGCGACAGCTCCTGCTTGAGCAGCGTCGACTCGTGGCTGAGCGAGCCCGCCATCTGATTGAGGTCCGCGACGCCGAAGCTCGACTCGCGCGAGCCCTTGTTGATGACGTCCATCGACTTGACGATGGCCGAGCTCTCCGCGGCCAGCACCGACGTCGACTCCAGCACCGTCTGCACCAGGCCCATGATGTTCTCCATGGCCCGGCTGATGGCGCGGCTGCCCGTTTCCTGCTCGCCCATGGCCCGCTTGAGGTGCTTGGTGTAGTCGCGGACCATGGACGCCTGCTCGCCGATCTTGCGCGACGTCTGCGACTGCTGCTGCGTCGCGGTGGCGGTGGTCTGGACCATCTTCGTCACTTCCTCGATGGCCGCCGTCGCCGCCACGCTCCCGCGCGCCTGCTCCTCGGTCGCCCGCGCGATCTCGGAGATCGAGCTCGTCGAGCGGTCGGTCAGCTCGAGGATCTTGTCCAGCACCTGCGCGGCGCGCGCGGTGAGGCCCACGCCGTCCGCCACGCGGTCCGAGCCGACGGTCATCTGGTCCGCCGCGCGCTCCACGCCCCGCTGCACGTTCTGGATGAGCGTACGGATCTCTTCGGTCGACACCGACGTGCGCTCGGACAGGTCGCGGATCTCGTCCGCGACGACGGCGAAGCCGCGTCCGCGCTCGCCCGCCTGCGCCGCGATGATGGCCGCGTTCAGGGCCAGGAGGTTCGTCTGCCCGGCGATGTCGTCGATGACGCGGACGATGTCGCCGATCTCCTGCGAGCGCTCGGCGAGCTCGGTGAGCGCGCTCTTCGCCTCCTCGACGGCGACCTGGATCTTGCGCATCCCGTCGACCGTGCCCTCGACCGCGGAGCGCCCTTCGTTGGCCGCGTCCTTCACATACCGCGAAAGCTCCGTCGATTGCCGCGCCGAGTTCCGGATCTCCTCGGTCGTCGCATTCATCTGCACCATCGACGACGCGGTCTGCGTGGCGAACGAGGAGAAGCTCTCCGTGTTCGCAGCCACCTCGTTGATCGACGCGATCATCTCCTCGATCGCCGACGAGGTCTGCTCGACGAACTCCGCGAGCGTGTCCGCGATGCGGCTCACTTCCTCGATCGAGGCCGACATCTGCAGGATCGACGTCGACGTCTCTTCCGCGTTCGCGGAGAGGTCCTCCATCGAGCGGCGCACGTTGTTGATGGACGTGTCGATCTGCGTGACCGAGGCGGTGGTGGTCTCGGTGGAGGCGAGCTGCTCGGTGGCGCTGCGGGCCAGTACGCGCGAGCGTCCGCTGATCTGATCGCTGGCGCGCGCGACGTCCGTGGCCAGTTGCCCGAAGCGACGGATCGTGCGCTCGAGGTTCGTCACCAATCCCCGCATGGCGGCCGACATCCGCGCCGACTGGGTCTGCATGGCGATCTCGCGCGCGGAGAGCGAAAGGTCGCCGCTGGTGATGCGGTCGATGAGCTGGACCACCCCCGCGCGGCGCATGAGCACGCGCTGCAGCCAGAGGTTGAAGAGGACGATCGTGACGCCGGAAGCGATCGCGCCGCAGAGGAAAACCTTCCACCAGAGCGCGAACGTCATTTCCGGGACAAACCAAAGGATTCCGGCGAACAACAGGAGGCAGGCGACGATGAGCACCCACATCTGTTGAGTCCGGCCGAAGTGGCTCATCTGCATAGGGTTCTGGCCCGATGCTAACATGAGGCGACCGGTGCCGCTGTCACGTGAACGAGTACTTTTCATCCCGCCGCAAGCTCGTCGATGACTTCCTTGCTGAACTCCGTCCCGGCGCGCCCGCGCCGCTGGAGGCACCGCTGCGCCGCGCGCTGTCTTCGGCCGGCAAGCGCGTGCGCGGCGTGCTGACGCTTGCGGTGGGGGAGTCGATGGGGGCGAAGCCCGAACGGCTCGTGCCGGCGGGGGCGGCAATGGAGATGATCCACGCGTCGTCGCTGATCCTCGACGACCTGCCCTCGATGGACGACGCGCTGCTGCGCCGCGGTGCGCCGGCGCTGCACCGCGAGTTCGGCGAAGACCTGGCCATCCTCTCCTCGGTGGCCCTGCTCAATCACGCATACGGGCTGGTCGCCGACGCCCACGTCGCCTGCGCGCCGCGCCGCTGGCCGATGCAGCAGGTGATGCAGCGCGTGGTCGACGCCGTGGGCTGGGACGGCACGATCGCCGGGGAGGCCGTCGACCTCCACAGCGAAAGCTCGAAGCTCGACTTCGACACGCTCGAGTTCATCCACTCGCGCAAGACCGGCGCGCTGTTCGTCGCGGCCGCCGCCGTGGGCGGGATGCTGGCCAACATCCACCCCGCCCCCCTCCAGCGCATCGAGGTCTTCGCCAAGAACCTCGGCCTCGCATTCCAGATCACCGACGACGTCCTCGACGTCACCTCCAACCCCGAGACCCTCGGCAAGGACGTCGGCAAGGACGAGCAGCGCCTGACGTTCGTCAAGCTGGCCGGCGTGGACGGCGCGCGGAAGCTGAGCGTGGAGCTCGTGGAGACGTCCCTCGCGGCGATCGAGCCGCTGGGCGCGGCGGCGAAGCCGCTACGCGACCTCGCGGTGCTGGTGCGCGATCGCGTGCGATGAGCGTGCGTGAGGTCACGCCCCGATTGCTGTCATCCTGAGCCGGCGAAGCGCGGCGAAGGACCTCCCGTGATTTGCGACGACCGCGCACCAGGCAGGGTCCTTCGCCGTCTACGCGCTTCGAGGAAACTCGGTCTTCGAGCTCACGCCGATCCCGGAGCGCCGGCGTCTCGCCGGCTGACCGGCTGGCGTCCCGCCGGCCGGTACTCGGGAGGACGGAGCCTCTCGCGTAGTCCCGCGCTCCCCCTCCCACCCAAGTGGCGGCGCGGGACGCCGCCACGCCAGCCGGCGGGACGCCGGCGCTCCATCACGGCATCGTTTCTTTTCGGCAATGGACACTCGCTCCGCCGGGTAGTACTCAGAACTGCGTGACCGACACGTCCCCGGTCTTCACCGGTCCCGTTCCATACGTCAGCGTGTTGCCCTTCTTGTCGACCACCAGCACCCCGACGACGTCCGGCGTTCCGGGCAGGGAAGGGACGCGGTTGTCCGCGAGATTCAGCCAGAAATGGCAGGGGATCGTTCCGCCGTTCGCCGTGCAGCGCCCGCTCAGGTAGGTCGTCGTCGTGTGCTTGCCGACCGTCGTCATCTGCTCGATCTGCGTCACCTGCATGTCGGAGATCGTGGAGTCCGTGAGGCTGAAGCGCATGCTGATCGTACCGGTGGGGTAGCCGTCGCCGTTGATCGGATCACATCCAACGTTGTTGACGGTGATGTCGATCGTGCCCGCTGAGTTGATGTCCTGACGTTTGCTCAGGTACACGTTGGCCGAGCCGCTGGCTTTGCCGATGTTGCACGACTGCATCGTGGGGATCTGCACGATCTGGCCGAAGGCCGCCGCCGACACGAAGACGAGAACAAGCGCCGTAACGATCGTTTTCATGACTTCCTCCTCGGCGGGAAAGTCTATCCTTTGGGCATGTCCAAAACCGGCTGGCTGAGACTCGCGACGATCGGCGTCGCGCTGGTGGTCCTCGCGATGGTCGTGTCCTTCCTCGTCATCGCCGACAAGGAGAACTTCGGCTTTCTCGTGGGCTCCGCCTTCCTGGGCGTCATCACCTCGGGCGTGATCGTCGGAGGGATTCTCCTCGCCATCAGCGCGTGGAAACTGCCCGAGCGGAAGAGCTGGCGCGGCATCGCGCTCATCGTCTGGGGACTCATCGCCGTCACGTCTCCGGCGTTCGGGTTCATGTTCCTGCTGCCGTGGGGGGTGCTAGCATTGTCGCTGCCGGTCGTGATCGTGGCGCTGGTGCAGCTCCGCCGTCCGGCAGCGTAGCGGTGCGTGACGCGAGCGCGTCGCTTGCGCGCGAATCCGGCATCGATCCCGGACGAATCCGGGAGCGATCCCGACGAAGCCGGCATTGATCCCGGACGAAGCCGGCATCGATCCCGGACGAAGCCGGCATCGATCCCGGACGAATCCGGGAGCGATCCCCGACGAAGCCGGGAGCGATCCCCGACGAAGCCGGGAGCGATCCCCGACGAAGCCGGGAGCGATCCCCGACGAAGCCGGCGGCGATCCCCGACGAAGCCGGCATCGATCCCCGACGAAGCCGGCGGCGATCCCCGACGAAGCCGGCGGCGATCCCGGACGAAGCCGGCATCGATCCCGAACGAAGCCGGCAGCGATCCCGGACGAAGCCGGCAGCGATCCCCGACGAAGCCGCCATCGGCCCCGGATGCCTGCGGCATCGGCCCCGGATGCCTCGGGCATCGGCCCCGGATGCCTCGGGCATCGGCCCCGGATGCCTGCGGCATCGGCCCCGGCTGCCTGCGGCATCGGCCCCGGCTGCCTGCGGCATCGGCCCCGGCTGCCTGCGGCATCGGCCCCGGCTGTCTCCGGCATCGGCCCGGCTGCCTGCGGCATCGGCCCCGGATGTCTCCGGCATCGGCCCCGGATGCCTCCGGTATCGGCCCCGGATGTCTCCGGCATCGGCCCCGGATGCGTCCGGCATTCTCCGAGGATTCGCCTCCCTCCGGCCGCATTGCGCCCCTCCCGCGCGCGGCGGATACTGCCGCGCATGCGACTGGCGATGGTGGCGATGCTCGTGGCGGCATCGCTGGGGGCGGCCGGGGGTGAGCGGGGCCGCGTGGGCGTCCGCAATCTGCGGACGCGCGACCTGGAGGCGCGGGGGGCGAAGGCCGGACCGCAGAACTTCGCCATCATCGAAGACCAGCGCGGCCTGATCTATCTCGCCAACAACCTCGGCGTCGTGGAGCTCGACCAGCACGCGGCGCGGTTGATCACCTTGCCGCAGCGTGCGTCCGCCCTGTCGCTCGATCTCGACCGCGACAACCGCATCTGGGCCGGCGGAAGCGGCGACCTCGGGTATCTCGCGCCGGACGCGCAGGGCGAGCTGACGTTCGTCTCGCTCCTGGACCGCGTGCCGGCGGCAGCGCGCGATTTCGGCGATGTGTGGCAGACCAGCGTCGCCCGCGACGGCATCTACTTCCGGACGCCGACGCACCTCCTCCGCTGGAACGGGCGGGCCATGCAGGTGTGGACCGCGCCGAACGGCTTCCACATCGGGAACGTCGTGGACGGGCGGCTGATCGTCCGCCAGACCGGGATCGGTCTGTCGACCGTCGAGCGCGACCGCCTGCAACTGCTGCCGGGCGGCGAGCGGTTCGCGGACGAGAAGGTGTACGTGATCCTCCCGTACGGCGACGGGCGGCTGTTCCTCGCCGGCCGGACCAGCGGCGTGGTGCTCTTCGATCCTTCCGGCAAACGTCCGCCGGAGAGCCGGGCCACCGAGGCGGATGCGTTCCTGCGCGACAGCCAGACCTACCACGGCGCGGCCCTCGGCGACGGCACGTTCGCCATCGCCTCGCTGCGCAGCGGCGTGGCCATCGTCGACCGCGAGGGGCGGCTGCTGGAGCGCCTCGACAAGAAGCGCGGCCTCAACGACGACATGGTGTTCCACGTCCTGGCGGCGCGGAACCGCAAGCTGTGGCTGGGCCTCAACTACGGCGTGAGCATCGTCGACGATCCGGCGCCGGTGACGAAGCTGCCGAACGACGGCGAGCTGGGGTTCGAAGGCTTCGTCGAGTCGATCGCGCGCTTCGAGGGACGGCTCTTCCTCTCCACGAGCCGCGGCGTGTTCCGGATGACGCCCGGCGCGGGCGCGGAGGGCGAGCCGCGCTTCACCGCGGTCGCGGGCATCGATAAGCAGTGCTACACGCTCCTGCCCGCGGCCGGGACGCTGCTGGTGGCGACGCGCGACGGAATCCTGCAACTCGACGGCGACCGCAAGATCCCGGTCGACGGCGATTTCGCGTACTTCCTCGTGCCGGCGCGGGGCAACCCCGATCGCGTCTTCGTGGCCTACGACAACGGAGTGGGCGTACTGGAGCACGGCCCGAAGGGCTGGCAGGTGCTGGCGCGCAACCGCGAGGCGGGCAACGTCGCCGTGTCGATCGTCGACGCCGGCGACGGCGAGCTGTGGGCCGGGACCGAGAGCGATGGTATCTATCAGCTCCGGCTCGATGATCGTGGAGACGAGCGCGGTACGCCGAGCCTCGTGCTCGTGCGGCGCTTCGACGCGAAGGACGGCCTGCCGGAAGGGTGGGTCTACCCGCAGCTCCTCGACGGGCGCTTGCTGTTCCTGACCCGGGAAGGGATCTTCCGCCGCGACGGCAACCGCTTCCGCGCGGACGAAGTCTTCGCCGCGACTCTCGGCGCGCGGCAGACCTTCCGCATCGATCCCTCCGGCGACGGCAACACGCTCTGGGTCGTCTCCGACAACCGGATCCTCCGGCTTCAACGGATCGAGAACGCGCGCACGCAGAACGGCTGGACGCTCGTGCCGACCGGCATCCGCGACATCGGCGGGGGAGGGCGCATCCTCTCGTTCCTGCCCGAAGGCGACGTGCTCTGGATCGGCGGCGACGACGGCCTGTTCCGCTACCTGCCGGCGCGCGACCGCCGCCCGCCGCCGCCCCGCGCCCTCATCCGCGAAGCCCACCTCGGCGACGGCACGCGTCTCTTCGGCGGCAGCGGGAGCGTCCCCATCCCGCCGATCCCCCACGCGCGCAACACCATTCGCTTCACCGTGGCCGCGGCCCCCGCCAGCGACGCGGAGCTGGTGTGGAAGCTCGACGGCTTCGACCGCGACTGGTCCGCGCCGAGCCGCGACGCGCGCAAGGAGTACACGAACCTGCCGGGCGGCGACTTCACCTTCCGCGTGGCCGCGCGCGACGTCTACGGGCAGCGCGGACCGGAATCGGCGTTGTCGTTCACGGTCCGTCCGCCGTGGTACGCGACATGGTGGGCGAGACTGCTGTTCGCGGCCGGGGCCGTGCTGCTCCTCGCGCTGCTCTCGCGCATCCGCGGCGCGCAGTTGCGGCGGCGCAACCAGGAGCTGGAGCGGATCGTCGCCGCGAAGACCGCGGCGTTACGCGAGGCCTCCTACACCGATCCGCTCACCGGACTGCGCAACCGGCGCTACTTCGGCGACGTCCTCGCGAGCGAGCGCGGTCCGATGCTGCTCGTGCTGATCGACCTCGACTACTTCAAGACCGTCAACGACCGCTACGGCCACAGCGCCGGCGACTCCGTGCTCATCGAGACCGCCCGCCGGCTGCAAGCGGTGGCCGGTCCGGACGACCTCCTCTTCCGCTGGGGCGGCGAGGAGTTCCTCCTCGTCGCCCGCGGCTCCGGCGCGACGGGCGAGGCGCTCGTGCAGCGCGTGCTCGCGGCCGTGGAGTCCGCGCCGTTCCAGGCCAACGGCGACACCATCCCGCTGACCGCCTCGATCGGCTGGGCGCTGTTCCCCCTGTCCTCCGCGACGCTGGAAGGCGCCCTCGATCTCGCCGACCACGCCCTGTACCAGGCCAAGAACGAAGGCCGCAACCGCGCGGTGCGGGCGCAGGGGTAGTGCGCGCCGCCGCCACATTTCACTGATTCGTTCAGAAGTGGCAATTCCGGCAGCACTACATTGCCAGACATGACCCGACGCTGGGCAATGCTGCTCCTCCTGGCCTTCGTCGCCGTCGATGTGCATCCATGCACCACCTTCTGCATGACCGTGGACGGCCAGGTGGTGTTCGGTGCGAACTACGACTGGGACGTGCGCCTCGGCATGGTCATGGTCAACAAGCGCTCCGTGTCGCGGGAGTCGCTCACCCAGCGGCCCGCCCGCTGGACGTCCCGCTACGCCTCCATCACCTTCAACCAATACGGCCGCAACTTCCCGACCGGCGGGATGAACGAGGCCGGCCTGGTCGTGGCGCTGATGGACCTCAGCGAGACCGAGTACCCCGCCGCTGACGCCCGCCCATCCGCGGGAGTGCTGGACTGGATCCAGTACCAGCTCGACCTCTCCGCCGACATCGACCAGGCCATCGCCAACGCATCCGCGATCCGCATCGCCACCGGCAGCCGAGGACTCCACTACCTCATCGCCGACCGCACCGGCCGCGCCGTGACCATCGAGCACCTCGGCGGCGTCATGGTCACCCACAGCGGCGCAAACCTTCCCGTCTCCGTCCTGGCGAACGACCGCTACGACCAGTCCTGGGCGTACCTGACCAGCATCACAGGCTTCGGCGGCAACCAGCCCGTGCCCAACGGAGCGTCGTCCCTGCAGCGCTTCGCGCGCGCCGCGTCCATGATCCGCCAGACCGCTTCCGGCGCCGATCCCGTCGCGCGCGCATTCACGATCCTCGACTCCGTCCGCCAGACCCACACCCGCTGGAGCATCGTCTACGACCCCGCCGCCGGCACGGTGTACTACCGCACCGACCAGAACCGCGCCATCCGCTGGCTCGCATTCACGTCCTTCGACCTGAGCTGCCCAACGCCCGTGCAGATCCTCGACCTCAACGCCCCGCTCTCCGGCGACCTGGCGCCCCACTTCACCGACTACACCGCCGCCGCGAACCTCGCCCTCGTCCACCAGTCCTACGACGCGACCCCATTCCTCCGCGACACTTCCGAGGAAACCCGCCTCCGCTACGCCCTCCACCCGGAGAAGGACGCCTGCGTCCCACGCCCCCGGGCGCGGGCGGTGCGGCACTAGCGGGCTCTATGTGGAGTGCGGCAACTCCGCTTCGCTGCGTTGCCGCACTCCACATCCAGTCCCCGGATCGGGCAGACCTGCCGACACGAGGATGCGCAGCCGTACGCGATCCAGCATTCCGGCGCTGTTTTTTGCCCCGTCCGAGGTTTGATTTGCCGGCTCGTAGGTTTTCCCAGCCTCGCCCGTGAAAAAGTCCGGCGGCGCGTAGGTTTTCGAAGCCCCGTCCGCGATCGTTCTTGCTCGTGCCGAGGTTTTGCCAGCTCACCGCGAGCAAGGATTACCGCGAAAATGCTGGGATTTCCGCCGGACGAGCAAGTCCGCGCTCCGATCGGGTAAAAAAAAGCAGCGACCGGGTAAGAAAAAGCAACGACCGGGCAAAAAAAAGCAGCGACCGGGCAAAAAAAAGCAGCGACCGGGCAAACAGAATCATCGGCTGGACAAGCAAAACCTCCGGCCAGGCAAAAATCAGCGCGAACCCTGCTGGGAATTGCCCGGAAGGAACAAATCAAACCTCGGGGAGCGCTGTGATTTGCTCCACCCTGGTCCAGAGGACCTGTTCCTTCCTGGGGAGGACTTAGTGCTTGTATTCGTGATGTGGCGCTCTGGTCCGCGCAACACTCAACGCGTTGATCTCAGGGGAGAAGCTCGAAGGCGGGAACATGTTTGGGGCGAACGACGGTGAAGTGGCGGCGATCCAGTGGCGGTACGGACACCAAGTCGCTCGGCGAGCGCTACGACGGACGCATCGACGGTCCCGAGCGGAAGATCGTGATAGCGGCCTACCAGCTCCGCGATGCGTATCCAGTCGCCAGCGAGCACGGGCTCGGTGAGGAAGTTTCCGGAGGCGAGATCCCCGAGAAACCGCATCTCGGGCCGCCAGCCCAAGCGCGTTTCGATGAGCCAGGTGACTTCGGCGATGACGAGTTGCGGCACCAGCAGCGGGCCAGGGTGGGATTCCAGAAGGCGCAGACTCGCCGCATGGTCGGCGTCGTCTTCGTCGATGTAGGCGTACAGCGGCCCTGAATCAACGATCAGCGCGATCGGCGAGTCTCCTCTCGGATGATCTCCTCGATGCGGCGAGCCGTATCGCTCGAGCCGCTCCGCCCCGCTTTGGCGGCAATCAGTTTCCGTCGCGCAGGGCGTCCGAGATGAATCTCGATGGCTTCGCGCGTGATCTCGGAGACGGTGCTTTGGCGGCGGGCGGCTTCATGCCGTAGCCTTGCGTCGAGATCGTCCGGTAGTTTGACGGTTGTTCGCTTCATGGGTATGCCAGCATACCCACCCGACCGAGAGTCGGTCCACGAGCAGGGCCATGTGGAGTGCGGCAACGCAGCGAAGCGGAGTTGCCGCTGTTCTTTGCGGCAGCGTCGAGCTGCCGCGGGTGGGGGCGGTTCTCGGGATGCGCGTTCCGCCCGCCCGAGGCGGGAGCTCGACGCTCCCGCAAAGGACAGCGGCAACTCCGCTTCGCTGCGTTGCCGCACTCCACATCCCCAGGTCGCGCAGACCTGCCGAGGGACGGGTGTGCGGGTGGGTGGAAGACCGACGACCAGCGACTGGAAGGGAGGGGGAGTGGTGCCCAGGGACGGAATCGAACCGCCGACACGAGGATTTTCAGTCCTCTGCTCTACCAACTGAGCTACCTGGGCAGGTGGCCTCTCGACGAGCGGCGCGCACGATACCAACGAGGCGCCGCGGTGGCAAGCGGTTGTGTAAACCGAGGACGGGGAGAATCATTCCTGAGGTCGCCGCGCCGGCGAGCCGCCGGTCACGGGCAACGGGCAACGGGTCACGGGCCAACCGCTCCCATCCGCACAAATCCTTTGACATGCCACCCCACCGGCGTACACTCCCCTTGCCGCTATTTGGTGGCGGCCTTGCCGCCTAATCCTCGGCGCCGAGGAACGGGGGAACCAACATTGAGACGGCTTGCCACCGTCCGGGGTGAATGCAGCCAGAAGCTGCTAGGGCTTCCAGCCCGAACCCGACAGCTAACCTCGTAGGCAGCCGGAAGGCTCGGCCACGCAAACGCCGCGAAGATCTCGCGGCGTTTGTCATTTTCAGACAACGCTATACTTCCCCCCGATTGCAGAACGGCGTTTCTGAATTCGAGCAGCGCATCGGGTATACCTTCCAGCGTCGCGAGCTGCTGCGCCGCGCCCTCACGCACAAGTCCTACTCCCACGAAGCCAAGGAGCTCGACGTCCGCCACAACGAGACCTTCGAGTTCCTCGGCGACTCCGTCCTCGGCTTCGTCGTCGGCGACCTGCTCTTCCAGCATTTCCCGCACCTCGACGAGGGCGCGCTGTCGAAGATGAAGGCGCATCTGGTCGCGGCGCCGAGCCTCGCGGCCAAGGCCCGCGAGTACGGCATGGGCGACGTCATCCTCCTCGGCATCGGGGAGGAGAAGACGGGCGGACGGAAGAAGGACTCGCTGCTGGCGAACCTCTTCGAGGCCATGATCGCGGCGGTGTACCTCGACGGCGGCATCGATCCCGCGCGCGAGCTGATCGTGCGGGCGTTCACCGAGGACATCGGGCGGATCGATCAGCAGGACCTGCTCTTCAGCGACTTCAAGACCGCGCTGCAGGAGGTCGCGCAGGGGCGCGGGCTGCAGTTGCCGGAGTACAGCGTGGTCGGCGAGGTCGGGCCGGATCACGACAAGACCTTCATCGTGGAAGTGAAGATCGGCAGCCTGGCCGCGCGCGGCGAGGGCTCGTCGAAGAAGGAAGCCCAGCAGCAGGCCGCGCGCGCGGCGCTGCTCGAGTTCGAGGCGCGGTATGGCGCGCCTTCGTAAGGGCGCTGCGCTGTTCGTCCTCCTCCTGGCCACCACCGCGCCCGCGCAGCGCACCGACCTGGACCGCATTCGCGGGGACATCTCCCGGCTGAAGACGCGCCTCGACGAGGTCCGCCGCCAGGCGCAGGGGGCCGCGCGCGAGCTGGAGGAGGTGGACCTCGAGCTCGGCATCCGTACGCACGAGCTGGAGCTGGCGTCCGCGGCGGAAGCGAAGCTCGCGCAGGAGCAGCAGGCCATCGAGGCGCAGATCGGCGCGCTCGTGCCGCGCATCGCGCAGCAGAAAGCCGATCTCCGCAAGCGTCTGGTCGCCCTCTACCGGCTCGGCGGGCTGAGCTACGTCCGGATGTTCCTGGCGCTCGACGAGAACCAGAACCCGATCGAGGCGATGTCGATGCTCAGCTATCTGGTAACGCGCGACTCGCGTCTGGTGACGCAGTTCCAGACCGCGCGCGCGCAGCTCGCCGTCCGCCGCCAGCAGCTCGCCGACCGGCAGGTGCGGCTCCAGCAGACGCGCGCGATCGTGGAAGAGCGGCGCCGCGCGGTCCTGGCCGCGCGCGAGCAGCAGCAACGCGTCATCGCACGCCTGCGGACCGAGGAGACGGGGACGGCGGCGCAGCTCGCGGCGCTCGAGGAAAAGGCCCGGCGGCTGCAACGGCTGGTCGACGTGCTCTCGCAGCAGAAGCGGGGGGAGATGACCGCGCTGGACATCCGCAGCGTGCAGGGCGCGCTGGAGTGGCCGGTACCGGGGAAAGTCGTCGAGCGCTTCGGCCGTCAACGTAACCCGAAGTTTGCAACCTTCACGGTCAACAACGGCCTGAGAATCGAAGCAGTTCCGGGGACGCAGGTGCGGGCGGTCTTCCAGGGAACAGTTCTATTTTCGCAGTGGTTCAAGGGATACGGCAATCTGGTGATTCTCGATCACGGCAATCGCGTATTCACGCTCTATGGAAATCTGAAAGCCTCGGCCGTCGCCGTCGGCGACCGGGTCGTTACCGGCCAGCCGATTGCAGGAGTGGGCGAGAGCGAGGATGCGAGCGCGGGGCATCTCTATTTCGAGGTGCGCCAGGACAACAAACCGGAAGACCCTCAGAAGTGGTTGCGCTGATGACGAAAAAACGAATCTTCTTCCTCTCCCTCTCCGTCGCCCTCATGGTCACGCTGCTGGCCGGCGCGCTGTTCGGCCAGTCCGCGCAGAAGGCGAATGCCTACCGCTACCTGAGCATCTTCCATGAGGTCTTCGACCTCGTGCGGACGAACTACGTCGACACGGTCTCGAACGAGACGCTGATGGACGGCGCGTTCTCGGGCGTGACGGACGCGATCGACGAGTTCAGCTACTACGTCCCGCCCGCGCAGATGAACGCGTACAAGGGCTTCACCGACGTCGAGGACAACAACGTCGGCATGATCGTCACGAAGCGCTTCGGCTACGCGTACGTAATCGCGCCCGTGGCGGGCTCGCCGGCGGAGAAGGCCGGCATCGAGCGCGGCGACTTCATCGAAGCGGTCGACGGCGCGTCGACGCAGAAGATGGCCGTGTGGCAGGTGCGGGCGGCGCTGCAGCAGAAGAACCGTCCGGTGAAGGTGCAGATCCTCCGCGGCGGCGAGACCAAGCGCCAGACCGTCACCATCGAGCCGAAGACCTTCCACCCGGTCGCGGCGACCACGGACACGATCTCCGGGGTCGCGTACGTGAAGATCCCGTACTTCGAGGAAGGCTCGGCCGCGCAGTTCCGCGCCGCGCTCGAAGACGCGCGCAAGCGCAACATCCGCAAGCTGATCGTCGACCTCCGCGGCAACGCCGGCGGCTCGGTCGAGGAAGCGATCGTCGCGGCGGACGACCTGCTCACCAGCGGCCTGATCACCTCGCTCGAAGGGCGCCGCATCGAGGCCAAGCGCTGGCAGGCCGACCGCAACACCGCCTACGACGGCGAGCTGCAGGTCCTCACCGACGTCTCCAGCGCCTCGGGCGCCGAGGTGTTCGCCGCCGCCATCCGTGGCAACAACCGCGGCAAGGTCGTCGGCGTGACGACGTACGGCAAGGCCATCGTCCAGAAATTCATCAACCTCCCCAGCGGCGGCGGCGTCCAGATGACCGTGGCCCGCTACACCACCCCCGACCTCAAGGCCATCAACGACACCGGCATCAAGCCCGACGTGACGGTCGACCTGTCGCTGCAGGCCATCGAAGACCCGGACGGCAAGCGCCCGGAGCAGGAAGAAGAAGACCTGATCCTCGACAAGGCGCTGGAGCTGTACGGCGTGAAGAAGGCGCCGGAAAAGAAGGCGGCGTCGTTGGGCGAGACGTGGCCGGTTGTTGAAGCGGTGATGGCGGCGTAGACTGCCGGGGATGTCCGAGCCCGCGCGACGGCCGGTCTATTCGTTGGATCAATACCTCCGTCTGGAGGAAATGAGCAACGTCCGCCACGAGTATCTCGACGGCGAGATTTACGGGATGGCCGGCGGGACTCCCGAGCACGGCCGGATCGCCGCGAACATCATCATGCTCCTGGGCATGCACACCGCGTCCCGGCGCTGCGCCGTGTTCACGTCCGACGTCCGCGTGCGCGTCACGGCCACGGGGCTCGACACCTATCCTGACGTGACGGTGGTCTGCGGCCGGCTCGAATACGACTCCCTCGATCCTCACGCCATCGCAAACCCGACACTGCTCGTCGAAGTCACGAGTCCGAGCACCGAGGCCTACGACCGCGGCGAAAAGCTGAATCACTACCGGCGGATCCCTTCGCTGCAGGAGGTCGTCATCGTCGCGCACGGAGAACGGCGCGTGGAGGTGTGGTCGCGGCAGGAGCGGGACCTGTGGCAGCTCGAACGCTCCGGCCCCTCGGGACAGGTGCGGCTCGCGTCGATCTCCGCGGAGATCCCGCTGGATCAGATCTATCTCGATCCCCTGGCGCTGAGCTGATAACGCGATGTAGGGCGTGGCTTCAGCCCGCCTCTCGGGCGGGGAGGGCATGCCGGCTGGAAGCCGGCGTAGCGGCCACTCCAAAAAGGGGACCGGTTCAAACGTGCTTCCACTGGGCGCTATCGTCGGCGATGGACGCTGTACAGCGCTGTACAGTTCTGTCGTATGGGTTGCGTCAAGCGCAAAGGGGCCGAGGAGGCTCGGAATCAGTTCTCCGAGCTGCTTGCGGCGGCGGAACGCGGTGATGCGACGGTCATCACCAAGCACGGGCGTCCGATCACGGCGTTGGTTCCTGCCGATCAATACGACGAGACCGGCGACCAGAAGTCTCTGCTTTCGCTGAGAGGAACCGGCCGCCGGTTGTGGAGCAAGCGCAGCTTGGAGAGGGTCCGTGCGTTGCGCGACGAATGGGACCGCTAGATCTCGCGGGACTGAATTTTCGTGAGGAACTGCTAAACTCTCTCTGCGCATGATTGGACGGGGGGGGACGCGCAGTTCATTTCGCACGATTGCTACTTTGGCGGCCATTCCTATCGCGGGATTGGCCGCTTTCTTTTTGTGGCAGTGGCTCAATGGCGGGGAGACGCCGCGTGAGGCTTATGAGGAAGCGAAGCGCGCTGGTGTCATCCCGAGCGTGAGCGAGGGACCTGGGAGGGCGGGGCGGGAGGAACGCGCCTCGCGCCCCGCCCGCCCGGGTCCCTCGCTCGACGCTCGGGATGACATGAGCGCGTTGCCCCGCGTGCGCGCGAAGAAGCGCACCGGTGGCGGCGGCGACATCGTCCTCATCATCGACGACCTCGGCTACGACGGGCAGCCGATCGAGCGGTTGATGGCGCTGGACGCGAACGTCAACTGCGCCATCCTGCCGAACGGCACCCGCGCCGGCGAATTCGCCGAGGCGCTGAACGAGCGCGGGTTCGAGATCCTCGTGCACCTGCCGATGCAGCCGAAGGGCTCCGAGGTGCCGGGGCGCAATGCCATCCTCACGTCGATGTCCGACGACGAGATCGCCCGGGCCACGCGCGAGAACATCCAGGCCATCCCGTACGCCCGCGGCGTGAACAACCACATGGGCTCCCTCGCCACCACCGACCGCCGGGTGATGACCAGCGTCCTCCGCGCGATGCCCGACGGCATGTATTTCATCGACTCCCGCACCACGGGCGGCTCGGTGGCCGCCGATGTCGCGCGCGAGCTGAACGTCCGCACCGCGGCGCGGAACGTGTTCCTCGACGACGTCGCCAGCGAGCGCGCCGTGCGCAAGCAGGTCGCCGAGCTCGCGGACGCCGCGCAGAAACACGGCGTCGCCATCGGCATCGGCCATCCCTATCCCGTGACCATGCGCGTCCTGGCCGAGGAGCTGCCGGAGCTCAGGGCCCGCGGGTTCCGCTTCATCCGCGCCAGCGAAGTTGTGCGCTGAGTGGCGCGGGATAAACTGCGCGGCCGATGCTCCTCGCGCTTTTTCTCATCGACGCCGCCGCGGGTCTCTACCTCTTTCTCCCGCTCGTCGGGCGCCGCAACGCGGGCGTGAAGTTCTACCGGATGATCTTCCTCATCGGCGGCGCGCTGGCCATCTGCGCCGCGATCGCGCACGCCATGGCCGGGCGCCGCGACCTGGCGATGGCCGACGGCGCAGTCGTCGCGCTCACGGTCCTCACGTACCTGGTCCTCCGCTATCCCAAGCGCCTCATCTTCAAAGCCTCGGCCGCGCTCCTCGGCGCGGCGTACGTCGTCGCGGCCGTGCTCGCGTATCACGCGGCGGTGCGGCCGCCGCACATCGGCTGGAGCATCGCCGGCGCACTGGCCTCGACGGCCCTCCTCGGCAGCGTGAACCTGGCCATGCTCCTCGGGCACTGGTACCTGGTCGTCCGCGGCATGGCCATCGACCCCTTGAAGCGTCTGACGATCGCGACCCTCGTCGCCGCGATCGCGAAGATCGCGCTCGTCGCGATCGTGATCGCGGTGGCCTGGCCGCCGCCGGTGGTGAAGGACATCTTCTTCTGGATGCGCGCCGGCTGGGGCCTCCTCGGCCCGCTCGCCCTCTATCCGATGGTGTGGGGGACGGTGAAGATCCGCTCGACGATGGCGGCGACGGGCATCCTGTACGTCGACGTCGTGGCCGTGATCATCGGCGAGGTGTTGGGCGGATGGCTGTCGGCGCTGGCGCACTTACCTGTGTAATTCGCGCCCTCTCTGTTAACATCCGCCTCCGGTCTGATGAAACGCCCCGTCGCAGTTCTAGCGGCAGTGGTGATGTGCGCTGTAATCGGTTGCACGCCGGTGCAGCAGACGCCGGTGGCACCGCCACAGGCCGCCGCTACCGCCGCAGTCACCACTCCGCCGCCGCCGCTCGCCGAGTGGCCGGACGCGGTCCTCTACTTCGTCGTGCTCGACCGCTTTGCCGACGGCAGCAGCGCGAACAACGCCGCGGTGGACGTGAGCGCGAAGGGGACCTTTCACGGCGGCGACCTCGCCGGTCTCACCCGGCAGCTCGACGACATCGCCTCCCTCGGTGTCACCGCGCTCTGGATCACGCCGGTCGTGGACAACATCGACGGCTTCGTGACCGGCGCGGGCTTCCCGGACTGGGGCTACCACGGCTACTGGGCGGACGACTTCACGAAGCTCGATCCGCGCTTCGGTTCCGAGGCGGAGCTGAAGACGCTGGTAGACGAGGCGCACCGGCGCGGGATCCGCGTCCTGCTCGACGTCGTGTACAACCACGCCGGCTACAACTCGAAGTACATGACCGACCCGAAGACGAAGGGCTGGCTGCGCTCGAACGAGAACGGCACCTGCGGCAGCGACGACATCACGAGCTGCCTCTCCGGGCTGCCCGACTTCAAGACCGAGCTGCCCGAGGTGCGGGACTACCTGATCGACGCGCACCTGGCGCTGGCGAAGCGCACGGGCCTGGACGGCTTCCGCCTGGACACCGTCAAGCACGTCACGCACGAGTTCTGGCAGGAGCATCGCGGCCGCCTGAACGCGGAGCTGGGCGAGGACTTCTTCCTGGTCGGCGAGGTGTGGGGCGGCGACGCGCAGTCGCTCGATCCGTGGTTCGCGGGCGACGAGATGGACGCCGGATTCGACTTCTCCTTCCAGGGCAGCACGCTCGGCTGGCTGCAGGGCCGCGGGCGCACGGTGGCGTACGACCGCTACCTCAAGCAGCGCGAGAAGGTGCGCGCCGGCTATCTGCTCTCGCACTTCCTCTCCTCGCACGACGTTCGCGGCGGGCTCGATCAGCTCGAAGGCGACAAGGACCTCTTCCGGCTCGCGGCGCTGCTGCAGATGACCACGGCCGGACTGCCGATGGTCTATTACGGCGAAGAGGTCGGACGTCCCGGCGGCGACTGGCCGGACAACCGCAGCGACATGCCCTGGGGCGACCGGAACATCCTGCCCGGCAAGGGCCTGCCGCGCGACGAGTCGCTGCGCGGCGATTACGCGAAGCTCATCGCCATCCGCAAGCGCCACCCGGCGCTCTCGCGGGGAGTGCACACCACGCTTTCCACGCAGGGCGACCTGCTCGTGTTCTCGCGGAAGCTCGACGGCGACGAGGTCATCGTCGCGGTGAATCGCGGCGCCGAGCCCGCGGAGGCGAGCGTGGCGGCTCCGGCACAGTGGCAGGTGGGCACCGTCACCGACGAATGGAGTGGCGAGACGTTATCCGTGACCGGTGGGACGATCGGAATCAGCGTGCAGCCGAAGGGGGCGAGGATCATCGCATGGCGGGAGTGACATTCGACAACGTCGCGAAGCGCTACGGCACCGTCTCGGTGATCGAAGGGCTGAACCTCGACATCAAGGACCACGAGTTCATGGTCCTGGTCGGGCCGTCCGGCTGCGGGAAGTCGACGGCCCTGCGGATGATCGCGGGCCTCGAGGAGATCACCGACGGCGAGGTGCGGATCGGCCAGCGCGTCGTGAACGACCTGCAGCCGAAGGACCGCGACGTGGCCATGGTCTTCCAGAGCTACGCGCTCTACCCGCACATGACCGTGCGGGAGAACATCGAGTTCGGCCTGAAGATCCGCAAGACGCCGAAGGCGGACATGGACCGCAAGGTCGGCGAGGCGGCCGAGACCCTCGGCATCTCGCACCTGCTCGACCGCAAGCCCAAGCAGCTCTCCGGCGGCCAGCGCCAGCGCGTGGCCGTGGCGCGGGCGATCGTGCGCGACCCGAGCGTGTTCCTCTTCGACGAGCCGCTCTCGAACCTCGACGCCAAGCTGCGCGTGCAGACGCGCGCGGAGATCACCAAGCTGCAGCAGCGCCTGCAGACCACGTGCGTGTACGTGACGCACGACCAGATCGAGGCCATGACCATGGGCCATCGCATCGCGGTCATGAACGCCGGGAAGATCCAGCAGGTAGGCACGCCGCTGGAGGTGTACGACACGCCGGCGAACGTGTTCGTCGCGCAGTTCATCGGCACGCCGCCGATGAACTTCTTCGACGCGACCGTGCGCAACGGCCGTCTGGAGGCGGCGAAGTTCGCGATCCCCGTGCCGGCGGGGCGGAAGGTGTCGGACGGGCAGAAGGTGCGGGTGGGCGTGCGGCCGGAGAACATCTTGGCGGGCACGGAAACCGGGCGCGGCGCGACGGCGCGCGTGCAGGCGGTCGTGGACATCGTCGAGCCGGTCGGACACCAGGCCATCGTCCACAGCCGCGTCGGCGACGACCTCCTCGTCGCGGCCTTCGACTCCCACAACATGCCGAAGGTGGGGGAGACCATCGACCTCGTGATCGAGCTGGATGCGATGCACCTGTTCGACGCGGGAACGGAGCTGCGTCTTTGAATTCGAAAGAGACCGATTCACCACAGAGAGCACAGAGCACACAGAGGCCTCTGTGCTCTCTGTGTCCTCTGTGGTGAAAATCAAAGGACCCTATATGAAGAAAGCATTCGTACTCGCCGCAGGCCTACTCCTCGCGGTATCCGTGCAAGCCCAAACCGAGATCGTCGTCTGGCACGCCTACCGCGGCGGGGAGAAGACCGCGTTCGAGAAGGTCGTCAACCAGTACAACGCCAGCCAGAAGAAGATCAAAGTCTCGCCGCTGGCCGTGCCGTATGACGCGTTCGCGGACAAGATCACGGCCGCCGTCCCCCGCGGCAAGGGCCCGGACGTCTTCATCTACGCCCAGGACCGCCTCGGCGGGTGGGTGACGGCGGGCAACACCATCGAGCCGATCGACTTCTATCTCGACAAGAACCTCACCGGGCGCTTCATCCCCTCGACCATGCAGGCCATGACCTACCGCAAGACCACGTACGGTCTGCCGCTGAACTACAAGGTCATGACCATGATCTACAACAAGGCGCTGGTGAAGACGCCGCCGAAGACCACCGCGGAGCTGGTGACGGTGGCCAAGGCGAACACCAACGCCGCCTCCGGCCGCTTCGGCCTGGTCTACTGGTACTCGAACTGGTACTACCACGCGCCGCTCTTCAACGCCTTCGGCGGTGGCGTGTTCGACGCGGCCGGCAAGCCGGTCGTCAACAGCGCGGCGAACGTGAAGTCCGTCGACGTGATGATGAAGTGGGCGGAGAAGGACAAGATCCTGCCCGCCGAGCCGTCCACGGCGCTGATCACGTCGCTGTTCAACGAGGGCAAGGCGGCCATCGTCTTCAGCGGCCCGTGGTTCCTCGAGGAAGTCTCGCCGAAGATCCAGTGGGGCCTGGCCGTGCTGCCGACGGTGACGGAAGCGGGCGGCAAGCCGATGAAGCCGTGGATGACGGTCGAGGGCGTGTACATCGCCGCGCCGTCCAAGAAGAAGGACCAGGCCTTCGAGTTCGCCAAGTACCTCACCGACACCGCGGCGACGAAGATCCTGGCCCTCGAAGGCTCGCAGACGCCGGCCAACCGCAACGTCTACAACGACCCGCAGGTGGCGGCCAACTCGACGCTGAAGGCCTTCCGCGCGCAGGTCGACCACGCCGTCCCCATGCCCAACGTCCCCGAGATGACCCTCATGTGGTCGCCGGTGACGACGGCCATGAACGCGATCGTGCAGAAGGCGTCGTCGCCGAAGGCGGCGCTGGACAAGGCCCAGAAGGACATCGTCGAAGGCATCGTGAAGCTCAAGAAGTAGGACATGTCCGCGCAAGCGCAGATGGAGGAGATCCGACGCCTCTCGGGCGAGCAGAGGGCGGTACCGCCGCCCGAGCCGGAGCGTCCTCTTTCCAAGCGCGTCGCGCTGGCGATGCTGCTGGCGGCGCTCCTCGCCGTCAGCCTGCTGCACTCGGTGCTTGCGAAGCGCTTCGCCACGCAGACGGACGCGCGGGCGGAGCGCGCCGCGATGATCGCCGCGCGCGCCGCCGCGGACGTCGCCTCGGCCCTCGGCGGGGAAGGCGACGCGCTCCGCGCCGCGATGGCCGCGTGGCAGAAGGAGCATCCGAACGTCGAGGCCGTGCGGGTGGCGAACATCGAGAACCGCTCGCTGGAGGCGTCGTCGTTCGCCGAGGACCTGAAGGAAGGCGAGATGCCGCGGCAGATGCAGCGGCCGGAGAAGCCTCTCTACGACCTCGGCCAGGAGCTGCGCGCCGACGTCGAGACCAACGTGTCGGAGGGGAAGAAGCGCGAGGACGAAGTGGCCGTCTCGCGGGAGCGCGGGGCGATCCTGATCGCCGCGCCGGTCGAGAAGGACGGCTCGGTCGTCGGCTTCGTGCAGGTGAAGGGGCGTCCGGAGATCGTCGCCGTCGAGGCGCCGAGCTTCTGGTTCGCGCTGGCGTTCGCGATCGCGCCCTTCGTGGTCGTCTTCGCGCTGTCGTTCGTCATGAAGCGCGAGCTCGTGCTCGTCGTGATCGCCTGCGCACTGCTGGTGATGACCCTCTTCGCGTACCGCCAGTGGGCCATGCGCACCCTGGAAGGCGGCGCGCGCGCGGCGGAGCAGCGCTTCACGGAGCGCGTCGCGCGCGAGGCGGGCATCGCGGCGCGCATCGCGCCGGGCACGGAGGCGAAGGCCGGCACGTGGGACGCGGACATCCGCCGCGTGCCGCTGAAGGTCGATCCGGCGCGCGCGGTGGAAGGGGAGAAGAGCGCCGTGGCCAACGCCAGCTACGGCATCGGCCTGCTGGCGCTGCTGCTCCTGCTGTTCGTCGGGACGCCCGCGGCGTCGCGCACGGCGTCGAATCTCTCCGAGCACCGGCAGGCGTACCTGTTCATCCTGCCGGCGATGCTGGGGATGCTGCTGCTGGTGTTCTTCCCGTTCGTGTACGGCATCGCGGTGTCGTTCACCAGCCAGACCATCTACAACGTGAACAAGCCGTACTCGGAGATCTGGATCGGCTTCCAGAACTACGCCGAGATCCTCGGCGACTTCGACCTGCGCACGCCCGCGGGGATCAACTTCGAGAACTTCTACTGGACGTTCTTCTTCACCATCGCCTGGACGGTGACGAACGTGACCATCGGCGTCACGGTCGGCCTGCTGCTCGCCCTGATCCTGAACACGAAGGACCTGCGCTTCAAGGCCCTCTACCGCGTGCTGCTGGTGCTGCCGTGGGCGATGCCGAACTACATCACGTCGCTGATCTGGAAGGGGATGTTCCACCAGCAGTTCGGGGTGATCAATCAGGTGATCCAGCTCTTCGGCGGGGGGCCGATCGCGTGGTTCGAGCGGCCGTTCACGTCGTTCTGCGCGGTGATCGCCACGAACGGGTGGCTGAGCTTCCCGTTCATGATGGTCGTCTCCCTCGGCGCCCTGCAGTCCATCCCGGCGGACCTCTACGAGGCCGCGCGCGTGGACGGCGCGACGCGCTGGCAGCAGTTCCGGTCCATCACCCTGCCGTCGCTGAAGCCGGCCCTCGTGCCGGCGGTCATCCTGTCGGTGGTGTGGACGTTCAACATGTTCAACATCATCTACCTCGTGTCGGCGGGCGAGCCCGCGCACTCGACCGAGATCCTCACCACCCAGGCCTACAAGATCGCCTTCGAGCAGTACCGCTACGGCTACGCCGCCGCCTACTCGACGGTGATCTTCGCCATCCTCCTGATCTACGGCGTGTTCCAGAACCGCATGTCCCGCGCGACGGAGGCGATCGCCGCATGAGAGGCAGGGGGCAGGGCGCAGGGTGCAGGGGGCAGAAGAACCCGCCCACCCACGTGCTCGGGTGGCGACTTCCTGTCCCCTGCGCCCTGCGCCCTGCGCCCCGGCCGGGAGGGGGAGCATGAGAGACCGCAAGCCCGGCGAGCGCTCGCACTGGCCGCTGCACCTCTTCCTGATCGTCTTCACGATCCTGGCGTGCTATCCGCTCCTGTGGGTCTTCACGGTCGCGTTCTCGGGCAAGCAGAGCCTGGCCATCGTGACCCTGCCGTCCAAGCCGGCGGCCTCGGACCGGCTGCGCGCGATCACTCCCTGGCCGGACGAGCCCTCAGTCTCGAACTTCGTCTCCGTCCTGCGCGATCAGCCGTTTGCGCGCTGGGTCTTCAACAGCGCCGTCGTAGCCGCGGCGACGACCGTCGTCGGCGTGATCATGGCCTGCACCGCGGCCTACGCGTTCTCCCGCTTCCGCTTTCCCGGCCGCCGCGCCGGGCTGATGTCGTTCCTGGTCTCCCAGATGTTCCCCGGCACGCTGATGATGATCCCGCTGTACATCATCCTCGTGCAGTGGCTCGGGCTCGGCTCGTCGTGGGCCGCGCTGGTGCTGATGTACTCGACCACCGCCATCCCGTTCTGCGTCTGGATGCTCAAGGGCTACTTCGACACCATCCCCAAGGAGCTCGAGGAGTCCGCGCTGATGGACGGGGCGTCGACGGCGCGCATCTTCTTCAGCATCGTCCTGCCGCTGGCCAAGCCCGCGGTGGCCGTCACGGCGCTCTTCTCGTTCATGACCTCGTGGAACGAGTTCATCCTCGCCGCCACCTTCATGGACAAGGAGTCGATGTACACCGCCCCGATCGGCCTGCGCTTTTTCGTGGGCGGTTTCTCGCAGCAGTGGGGATACTTCGCGGCGGGCTCCATCATCGTCGCCATCCCCGTGGTCGTGTTGTTCATGTTTCTCCAGAAGTACCTGGTTTCCGGCCTCACCGCCGGCGCAGTCAAAGGATGAAGGCTGGAAGGATGAAGGCCGGAAGGAGAAAGGATGCACCGCGTCGTTTCGCCTTCCTCTTTCCGGCCTTCCGCCTTCCGGCCTTCATCCTTCGGTAATCGTCCCGGTTCATCGTTCACCGTTCATCGTTCATCGTTGACTCAAGGAGGACCCATGAAGAAGTTCCTGTGCGCAATCGCGCTCACGCTCGTGGCCGTTTCGGCGTTCGCTCAGACCGTGTCGCTCAAAGACCCGGCCGGCGACGACGACGGTCCGGGCACGTATACGTATCCGACCGATGCCGTCTACACGCGCGGCTCGTTCGACATCACGTCGTTCACGCTCAAGGTGAACGGCGCCAAGACCGACGTCTCCGTCGGCGTCAACGGCAACCTCGCCGACCCGTGGTCGATGGGCGGCGGCTTCGCCACGCAGATGGTGTTCGTCTTCATCGACAAGGACGGCGCGGAGGGCCACGGCTACACGAAGGCTCCCTCGGGCCTGAACGTCGAGTTCTCGCCGGCGAGCGGGTGGGAGAAGCTGATCATCCTCTCGCCGCAGCAGCCCGCGCGCGTGAAGACCGAAGTCGAGCAGAAGGCCGGCGATCTCCAGAAGAACGTGATCATCCCGGCGCGGACCCGCGGCGCGGGCCGCAACATCAGCGCCTCGATCGACACGGCCGCCCTGGGTGAAGGCGATCCGACGACGTGGTCGTACCAGGTGGTGATGCAGTCGAACGAGGGCTTCCCCTCGGGCTCCGACCTGCTGACCCGCAAGGTCAACGAGTACGAAGGCCAGCACCGCTTCGGCGGCGGCAACGACGGCGACTGCGATCCGCACGCGATCGACATCCTCGCCGGCGACGCCACGGGCGCGAAGGAAGAGGCCGACCTGCAGCACAAGATGCTCGCCTACGAGTGCAACGATGACGGCACTGCCAAGAAGATGGCTGTCATCTCCATGGTCAAAGCGAAGAAATGACGTAGGGCGGGCTTCGGCCCGCCTCCAGTGAGGAGAAGATGAAAATACGCAGCATCGCAGTCCTGCTCGTTCTGCTCGTGGCCACCACGGCTGTCTGGGCGCAACCGGCGCCGTCGACCATGACCATTTCCGGCGTCACCTACACGAAGTGGCTCTGGGGCAACCAACGTTTCGACGGCAGTCTCTACAACTTCACCACGGTCCCCGGCGAGGGCTGGGGCGACAACGGCCAGGGCACGGAGATCGAGCTCCTGGTCGCGGCCAAGCCGAACCGCTACCTCGAGGTCAGCGGCCGCATCCACTCGCGTTTCAGCCAGAACTTCTGGACGAACTTCGGCGGCTTCGGCGGCAGTGACGGAAGCTGCGGCGACGGCAACGGCGGCGGCGACTGCGGCGAGTTCGATCCGCGCTCGAACCAGTACATCAAGCTCCGCGGCATGACCGTGCGCGTGACGCCGGGCTGGAAGTACATGGACGCCGTCACCTTCGGCTCCACGGACCTGGGCATGTTCGACGCGTTCACGATGGGCAAGATCCGCTACATCGACCGCGACAACCTGAACGCGCTCATGGCCCAGGGCTCGCTCACCCCGAACCTGCGCTACGACGTGACGCGCATCTCCCTGCCGCGCCTCTGGGCCGGCCCGAACTTCACCACCGGCGAGTACGCCGCCGATGACGGCGCGTACGGCCTGCAGCTCCGCTGGACGGGTCCGGTGGTCGACGTCACCGGCATCGGCCAGTTCGTCAACGACGTCGAGATCGACGCGGGCGACATCATCGTCGACGACGGCCGCGAGCTGACGAACCGCTACAAGAACAACGTCATCGGCATCAAGGCCGACCTCCACCCGGCCGGCGCGTACGCCTTCCGCGGCGCGTTCTATCACTCCACCTCGGATCCGAATCTCGACATCACCCCCGCGGCGTTCGGCGTCAACGGCTACTCGCCGGTCATCGCCGACGACGTGAGCGACGACGCCTGGAAGCTCAACGCCGACATCACCGATCCGTTCGGCGTCGGCCTGTCGTTCAACGCCGAGCTGTTCAACATCGGCTCGGAGTACACGTCCATCCTGGCGGCGCGCCGCGAGTCCGACGTCCTCCTCACCGAAGGCCACGACGGCACCTGGGCCTTCCCCGGCCCGTCGAACGCGGCCTACGGCACGTTCGGCAACAACGACATCACGAAGATCGGCTACTCGGGCTGGCAGGGCAACATGCAGCAGGTGGCGACGATCAACGTCGACAACGAGTTCACCGACTTCGACGAGCCGGCCGCCGAGACGGTCATCGGCTGGAAGGGCTTCACCATCGTCCCGCGCTGGCAGCGCGACACGCTGGAGATCGCGGGCGAGTTCACCCACATCGACTACAACACCAACTGGCAGGCCTGGGGCGACGACACCCGCGCCATCAACAACACCCGCTACCCCTCGGCCGAGATCGGCGGTGTGGGCCTCGGCTCCTACCGCTCGGCGTACGCGCCGTTCCAGGACAAGACCACCGACATCGCGCTCGTCCGCGCGAAGACGACGGTCAACGTCGGCAAGGGTGTGGACATCTACGGCAAGGTGAAGTGGATCCAGGAAGAGGACAAGCGCCTGAACGAGGCGCGCTTCCTGCCGTACGCGGCGGGCGACTGCCCGGGCGGCGGCGTCGCGTGCGCGAACAACATCAACTTCTACGCGCCCGGCCTCTCGACCGCGAACACGGGCGACGGCGGTCTGTACTCGAACCCGCCGGTGATCACCGGTGCGGGTGGCGCGGTCGGCTACCAGTGGGCGCCGTTCGACGACATCTCGGACGATGACCGCGACCTCGACTACAAGATGATCCAGCTCGGCGCGGGCTACCAGCTCACCGACGTGATCTACGGCTCGCTCACCTTCGAGCGCTACGACGCCGACCTGCAGGACGGCAACTCCGCGTTCCAGGCCTATCGCCTCCACGAGATGGCCTCGGGCGATCACGAGAAGAACAAGTTCATCATCGCGCTCCGCTACCCGATCGGCGGCGCGGAGGCGGGCTTCAACTACGAGTACACGTTCGGCGAGTTCGCGCCGGACTACGGCACGGGCTTCGTGCCGCAGGTCGCCGACCAGGCGGCCGCCACGCGCTTCCACGTGCCCGTCGGCTCCCTCGGCTTCGCCGGCCGCTACGGCGGCTGGAACAGCCTCGAGACCCGGGAGTTCGAGCACCAGCACCTGAAGGCGTACTTCAAGGTCCGTTTCTGATCCATCCGCGAAGCGGAGGGGCGTTCGCCCCTCCGCTTCCAATGTAGGGCGTGGCTTCAGCCCGCCCCCCACGTGGGAGGCGGGCTGAAGCCACGCCCTACATTCCAGGGAGAATCCATGAAATCCATTCTGCTCTGTGCCGTCCTTCTCCTCGCCGGCTGCGCGTCCGTCCCCGTGACGGACGCGCAGCTCTGGACCCTCACCGATCCCCGCGGCGACGACCACGGCAGCGGACCGCTCGTCTATCCGCTCAGCCCCGATTACGAGAAGGGCGACCTCGACCTCGTGCGCCTCACCGCGGCGCGCGTTCCCGGCGGCACGCAGTTCGAGGCGGAGATGGCCCGTCCGATCCGCACGCCGCAGCGGCGCACGGTCGACGCCATCGGCACGCAGCTCGACCAGATCGCGAAGCTCGGCTTCTACACGTTCAACATCGACATCTACGTCGACACCGACCGCACGAGCGGCTCCGGCTCGACCACCACGCTGCCCGGAAGGGGAGTGCTCGTCGATCCCTCCACGGCGTGGGAGAAAGTCATCGCCTTGACGCCCGACCCCGAGGCGGCGCGCAGTGAGCTCAAGCGGATCGTGGTGCGCGACGAGCGCCGACGCGAGCAGGCCGAAGGCCGCAAGGGCATCATCGAAGACCAGCAGCGCGCCGAGCTGCAGGGGAGCGTCGATGAGTTCGTCTTCTTCCCGTCTCAGGTCCGCGTCGCCGGCAACCGCATCTCCTTCTTCGTCCCCGACTCCTTCCTAGGCGGCGAAGCGAAGAGCGACTGGAGCTACCTCGTCGCCGTGAGCGGTGCCGACGTCGTCAACCGCCTCGACCAGCAGAACCGCTTCCTCTCCCGCAACGACCAGTCCGAGTCGCTGCTGATCCTCCCCGTGACCACCGGCCGCCCCGCCGACCGCTTCGGCGGCGCGCTGCAGAACGACACCTACATGCCCCCTCTCGTCGACGTGATCGTCGGCCCGGGCGAGGACCAGAAGACGGTACTGTCGTCCTACGACGCGGACGCGGACAAGCCGGCCGTGCTGAAAGGCGTCATACCGCGCTGAGCCCTTGTGGACGGAGGGCCGGATTTAAATGGAATAGCACTTGCTCCTTTGCGGAGTCGCTTCGAAGAGCGACAACAAGGAGGAGCCATGCTCAACATTCGCCGTGGGCTCGCGCTGGCCATCGTGGCTGCGGGCCTGTCGTTGTGTGCTGTCGACGCAGTTGCGCAGGAGTGGAGGGTCGCGCATTGGAACCTGCTGCACGGCTGGGGGCGGTACTGGGATCAGCCGGGACAGGACGGCGTGTTGTGGCCGCCCAGCGGCTCGTTCTCCGCCATCAGTGACGACGGCAGCGGTCCCGACGGAAACACCTACGGCACCGCGACCGGCGAGCCCACCGCCGAATGCGGCACCGCGCCGTATCTGGCGACGTGGAAGCTCGGGACGAACGGGCCGATGCAGACGCTGCTGCGCAGCGCGAGCCTCGGCGCGGACCCGTCGCTCGTCGCGATGACGCTCTCGGAGGCGCTGTTCTGCATCAGCGCGGCGGAGGTCAAAACCGCGCTGGCTGCCGGCGACTCGGGGTGGTCGTCGACCGGCACGTCCGTCCAGTCGGGCCGCGATGCGATCATCGCCAAATACGGCTGGGCCAGTCCCGCCGCGCCGTCGATGAGCGCCTGGGATTCGACGGCCAATCCCGGCGGCGACATGGTCGAGATCTACTGCCGCGATACGAAATACCGTGCCGTGCACGCGTACATCTACACCGATGCCGCCCGCACGCCGTCGCGAGCCGTACATCTCTTTGCCACGCGCCTCAAAGGCGATCACGTCTGCGAGACGCAGAAGCTCGATCAGTTCATGCGCGCGAAAGCGGGGCAGTCCGGACGCATCCTGGTGATGGGCGACTTCAATTTCCAGAAGGGCTCGGCGGGCTACAACGACCTCCTCGCCAGGAACTACATCGAGGCGGGCACGTCGCCGCTGCTCCCCGCGGGCAGCGACAAGAACGCGCTGACGTGCTGCTTCGGTACGTCGGACGGCCAGAGCGACGGGCGGTCCCACAGCTCCCGCATCGACCTCGGCTTTCAGGACAACGTGCCGTACGCGACGAGCTACTGGGTCGGCAACAGGACGCCGCTCGCTCCGACGGATGAAGTGGCGATGTCGGATCACGCGGTCGTGAAGATCGGCTTCACCGAGACCGGACCCGTCACCGACCCCGTCGTCGACGCGGCGCTCGCCGCCAATCCGAATCCTGCCACGGCGGGGCAGACGGTGACGTTCTCCGTGCAGGCGCATGATCCCGATCCCGGCGATTCGCTGACGTACGCCTGGACGTTCGGCGACGGTGCGCAAGCGACGACGGCGACGAACACGGTCCAGCACACGTACACCGCCGCGCAGAGCGTGACGGCGAAGGTCACGATCACGGATGGCCGCGGGGGCGTGGCCACGAGCACGACTAGCGTGACGATCAACAGCGGTGGCGGCACGCCTCCGCCTTCGCCATGGCAGACGGCCGACGTCGGCGCGAACGTGAACGGCTCGACGGCCTACTCGAACGGCACGTTCACCATGACCGCCGGCGGCAGCGACCTCTGGTCGACCGCCGACGACTTCCACTTCGTCTACCAGTCGCTCACAGGCGACGGCGAGATCGTCGCGAACGTCGCGAACGTCAGCAATCCGGGCGGCGCCGCCTTCTCGCTCGCCGCGGTCATGATGCGCGCCTCGCTGACGAACAGTTCCGCGCACGCGTCGATGATGATCACCAACAGCGGCAAGGCGAAGTTCCGGCGACGCCTGACCGCCGGCGGCGACACCGTGAGCACCGGACCGAGTGAAGGGACGACCCTGCCGCCGCGCTATCTGAAGCTCACGCGCGCGGGGAACGTCTTCCGCGCGTTCCTCTCGACCGACGGCTCGTCGTGGACGGAAGTCTCCGGCTCGCCGGAAACGATCGCGCTGCCGTCGACCGTCTACGTCGGCCTCGTCGCGCTGCGCAACGGCAGTACCGCGCCGAACGGGACGGTCACGATCAACAACGTCAGCGTGCAGTCGACGTCCTCCGGCTGGCAGTTCGCCGACGTCGGCAACGTCGGCCTCACCGGCAGCCAGTCGCAGACCGGCGCGAGCTCGTGGACGATCACGGCGGGCGGCGACGACGTCTGGGCCGGCGCCGACGCCTTCCGCTTCGTCTACCAGCCAATGAGCGGCGACGGCGAGATCACCGCGTTCATCGACGCCCTCACGCTCCCCGCCGGCGCCGCCTTCTCCCTCGGCGGCGTGATGATCCGCGACGGCCTCTCGGCCACCGCCATGCACGCCACGATGATGACCACCACGCAGAACAAGGCCAAGTTCCGCCGCCGCGTCACCACCGGCGCGACCACGACCCTCAGCGACGGCCCGTCCGAGGGCACCCAGCCGTTCCGCACGTGGGTGCGAGTACGCCGCGTCGGCAACACCTTCACCGCGTACCTTTCGAGCGACGGCGTGAGCTGGACGCAGACCGGCCCGTCGCAGACCATCGCCATGCCCGCGAACACCCTCGTCGGCCTGGTGGCGCTGCGCAACGGCGCGAGCGCCGGCACGATGACCGGCACGTTCACGAACGTGACGGTCGTGCCATAGAGCTCCCGGAGAAGAGGACCGCCGCAATCATGTCATCCCGAGCTCGACGCTCGGGATGACAATTCGCGCCCTGAGGCTGACCCCCCTTACCGCACGCGCCACACGCCCGTCGCGCGCGGCGGCATCGACACCTTCCAGGCGCCCGTGCCGCCCGACGGCGCCGGCACCTGCGCGTCGGCGAACAGCGTCTCGAAGCTTGCCGCGGGGAAGTTCATGTTGCCGGTGGTCGCGTGCGAGTCGCCTACGTTGTGGACGACCAGCACGACCTCGTCGCCGCTGCGGCGGAGGTAAGCCAGCACAGGGGAGCCGCTGCCGAGGAGCTCGAGGGTGCCTTTCTTCAGCGCGGAGGACGATCTGCGCGCGTGGATCAGCGACCGGTAGCGCGACAGCAGGGAATTGGGGTCGTTGGTCTGTGACGCGACGTTCGCCGTCGCCGTGCCCGCGGAGTACTGGAACCACGGCGACCCCGTCGTGAAGCCGCCCTGGGCCGTCCACGGCATCGGGGTGCGCTTCGATTCGTCGCTGCCCGTCGGGCCGTTCTGGATGCCCACTTCCTCGCCGTAATAGAGGAACGGCACGCCCGGCAGCGTGAGCAGGATCGCCGCGGCGTTGCGCATCTTGGCGGTCGAGTTGCCGAGGGCGGAGGCCAGGCGGCGCTGGTCGTGATTGGTGAGGAACGGCGCGTCGAGCACGCCCGCGGGGTACAGCGTCCGCATGTCCAGCAGCGCGGTGTTGATCGGCCCCGTCGTACCGTTGTTCACGCCGTTCACGATGGCGTCGGACAACGGGAAGTTGAAGTTCATCGGCATCTCGTCGCCGCCTTTGATGGTGGCGGTCGAGCCGTAGTACTTCGCGATGATCGGCGCGGTCGTCCAGTTCTCCGCGACCAGCAGCGCGTCCGGCTTCGCCGTCCGCACGGCCGCCGCCAGGTCGCGCAACGCGGCGTGCGTCTCCGGCGTGTCCGCCTGGCCCGGGCCGGGGCCGGTCTCGACGAGGTAGCGCGTTGCGTCGAGACGGTAGCCGTCGACGCCCTGCTGCAGCCAGTACCGCGCGAGCCGCAGCATCTCCGCCTTCGCCTCGGGGTTCATCCAGTTCACGTCCGGCATGCCGCCCCAGAACACGCCGTAGTAGTACGCGCCGTTCTTCGAGTGCCACGTCGAGCCGCCGCCCCACGGCTGCTGCCACGACTGCGACGTGTTCGACCACACGAACCAGTTCCGCTTCGGCGAATTCGGCGACGACGCCGAGTCCTCGAACCACGGATGCTGGCTGCTCGTGTGATTCACGACGAAGTCGACGATCACGCGGATGCCGCGGCGGTGGGCCTCGTCCAGCAGGCGCTGGAAGTCCGCGTTCGTACCGTAGTCGCGCTCGATGGTCTCGTAGTCCGTCGTGTCGTAGCCGTGGTAGCTCGGCGACTCGAACACCGGCATCAGCCAGATGCCGTCGATGCCGAGGTCCGTGGTCGTGGCGGGGTTGCCGTCGTTGAGGTAGTCCAGCTTCTCGATCAGGCCGTTGATGTCGCCGATCCCGTCGCCGTTCGAGTCGTGGAAGCTGCGCACGAAGATCTCGTAGAACACCGCGCCGTTCGCCCAGTCGTGGTTCCACTGCACCGGTCCGCGCCCGACGCGTGACACGGCCCGCTGCTTGCCGGCATACGCGTCAGGCGCGACGGCGGCCGTGCATCCGAGGCCGAGGAGGAGAAGGGAGGCGAGAAGGGAACGGAGGAGCGGGGCGTTCATGGCGGAGGGTATTCTACCCATCATGACGGAAGTGGATCTTCGGGGACAGGTAGCGATCGTCACCGGCGCGAGCCGCGGCCTCGGCCGCCACATCGCGACGCAACTCGCGCGGAAGGGCGTGCGGGTGGCCGCGTGCGCACGGACTGCCGTAGAGGATACCGGCGCGGAGCTGTGCGTCGAGATGGACGTCGCGCGATGGGACTCGGTCGAGCGCGGCGTGGCCGCGGTGCGCGAGCGCCTCGGCAAGGTCGACATCCTCGTGAACAACGCCGGGGTCGGCTGGTACAAGCCGTTCGAGGAGTGGAGCGTCGCCGAGCTCGACCTGGCGATCGACGTGAATCTCAAGGGCACGATCTACATGACCAGAGCCGTGCTGCCGGAGATGCAGGCCGCGGGCTACGGCCAGATCGTGAACGTCGCCTCGGACCTCGGCCGCCGCGTCATCCCCAACATGGCCGCCTACGTGGCCAGCAAGTTCGGCGTCGTCGGCTTCTCGGGCTCCCTGCTGCGCGAGGTGAAGGGCAAGGGGGTGAAGGTCATGACCATCACCCCGGGGATCATCGATACCTTCTTCAACGGCGGCGCCGAGGGGACGAAGGAAGAGACGTGGTCGCTGCGGCCGGAGTTCGTGGCGAAGACGGTGGTCGAGATGCTGGAACTGCCGCGGCACTGGGTGGTGGATGAGATGGCGATCCACGCGATGGGGCAGGACTTTTAGGAATTGAAAATTGAAAATTGAAAATTGAAAAACAGAGAAGCCACGGCGACGTCGCTCCGTTTTTTCAATTTTCAATTTTCAATTTTCAATTCGACTTCTCCTCCGCTCCCGGAGGCGCCGCCCCGTACACGTGCCGGTCGTGGATCACGAGATCGAACGGCTTGATCGCGGGATTCGGCGGGTAGCCGCGGTGCACGGCCTGGCAGCGGTAGCAGACGATGACGTCCTTCACCATGCGCCAGACGATGTAGTCGAGGATCGTGACCGCGAGGAGGGACGCGCCGTACGTCCACGGCACGAACACCGCGCCCACGACCACCAGCGCGACGCCGGTGGTGCGGTTGAAGTCCTTCTGGAAGTACAGCTCGTCGTGGCCGCACGCGGCGCAGCGCTCGACGAAGTCCCTGGGCGCGACGACGTCCGTCGCGGCGCCGCAGTGCTCGCAGGCGCGCGGGGGCTCACCCGCCTGGCGGGCGAGCCGTTGCTCGCATTGCGTGCAGAGATAGTGGACCGAGGGCACCGGCGCGCAGTTTAACGCGCGCGCTCGATGTAGCGGTTGTCCACCGGGTCGACGATGATCTCCTCGCCCTCGGTGACGAACGGCGGGACCTGCACCACGACGCCGTTCTCCAGCGTCGCCGGCTTGTACGACGACGACTGCGTCGCGCCCTTGACCATCGGCTGCGTCTCTTTGATCCGCACCTTCATCGTCTTCGGCAGCTCCACGCCGATCGGCTTGTGCTCGTGGAACTGTACCTGCAGCTTCACGCCCGGCTCCAGCCACGCCGCGGCGTCGCCGAGATCGTCTTCGCTGATCTCGATCTGCTCGAAGTTCTCCGTGTTCATGAAGTGGTGGGCGTGGCCGTCGGAGTACATGTACTCCATCTCGTGCTGGCTGATGTAGGCCTGCTCGATGTCGTCGTTCGAGCGGAAGCGGTGCTCGAACTGGTTGCCCGTGCGCAGGTTGCGCAGCTTCGCCTGGACCATGGCCCTGAGGTTGCCCGGCGTGTGATGGCGGAACTCCATCACCTTGCAGAGGTCGCCCTCGAACATGATGACGATGCCTTTGCGGATGTCGTTGGCGTTCATTTGAATCCTTTCGGCTAGACTCGCGTCCGAGGTGACGAAGTGAAGATTGTGCGATTGCTTCTCGTAGGCACACTGATCCTTACGAGCTGCCGCCCCGGCCGCGAAGCCCAAACGGCAGACACGACAGGGGATATTCCAATCGGGGTGTACGGCGCCCAGACCGGCAGCGAAGCGGCGTTCGGCACGTCCACGGCCAACGGCGTGAGGATCGCCGCCGACGAGATCAACGCCGCCGGAGGCGTCCTCGGCCGGAAGATCCGCCTCAATGTCGAAGACACGCAGGGCCGCGCCGACGAGGCCGCGTCCGCCGTGACGAAGCTGATCACCGCCCAGGGCGTCGTGGCCCTGATCGGCGAGAACTCGTCCAACCAGTCGCTCGCCGCCGCCCCGATCGCGCAGGCCAACCAGGTGCCGATGATCTCCCCGTCGTCGACGAACCCCGCGGTCACCGAGAAGGGGGAGTACATCTTCCGCGTCTGTTTCACCGACCCCTATCAGGGGAAGGCGCTGGCGGCGTTCGTGCGGAACGAGCTGAAGCTCGACACCGCGGCCATCCTCATCGACAAGAAGAACGACTACTCCGTCGGCCTCGGCGGCGTGTTCCGCAAGGAGTTCGAGGCCGCGGGCGGGAAGATCGTCGGGGAGCAGAGCTACACCGGCGGCGACACGGAGTTCCGCCCGCAGCTCACGACCATCCGCGCGGCGTCGCCCCAGGCGCTGTTCATCCCCGGCTTCTACACCGAGGTCGGCCAGATCGCCATCCAGGCCCGCGACCTCGGCCTGAACGTACCGCTGGTGGGCGGCGACGGCTGGGACTCGCCGGCGGTCATCCAGATCGGCGGCAAGGCCATCGAGGGCTCGTACTTTTCGGACCACTACTTCGTCGGCGACACGCGCCCGGTCGTGCAGAAGTTCGTCGCCGAGTACCGCAAGCGTCACGGCAAGAACCCGGAGGCCACGGCGGCGCTGGGCTACGACGCACTGCGGATCTGGGCGGCGGCGGCGCAGCGCGCGGGCTCGCTGGACAAGAAGGCGATCCGCGACCAGATCGCGCAGACGAAAGGCTACGAGGGCGTCGCCGGCACGATCACCATGGGCCCGGATCGCAACCCGATCAAACCGGTGGCCATGATCAAGATCGAAAACGGCCAGATGAACTTCGCGGGGTGGGTGCAGCCGTAATTCTCGGGGCAGTCGGAAATTCGTTCTCGCGTCCGTCCATGCAGGACGGAGTAGAGAACGATGAGCGATCAAAAGATTCCGCTGCCCGCTGATTTCGACAAACAAGTCAAAGCCTGGTACGACAAGCTCGCGAACCCCGAGGTGAGCCTCGCGCAGTTCTCCGAGCGGGCGACCGAAGAGTTCCAGCGCCAGCGCGCGATCGAGAGCGATCGGGCGTTGGCGTACAAACCGTCCATCGGCTCGATGACGCCGTGCGGCAACGGCACGCTCGAGCAGTCGCTCGATCCCACCGAGTGGCAGGGCGCCTACGGCGCCCTGATGAGCGGCGGCGGGATCAACTTCGCGACGCTGACGGCCGGCATCCTGTCCGGCCCGATCAACTCGGGCGCCGCGCGTCAGACCTGGGTCGGCGCGGGAACGGACCCGAACGTCGGCATTCCCACCACCGCGCACGGCTCCGCCGGCGCGGTGCGCATCGGGAACGCGGTCAACGGCTACGGCTGTGAGCTGCTGTCGAAGACGTTCGTCGTCACGCCGGGGCTGAGCACGATCTCCTTCTGGTATGCGGTCGTGCTGCAGAATCCCGCCGGGCACTCGGCGAACATCCAGCCGTTCTTCCAGGTGCGCGTGACCGACGCCGCGGGTGCGGTCGTCCCGGGCGCGTTCGACTTCGGCGGCGGCTCCGACACGATCGTGGCCGACATGACCAACCCGTTCTTCCAGTCGACCACGATCGGCGGCGAGCCGGTGGTCTATCGCGACTGGAGCTGCGCGCAGCTCAAGCTCGGGTCGATGATCGGCAAGCAGGTCACGGTGGAATTCGTCACCGCCGACTGCGGCGCCGGCGGCCACTGGGGCTATGCGTACATCGACAGCTTCTGCGGGAGCTGCAAGGGCTCGCCGACCGGGAATCTCGACTACGACTGCGAGGCCAGCACGCACTGCGGACCGGGGCAGATCTGTTTCGCGTACACGCTTCCGAAGACGAAGGACGCCGCCGGCAACACGATCACCGGCACGGTGACGATCGCGCTCGACGTCTATCAGAACGGCGTGCTGCTGACGCAGTTCACCAGTCCCGTTCTGAACAGCGGCACGGGGTTCTGTTTCAAGGTCACCCCCGCCTCCATTCCGGGCATCAACGCGTCCCTCGGCGGATTCGACTTCGTCGCCACCGGCACCTTCGCGATCGGCAGCAGCTCCCTCGGCACCCTCACCGTCGGAGCGCCGCCGGACGGCATCAAGCCCGGCCTGAACAACGACTACGGGATCGCGTGCGCGACGTGCGAGGACATCGAGCAGGCGCAGAACGAGGCGCTGCAGAAGCGCTGCGGGCACAAGGTCAACCTGCTGCCGCGCGTGGACTGCCACTGCCCCGATCCTCTGCCGCAGCACGGCGACTGCCGCTGCGACTGCAAGGAAGTGAAGTTCCCGGACATCGAGCCGTGCATCTCGGTCTCGTGGGGCGACAGCAAGTGCGAGTGCTTCGAGACCGACGACGTCGAGATCCTCTGCATCACCGTCTGCAACTGCTATTCGAACGTCACCTTCCGCGACCTCTCCATCGGCCGCATCCGCATCACGGACATGCTCGGGAACCCCGTCCCGGTGCTGCCCGACGGAACGCCGTCCGTGCAGGTGATCCCGTCCGGCCCGATCTGCTTCGGCGACATCAAACCCTGCCGGGGCAAGAACCAGCCGGGATGCGTGTCGCGCGAGCTGGTGGTGTACACGCGCGGGGCGGTGGGGAAGGACTACCGCCTGTCATTCGAAGGCGTGTGCTTCACGGTGTCGCGCCGGTTCCAGTCCGAACAGTGCTTCCTCGTGAAGCTCTGCCAGGACTGACGATGTGCGGAGCGCCGGCAAGGATGCCGGCGCTCCGCGAACGTGCCTCCGCGCTCCAAAGGGTTACGCCCGCCGATCACCGCAGCTTCGCCACCGCCAGCCGGATCTGCTCGTCGTCGTAGGCGTACCACACCGTGCCGTCGTCCATGACGGCGATGCCTTCGACGTGCTGGTCGCGACGGAACGCGCGGATGCGCTCGGCTTCGACGCGGTAGACGGCGGCGCGGCGGCGGGCGCGGGCGACGATCTTGTGGTGGCCGCAGGGCGGGCGCGTGAGTGCCGGGTCGTCGATGTCGCCGGTGATGAGGTGGATGGCGGCGCCGCGCGCGTCGAGCTCGCGGACGCCCGCGGGCGCATCCGCAGTCCCGACGTTCTGGACGATCCACGCGGATGCGATCTCCGGCGTCTTTCCTTCGAACAGCCGGTCGATGCGCTCGATCTCGATGAGCAGGGGATGGCCGTCCGCGGTGACGGGGTAGCGGAGGCCGAGGAGAAGGTGGCCGTTCGGGAGGAACGTGGAGCCTTCGACGTTGATCGGATGATCGCCGTCGTGGACGAGCTTCTTCCACTTCTTCCGCACGTCGAGCTCCGCGGAGTCGTCGTGGGCAATGAGGGCGATCTTCCGCTCGCGCAGCGCGTCGTTGATCAGCCGGTGCAGGACGAACGGCGCGCGTGCGAGGTCGAGGTCGGTGTGCAAGGACTTCTTGCCCTTGCGCACCAGCGACTCGTTGAATCGCGCGACGAAGTGCCGGCGCGGCTCGAGCGGTCCCTCCTTCGAGCCGTAGTGCGACCCGAACACGTAGATGAACGACCCCGCCCGCGTCAGCGTCTCGCAGTCCTCGGCCGGCTTCCCGTCGGCGGAGGCCTTGAGCTTCGCCCGCAGCGGCGTGACGCTCCACGTCCCGTCGGCGTGGCGGCCGAGGGCGGCGATGGCCTTGCGGGCGGGCTTCTCGTCCGAGACGACCCAGAAGGCGAGGTCCCATCCCCACGCCTCCAGCAGCGCGTGGTCGTGGATGGCCGTCAGCGCGGAGGCCTCGTTATGCGGATGATCGATGCGGATCTCTTTCACGAGACGCATCGTACCCGGACGGCGCCCGCCGGCAACCGGAGGAAAACTCTCTCGTATACGAACGCATGCGCAAAGCGGCGATCCTGCTCCTCCTTCTCGCCCTTCCTCTTCACGCACAGACCACCATCGAGCAACTGATGAAGGAGCACGGCATCCCGGCCGCGGGCGTCGGCATCATCCGCGACGGCGAGCTGCGGGAGATCCGGGTGCACGGCGCGCCCTACGACACCGTCTTCAACGTGGCCTCGCTGGCCAAGCCGGTCGTGGCGCTGGTCACGCTGAAGCTCGTGAGTCAGGGGAAGTGGGACCTCGACGAGCCGCTGGCGAAGTACTGGACCGATCCCGACGTCACCGGCGACCCGCGCGCGGCGAAGCTCACCACGCGCCACGTGCTCAGCCATCAGACGGGCTTTTCGAACTGGCGCTGGCTGGAGGAGTCGAAGAAGCTGACGTTCCACTTCGACCCGGGAACGAAGCATCAGTATTCGGGCGAGGGCTTCGAGTACCTCCGGCATGCCCTGGAGCGGAAGTTCAAGCAGCCTCTCGACCGGCTGACGAAGGCGCTCCTGTTCGAGCCGCTCGGCATGCGCGACTCGCGGGACGAGGGGCCGGAGCCGAACGCGGCGGACGACCTTCTCACCACGGTCGAGGATTACGGCCGCTTCGCCGCGTGGGTGATGAACGGCGCGGAGCTCCCGGCGCCGCTCTTCGCGGACATGATCAAGCCGCGCGCCCCCTTCCGGCCGGATGCCGCCATGGGCCTGGGGTGGGAGGTGCATACGAACCTGCCGGGCGGCGAGTACGCGCTGATCCACTCCGGTGCGGACAAGGACGTGCGCGCGCTGGTGATGCTCTTCCCGAAGTCGAAGGAGGGCCTGGTGGTCCTGACCAACGGCGACAACGGCCATCAGCTCTACGGCAAGCTGGTCTCCGCATCCCTCACCCTCGGCAGCGAGATCATGAAGCGCGCGAATTAGTTATACTCGTCGCCTAACCCACTCAGGAAGGAAACAGTCGCAATGCGTAAATTCGTGCCGTACGTGTTTGCCGCCCTTGCCGTATTCGTCTTCGTGCTCCCCGCGAGCGCGGCGGACAACCCCCAGAAGCCCGGCAAGTGGCAGATCAAGATGGAGATGGAGATCCCGGGGATGCCGGTGAAGATGCCGCCGATCAACTGGGAGATCTGCCTGACCGAGGAAGACCTCAAGGACCCGGCGAAGGCGGTGCCGGGGAACGACCCGAAGAAGAAGACGGACTGCAAAGTCGGCGACTACAAGATCGACGGCAAGACCGTGACCTGGACGGTCGACTGCCCCAAGCAGAACATGAAGGGCACCGGCGAGATCACCTACACGGACGACAGCTACGCCGGCTCGATGGACATGACCGTCGGCGAGCAGCAGATGAAGACGAAGTACTCGGGCAAGTGGCTCGGGGAGTGCACGAAGTAAACGGACGGAGTTCCTCGGGTTCCTCGGAGTTCCTCGGGTTCCTCGGGGGATGACCGGGGAACCCCCGAGGAACTCCGAGGAACCCCGAGGAACCCGAGGAACTCCGAGGAACTCCGAGGAACTGCCTCTAAGGGATCCAGAAATCGCGCGGGTACAGCCGGTCGAGCTTCGTGTCCGCGCCTTCCGCGTTCTTCAGGTAAGCCTCCCAGGCGTCCTGCTGCTTGTCGGGGCCGATCGTGAAGTAGATCGCGTCGGAGACGTCCTTCCCCTTGATGCCGTAGCCGGGGAGCTGGCGGCCGTAGACGGCGTCCTTGCGGTCGAAGAGGGTGTCGCCGAGCTTCGGGTCCTTGCGCAGCTCGAGGATGGCCGCGCGGAACGCGCGCACCTGTTCGGGAGGCTGGCCGTCGGCGAGGTCGTTGGCGATGCCTTCCGCGCGTGACTCGTACGTGCCCGCGGCGCGGGTCTCGCCGAACATCTGCGCGACGGCGTAGTCCGCGAGGCGCGGGTCGCGCTCGGCGGACTTCAGCAGGTCCACGACGAACTTCACGGTCTGCGGGATCTCCGGCGTCCGCTCGGCGTAGTAGCCCATGCGTCCGCTCTGCACCGACCCGCGCAGGCCGTTGCTGTAGGCGAGGCCCGCCGCGAGCGTCTTCAGGAAGACGCCGTGCGCGCCGGCGCCCGCGTACAGGCGGCTGGCGAGGTAGTCGAGCTGCCGGTCCCGGTTCGTCGCGTCGCTGAAGTGGACGCCCGGCACGGACGTGATGATCACGCCGCCCATCATGTTCGGCGCGAGCAGGCCGACGTACGTCGGGCGCGTGGGAGCCTGCCCCGGCGGGGTGGCGCCCGTCGTCCGTGCGAGCAGGCGCTGGTCGATGACGCCGCGATGGCGCGCCGCGACGACCGAGATCTTCTGGTCTTCGATCGACTCCGCGAGCTTCGTCACGTCCGCCGCGATCGTCTTCTGCAGGTCCGTCGATCCGACCAGCCACATGCGCGCGTCCATGCGGTTCAGCAGCCGCTTGCGGAGCGCGTCCAGCTCCGCGAGCGCCTGCGCGGGCGGCGTGAGCAGGTCGTCGCGCATCGCCCCGGCGAGATAGGCCCAGTCGGCCGCGAGGCTGCTGTCCGGGATCTCGATGAGCGTCAGGCCGAGGTCCTTCACCGCCTCTTTGGCGATCGCCGTGGCGCTCTCGGAGAGCCCGGCCACGGTCTCCGGCTTCGCGAGCAGCTCCTCGAGCTGCTTGCGCGTGCCCTTCTGCGCCGCGAGCTTCGTGAACCACTGCGTGAGCGCCGCGCGGTCCGCGGCTGGCGCTTCCTTCAGCAGCCACCGCAGCCGCAGGGCGTTGTGCGAGCGGGTGAGGAACGAGTCCGCCGCGAGGTAGGCCGGCGAGCCCTGCATCCGGTACGCGTTCACCGGATTCACCACCCACGACTCCTCGGAAGCCTGCATGGTGTTGCGCAGGCCGCTGAGGATCTGCTCGACGACGTCGCGGATGCGCGGGAGGTTCTCCGGACGCCAGTCGGGGTGATGCATCACCAGCGACATCCAGTCGATGGCGCGCTTCGTTTCCGCGGGTCCCAGGCCCGCGCCGCGGATGACCAGGTCGGCGCGGCCGGTGCGCGGGTTGCTCGAAAAGTTCGCGTCCAGGCGGAAGATCTCCTTCCGCAGCCGCTCGGACATCTCGTCGTACGACACCGGCTTGCCGTTCTCGATCACGCCGACGCGCGTGAGCAGCGCGGGGAGGAGCGACAGGTAGCGGAGCTGCGGGCCCTGGACGTAGTCCGCGCGCAGGGCCAGGCCGAGGGTGGCGCTGGTCATGTTGTCGACGGTCGACGCGACCATCCGGATGCCGGCGATCTTCGTCTGCTGGAACTGCAGCGCGTCGTCGAGGGTCATCGGCGGGTTCTTGACGAACTCCGGCGGCGTGAGCTTCTTCGCCTCTTCCTCGATCCGCGCCGCCGCGGCGTCCTGTTCCTTCTGGTAGCGCTGCAGCGCTTCCTGCGCGCTGGCCGCGTTGTACTGCTTCACCAGCCGCTGCGTCTCCGCCTCGGCGCGCGCGACGCGCTCGGCGTCCTCGCGCTGCAGGAGCGCGGAGCTCGGGCGCGCGGCCGCCGCGTACGGCGTCGCGCCGGTGAGTTGCCACCGCTTCAGCGCGTCGCGCCAGATGTTCTTGCCCGAGGCGACCTGCTTGCGGATCGAGGCGATCTGCGGGCCGAGGGTCAGGGACTTCCTGAAGTCGGGCATCCGCTCGAGGAGGAGGAGCTGGTCCATCCACGCGGAGTACACGCTGCGCCCGCCCCAGGACGGCGGCGTGTTCACGAAGCTCGCGAGCTGGCGCTCGGTCTCCGCGATGCGGCTCAGCACGCGCTCGTTGAATTCCTTCAGCGCGACGGAATCGTCCTGGAGCGACGCCACACGCGCGAGCTCCGCGACGACTTTCGTGCGGATCTCCGAGATCTTCTCATTCGTCAGGTTCGCGACGGCGACGTCGTCGATGATGAACGCCAGCAGGTGTCCTTCGTCGCGGTCGATGCTCGCGGAGACGCCCGTCGCGCCGATGTCCATCACGCGGGTCTTGCTGTCCACGAAGAGCTTGTAGAGGTTGGTGGTGGAGTCGCCGGCGAACGTCTCCCCGAACAGCTCCAGCAGCAGCGTCTCCTCCGCCGACAGCTTCCCTCGCGTCGCCGGCCAGACGATGGCGAGAGGGCTCGGCTGCTGGTCGTTGCGGTTCGGCCACTCTCCGATGGCGATCGTTCCGGGCGGAGCGGCCTGCGGCCGCGGGAGCGGCGTGGCGGTGGTCGACTCGCGCTTCTTCGGCTCGCTCTCGACCTTCGTGAGGATCGCATCCGTGCGGTCCAGCACCTCGGACAGCAGGACGCTCTTCGGGAACGCGACCATGGTGCCCATGTTCGCGAGGTAGTAGTTCGCCGCATGGAAGCTGCGGATGTCCTCCGGCTTCATCGTGCGGATGCCCGAGGGCTCGCCGCCGGCGTTGTAGGAGAGGGGATGCTGCTTGCCGTACACGAGCTGGCCCATCTCGCGGTACAGGACCCGGTAGCGGTTCCCGCTGGCGCTGGTCATCTCGTTGTAGACCGAGCCCTTTTCCTCGAGGCGCAGCGTGCCGTCGGGGTTCTGCGTCACGCCGAAGCTGCGCACCTCGCGGCGGATCTCCTCGTCGGTGTAGTTCGGGTGCAGGAGGGCGTTGAGCTCCGCGGCGAAGAGGTCGAAGAAGACGTCTTTCCCCGCGGTGGTGTTGAAGTGATAGCTCGTGCGCCACTGCTGGGTGAAGGCCGTGGACGTGGACAGCCACATCGTGTCCAGCCCCGCGAAGGCCCGGCCGGTGGTGCCCTTGCCGAGGAGGAGGTGCTCCTGGGTGTGGGGCTCGCCCTGATCGCCGACCAGGATCGTGTTCACCCACGTGTAGCCCTGCGGCACGGACTCGATCTGGAGGTAGTCGAGCGTGAAGCCGCTGCGCTCGTGCAGGAAGCGCGCGCCGATCGGCTTGCCGGCGTCGTTCAGGTACAGCGCGTCGACGCGGAAGCCCTCGACGGCATCGCCTTGCTTCAGCGTGTCGAGTTGGACGGGGGCGGCGGTTGCGGTGAGAGCGGTCAGCACGAATGCAAGCAGCAGTCTCATTCGGGACGAAGCTTAACGCGGTCCGCCCACCAGAGTTGCGCGCACATCAGCAACATTCCCGCGTCGCGGATCAGGACGATCCACATGTCGCGGATGCGCTCCTCGTACGTCAGGTTCGCCGCCGAGACGTCGAAACAGCCGCAGTCGATGGCGTTTCCGCGGACGAGGTTGATGCTGATCGCGATCATGAAGACCACCAGCATCGCCGTGACCAGCCACCGTGCCGGCCGCGTCCATACCGCGACGATCAGGCATAGCCCCGCCACCAGCTCGACCCACGGCATCACCAGGGCGCTGATGTTGATCAGCCCGGCGGGGAGGATGCGGTAGTTGAAGATCATGTGCGCGAACGAAGGCGGATCGACGATCTTCGGCCAGGCGGCCACGACGAAGATCGCCCCCAGCGCGATCTGCACGCGCACGGTGAGCCAGGGATGGGTGAGCCACTGTTTCATGCTGACGCGCATCTTACCGTGCGCTACCGGTTCGACGGCTGGGCGGGAGGAAGGTTCGGGGGCTCGTCACAACGGGAGCGCCGGCGTCCCGCCGGCTGGCGTGGCGGCGTCCCGCGCCGCCACCCGGGCGGGCGGGGGGAGGGGCACCGGGCGAGAGGCTCCGTCCTCCCGAGCGCGCGGGCGGCGGGGACGCCGCCCGTCCAGCCGGCGGGACGCCGGCGCTCCTTTGGCGTGCGGAGGCGGTTGGCCTCCGCACTCCAAAAGGTTGCTTTGGCCGTACGGCCGTGTTAGCATACACAACCCTTTTCAATTTTTTGGCGTAGCCGCGTGTGGCGGTGTGCCGTGTGTAGAAAGGAAAGAAGCTGGAGCATGAATACGACGATGCAGAGTGACTTCTCGAAACGAACCGGCTGGCATCTATGCCAACGCGTTCTCCCGCCCGTCTGCGGCGGCGAGCCGTCCGCTCGCGCCGCTCGCATTCCCACCCGCTTCTTTGACAGCACCGCACTTTGCACGAGGGACCGCCGGCACCACGGCGGTAAAGCAGGCGAAGGGCGCTCCGGCGCGCACCGCGGCTGATCCTCGTCCATGAGTGTCCGCTCCGGTTCCGGAGCGCGCACCTCTCTTCACTCTGATTCTCGATCTCGATCTTCGGACGGTTCCGACCCGATCGCGTCAATCAGACTTCTCCGGCGCGGCAGACGGATTCCGTCTGTGATGCCAGCAGCGGCCGCGAGGCCGGCTGCGCGCGCTCTTCGCTCCCGGGTTTTTCAATCAGTCGAAGAGCGCCGGGCCACGCGCGTGTGACGGTCACTCCGGTGGGAGCGGCCCCGCGTGGCGCCCGGTGCTGCGGCACACCACCTCGGATCGCAAACACGATCCGCCCAGCGCCTGTGGGACGGGGCTCCTGGGCCCCGCCACTCGTCACACCATCGATGCCGGAGAAGCCATCGTCGCGCGGCTCTACGAGACATCACGAGCGTGATGGCTCGCGTTCGATTTCACGGAACGCGGGCCGGCGCGATGTCTCGCCGGCTGTGCGCCGGCCCGGGACGCGGTTCGGTCCACCGGCCGTCCAACGAGAAAACCATTCGCGAGAGGCGGGCCTTGGGTCATGGGCCCGCCTCGCATGCGATTGCCCTGCATGGGATTGGGTAGACTCTCGCCCATGCCTTCCAGACTGAGCAGTGAAGAGATCAAGACCGGGACGGTGATGGAGGCGGTGTTCGAGCCGAATCCCGCCGACAAGAGTCGCGAGTTTCTCTATCGCGCGACGCACCTCGACGGTCGGCGCGCGCCGAAGGTCGTGCTCTCCAAGGACCCGCGCATCCGTTCCGGCGTGCGCTGTCTGGTGCGCGTCACGCGCGTCGAGAAGAAGAAGCGCGACGACCGCGGCTACATCGAAGTCGAGTTCCTGCAGGCCCTGGACTTCGAGATCGCGGACGTCTGGCTCGATCCGGTCGTATCGCGCAAGCTCCAGGTGCTGCTCGAGAGCGGCCGCAACATCCTGCTGGACGGCCCGCAGGGCTGCGGCAAGACGGTGATCGCCCGCTCCATCGCGCAGTCGCTGGGCTACGAGTTCGTGTTCTTCAACTGCAGCGCCGTGGTCGAGGCGACGGACTTCATCGCCACGTTGCAGATCCGCGCCTCGGAGAGCGGCGCGCCGGTGACGGCGTTCCTGCCGACCGAGATCCTGCAGGCGCTGGAGGCGGCGGTCGCGGACCACCGGCGGCGTTTTCTCGTCTTTCTGGACGAGCTGAATCGCTGTCCGGAGAGCGCGCGCAACGCGCTGATGCCGGCGCTCGACTCGACGCGGCGCATCTTCAATCCGATGTCCAACCAGTTCATCCCCATTCCGGACAGCGTGCAGTTCATCGCCGCCGTGAATCGCGGCGACGAGTTCTCCGGAACGTTCAACATCGACGCCGCGCAGTTGGACCGCTTCGCCCCGATCGCCATGGACTACCTGCCCGCGGCGGAAGAAGTGCGGATGCTGTCGAAGCGCTACCCCGAGGTGGGCGACGAGATGATCCGCATGGTCGTGGACATCGCCCGCCGGATCCGCGGAGCGGCGGAGCTCAGCGCGGGGCTCTCGGTGCGCGCCACGGACGAGGTGTGCGCGTTCCTGGCCCACCCGGTGTTCTCGAGCGACCGCGCGAAGATGCTCCCCGAGATCCTCAAGGACTCGTACTGCGGGCGCTATTCGGGCCGCTGGAGCGATGCGACGTCCGAGGCCGGAGCGGCCTGGGGCATCGTGCAGAAGGCGCTCCGGGAAGCGCCCGTACGGAAATGACGAGGACCACGCCGCTCGAGGAAGTGCTGCTGGCCGAGGAGCTCGACGTGGCGGCTGCGATCGAGCTTCTGGACGGCGCGGCCGGAGCCGGCGCGGTGCCGGCGCTTTCGCTGCTGGAGCGCTGCCTCACGCATGCCGACGCGAAGCTGCGCGCCGCCGCGCTGCGCGCGTTGACCGGCGCGCAGAGCCTGCAGGTCCTGCGCGCATTGATGGCGGGGCTGAGCGATCGCAGCGAGGACGCGGTCGCCGCGGCGGCGCAGGCGATGCTGGAGGGGGAGCAGCCGGGACCGACGGTCCTGGTGGCGTTCCATCCGCAGGGCGCGGCGCGCCGCGTGGCCGCGCGCCGGATCCAGAACGTCGATCTCCTCTATCTCCTGCTGGCCGATCCCGCGTCGCGGCCGGAGGCCATCGAGCGGTTGCAGAAGCACCGCCCGATCGCCAGCACGGAGACGCACGCCACGATCGTCCGCACTCTCCTCACGACCGGCGACCTTCCGCCGGCGGCTGCGGGTGCGCTGTTCCGTGCCGATCCCGGTTCGGCGGGTCTGCTCGCGCTGCAGATGGTCAAGAGCGCCGTCCGCGATGCGCGCGGCGAGCCCGAGGTCGTGTACGACCGTCCGCGATCGTACGGCCAGCTCCTCGATGTGCCGGTACCGCCGCTGTTCGCCACGATCGTCCAGTGGCTCGACGCGACGCCGGGCGCGTGGCTCGCGCTGCTGGGCATCCGCGAGACGGTGCTGGATCCCACGGAGGGGTCCGCGCGCATGGCCTCCCTCACCTGGCTCTCGCTCACCGTACACGCGGCGCGTCTGCATGCCGCGCGGAAGAGTTGGAATGCCGAGGCGCTGATCGTCGAGAGCACCACCATGCCCTGGCTCCTGCTCAGCCCTGGCGTTCCGCCGGAGGTTGGCCGCGCGGCGCTGCGCGGCGCCGCGGGCACGCGCGAGCAGAACGGACTGCGCTCCTCCTACGACTGGGACGAAGACTTCATCGCGAGCTGCTTGCGCGATCCGATCACGCAGACGGGTTCCGGGGTCCGCGACCTCCGCGCGGTGTATGCGCTGCTCGACGTTCACGCGGGGGGCAGGCCGCTCCAGGCGATGGATACGCGCCTGGGCAAAGCCGCGATCGTGCAGGCGGCGGAGGAAGGCGCGGCCGACCTCGCATGGATGATCGCCGCGTCGAAGTGGCGCGGTCCGGACCATCTGACCGCGCTCCGCTGGCTGGAGAGCCTCGCCTCCGAAAATGCGCCGGCGTTGATCGCGGTCACCGAGACGCTGCCGCTGCGGTACTGGAAGGAGATTCCCAACGCGGCCGCGAACCGGCAGCTCGACGGCCTGCTGGGCGCGCTCGCCGCGAGCGACGCCTCGACGGCGGTCTGGAGCGCGTGGGCGTCCGCCATCACCGGCACCGGCCCCTCGGTGAGCGCCGTGCTGGAGTCCGCGGGGTATCGCGCGGTGCGGCCGTCGACGGCGCTGTTCCCGCAGCCGTTGTCCGAGGGACAGTTGGCGGAGGCGAAGCGCCTCGGCGTGCCGGCGCTGCTCGAGCATGTCCCCACCGGCATCGTCCTCGTGCTGATCCCGGGTGGCGAGTTCCTCATGGGCGCGAGGGACGACGACCCCGACGGCTATCCGCGGGAACGGCCCGCGCGGAGTGTGGTGGTCGACACGTTTTACCTCGGGGTCACCCCGGTGACGCAGGGGCAGTGGGTCCGCGCGATGCCCGAGCCCGAGCTGCCCTTTCGCGACGCACCCTCGGTCCCGGTGCGCGGCGTGAACTGGAAGACCTCGGTCGCGTTCCTCGAGAAGCTGAACTGCGGGATGCGGCTGCCGCACGAGGAGGAGTGGGAGTACGGCGCCCGCGCCGGCACGACGACGCGCTACTGGTGGGGGGACGCGTTCGTGAAGAGAAGGGTGAACTGTCAGGAAGAGCTCTTCGCCGCCGCGGTGACCCCGGTCCGCGCGTTCCCGCCGAATGCCTGGGGGCTGGTGGACATCCTCGGCAATGTCTGGGAGTGGTGCGAAGAGTGGTTCACCGACCCGATGTTTCCTTCCCGCAATCGCTGGCGCGTGCTGCGCGGCGGCTCGTGGTTTCACGAGCGCTGGAACGCACGCGTGACGGAGCGGTTCTGGGGCGAGCCCGAGGGAACGGATACGACAGGCGTGTGGGGCGTGCGCCCGGCCGCGGACCTGGCGATCTGCTTCGGCAAGGAGTAAGAGCGTCGAGGTCGAATGTAGGGCGTGGCTTCAGCCCGCCCCTCGGACGGGGAGGGGGACTTTCGAACCTGCCATGCGCGCACCGGGGGGGCGGGCTGAAGCCACGCCCTACATTGGCCTTCAGATCACTTTGCGCACGAGCTTTACGATGATCCGCCCGAAGCGGCCCACGGCATCTGACAGGTTCTCGTCGTCGACGAGCACGTAGTCCGGGAAGCAGACCTCGGTGATCGGCTGCACGGCCACCTGCGCGCAGGCGATGCCGCCCGACGTCAGCCGTTTCACCAGCGCGCGCAACGCCTCGACCGAGCACTCGGTCGGCGCGCCGTCGCTGATCATCACCAGCAGGCGTGCCGATCGCCGGCTGGCCATCGCGACGCGCGACACGTACCAGAGCGCCGCCGCGTCGTTGTTGCCGCCCTGCGGATCGAGCGCCGCGACCGCGCAGTGCGCCGCGGTCCCGGCGTCGAAGAGGACCTCGTCGGTGAACCCGAAGAAGCGCGCGTCGATCCCGGGCAGCCCCCGCGCCGCCTCGGCGATGAGCGCGGCGAAGAGCTGCGCGCGGTCCATGCTGCCGGCGGAAGCCATAGAGCCGGAGCAGTCGATCACCACGCCGAGGAAGAGATCGGCCGTGCGAATGGTGCGGCGCGACATCAGGACGCGCGGATCTCCGCCCACGATCGCACGCTGCAGCGCGGGGCGGTCGACGGCCGTGCCCGCGGTGCGGCGGCGGATGGTGATGCGCGAGAGCCCGAGGGACTGGAGAAAGCGGCGGAGGCGCCGGCTCCAGCCGGCGACGCCCTTGGCCAGCTCGCTGAACTGGGCGCGGTCGAAGTCGAGGGTGACGACCTCGTTGATCTCGCTGAATTCGGTGGACTCGCCGCGGTTGATGACCTTCCCCGGATCCTTGCTCTTCTCGCGCGTCCCGGGGCGATGGGCACCGCGCCGGATCGAGTCGATCTCCGCCGTCAGCTCTTCGTCGCTGATGCCCGGAAGCCGCCCGGCCAACTCGTCGGAATCCGCGGTGGCGGCACCGTGGAGACTGAGGACGTCGCAGACGCCGGAGTCGTCGCCGAAGATGCGCCGCAGCTCGCGCGCGATGGAGAGCAGTTGCGCGGGCTTCGCATCCCGGAACGACCGCCCGAACAGCGTCAACGCCTCGGCCACCTTCGGGTCGCCGCTGCGGTTGCCCAGTCCCATCCGCAGCGCGCGCAGGAAGCGCGAGAAGCTCGACCCGTGCGCCTCCATTTCGCGCAGGAGGCGTCCCGAGTTGATCGCCACCTTCGTGCGCTCGCGGGCCGGCTCCAGGCCGGCGCGGACGAGGATCGGGAAAGCGTGCGGGCCGAGGAGCGTCAGCAGCTCGTGCACGTCGATCTCCCGGTTCGTGCGCTGGAACGCCCACGCCGCGAGGATCTTGAGCGAGTCGCCCCAATTGGTGTCGATGGAACGGAGATTCCGCTCGAGGTGCTCGTCCTGCACGAGGTTCAGGAGCGAGTGCAGGTTCTCCTCCGCGATCTCTTTCGCGAGGTCGTCCCACTCCGGACCGGTGTCGTAGCGGTGGTGGCCGATCTCGTGGAGGATGATGGCCTCGACGATGCGCCGGCCGTCCGTCTCGCCGCGGAGGAGCGGCAGCGGATTGAAATGGATCGTGCGCCCGCGCAGGTAGGTCATCCCGACTTCGCCCGCGCCGGTGCCGTAGAGGCGGAAGCGGAACGACTTGCCGGTGAGCTCGCGGCCGCGCTCGATGCCCCACGCCGCGATCTCGGCCAGCGTGCGGATCGTGCGCGCCTTGGAAAACGGGTCGGGGCGGATCATTGAAATGGCGCGCTTGCGATTCTGCTCGTCCACGCTCCCTTCGAGGATCTGCCCCAGTGCCCACGCCGAGTCCCGGCTGTCGAATTCGCCGGCCTTCAGCCGGTCCAGGACGTCGCGCTCGAGGCGCGCGTCGCCCTGGACCAGCAGCGACTCCAGCCGCGCGTGCCGAAGCCGCGTCGCTTCGGTCTCGGGAAGCTCCGCGATCTCGCGCGTCGCGACGCTCCTGCGGACCGGCTCCGCCGCGGGCCCGGCCGCGAGCACCGGGGCCGCCTCCGGTCGCGGAGGGCCGGCGCGCAGCGGCGCCGCCAGGACCGTCTCGACTTCCGCGCGGTCCGCGGCGTCCATCCGCTCGACGGCCGCCGCCATCTCGTTCGTGGTCAGCTCGCGCAGCAGCACCTCCAGCATCGCCACCGCGGGAGGCCGATGGGCCGCGTCGCCCGGCCGGCGGGCATTCGCCGCGATCGCCCGCAGCATCAGGTCGACGCGCTCCGCGGGGATCGCCGCCTGCTCCCACCCGGTGGGCCGGAGCGTCGCGGCGACTCGCCGGAGGATGGATCGCAGGCCGCTGATCATGGTCACGTCCCTGCGGGCAACGCGGTCCGCAGCAGCCGGATCACGTTGCCGCCCATGATCTGCGCCACCTCCGCCTCGGAGAATCCCTCCGCGAGGAGGGCCTCGGTGACCTGGGGGAGGCCGGTGGCGTCGAAGGGCATCTTGTCGCCGTCGAAGTCGGAGCCGAGGGAGACGTGGTCGATGCCGGCGATGGTGACGGCGTGGCGGACGGCTTTCGCGATGGCTGTGGCGTCCGGGCCGCAGACGGCGCCGGACCAGAAGCCGATGCCGATCACGCCGCCGGTGCCGGCGACGAGGCGCACTTCTTCGTCGCTGAGGTTGCGCGGGCGGTCGCAGGTACCGCGGACGCCGGTGTGGGAGACGAGGACGGGCCGCTTCGCGATCTTGACCACGTCGCGAAGAAGGGGCGGCGATGCGTGGGCGAGGTCGACGATCATGCCGCGCTCTTCCATCCGCTGCACCACGCCGCGTCCGAACGGCGTCAGCCCGCCACGCTCCACGCCCTGCGACGACCCGCCCAGCTCGTTGTCGAACTGGTGCACCAGCCCCGCGATGCGGTATCCGGCGTCGAAGAGGACGTCGACGTTGTCCATGTCGTGCTCGAGCGCGTGCAGCCCTTCGAGGGCGAGCACGCCGCCGAGCGTCCTGCTGGCGAGCGCGCGGTCGAGATCAGCGCGCGTGCGGACGACCGTGAACGCGCCGTCGCTCTTCTCCGCGAAGCGGTGCAGCAGCGCGGCGGCGTGACGGGCGCGCGAGTCGCGGCGGAGCCACGTCAGCGGCGGCCAGGCGTTGCAGAACGCGGCCACGGTCATCAGGTCGAGCTGGTCGCGGCGCGTGCCGAACCGCGACCGTTCCTTCGGCACCTGCGTCGGCAGGCTGAAGACCTGCAGCGCGACGTTGGCCTCGCGCAGGCGGGGGATGTCCACCTGTCCGCGATCGTTGCGCTCGAGCAGATCGCGTCCCCAGATCAAGGCGTCCGCGTGCAGGTCGGCGATGGTCAGCTTCGCATGCAGCGACTCGGCGCGGGGCGAGACGGGGATGGTCGCGCCGTACACGCGCGTCTGGATGCGGTCGATGCGGGGAGGGACGAGGATCACCGTCGCGACGTACAGCGCGACGAGGACGAGGACGAGCCCGATGAGAGCCTTTTTCAACTACGGATTCGCACCCGTGCGGACGGCGCCGCCGCGCTTCTGCCAGTCGGGGAAGCCGTCCTTGTAGACGTACACGTTGTTGAACTGGATCCCCCAGAGCTTCTGCGAGAGCATGTGCGAGTCTTCGCACGCGCCGCCGGAGCAGTAGATGACGATCGGCTTGTTCTGCTCCGCCGGGTCGGGCCGCTCTTCGAAGAGCCGGTTGACCTTGTCGTCGATGTCCGACTCCCAGACCGAATACGTGCGCGCGCCGGCGATGTGGCCGTCTTCGTAGATCGAGGTGCGGCGGGCGTCGAGGAAGAGCACGCCGGCGGCGTGCAGAGCGGCGGCGTCTTCGCCGCTGATCTCCACGTACGCCCGATCGGGGTGGGGCTGGAACTTGGAGAGATCGACTTTTGGCGCTGCCGGGGCGGTCTGGGTCACGGCGGGGGCGGGGGTGGGCGCTCCGGCGGGACGCTCGATGGTCGTGGTCGGGACGGGGATGGGGGGCTGGCCGGGTCCCGGCGACTGGGCGATGGTCGCGGTGGTGGCCGTGGTGGGCGTGGCCGCCAGCGGCGCCGCGGTCTCGGTCACGGCCGTCTCCGTGCGAGGCGGAGGCGGCACGCGCTCCGGCTCCCGCGGCGGGACGCGCAGCGCGTTCGGGTAGTAGCCCGGCAGGACGAGCCGCCGCGTCCGCGACGCGAATGCGTTCGCGACGACCGCGATCACGGAGGCGAGCACGACGAGGACGATGGCCTGGACGACGACGTTGCGTTTCATGGCGTCTCAGTCCGTTAGACGCACGGACCGGAGCATCGTAACGCAAAGGGAGGGGACAGGGCGCAGGGCGCGGGGGACAGGAGACCGAGCAGAGATCTGTCACCGGGTTTCTTCTGCCCCCTGCGCCGTGCCCCCTGTCCCCTGACCTAATCCGATCGCCGCAGCACCATCAACGAGTGCCCCTCTACCTTCAATTGCTCGCCCGCCTTCCATTCGTGGTGCTCGCGGAGGTCCGGGACCGGCTCGTTGGTGTCGAGCACCTTTTCCCAGCGGTCGCCCCAGGGGCAGGTCGGGAGTGTGAACGGGAGCGCCTCGTGGTGGGCGTTGAACAGGAGGTAGAAGCTGTCGTCGATGATCGGCTCGCCGCGGGAGTCGGGCGTGGGGATGGCCTTGCCGTTGAGGAAGACGCCTACCGTGCGGGAGAAGCCCGCCTGCCAGTCCTGGTCCGACATCTCCTGGCCGTCCGGTTTGAACCAGCCGATGTCGCTCACGCCGCGCACGTGGCGTCCGTGGAACCAGCGCCGGCGCTGGAAGACGGGGTGGTCGTTGCGGAAGCGGATCACGCGCGCGACGAACGCGTACAGCCCGTCGTCCATGTGCTCCCAGTCGAACCACGACAGGTCGTTGTCCTGACAGTACGCATTGTTGTTGCCCTGCTGCGTGCGGCCGAACTCGTCCCCGCCGAGGAGCATCGGGACGCCCTGGGAGAGAAAGAGGGTCGTGAGGAAGTTCCGCTGTTGCCGGGCCCGCAGCGCGTTGACGCCCGGGTCGTCCGTCGGTCCCTCCACGCCGCAGTTCCAGGAGCGGTTGTCGTCCGCGCCGTCGCGGTTGCCTTCCTTGTTGGCTTCGTTGTGCTTCTCGTTGTACGAGACGAGGTCCCGCAGCGTGAACCCGTCGTGCGCGGTGATGAAGTTGATGCTCGCGTACGGACGCCGTCCGTTCGCCGCGTAGAGGTCCGACGAGCCCGTGAGCCGCGTCGCGAAGTCGTCGAGGGTCTGGTCCGTGCCGCGCCAGTAGTCGCGCACGACGTCGCGGTACTTGCCGTTCCACTCCGACCACAGCGAGGGGAAGTTGCCGACCTGATAGCCGCCTTCGCCGATGTCCCACGGCTCGGCGATGAGCTTCACCTGGGAGATGAACGGGTCCTGCTGGATGATGTCGAAGAAGGCCGAGAGACGATCGACGTCGTGCAGCTCGCGCGCGAGCGTGGCCGCGAGGTCGAAGCGGAACCCGTCGACGTGCATCTCCAGGTGCCAGTACCGCAGCGAGTCCATGATGAGCTGCAGCACGTGCGGGTGCCGCATGTTCATGCTGTTCCCGGTGCCGGTGTAGTCCATGTAGTACCGCGGGTTGTCGGCGACGGTGCGGTAGTACGCGGTGTTGTCGATGCCCTTCATCGACAGCATGGGCCCGAGGTGGTTCCCTTCGGCGGTGTGGTTGTAGACCACGTCGAGGATGACCTCGATGCCCGCCTCGTGCAGCGCCTTCACCATCTGCTTGAACTCGGTGACCTGCTGGCCGGCCTGTCCGCTCGCCGCGTACTCGTTGTGCGGCGCGAGGAAGGCGACCGAGTCGTACCCCCAGTAGTTGCGCAGTCCTTTCTCGAGGACGTGGTTCGCGTGGGTGAACTGATGGACGGGGAGGAGCTCCACCGCCGTCACGCCGAGCTGCTTGAGATACCGGATCGCCGCGGGGTGCGCCAGTCCCGCGTACGTCCCGCGAAGGTTCTCCGGGATGCCGGGGTGCTTCATGGTGAAGCCCTTCACGTGCACCTCGTAGATGATGGTGCGGTGCCACGGCGTGTGCGGCCGCCGGTCGTCCTGCCAGTCGAAGTAGGGGTTGATGACCACGGATTTCGGCATGTGCGGCGCGCTGTCCGTGTCGTTCTTCGAGGTCTCCGGGTCGTTGAAGTGATAGGGGAACACCGCCTCGGTCCACTGGACCTGTCCCTCGACGGCCTTGCCGTACGGATCGAGCAGGAGCTTGTTCGGATTGCAGCGGTGCCCGTGCTCCGGCTCCCACGGGCCGTGGACGCGGAAGCCGTAGCGCTGCCCGGGGCCGATGTTCGGCAGATAGCCGTGCCAGATGAACGCGCTGCTCTCGGGGAGAGGGATTCGGGTCTCTTTGCCGCTCGCATCGAACAGGCAGAGGTCCACGCGCGTCGCGACCTCGGAAAAGACGGAGAAATTGGTACCGACGCCATCCCATGTGGCGCCGAGCGGGAAGGGCTTTCCTGGCCAGATGCGCATCGGGTTGGTTTTTACAAGCGGGGTGCCATGTCAGGGGGCAGGGCGCAGGGCGCAGGGGGCAGGAGACAGAGAGCGGAGCGCGGAGGGAAAGGGCAAAGGTAGAAGCCCGAAGGGCACGATCTCTTCTGCTCCCTGCGCCCTGCGCCCTGCCCCCTGACATAGTGGCACGTTGCTCGCTCTTCCCCGTCTGGCAAGATGCCTACGAAACGACCCCAGGATCGGAGATGCAGTTACGTCGTACTGGTGCGGAATGCAGCAGTTTCGACGGCCGAGCTCCGCGACCTTGCCACCTATCTCTCCACCCTCAGCGTCGCCGACTGCGACGTCGTGATTCTCGATCCGTCCCCGCGTCTGCAGTTCGAGCTCAATGCGCGCATCCTCCGCTGGGTCGGCCGTCACGTGGCCCTGCGCCCCGAGCATCGCGCGGGAGCCGGGGTGGACATGGTGCGGGCCGCGTCGACGTACGCGGCGTGCGAGAAGATCATCGTCGCGGAAGAGGACATCCGCTACACGGCCGAGGCCATCGGCCAGCTCTGCGACCTGCTCGACGCGCATGAAGTGGTCGAGCCGCAGGACTACCTCGATCCGATGCCCTGGTGGGGCGGGATCGAGGCCGGACGGATCCTCATCCACCGGGGCATCGAGCCGCAGCCCGATCACGGCGCGACGTACGGCTTCCGCCGCAGCGCGGTGCGGGCCCTGCGCGCGCTCTCGCCGGCGACGTCGGCCGACGCGCAGGTGCGGAGGCTGGCCGCCGTGGGGGCGGAGGTGCATCCCGCCACCGACGTGTTCGTCCGCCGCGAGCCCGGCGCCCTCGGCGAGTGGCTATCGGCGCGTCCGCGTTTCGCGGGCGAAGACTTCGAGCTGCCGATGAAGACGGCGTTCTTCTTCTCGCTCGTTCCTCTGCTCGTGCTCCTCGCCGTGGTCGGCGGCCTGCAGCTCGCGGGCGGCTACGCGGGCGTGATCGCGTTCGCGTCCATGGCTCTCGCCATCCGCGGGCGCGCGGGTGCGTCGCCGTTCTTCCCGCTGCGCGCGTGCCTGTTCGCGCCGCTGTGGGTGCTCGAGCGCTCCCTCAGCGTGTACTGGGCGCTGCTGCGGAAGCTCCGCGGAGCGGACGAGGACACGGCAGGTGTGGCCGTACCGGATCGGGCGAGCGGGACGAAGGTCGCCAGCGGCGAGTGACCGTCAGCTCGCGAACGCGTTCAGCGCGTCTTCTTCGGTGTCGTACACCTTGAACATCGGCAGGAGGTTCGTCAGGCGCAGGGTCTTGGCGACGCGGTCGTGCGGCTTGAGGAGGCGCAGCGACGCGCCCCCGCGCTTGGACTCCCGGAACACCTGGACCAGCTCGCCCAGGCCGTTGCTGTCGATGTAGTCCATGTCCGAGAGATTGAGCAGGATCTTCTTCGATCCGTCGCCCAGAATCTCGCCGATGATGCGCGGCAGAACGCTGTCGCTTACGCCGATCGCGAGGCGCCCCTTGAAGTCGACGATGGTCACGTCTCCGACTGTGCGTGTGGTGATATCCATTCGCGGCGGATCATACCAAGACTCTTCATCCCGTCTTCACAACTCCCGCTACGATGACCTGGTGAGGCGCCGCATCCTGCTCGTCGAAGACGACCCGAAGACGCGGGAGATGGTCGCGTTGTACCTGCAGCGGGAGGGGTACGACGTCGCTACGGCCGAGGACGGTGTGCGCGCGCTCGAGGTGGCTCGCGAGCGCGAGCCGCACCTGGTCGTCCTCGATCTGATGCTCCCTCGCATGGACGGGCTGGCGGTGTGCCGCGCCTTGCGCGAGTCGTCCTCCGTGCCCGGGATCATCATGGTCACCGCCCGCACCACCGAGGACGACAAGCTCACCGGGCTCGACCTCGGCGCGGACGACTACGTGACCAAGCCCTTCAGCCCGCGCGAGCTGATGGCTCGCGTTCGCGCGGTGCTGCGCCGGGCGGCCGAGGAGGATCTGCTCGAGATCGCGGGGATCACCATCGATCGCGTGCGCCGCGAGGTTCGTGCAAACGACACCGAAGTCCCTCTGACCCCGACCGAGTACCGGCTGCTCGACGCATTGGCCACCGCGGCCGGCAGGACCTTCACGCGGCAGGAGCTCGTCGAGCGCGCGTTCGACGAGGACTATGACGGGCTCGATCGCACCGTCGACGTGCACATCAAGAACCTGCGCCGGAAGCTCGGCGGCGCGGGGGAGGCGATCGCCACGGTGTTCGGCGTCGGATACAAGTTCGCCAAATGATCATCCGCTCGCTCCGCTGGCGTCTCGTCGTGCCGATGGTGCTGATCATCGCGGCGGCGATCTCCGCGGCCGGCGTTTTCTCGAGCTTCACCTACCGGCGCGAGATGGACCGCCTGATCCTCGCGCAGCGGCGGTCGGCGGCCGAGGGGGCGCTGGAGATCATCCGGCGGGGCGGCGATCTGCGGGATGCGCTCGAACGCGTACACGCCCGGGACGGCACGCGGACGATCGTAATCAGCGCCGACGGGCGCGCGACCCGCTATCCGCGCGAGCTCGACGCCTACCGGCTGCGGCTGCTGCCGGACGGCCTCGAGCTCAGCCGCGCCGAAGGCGGCCGGCGGGAAGCGATGATCCTGAAGACGCTGCCGCATCGCGTGGCGGGGGTGGGCACGGTGTACTTCCTGCCGCCGAGGGAGCCCGGGCCGCGTCTGCGCGCCTTTCCCAACCGCTGGCTGGTGATCGGCCTGACGGCCGCCGCGCTGCTGGCCGTCCTGGTCATGCTCACCATCTTCCGCCGCGTCCTGGCGCCGGTCGAAGCGCTCACAACCGGCGCGCGTGCCCTGGCGAAGGGGAAGCTCGACGCACGCGTGCCGGTGCGGGGCGAGGACGAAGTCGCGGAGCTCGGGCGCGCGTTCAATTCGATGGCCGAGGCGCTCGAACGGAACGAGCGGGCGCGGCGGAACATGGTCAGCGACGTCGCCCACGAGCTGCGCACGCCGCTGACGAACATCCGCGTGCACATCGAGGCCGCCCAGGACGGCGTGGTCGCGCCCGATGCGAAGTTCCTCACATCGATCGAAGAAGAGGCCACGACGCTCTCCCGCCTCGTCGACGACCTGCAGCAGCTCTCGCTGGCCGAGGCGGGCGTGCTGCGGCTGGAGCTGTCGGAGGTGCGCCTGACGGAGATCATCGACCGCGCGGCGCCGCCTTCGGTGATCCGCAGCGTGCCCGAGGATCTCGTCGTGCGCGCCGATGCGCGGCGGCTGGTGCAGGTCGTGCGCAACCTCGTGAACAACGCGCTCGCCCATGCCGAGAGCCGCGTCGAGGTGAGCGCGACGCGCCTCGGCGACGTGGTGGAGATCCGTGTCGCTGACGACGGTCCGGGCGTGCCGCCGGAGCATGCCGAGCGGATCTTCGATCGCTTCTATCGCGTGGACGAGTCGCGCTCCCGCGCCACCGGCGGCGCCGGACTGGGGCTGGCCATCGCCAAACAGCTCGTCGAGTTGCACGGCGGCAGGATCTGGTATGAGAAGCCCGCGTTCGTGATCGCGCTGCCATGAATCTCATTCTGCTGTTCGAGGACGACTTCGTCGCTCCGGACGTCGCTCAGTTGCGCGGACGGCGGCTGGAGCACGTGACGGGCGTGCACCGCGCCGCCGTCGGAGCGTCGCTCGGGGTCGGGGTCGCGGGTGGACGGATCGGTACGGGCGTGGTCACGCGCCTCGATGAAGTGCTCGAGCTGCAGGTGACGCTCGACCGCGAGCCGCCTCCGCCGCTGCCGCTCACGCTCGTCCTCGCGCTGCCTCGCCCGAAGGTACTGAACCGCGTGATCGCCTCCGCCACGTCGCTGGGCGTGAAGCGGATCCTGCTCGTGAATGCGTGGCGCGTAGAGAAGAGCTACTGGAAGTCGCCGCGGCTGTCCGAGGAGAACCTGTTGCTGCAGAGCGTGTTGGGACTGGAGCAGGCGAAAGACACGGTGCTGCCGTCGATCACGCTCCACCGCCTCTTCCGGCCGTTCGTCGAGGACGAGCTGCCGTCGATCGCCGGAGACTCGCTGGCGCTCGTGGCGCATCCCGTGGCCGCTGCTCCTTGTCCCCGCGCCGTGACTACCCCGGTCACTCTGGCGATCGGCCCGGAGGGAGGGTTCATCGCCCAGGAGGTCGAGTCCCTCCAGCGTTTGGGCTTCGCCCCCGTCTCCCTCGGCGACCGCATCCTTCGCGTCGAAACCGCGGTGGCGGCCCTCATCGCGCGGCTGTTCTGATCTGGAGTGCGGAGGCAATCGATTGCCTCCGCACTCCAAGTACCGCGCTAACTGAGTGCCCTCATCCCGCCGGGCTGCAGGCGGGGTTGTCGAAGAAGCGGGCCCGGTATTCGGGCGACGAGATGAACGCGTCGACCATGTCGAACGGCGTCTTGATCTGCTGGTTCAGTTGCCCCAGCCAGTGGAAGAAGCCGCCATAGTCGGTGTCCTGCGGATCGTCCGGATTGCGGCGCAGGTAGCCGAAGTACTGCATCAGCACGTACTGCTCGTTGAAGAAGCGGGACCGGACCGCGGCGCTCTCGGCGATGGTCTTGAGCGCCTGCGCCTGCGACATCGAGCCGTTGCCCAGCGCGTCGATGACCGCCAGGCGCGTGGCGTCGTCAGTGACGCCGCCGCGGTCGTACAGCTGGTTCACCCACTGCGCGTCCGCCAGCGAGCCGTAGTCGAACTGGAAGCGGTCGCGCGCGATCCATTCCGCCGCGTAGTTGAGCTTCTGCTCCTCGAGCTGCGAGTTGGGGCTGACGCCGAAGATGAAGTTCTCGCCGACCTTCCGCTGGTCGAAGAAGAACCGCTCGGCCCGCGGCTGGATGGACCCGGTCCGCTCGCCTTTGTCGTCGTTGTAGCTCGTGAACGACATGCGGTTGATGCGGTAGACGAAGCCGCCGGTCTCCTGGAACTCGATCGACTCGAAGAACGCCTTCGACACGTTGACGCGTTTGACGTGGCGGCAGCCCGCGTCCGAGCCGCAGCTCTCGATCTCGTTGATCCAGAATGCCTCGCCCGAGGGATCGGGCATGCGGCCGAGGAAGTCGAGGTAGTGCTGGCGGACGAACACCGCCGAGTCGTCGATCGGATTGCTCGTCGGCATCGGGATGAAGTTGCAGCCGCTGTAGAGGATCCGGCCGGGCGCAGGCCACGGGGCGACCGTCGCGTTGTTCTTGATCGCCGCCTCGACGGTGGCCGGGGACGCGGTGGGATTCGCCTCGAGGTAGAGGGCTGCCACGCCGGCGGCGACCGGAGCGGCGAACGAGGTACCGGCCCAGCCGTCGGTCTCGTACGTGCGGTGCGCCTTGGGCGCGCGGAGCCGCCAGTGCGCAAAGCCGCCGTCGTACATCGGTACGCTGTAGTCTCCCGATGCGATCCAGACGTCGACCGTCGAGCCGGAGTTCGAGAAGCTCGACTTCTCGTCGGGGTTGTACTCCACGCCGAAGGCGGACGTGTCGACGCCGCGCGTTCCGCCGACGACGAGCGCCCCCGCGATCGACTGGGGGGTGAAGTTGGAGACGTTCTGGTTAGTGTTTCCCGCGCCCGTCACCACCAGGATGCCGTTCTGCAGGGCGTTGTTCACCGCCGTCGTCACGTTGGTGGCGCCCGACGGGAAGATCACGCTGGCGTTGATCACCGCGGGCCGGCGGTTGTTGTTGATCACGTCGCTGATCACTGCGTTGACGCCGGCCACGAAGTTCGCGCTGTTGATGTTTCCTTCCAGCGTCCCCTGTTGCGTGACGAAGGTGACGCCGACGCGCACGGAGTAGAGCAGGCAGTTCTTGGCCGCCCCATGGGCTTTGCCGCCGGCCTGCGCGGCGACGGCCGTTCCGTGGATGTCGCCGGTGTTCAACGGCTCGGAGAACCCGCGGCCGTTTGCCTCGGAATAGCGCCCGCCGCCGAACACGGGAGGCTGGAAGTCGAACAGCGGATAGGCGCGCCCACCGAAGTCGTTGTGGCGCGTGTAGATGCCGGTGTCGACGATGTACACGTGCACGCCGGTGCCGCTGCGCTGGTAGTAATACTGGTGGTCGAGCACGGGGCTCCGCTGGTCGATGCGATCGAGCGGATGCGGCACGCCGGCACTGGGCGGGTAGTACTCGGCCGGCTGGTGCTGCGCGGAGGTGAAGGTGGCCTGGTAGTCGGGCTCGACGCGCGCGACGCGCCGGTCCGCGGCCAGCCGGGCCGCCGCCCGCTTCGACAGCTTCTCGACGGCGAAGCCAGGCAGCGCGTATTCGTAAACACCTTTGAGCGTTCCGCCATAGCGCGCGACCAGTTGCCCCGCCACGGCGGCCACCTGCTGTCGCGGAATGCCGGAGTCGACGCGGACGAGATACGTACCGTCGACCACGCGGAACCGCGGTTCGTCCGGCGGCGGGGCGGCAGCGAGGGTCGTGGCCAGAACGGCGAGCAGAATCAGAGGGATGAGCCTTCGGGAATGGGTCACGGGAGTCTCCTTGGATTGGTCAATGCGCGACCGTTCTACCGCCGGCGGCCGTGAGGGGATAGAGACAAAACGTGATGCCCCTCGGCACTCCAAACCCGAGGCTGGACGGCCTGCCGCACCCATCCGTATAAGGACGTCATGCAGGTTCATCTTGGGCGTGTTTGCGAACTGGTGCGGTATCCCGTGAAATCGATGGCAGGGACCGCCGCCGAGTCGGCATTTCTGGGATGGCACGGTCTCGACGGAGACCGGCGTTTCGCCTTTCGGCGCCTCGGAGACGACAGCGGTTTCCCATGGCTTTCGGCCAGCCGCTGTCCGGAGCTCATCCTGTACCGCCCGTTCGGACTGGACGAGAGCTCAGGCGAGCCGTTGCCGACTCACGTCCGGACACCGTCCGGAGCGGAGGTCGAGCTGCGCAGCGCCGAGCTGCAGAACGACGTCGCGAACAGGAGCGGCATCCGCGTGGAGTTGATGAAGCTCAAGCATGGGATCTTCGATGATTCCGCGGTGTCGGTGATCACCCTCGGCACCATCGCAGGCATCGGCCGGGCGGCCAGCATGGACCTCGATCGCAGGCGCTTCCGAGCCAACATCGTGCTCGACACGCACGACGCCGAGCCGTTTCTCGAGGACGGGTGGGTCGGCGGCACACTGGTGTTCGGCGAAGGCGAGCCGCAGGCCGCCGTGAGCGTGACGGTGCGCGACGTGCGCTGCATGATGATCAATCTCGATCCGGACACGGGCAGGCAGGACGGACGGGTGATGAAGACCGTGGTGGGCTTGAATGAGAACAACGCGGGCGTCTACGGAACGGTGGTGCGCCCCGGTACGATCCAGGTAGGCCAGACCGTGAGCCTAATCCCGGATGCGCTGCGCTAAGCGATCCGGATCCGAGGTTTGATTTTGCGCGCGCGCATAGTCCAGAGAGCCGTTGCGGGATACGGCGACGGCGCAGCCGGGCGTCGTCCTGCCGTCCCACGGTTTGAAGATCGCATCGACTTGCTCATGCCGGTCCGGGGCTCCGGCTTGGGCGACCCGGGATCGACCGGGCTGGCTGGCGCAGGCCGTTGCGAGCATCCACCAACAGGACGGAGAGCGAGTAGAAGGAGCGATTCCCGAACAGGGCAAGTGGCATGAAGTGATCCTACAGACGTGGCGCGGCTAAGCTCGTGGCAAAAGGTGTCACGTTGCAACAAGATGCAGCGCAGCGTAGGAGGGTTGGAGGTTTGCGTTGCTGCCTCCGCCACTTCCCGGGATGGTTCGCGCTGACTTTTGCCCGGCCGGAGGTCTTGCTTGCCTCGCCCGTGATTTTGGTTGCCGCGCCGGAGGTTTTGGTTGCCGCACCGGAGGTTTGGTTTGCCTGGCCGGAGGTTTTGGTTGCCGCGCCGGAGGTTTGGTTTGCCCGGCCGGAGATTCTTTTGCCCGGTCGGAGCGCGGATTTGCTCGTCCGCTGGAAATCGCAGCGTTTTCGCGGTAATCCTTGCTCCAGGCCCGCTGGCCAAACCTCGGCGCGAGCAAGAATGATCGCGGGCGGCGCTTTGAAAACCTACGCGCCGCCGGATTTTTTCTCCGGCGGGGCTGGGAAAACCTACGAGCCGGCAAATGAAACCTCGGACGGGGCAAAAATCAGCGCCGGAATGCTGGCGGCTGTCGGCTACGGCTTGAGCCACCGGGCGGCGTTGCGGACGTAGGTCTTCACGTCCTCGAGCCGCCGCGGATCGCGGACCACGTCGTCGGCCGGGGGATCGGTGACGAATGACGGCGCACCGGCGCGCGTGTCCCAGTTGTAGTCGCAGAAGTGGTGGAAGCTCGATTCGGCGATGCCGCGGCCGTTCTTTCCGTCGCCTTCGAGGGCCACGATGAGGTTGAACGGGCGGGAGGTGGTCCGGCTGGTTCCTGTGGCGATGACGCGGGCGTCCTCGGCGTCCGGAGGCGCTCCGACCGCTCCCTCGTGCGGATGCGCCGGGAGCCACTCGATCGGCGTGCCGTCCGCGCGTTGCAGCAGGGGATGCACCTCGCCGTGCACGGCGATCCGCTGATACTGCCCGTTCTGGCCGGAGTGATAGTTCGGCCAGTCGATGTCCGTGGCCTGCTGGTCGTCGCGCGTGTGGCGGGACGCGTCGGGATCGAGGTTGCGCGTGTGGAAGTAGTGGGCCGGGCCGATGCCGCCGATGGTGCAGATCGACGAGCCGAGGTCCTGATGGTCGCGGGTGACGAGCAGGCCGCGGCCGCTGTTGCGGAACCGGGTCAGCGCCTCGCACTCCGCCTCGCCGATCCCATCCCCTGCGTCGACCGCGAACAACCAGATCTGGTCGAAGTCGGACCGGTCGATGTCCGCCAGGGGCGCGTCCTTGTTCCGGCTGGTCACGTCGTGTCCGCACTCGGTCAGCCACTGGTGAAGCATGGAGAAGCGCTCGATGGACCAGTCGTCTAGCGTGAACGGAATCGTCGTCTGGAGGAGCACACGCATTGCGCTCCAGTGTATCGCGGCGAAGGCTTGGCTCTGGAGTGTGGGGGCGCGGGGGCCGGGATGGTGGCGTGCGTTGCGCGCGGAGCGCCGGCTTCCAGCCGGCCGCTACGCC
>DASUSN010000110.1:0-15715 GCA_036375075.1 Thermoanaerobaculia bacterium | reverse complement strand
GCCGGCTTCCAGCCGGCAAGCGCTCGCGAGGAACCCGGGCCGGCTGGAAGCCGGCGTAGCGGCCGCCTGGAAGGCGGCGCTCCGCGGGCGCACCTCGGAGGCGGTTGCCTCCGCACTCCAGACCCGCGGGAGTACCATCTCGGGATGCGCCGGTCCCTCGTCCTCCTCGCGGCGGTGGTTTTCGCCTTCACCCTCTCCGCCGAGGTCGAGCTGCCGAAGGCGGACGAGAAGTGGCTCACGCTCGAGACGGACGGCTTCCGGTTCATCAGCAACGCCTCGCCGCGGGTGACGCAGGGGATCGCCCGCGACCTGCTGCGCATGCGTGCCGCGGTCGGGCAGCTCACGCGTTTCAGGGTCTACACCGCCGAGCCGACGCGCGTCTACCTCTTCTCCAGCGAACGCGCTTTCGCCCCGTACCGCAGCGCGGTGCTCGACGTGGATAACGGCTACTTCTCCGGCTTCTTCCTCAGGAGGCGCGGCGGCAATTTCATCCTCCTGCGCAGCGACGCCGCGAGTGACGACCGGGTCGTGTACCACGAGCTGACGCACCAATTCGTCGCGAACACCGGCGGCAACATGCCGGCCTGGTTCAACGAGGGGATTGCCGAGTACTACTCGACGTTCCGCACCGAGGGTGAGGCGGCGCAGATCGGCCGTCCCGTCGGGGACCACGTGCTCTGGCTGCGCGAGCAGCCGCTGATCCCGCTGCGCGAGCTCTTCGCCGTCACGCGTGCGTCGCCGATCTACAACGAGGAGGAGCGCACCGGCCACTTCTACGCGCAGTCGTGGGCGCTGGTGCATTACCTCATGAGCGATCCCGGCCGGCGCGCGAGCCTCGGCCGCTTTCTCACCCTCCTCGGCAGCGGCAAGAGCGTCGACGAGGCGTTCTCCGGCGCGTTCGGGATGCAGGTGAGCGAGCTGGAAGAAGCTCTGCGCGCGTACATCCGCCGCGTGTCGTTCCCCTATACCTCCTTCGAGCTCGGGGAGCTCGAGATCGCCGAGCTCCCCGAGCCGGCGGCGATGCCGCATGACGCGGTGCTGCAGCAGCTCGGACAGTTGCTCCTGGCATCCGCTGACAAGCACGCCACCAGCGCGAAACGCTTCTTCGATGAGGCCCTGGCGGTGAACCCGAAGAACGCTCTCGCGTACACCGGTCTCGGGCGCGTGTACGACATCACCGGCCGCACCGCGGACGCGGATGCGGCATACGCGAAGGCAGTGCAGATCGGGAGCGGGGACGCCGAGGTCTACCTGGCGGCGGGGTTGAGCCTCATGGCCCGGCGGCCTGACGAGGAGTCTTACCGCCGGGCGGGCGCCTTCTTCCGGCTGGCGACGAAGGCCGATCCGAAGTCGTCCCGCGCCTGGGCCGCCCTCGGTTCGACTTTGCTGGGGCGCAACAGGGATCGCCCCGCGGCCATTGCCGCGTTCCAGAAGAGCGTCGAGCTGGAGCCGGCCAACGACGAAGCCGCGTCCCAACTGGCCCGGCTCCTCGCGCGCGAGGGGCGCCACGACGACGCGCGCAAGCTCGCGCAGGCGAGGCTCGCCCGCACGCACGAGCGGTCCGTGCACAGCGAGGGTACGGTGATGCTCGCCGAGGTCGACCGGTTCGAGACAGCGACCGAATTTTCCGCCTCGCTCCACGAAGCGATTGCGAAAGCCGACGCCGGCAAGTACGACGAAGCGTTGGCCATCCTCGATCGCCTGCTACCCACCATCCGGGACCCGGCGATCGAGGAACAGACCCTCGCATTCCGGGAGCAGGTGGCGGGAATGAAGGCGAAAAAGAAGTGACGGCCCGACTCGTGTTGCGCTCACTCGCAGATCGGCGGGCACCGTTCGAAGTAGTACGTCACGGAGTTCGTCGTGGAGCCCCACGACCACGCGTTGCCGTCGCAGTCGACACCGGACTCGCCGACCACCACCTCGACGTGATTGCAGACGGGGCTGCCCGGGCAGCTCTGCGTGGCCCAGTACTGCGTGACGCGCACTCTCGGATAGAAGCACGCCGCCTCGGCCTGCGACTCGCGGGTGGGCGTGGCGATCGCGCAAATCCCCGCGATCGCGGCAACGATCAATGCCTGACGAAGTCTCATGATGGTGGTTCCTCTCGATTCTGGATGGAATGAGAGTAACACGCCCAATAACATTTACCGAGGGGCGAACTGCACGCCGATGCGGTTCTCGCCGCTGCGCACGTTCACCTGGATGGGCGCGAGCAGCAGGCCCGCCGAGGCGACGATCGAGGCGGCTTCGTCGTCGGTGAGGTAGGGCCAGAACTCGTAACTGCCGGTGGGGATGTTGCGCAGATGCGCCTCGCTCTCCGGCCCGGTCACGAGCTGCAGCCCCTGCGCGACGGCCAGCGCGTCCGCCACCTCCATCGGCACGAGCTCGCCGTTGTAGCGCATGAGCAGCGAGAGCGGCGGCATCGCCGCACCGGCGGTGGTCGTCGCGCGGATCGACAGCGATGACGCAGGCCGCGGGAGGTAGATCTTCAGGCGGCCCTTCCCGTCATCGCGCCCGACGCGCTGCACGCCGAAGGATCCTTCCGCCGGGACGACGAACAACGTCGCGGCCTCGTTCGCGGGCAGCGCGACGGTGGCGCGGCCGTCCTCGTCGGTCATGGTGCGCGCGCGTACGCTCCCGTCGGTGACGGCGAAGACCTCCGCGCTCGCGACCGGGTCGTTGTCGCCGTCGATGACGATCACCGCGACGGAGCGTCCGGCGTGCACGCGCACGTCGAGCTCGCGGAGGCGCTCGCTCGCGTCGAGGGTGAACGTCGTCGGCGCGGGCTCGACATGCCGCGGCGGGAAGACGCGCACGGTGTGCTTCCCGTACTTGATCCCCGCGAAGTCGAAACGTCCCTCGGGCCCGGTCGTGAGGCGCACGTGCTCTTCGCGGTCCTCGACGTTGGTCTGCAGCCGGACGAGCGCGCCGGCAAGGGGCGCGCCGCTCGCGGCGTCGCGCACGATGCCGGTGATGCGGCCGTCGGGGATGTCGATCGCCAGCGGCGCGCCGTCGACCTCGGTCCAGAAGCTGTAGTCGGTGGGCAGCGCGGGAGCGCGGACCTCGTAGGTGAAGGTGCCGCGCTGCCACAGGGGCACGCGGAAGGTGCCGTCGGCCGCGAGGCCGATCGCGCCGCTCCATTGGAGCTCGCGGTGGCGGAGCAGGATCGCGCCGGTGCCGAGGGCGGTGCCGCCGATGGTGACACGGCCGGTGAAGGGGAAGGGCTCGATGGCGATGGTGATGCGGCGGTCGTCGCCCGCGCCGACGGCGACCTTCGTCCCGAGCTGCTCGGTCGGCTGAGGGCCGCGTACGCGGAGCTGGTACACGCCGGAGGCGAGCCCGTCGAAGCGCACGCGCCGCGTCGACGCGGGGAGGCTCCGGTGCGCGACGTCGACCCAGTCGTCGCCGGCGTCGCGGAGGAGCAACTCGACTTCGAGCGGAGCGTTCGTGCCGCGGATGGTCGCGTCGATGGCGCCGGTCGGCGTGGCGGCGAGGATGGCCAACAGGGGAAGGAGCACCGGCAGCAGCAGAGACATGAGACTCTCCCTTCGTGGTGATGGTGATGGGAGACGCGGGGAGTGCGGTGGATCAGCGGTCGGCGGTCTTCTGCTGCGCCGCGGTCTGCAGCGCGGCGACGCGGGTCTCGTCGCCGGCGGGTGCCTGCGGCGCGTCGAGCCGCGTGACGACGGCGACGGTGAACTGCGCGGCGAGCGGCTCGTCGACCTCGACGAACGGATGCGGCCCGCTACAGGGGCCGCCGGAGAACACGCAGCTTCCGGACGTGTCGTCGCAGAACGTCTGACCGCCGGTGGTCGCGGGGAAACACGTCGTGAAGTTCTTGCACCTGCGGCAGTGATCGGCCATCGCGTCGGGAGCCGGAACGGCGGCAACCACGACGGCGAGAATCACGAGAGCGAACAATGCTTTCTTCATCTTCATCCTCCTGTTGTGGAACCCCGCGTCTCCGGACGGAATGATGTCGAGTGTCATGGATGGAGGGATAGAGACATTTTGTGACCGAACCGAGCGCCGCCGAAGAAATGACGGGGAACAGGCCCTCGCGATTTGGAGCCGCGAGCTTTGCGCGGCCGTTCATACCCGGCCCTCCGCGGCATTCGTGACGACCTTCACATCCGCCTGGTCCTGGTCGAAATTCGAGACCGTGAACCGGAACGTGACGTCGTTCGCGGTCCCGAGTGCCCTGATGTCGACTTCGATCTGATGCTTGAGGTGTGGGCGGATGCGAAGCTCCGTGGCCTTCTCACGGTTGATGATCCAGGTCGTAGTGTACCCGTGCTCCACGACCGATTCCCTGATCTGCTCATGGAACGGCGCGCGCTTCTCTGTCCGAGCCTCCACCACCATGGATTGCTGGTAGTGCGTTTTATAGCCCCTGTACCCCCAGACCTGCACGATGATCGAGACCGGCGTTTGATTGTCGACGACGAAGTAGACGTTGGCCATGCGCGCGCTCCTCCTCGATGCCGGTCAGATTCTCACAACTCCGGCGTGGGTGACCAGCGACCCATCACTCGCGCGGAGCTGCTGTACCGAGCGGCCGGGCAACGGCCGTTCTCCGTCATCGAGAGCGCGCCAGGCACGCACGCCGCGTCGCGCTTACCGGCCCGTCGAGACGCTGCTCGCGCGCATCCTCGAGGACTACACCATCCAGCACATCACGGAGCCCTGGCCATCGTGGCGCGTAAAAGTCGCTGCCGTCACTCCTTTACAGAGTGGCACGGAAGAGTGTCGTCGGCAGTGATTGCGTCGCGGCTGCAGACCGCTATCTGAGCGCCTGCTTCGCCGCCGGGACGCCGCCGCACGTGAACGAGCTCGCGCGGGACGTGGACCTGTCGCCACGCTCCCTCGGCAGGATCTTCTTGGCGGAAGCGGGCGTCGGTGTGGCGACGTACTTCAAGACCGCGCGCATCCGGTATGCACAGGATCTCCTGGCGTCCACCGATCTGTCCTTGAGCGCGATCGCCGATGCCGCGGGGTTCGGCACGCGGGCGACCTTCTTCCGGGCATTCAAGCGCGCCACCGGCGTCACGCCCGCGGCCTACCGGACGGGCAGCAACGGCCGCTAACTGCGCCGAAAATGTGACTAGACGCCTCTTCGTGCCGTCCTTAACATCAGAAATCCATAAATAAAGCCACTTCGACGTCAAGCAGGCCATCCTGCCGCTGTCGTGACCGGAGCTTCTTTGGTACGTTTGCTTGTCTTGTCCACACTGCTGATCGCGTGGCCAGCCCTGGCCGGTTCATCGGACGCCGCACCGGCGACGTCGCGGGGGGACGACGTCCGTTACCTCGTCACCGGCCGGCATCGGGACACGACGGTGCGACCCGAGGACCTCGTGGCCGCCGGCGGCCGGACTCTCGTCGCCTACGGTTCCTCCTCCCACGCCGTGCGCGTCCCCGGCGCCGCCCGCGACGCGTTCCTCGGACGGATGGCTGCCCTCGGCCTCGAAGTCCGCGAGTTGCAGGAGCACATCCACACCCCGGGGCGCCGCATCGATCCGCGGGCGGACCGGCCGCCGGCCGCGCCGGCCGGACCGGGGCTCTTCCTGCTGCAGTACATCGCCCCGCCCCTGCCGGAATGGCAGGCCGCGGTGCGGGCCGGCGGCGCGACCGAGATCCTGCCCCTTCCGGAACGGGCCATCGTCGTCGTGGCCACACGCGACCAGATCGCCCGAATCGCGCGCGAGCCGTGGATCGACTACAGCGGGCCATACCTCCCCGACGACAAATTCCGTCCCGCCGGCGCCGACCAGGGCGAGTTCACCCTCCAGATCGCCGACACCGAGGCCACCCGCGCCTCGATCGCCAGCATCGAAGCCCGCCTCGGCGGCTTCGTCTACCAATCGTCCTCGGACGGCATCCTCACCGCCCGCTTCCGCGCCCCCCGGGCCACCGCCACGCACCTCGTCACCGAGCCCTTCGTCCTCGGCGTGGAGACCTTCGTCCCCCTCCAACCCTCCGACGAGCGCCAGAGCCTCTCCCTCACCGGCCAGCCCACCCTCAGCGCCGCCGCGGCCTTCGCCAACGCCCTGCCCGGCACCGCCACGAACTACCGCCGCTGGCTCGACCACTACGGCTTCACCGCCAGCGCCCTGACGTCCAGCGGGATCGTCGTGGACGTTGCCGACACCGGGGTTCTCACGGGATGCGGTGCGACCAGTACGGAGACGCGGGCGCACGTGGATCTCCGGGGACGGGTGGTGTACCACAACGGCGCGACGCTCGTGACCACCGGGGGGAGCATCACGGAAGTGGGTATTGACCGGACGCCGGACTACACCGATCAAGGCGGTCACGGCACGGTGGTGGCCAGCATGGTCGCCGGAAATCCTCTGTCGGGCGTGGACACCAATAATCCGCCACAACCCACCACTGGCATCGGCGAGACCGCCGGCAAAGATCCCAGCGGCTTCTACTGGGGCATGGGCGTCGCGCCGGGCATCCGCGTCGGATCGACGGTCATGCTGGACGACGGCCTGCAGGTCGGCACCGTCCGAGACTGGACGACGCGTGCTGTCACACGGAAATGCAACACACCCGCAAACCCCTGTGTCTCGACTACTGTGAACTGCCCAGCGACGGTTCAGAACCACAGCAACAACGAATACGAGGATTACGGCACGAACGCGGGCTATTACACGACTTCGGCAGCCGAATTCGACAAGAGCATCAGGCGCGCCGATCACACATCCAACGCACCGCTCGCGATCACGGTTTCCGCGGGGAACATCAAGCAACGTCTCACTGATCCCACGACGACCGTGTTGGCGCCGGCAACAGCGAAAAACGTGATCAGCGTCGGTGCAACCGAGTCGGACCGCGACTCGATCGCCTGCAACGCCTCCGGCGAAAACGCAGCGCTGCGCCACAAGGCCGAGGATTACACCTTCCTCGCGTACTTCTCGCGGCGTGGAACCGCGGACAACCGCCTGAAGCCGGACATTCTCGCTCCCGGCAGCCTGTCGACCGGAGCCCGCCAGTGGTACACCGGAACGGGTTGCCTCAACTCAGGTGGCACCGTGAACCCGCTGCCCAATTATCACGGTTCGTCCGGCACTTCGTTCGCCGCTCCGGTCGCCGCCGGATCGATCGCCCTCATCAAGCACTTCTATGCGAGGAACAGCCCGGCTCTCCATCCATCTCCCGCGATGTACAAGGCCATGCTCGTTGCCGGCGCCCGCTCCCTCCTGAACAAAACGGACCGCTACACCAATACGACCATCACACGCTGGCCCAACGCCCAGCAGGGCTTCGGCGCGCTCGCACTCGATCCGCTCTTCAACGCCACCATGGTCCGAGGCTGGCGTGACCAGCAGACCACACCTCTGACGCAATCGCAGTCGCAATATTTCATCGTCACCGTCGGGGACCCCGCCAAACCGGTGCGCATCGTCCTGGCCTGGACCGATAAGGAAGGACCGGTCCAGCAGCCGGGGCAGGCCAGTCCCAAGGCACTGGTCAACGACCTCGATCTTCGAGCCACATGGGCCGATGGCCTTCAGTACTACGGTAACGTCACCAATCCATCCTCCGGTTACTCCTACGTTCCCGGCTGCGGCCGGCCGCTCTGCCCCTCGCCCGCGGATGTCCTCAACAACGTCGAAGTCATCAACGTAGATCCCGCCCGATTTGTAAATTCCGCGAACCGGACATTCACGATTCGTGTGTGGGCCGCGGTACTCAACGGCGTCGGCGTACCTGGCACCTCCTTTGGCGCCTACAACCAGGACTACGCGCTCTTTGTCCTCAATGGCACCCTCACTCCGAACTAGACCTCATGCACACGACGCTCAAACTGGTTTTCGCCCTCGCGCTCAGCATACTTCCCGTGACTCTACGGGCCGAATCCACACCTCAATACACGAGGTTCCTCATGCCGATCCATGTCTATGACGTTCCAGGCGCGTACGGATCGGTCTGGCGATCCCAGACATGGTTTCGCTATTCGGGGGCCGAAGTCATGTACATGGCGCCATACCCATTCTGTTTCGCGTTCGAGTGTACGCTCCTGGGACCTGTGAATCCCGGCCGCCCGCCGGTGCCGATCCAGTATCTGGCCAATGTTCCGGATGGGGCGATTCTGGTGCATGTCGAGAGCGCACATGCAGACGAGGTGACCTTCGAATCCAGAATCTGGGACGTTTCACGAGCGGCTCTCTCCGCCGGCACCGAGATCCCTGTCGTTCGTGAAGACAGGATGAGCGCCGGCCCGTTCTATTTCCTCAACATTCCGATCGAGCCGCGGCTGCGTGCCACGATGAGGTTGTACGCACTCCCCGACGTCGAGCAAGCCGAAGTCGAGGTGCGCTACTTCCGCCAGCCGGATGTTTCCGGCCCACGCATCGATCTGAGCATTCGCCTGCTTCGCGTGGAGCGAGTAATGTTGAGAATGCGCCCCCCACTAGAGTCGTGGGATCTCTTCCCGGCTTTTGCCGAGATCGGCAACATCGAAACGTTCCCCGAGCTGGCCGGCGAGCCGCGCATCTGGGTAGAGATCGTTCCGCTCACTCCTGGGATGCGTGCATGGGGCCTCGTTTCGCTCACGAACAACGAAACCCAGCAGGTGACCATCATCTCGCCGCAGAACTAACAGTCGGAAAGCATCCGTTCCCATCGACGATTCGATGCGGAACGTGGTCATATGGATGTATGGCTACCGATCGGCGATTCGATCAGAACGTGGTCATATACAACGGTGACCACCAATCATTCGACCCTCGTGAACTGCCCATCCGGCACGAGATGTCGACACCAGTTCGCAAGATTACAGGCGCGTTTTCCCAATGGATCGCGGTCGCCCTCGCCTTATTGCCGGCGGCTCTGTCGGCCGAGCCCACACCGGGATATACCCGGTTCCTCCTTCCCGTTTATGTCTCGCGCACTCCCGGGGGATATGGGTCGCTGTGGCGGTCCGAGACGTGGCTCCGATACTCCGGGACCGAAACCGCGCGCATCACTCCAGAGCCCTTCTGTTTCGCGATCGAATGCACGCTGTGGGGGACCCTCGAGCCAGGCGAGTCATCCATCCCTTTCCAGCGTCTCGCGGGATATCCGGAGTCGGCGATCCTGGTCCACGTCGAGAGCAACCATGCCTCCGAGGTGACCTTTGACACAAGGGTACGAGACCTCTCGCGCAGTACTCGTTCCGCGGGCACCCGGATCCCCGTGATCCGCGAGGACCACATGAGCACCGGGCCCGTCTACCTCCTCAACATTCCGCTGGAACCGGCGTTTCGCCATACGTTGCGCATGTATGCGCTTCCGGACGTGCAGGAGCCCGAAGTGGAGGTGCGCTACTTTCGCCAGCCAGACCCTTCGGGGCCACGCCTGGATCTGAACATCCATCTACTTCGCGTACAGCGCGTCGCCTTGCGCACCCCACCGCCCATTGAAATCTGGAATCTCGCTCCGGCTTTTGCCGAGATCGGCAACATCGAGACGTTTCCCGAGCTCGCCGGTGAGTCGACCATCTGGGTGGAGATCGTTCCGCTCACTGCCGGGATGCGCACATGGGGGATGATCTCGGTCACCAACAACGAAACGCAGCAGGTGACCATCATCTCGCCGCAGAACTAACAGCCGGAACGCATCCGTTCACGGCCGGCAAGAGTTTGCACGTGTGCGCGAGCGTGCTGCCGCCGAGGCCATGCGCGTGATACCGGGCACGTCGGGGCACAGCAGCCGCGCGATATCGGCGTTACGACGTGCATTAGTATGTCGCCACATCGGGTGCGAGAAGTTCTTCTCGCAGGAGACATCGAGCGGTCGGGCCGCCGCTCGTGAGGAGGCACATGGCGCAGTCTCGCATCCGGTCGTTCGGCTCCGCGGCGATACGGCCGGCGGCATCGTCATCGGCGTTTCGGGGCTGCATCTCAGTGATGCGCACGATACGGTGCTGACGACGCCGCACCGTTCCTCATTCCGATCTTCTTCGTCGACGAGCGCCGGCAACAGGAGCGGCGGCAAGACGAAACGGCGGTGCGATCCCGTGCAGCGGCCGAATGATCCCGATCACGCGGGCCGCACGGAGCGCGAAACGCACCGGCCGCGAGCCGAGCGACGAATGCACGCAGAGCTCTCATCCCTCTGGATCAAGGAGTCAGATGTCTACGCGGATCACCCTCGAAATCGTGCTCATCTTCCTGCTGGTCGTGGCGAACGGTGTCTTTGCGATGGCAGAGATCGCCGTGGTGTCATCGCGCAAGGCGCGCCTGCGCACGCGGAGCGAGGATGGCCACCGCGGCGCCGCAGTCGCGCTGGAGCTCGCGGAAAAGCCGAACGACTTCCTGTCGACCGTGCAGATCGGCATCACCCTCGTCGGCATTCTCGCCGGCGTCTTCGGCGGGGCCACGCTCGCCGAAGAGCTGGGCGCGCAGTTCAACACGGTTTCGTGGATCGCTCCGCACGGTGAGTCCCTCGGCCTGGCCCTCGTCGTGCTCGCGATCACGTACCTGTCGCTCGTCATCGGCGAATTGGTGCCGAAGCGCATCGCGCTCACCAACCCGGAGCGGATCGCCGCGGCGATGTCGCCGTTCATGCGCGGTCTCGCACGGGTCGCGCGACCAGCGGTGTGGCTCCTCAGCGTCTCCACGTCGGCCGTGGTCAAGGTCCTGAGGATCCGGGCATCGAGCGAGCCTTCCGTGACGGAAGAAGAGCTGACTTCGATGCTCGAGCTGGGGCGTAAGACGGGAGAGTTCCACCCGGCGGAAGAAGAAATGATCAAAGGCGTCTTCGCTCTCGGCGATCGCACGGCGAGCGCAATCATGACGCCGCGCCACGAAGTGGTCTGGCTGGACCTGAACCGGCCGGCGGAAGAGCTGCAGCGCCTGATCGTCGAGAGCGGTCTGTCGCGTTTCCCCGCGGCAGAAGGCGGCATCGACCATTTCGTGGGAATCGTCGACCTGCGCGACCTGATCGCGAGCTGTTTCGCGGGCTCGGCGATCGATCTACGTGCAGCGGTACGCGAGGCCATCGTGTTCCCGAAGACCGCGTCCGCGCTTCAGATCCTGCACGACTTCCAGAGCCGCCATGCGGAGATCGGCATCGTCGTGGACGAATACGGAGGGTTCGAGGGAATCGTGACAGTGGCGGATCTCGCGATGCGCGTGCTCGGACTCGACGAAGACGAGGATACGCTGGTGCAGCGCGAGGATGGCTCGTGGCTGGTAGATGCCATGATGAACTTCGCCGACTTCGCGGATTCGGTCGGCCTGCGATGCGATGACGACGCGGAGCACGACACGGTAGCGGGGTTCGTCGTCGCGAAGCTGGGACGTCTCCCGCGAGTCGCCGACCGCATCGAGGCGAACGGCTTTCGTTTCGAGATCGTGGACATGGACGGCCGGCGCGTCGACAAGCTGATGGTGGCGAAACTGCGGCGGGACAGCGATACGGATCGATAGCGGGGTCGCCGCACCGGAGGCGCCGCCGCGCGGGCGGCGCCCCCGGGAGCTCCATCGCCTACGGCACGGGACAGGTCGTCGAGTCGTAGCGCACGGCGGAGTCGGCGCAGTTGTCGCCCTGCCCCTGGCCCATGTCGTGGGGGACGCAGACGCGGACCGTGCCGGGAGTCGTGCCGCCGCGGCCGTCGCCGGCGGTGAAGGCGATCTCGTAGACGCGGCCGTCTCCGGTGCCGCTGCGCTCCGCGCGGAGCGTGGCCGTGGACGTGCCCACACCGCCGCCGTCGGGGCAGGTGCTGCCGTCGCCCTCGGCGTCCACTTCCTCATCCTGCCGGATGGAGTCGATCGTGATCGTCACCTCGTCGCCGTCCGGGTCGGTCACGCCTTCGATGTCCACTTCCTCGAACCTGCCGTTCGGCGGGAAGAGGCGATCGGCCGACGGCACGGCCCTGGTGACGTCGGGCGGCTGGTTACTCGTGCCGACCAGGGTGTAGACGACGGCGTTGTTGGTCACGCCCGGGTCGGTGGTGCTGGTGACGACGAGCGAGAGCGGGTCCTCCGTCCCCTCGACGGCGAAGGCCGGGACGTTCACGTCGAGCGTGACGGTCCTGGTCTCGCCCGCGGCGAGGCTGAGCGAGGTGGGGCCGCTGACCGCATAGCCGGAGCCGGAGTTGCGGAACAGGCGATAGCTCATGGCCGTGGGGCCGAGGTTGGTGATCTCGAAGTGATAGATCCGCGACGTGCCCGGCGCCGCGTTCTGGAAGGGCTCCCGCGGCGACACGCGCACGGTCTGGGCCTTGAAGAACTGGCGGAACACGCGCTGGAACGAGTTGCCGTTCGGGTCGATGCCGCTGCCGTAGACCAGGAAGTCCGTGGCCGGGGCGGCGACATTGCCGCGATACATGCCCGGCCAGGCCTCGTCCAGCGCGAGCGGCGCGATGACCGTCGCGTCGGGGTTGCGCAAGGCGAATTCCACGCTGCTGTGGGCGCCGCCGACGTGGGCTTCGCCGACGGCCGTCTCCCCCGCGATGGGGAGGCCGGGCTGCGGCAGGTACTCGACCTCCGGGCGCTGCTGCTGCACGGCCGGCTGGAGGAAGCTGAACCGGGTCAGATCGAGCTCGCTCCTGCCGAACACGCTGGCCGCGAAGCGGCCGATGCCGCCGACGGCGAGCGTCCAGTTGCCGTCGGCCGGATCGTCGATCTTCACGGCGCGCATGCCGGAGATGGTGGTGAACGACACGCCCGGGTCGCCGGTGCCCACGGTGCTGCCGTCGGGGCGCTTCAGCGTCAGCGTGAACGTGCCCGTGGCCTGGAGGCGGCTGACGACGAAGGTCACGTCCTCGAGGGTTGAATCGACCGGCACGGTGTAGGTCCTGCCGGCCGCGCCGGAGTTGTCGATGGCGTAGAGCACGTCCGCGTTCTCCGGACGGGTGCGGTTGAGGATGATGCTCGCCGCCTGCGGGAGCTCGCTGCGGCTGATGCGGAAGAGGAGGCCGCCGGAGAGCGCCGCCAGCGCGCCGAAGCTGCGCTGGGACGAGGGCGACATGAGATCCCCGGGCGGGATGACCGGGGCGTTGGCGGCCACGCCGCCGAAGCCGCCCGTGGCCTCGGTCTCGATCGACGACCGGAGATCCGCCGAGTCCGAGGTGCAGTTGCCGGTGAGGATCACATTGATGTCGATGTTCTTCGACTGCACGACCGCCAGCAGGGTCGGGGCGATCTCCGGATCGCGGGCCGAGGCGTCGGTGGCGACGAGGATCTGTCCGCCCTTTGCGATCGCCGAGGCGGCCGCGAGCTGCGCGGAGTTGGCCATCTCCGGACAGTCGCCGCCGCCGGAAGCGAAGAGCGGCCTGACTTTGGCCTTCATCTCCTCCGGGTCGCAGGTCGTGCCGCGATAGGTCGTCGAGTCCTTGAAGGTCCAGAGGCCGAAGCGCGGCGACTCATCGCCGTCGGAGATCGAGTCCACCAGGGAGTTGACCGTCGTCTTCACACCCGCCAGGTCCGTGGACATGCTGCCGGTGTCGTCGATGACGAAAGCGACGTCGCGCTGGTCCTTCTTGAGCAGCTTGATCATCGCTTCCCCCTGCTCTCCGGGATGGCGGGAGCGGATCTCATCCTCGACGCGCTGCAAGAGCTCGCTCGTCGCTGCCCCGGCGATGGCCTGCGCCGGGAAGAACAGGCGGCGGCTCGAATCGTCCTTGTGCAGGTCGCGGTGGCAGCACTTGTTCGACGGCGTGGTCGAGCACTGGCCGCGCAGGATGTCCAGGGCAAAGTAGCCGGTGGTCACGCCGCCCGGGGCGAAATCCGGCGGCGCGCAGTCGAGAGTCGCGAGCGGGTCGGTCATCGTGTAGATGTCGGGGTTCACGCCGCCCCGGTGCTCCACCCAGTTCGAGTGGGAGTAGAAGTCCTGCACCGTGTGCAGGGCCTGGCCCAGCTCCTTGAGGGCGGGCTCCTTCTCGCAGTTGGCGAGGTTCTGGATGATGCTGTCGATCTTGCCGCGCAGCCGCGCCGATCCGGCGGCCAGGGCCTCGTTGTCGAAGTGCGCGGCGGGAATGGTGAGCTCGAACCAGTCGGTCAGCCAGTTGGCGTTGCCGGCATCGAAGGCCGACTGCTCGCCGAAGCCGGCGGCCTTGGTCCTGTCCTGGGTGAGGTGCAGGTGGATGTCCGGCTTGAATGCGAACGCGTTGGGGGTGAGGACGAGGAGATGGACGAGGATGAAGGCCAGGGCTCTGCGGGCAGCCCTCGGCAGTGAGAGTGGGGTCATGGCTTGCTCCTTCATTGGTTTCGAGGCCGGCGTCGGGTGACTCACACCGGAATATCGGCGCCGGAGCAGGCCGAGATCTTGGGAACTCCTGGGAAAGTTGTTGGAACTGCACCGATGCAGCGTTGACTGCACGCGAGCCGGCCGCTGGCGTGATCGTCAGGCCGGGATGCGGCAGAACTGCGTCTGCGCGGCGCGTGGAGCGGCTGGTGGAGAGTCTTCGAGTCTTCGAGTCGTCAAGTCTTCGAGTCGTCAAGCACCGCCGCAAGTTTTTCGAGGCTCTGCTGCCCGGCGGCGGCGACGGCCTGGAGCCGGGCGCGCAACTTTCGAGGACCGCCGCGCATTCGTCCGCGGTGGTTCAGGGTTTCGGGTTCGGCCGCGCCCTGTTCCTCGATTTCTACTTTCAGCTCTCCCAGGACCGCAAGCCGGTCGTGCACGAGCGCCTGCGGAAACGCTACGTCGTCGCCGACGGCGGCAAGTCCGACAACACCGGCATCGTGCCGCTCGTCGACCGCGGCGTGGATCTCCTGATTGCCTCGTACATGGGCAAGGAGAAGAGCGACCGGCCGTTCGGGGACCTCGAGCTGGCGGCCGCTCAAGCGAAACGGTTGTTCGACTGCACGATCGACACTTCACCGGATCTGGCGAAGATGGCGTTCGAGGGCCGGTACGGCTGTCCCTCCGCCCCGGACCCTGCGAGCTGGCGGGTGCTGCACGTTCATCCCTGGCCGAGCAACATCACCGGGTTCCTGGATGCCCTGAGAGACGCGAGCCCTCCGGAGCGGGAGCTCCGCGCCTTTCTGGATGAAGACATCGCAGTGAACGCGGGCAAGGGAACGCAGTTCCCGCAGACGAAGACGTTCCGCTTCGAATACGACGTGCGCCTGATCCGCGCCTATTACCTCCTCGGCAAGTTCGTCGCGAAAAACGAGATCGCGGGATTCCTGCGCCGCACCCTCCACGTGCAGCAGGCCGAGGCTCGCTAGGGCGTCGCGAAGCTCGTGCGAGCACAACACAACAGCGCTCGCCGCCACCCCGAACGGCGCCAGGAACAGCAGAACGGCCGCGATGACACCGCGGCGCGGCTCTCTGCCGCCCGCTACGCGGGCTTGTTGGCGCCGCGCGTCCGTTCCCCCGGCTGAAGCCGGGGGCTATTCGCTTTCAGCCGCTACGCGGCTTTGTCCTCAGGCCGCGTAGCGGCCGTCAGTCATTAGCCCCCGGCTTCAGCCGGGGGAAAGACGCGTCCCCACGAAACGAGCCCGCGTAGCGGGCGACAGACGCGATCCAGGTTTTGAGACAGCCTCTTAGCCGTCACCACACGAACCATTTGTGGTAACTCCGCGCATCGAATGCGGGCGCGACACACTGCGTCGGGGCCCGACGCACTGCGTCGGAGCCCGGACACACTGCGTCGGAGCCCGGACGCACTGCGTCGGAGCCCGGACGCACTGCGTCGGAGCCCGGACGCACTGCGTCAGAGCCCGGACGCACTGCGTCGGAGCCCGGACGCACTGCGTCGGAGCCCGGACGC
>DASUSN010000109.1:0-7470 GCA_036375075.1 Thermoanaerobaculia bacterium | reverse complement strand
GTGACCATCTTCACGTCGACGCCCAGCTCGTCGAGGATGCGGTAGAGCATCGTGCCCTGGGACAGCGGCACGCGGTCGTCGATCTCGCCGTGCTGGATCAGGACCTTGGCCTTGGTCGGCTTCAGGTGCCAGAGGGGGCTGGCTGAGGCTACCGAATACGAAAGCGGAGGCGATCGATTGCCTCCGCACTCCAGAACGGCGGTGGAGGCGAGCTGTTTCCAGCTTCGGAATGCTGCACGGAGCAAAAATTTGCTCTCCGGCTCTGACGCTCAGAGCAGGAAAGCGCCGCGGAGCTATTTCCAGCCCCGGAATGCTGCACGGAGAGTAAAAATCTGCTCGGCGGCTCTGACGCCCAGAGCCGTCGAGTATCGCGGAGCTGTTTCCACCTCCGGAATGCTGCGCGGAGCAAAAATTTGCTCGGCGGCTCTGACGCTCAGAGCCGGGGAGCATCGCGGAGCTGTTTCCAGCTCCAGAACGCTATGCGGAGCAAAAATTTGCTCGGCGGCTCTGACGCTCAGAGCTGCGCCTGTCGGGGGGGCTGGCGGGAGGGCGATCCGCCTAATGGAAACGCCGTTGCCGGCTCGCGTTCACATCCCGCAGCGCCAGTTGGAGGCTCGACAGGCGGAGGAGCGTGGCCGCGCCGTGCCACATCGTCAGCGCGAAGCGCCACCGCGCGTTCGTCGCCGGAGGGTCGATCGCCGACTGCCACTGGCGGGTCGCTGCGGTGATGTGCTCGATCAACTCTTCCGCGAAGGCCTGCCGCGCCACCAGCACCACCGGCACCTCGACCGGCATCCCTCCGAGGTCGTATGCGTAGTGCACTTCGAGGGAGAACTGGTCCGGACGCAGCCGGCGGAACAGCGCGGCGAGATGTTCCTCCAGCGTCTTCGACTCGCCGCTGCCGATGGCGATGGCGTTGCCGTTCTCGATCGACGGGGTGATGGAATCGACGAACGCAACCTCCCCGACGGCGCCGCGCGCGCTGCGGATCTCCGACGCGTCGAGCCGTTCGGCGCTCACCGAATGCCGCGTCTCTTCCGACTCCGGAACACCGTACGATTCGGAGCGCCCGTCGTCGAAGAAGACCTCCACCTTCTCCGGCCGCTCCTCGGACCAGAAGTCGAACGTGTAGTCCCACAGCAATGCCTCGTCGAGGGTCGCGGCGCGGGGATTCGAGGTGGCAGTGCTCTGGGCGATGAGGACGGGCGGTGGCTGCATGGCGGCAGAGTGTAGCCGCGACCCCGTGGGCGCTTTACATTATTGTGGCTTGCCACACCACTACCCGCGGCGGATTATCGAGGTATCGAAACGGAAAGGAGTCTACCGATGAATCGAGGAACCCCAAAACCGAATCCATCCGGCGGCACGCTTCCGAACCTCAACAAGATCACACTCCGCAAGCTCGGCGCACGCGCCGTCCGTAGGGAAGGGCCGCTCGCCGGTCCGACCGGCTCGTACCCCTGCAATACGGACGCGACCTGCACGGGAACCTGGTGCTGCTACAGCTACACCGTTCCGGGCTGAGCTGGCGCCCCCTGGAGGCCGTGGGATTGGAGTCACGCGTCCACTCCGCATTCGCTCGAGTGGACGCGTTCCTTCGACAGCCTCCCCGACATGACCACGCCTCCTCCCTGGCCCGGGATACGGGCCTTTCCGGCGAACATGTCGGTCCTGCGCTCTTCTATTTCTACTCCCATCTCTCCGGCGTCGCGCCGGAAGACGTGTCGGAGCAGATCGAGCGGGCGCTGAATGCCGCCGCCGATGCGGCTTCCGCGGCTGCAATGCGCTTCAGCCTTTACGAGGGCATTCTCGGCTATGCGTGGATGCTGGAGCATCTTTCCCCGATCGTGGGTGTGGAAGACAGCGCGTTCTCCGAAGCGCTCGATGACGCCGCGCTGGCGGCGCTCGGAGAAGAGGATCTCGCGGACGATCTGATCACGGGCACGGTCGGGGTGGGAACGTACGCCCTCGAACGGAGAACGAATGCAACGGACGTGGAGGCCATCCTGGCCCGCGTCGTCGCGAGGCTCGAGACGCACTCGCAACCGGTGGGGGGCGGCGTGGCGTGGCCGGCGCATGGGTCGAGCCTGCCGGCCGACGCACGCGACCACCGCGAGATCGTCTACATCCTTGGCCTCGCCCACGGCGTCCCGGGCATCGTCGCGTTCCTGGCGCGTCTCCACGGCGAAGGACTGGGCGGCGATCCGGTCACGAAGCTCGTCGAAGGCGCGCTCGGCTGGATGCGCTCGCAGATGCGCTCCGCGCCCTCACCGGCGTGGTTCGACCACCTCGCCGGTCCCGGTAGTGCGATCTACGCCGGTCGGTCGCGACTGGCGTGGTGCTATGGAGACCTGAGCGTGGCCATCGCGTTCGCGCTGGCCGCGACGCATTTCGAGCAGGCGGCCTGGATGGAGACCGCACGGCAGATTGCCTGCACCGCGGCGCTGCGCAGCCACGACCGCTCGGGTGTGCTCGACGCGGGACTGTGCCACGGCGCGGCTGGCGTCGCACACCTCTTCCACACGCTCTGGATCCTCACGGCGGACGACTCGATCCGCGATGCCGCGGTCCGCTGGTATGACGACGCGCTGACGAGGCTCGAGACGGACGCGAATGCGCTCCGGAGTTTCTGGCCGGGCGAGAACGCCACGTGGCGCGACGACCGGAGCTTCCTCACCGGAGCGTCCGGGATCGGGCTGGCGCTGATGGCGGCGATCTCTCCGGTTCCGCCTCGCTGGTCGCGCCTTCTGCTGACGTCCTACGACTGAGCCATGGCCGACGAGCTTCGTTTCGAACCGCAGGGCTTCATTCTCGCGCGCTCGCCCGCCCTGCCGTTCGAGCGGTTCCTCGCGTGGTCGCGCGCCGTGGGGGACGCCGGAGCGTTGCGCGCGGCGTGGAAGGACGTCGGCGAGGCGATCTACTTCTCGTCACCGTCGGCATGGCAGATGTTGCGCGACGCGCTGGCCGCCGGCCGGAGCGACGAGCGGACCGAGGACACCGTCGCTAGGTACGTCAGCCGCGCCGCGACGCGGACGACCCCGTTCGGACGCTTTGCCTCGATCTCTGCCGGCACGCTGGGCGCGAGGACGGCGCTGCGCTTCGACGGAATGCGGGTCGTGACGGCACTCGATTTCGGCTGGGCCGCCACGTCGCCAGCGGCGCAGAACGACGACGAGGACGCGACCCTCTGCACGACGAATCCAACGCTCCAGCCCACCGAATCGCAACTGCAGTTCATCGAATGCACCGAGGCGGGGACCGAGGTGAGCTACGCGCTCTCGGCGATCGCTAACGAGCCGCTCGTGACGGAGTTGTGCGAGCTCGCCGTGCGCGGCTGCGCCTTCGGAGAGCTCGCCGCGCACGCCAGCCGTGCGGCCGGAGTCGAGATCGACGCCGCTCGCGAGTTCGTTCGCAGCCTCGTCGCGTACGGTGTACTGCTCGCGCCACGCTGGCCATCGCTGATCGGCAACCACTTCCGCACCGATCGTCTGCGCCTGCTCGACGAAACTCATGCGCCGCTTGATTCCTATCGCGCGCTCGAGCAGGAGCTGCGCGGTTCGCTGCCGTTGTCCGATAGCGGTTCAGTCTTCCACACTATTCTCGTCCGTTCCGGCGAGCCGATCATCCTCGGCGCGAACGTGGTGCGCGAGGTCTCGCGGGCGGTAACGCTGCTCGCGCAAATCGGACAGGGACGGGACGATCGCCTGCTTGCCGCATTCGCACATGCGTTTGCCGAGCGTTACGGAGACCGCGAGGTGCCGCTGCTCGACGCCCTCGACGAGGAGCGGGGCATCGGTTTCGACGAGGCAACGCTGCTCGGCGCGCATGTCCCTCCGCCGCGGGAAGACGCCCCTGCACGCCAAGCCGCGCTGCTCGAGCTGATCGACCGTGCGACTCGGGCTGGCGTGACTGAGGTCGAGCTGACTCCGGAAGACGTCGCTGCCCTTCGGACGAATGCGACACTGCCACTGCCGCCGACGTTCAATGTCCTCGTGACGCTCGCCGCGTCATCGGAGGAAGCGGTCAACGCCGGCGACTTCACGCTGCACACCGCGGCGATCGTCGGCCCGCCCGCGACGCGTCTGATGAGCCGTTTCTGGTACGCGCTGCCGGAGCTCGAGCAACACATCGCCGACGACATCCGCCGTGAGGAAGCCTCCGATCCCGACGCCGTGTTCGCGGAGCTGGTCTATCAGCCGGCGAAGGCCCTGGAAGGAAACCTCCTGTTGCGTCCACGCGTGCGGCGGCATGAGATCCTCATCTCCGGAAGCCCGTCGGACGGAGCGGAGCTGATCTCGCTCCGCGACCTGGTCGTGCGGGTGAGCGGCGACTCGGTAACGCTGCGCTCGCGCCATGGTGGCCGCGTCGTTCATCCCCGCGTCAGTTCCGCGCACAACTTCGCACGTCCGGACGTCCTGGCGATCCACCGCTTCCTCGGCTCGATCCAATGGCACGCGGTTCGGACGGGGGTCGCCTGGAACTGGCGAGCGCTCGCGGAGGCGCCGTTCGTGCCGCGGGTCCGGGCCGGGCGCATCGTGCTGTCGCTCGCCCATTGGAACGTCCGCGGCGGCGACCTGCGCGCGCTGCAGGGAAGCACGGATGCCGCACGCAGCGCCGTCGCGCGGTTGCACGATCACGGCGTTCCGAGCCTCGTCGTTGCGGATGGGCTGACGATCGATCTCGAAAGCAAACGCTCCCTGCGCGCGCTGCAGCGGATCGCGCGCCGTTCCACGTCGCTCCGGTTGCAGGAGTACTTTCCCGCTCCCAACGCGATCCCCGCCCGCAACGGCGAGGGACGCCTGGTCACGGAGATGGACGTACCGTTCTGCAGCCTCGCGGTGCGCGAAAAACGTCTGGCGCATCCGGTTGCAACCGGGCGGGCAGCGTTTCCGCCGGGGAGCGATTGGCTTTACGCCAAACTCTACGCGCGCGGCGACGGCGCGGACGCAATCCTGCTCGCGGCGGTCGAGCCGACGGTCGCGCAGACGCTCGCGGAAGGATGGATCACGACATGGTTCTTCGTCCGTTACGTCGATCCCCTGCCGCACCTGCGAGTCCGGTTCCGCGGCGAGCCCTCGTTTCTCCTCGCGAAGGTCCTGCCGCTTCTCACGCGGAACCTCGAACCGTTCATGGACAGCGGCCGCTGCGCGCGTCTCACGCTCGACACTTACGAGCCGGAGCTCGCGCGTTACGGAGGCGTCGAAGGCATGGCCTGTTCGGAACGCCTGTTCGCGGCCGACAGTGAAGCCGTGCTGCGCCTGATCGCCTCGGGCGAATGCGGGACGGAGGAAGGCCGCCGCGCCATGGCCATTCTCGGCATCGACCGCCTGCTGCGCACCTTCGGTCTCTCCATCGCTGAGCGGCGCAATACGGCAGAGTCGCTGGCCGGCGCATTCACCTCCGGCATGACGAAGAAGGAGCTGGCCCAGCGCTTCCGGGCCGAGCGCCACGCGTTATGGGAGTTGCTGCGCGGCGGCGGCTCCGAAGAGGTGGCGTCGGCGCTCGACGACCGCTGCCGCGCGCTCGCGCCGATCGTGCGGGAGCTCGAGGATCTGGAGCGCGGCGGGGTGTTGGGACGGCCAGTGCGGCAGATCCTTTCCTCGTACTGCCACATGTTCGTGAACCGGCTCGTCCAGAAGGACGCGCCGCAGACGGAGGCCGTGGCGTACGACTTTCTGGCGAGGCTCTGCACGATGGAGATCGCGACGGGCGGCGGCGCATGATCGGCCGGCTCTCGCGGCTGGCCGCGTTCTATGCGCTGAAGCCGCAGTACGAGGAGCCCTCCGACCCGGCCCTCGGCGACGACCAGCTCGCCGAGGTGCTTGGCGAGTATCCCGACGTCACCGCGCTCGATCTCCGCGGCTGTACGAATCTCACTTCGGCGGCCATCGCTTCGCTTCGCGCCCTGCCCCAGCTCGTGGCGTTGAATCTCTCCACGACCCGGATCGAATCGGAGGCGCTCGGAGAGCTGGCGACGTTTCCGTCCCTGCGCATCGCCGTTCTCAATGAGACGGCAATCCGCGATGGCGACGCCGCACGGCTGCTGGCGTGCCGCCGCTTGCGCGAGCTGTCGCTCAACCAGACTGCCGTCGGCAACCGAGCCATCGTCGCCACGCATGGCTTCCGGCTGCGCCGCCTCGGTCTCAACGGAACCGCGATCGATGATCGCGCCGTGGCGGCACTCGCGCGTTTCGGCTACATCGGCCTTCTCGGCGTTCAGGGGACGGGCGTCACCGACGACGGCGTTACCGTGCTGGCGGCCCGCGACATGACGTGGACCTTGAACATCGCGGGATGCAGGGTCACGGATGAGGGCTTTGGCCGCCTCGCGTCCATGAAAAACCTGCGACATCTCTTCTGCGACGGCATTGCCGTCACCGATGCGCTCGACGCCATGCCGCCGAACCTCGAAATTCTCGATGCTGCGAATACCGCCATCGGCGACGACGCGGTTACTAAGCTCACCAAGTGCCTGCTCCTCCGCCGTTTGCGGCTGTTCGGCACGCGCGTAACCGATGCCTGTGTCCCGAGCCTGCTGCGGATGGACCTGGAGCTTCTCGACATCCGGGAGACCTCAATCTCAGACGGCGCCCGCACGGCCCTCCTTGCGCACTTTGGTGCGGAGGTGCTGCTGGACTCCGATGTTCAGGCACCGTGACGCTACACTATGCGTCCGAGGTCCAACCGCCATGTGGGTGCTCCTTCCGTTCATCGCGATCGGTGTGCTTGCTCTCGTCGAATTCTTCGTGGCCCGCGCGTGGGTACCGGCGTATTTCCGCTACGGCCTGCCGCTGTTCCGGATGCGCGTCCACGGCGTACGCCTCGACGCGCAGGCCGAGGAGCGCCTCGGCGGCGTCGCGGAGCAACGTGCCTCGCTGATCCTGTTCCGGCGGCTCTCCGAGAGCGAGATCGCGTTCCGCGAGAAGGGACGCTCTTCGGTGTCGTTCCGCTATACGCCTATCCTGCATGGCCTGCTGCGGTACGTGCCGGAGGAAGGGGCAACGTACGTCATCGGCTGGCTCAACTTCTTCGCCCTCGGGGCGATCAGCTTGATGGGCTACATCTTCTTCAGCGCCTCGCGCTGGCGGCGCCCGTGGGAGCTGACGGTGTGGTTCGCGCTCATCTTCGGCGCGATGTACGGCATCGGCGTCTGGCGCTATCGGATGGTGGCGAAGTCGCTGCAGGCGAGGGAGACGCAGATGGTCCGAAGCGATATGACGTAGTCTGGAGTGCGGAGGCAATCGATTGCCTCCGCACTCCAGATCAGAACGCCGTGCGGAAGAGCTCCAGGTTCCTGCGCATCATGTCCATGCGCAGCTTCGGCTCGCGGGGGCCGTGGGCCGTGCGGGGGTAGGTGACCATCTTCACGTCGACGCCCAGCTCGTCGAGGATGCGGTAGAGCATCGTGCCCTGGGACAGCGGCACGCGGTCGTCGATCTCGCCGTGCTGGATCAGGACCTTGGCCTTGGT
>DASUSN010000108.1:0-9795 GCA_036375075.1 Thermoanaerobaculia bacterium | reverse complement strand
CTCGCGAGGAGCCCATGCCGCCTGGAAGGCGGCGTAGCGGCCGGCTGGGAAGCCGGCGTTCCGCGGGCGTCGATGCGGAGCTCCGCCGGGTCAGCTCCTCGTCCCGATCACCTTGGCCGGGACGCCGGCGGCGATGGTGTTGGGCGGGACGTCCTTCGTGACGACGGCGCCGGCGCCGACGATCGCGCCGTCGCCGATCGTCACGCCGGGGAGGATCACGGCGCGCGTGCCGATCCACGCGTCCGCGCCGATGACGACCGGCGCGCTGCGGCTGCCCTGCTCGTCGAGCCGCAGTCCCGCCGCGGCGTTGTGGGTGTGGTCGGTGATGAAGACGTTCGGCGCGATGAGCGTGTGCGCGCCGATGGCGACCGATTCCGCGACGTCGATCTCCGCGCCCGTGCCGATGAACGCGTAGTCGCCGACGGCCAGCCGGGCAGCGTCTTCGACCACTTTGAGGAAGACGCCGTGCTCGATCTCCACGCGCGTGCCCAGCTCGATGCACCATGGTCTCCGCGCGCGGACCGCCGCGCCGATCCGGGTCTTGCTTCCGATCCGCGCTCCGCGCATCCGCCATGCGGCTGCGCGCGCGCGGCCGGTGACGAGCAGCGCCAGTGCGTGCACGCGGTCGAGGAATCTCACGCCCGCCGCCTCACGACCATGCCGAGCTGGTGCGCGAGCTTGCGCGGCGCCACGCGCAGGGCGAGGCGGTCTCCCGCGCGTAACAAGGCCACGGGGAGCCGGTGCAGGTAGCGCACGAGGAAGTGCCCGGAGATGGCGGGGGTCTCGTAGTAGACCATCTCCAGCACGTCCAGCCCCGCCTCGGCCGCCGCCGCGCGCAGCTCCTCCTCGGTGTAGGCGAAGAAGTGATCCCCGCCGCCGGCGGAGAACTGGCGGTGCTCGTGCCGGCGCGGGTCGCCGAGCTCCGTGTAGCTCGGCAGCGAGGAGCGGAAGTAGTCGTGATTGGGCGTCGTCACGACGAGCACGCCGCCGGGACGGACGTACGTCGCCAGGGTCCGCAGGAACTCCGCGGGATAGACGAGGTGCTCGATGATCTGGTTGCCGAACACCAGGTCGAACGTGCCGAGGTCCGGACGGTCGAAGATGTTCGCGGCGAGGAACCGCACGTCGCCGCGCTCCCAGCGGGTGCGCGCATAGGCGAGGAACGGCTCGCGGATGTCCACGCCGGTGACGCGGTGTCCGCGCTCGCCGAGGAGGATGGCGAGGGTCCCCTGCGCGCAGCCGACGTCGAGAACGGAGTGCGCCCCGTACTTCTCGACGAGCGAGAGATAGAGATCGAGCTGGTTGTGGTACTGGTGGAAGACGTGCCGCTCGATGCGCGGGTCCCACATCTCGCGCATGTCGTTCTTCCAGATCTCGACCACCTCCGGCGGCCAGGCGGGATCGAATTGCGGCGGCTTCATCGCGCGGGCCTCACGAAGAGCAGCCAGGCCCGGAGCAGCAGCGGATTGCGGCGCAGGGCGCGGCCGGCATAGGCCCGCCAGTGCGGATCGCGCCGCCGCCGCAGGCAACTGGCGATGAAGTACAGCGTGTTCGCCTCGGCGCGCCGCGCGCTCACCGGCGGCGGCAGCGCGGCGCTCGCGACTTCTTTCCCGTCGCGCAGAGCGAGCGCCACGCGCGCGGCCTCGATCTGCTCCGCGCGTTTGCGCGTGCTGATCGCGCCCGGCTCGACGATCGCCTCGTACAGAACCTCGGGGACGAACGCGATCCGGCCGCGCGCGGCCATGCGTACCCAGAGATCGAGGTCCTGGGCCACGCGGAACCGCTCCCGGTAGCCGCCCGCGGCGACGTAATCGTCGCGGCGGAACATCGCCGAGCCGTGATGGCTCAGCCCTCGGATGGTCTCCACCGAATCCTCGCGCAGACTCCGCCGCACTTCGTCTCCGTCCCCCTCCACGACGTACAGCTCCTCGCCGCCGGGCGCAAGATAGCGCGTGGAGCACGACACCAGCACCACGTCCGGCCCGGCCTCCAGCGCGGCGAGCTGTTTCGCGAGGCGCTCGGGATGCGAGCGGTCGCCGCAGTCCTGCCGCGCGATGACCGGCGCCCGCGCTTCCTCGCAGCCGCGGATGAGGGCGCGGGTGAGGCCGGCGTTGGCCTGGGTCAGCACGCGCACGCGCGGGTCCGTCCGCGCGACCTCCGCGGCCAGGCGCGGCGTGTCGTCGGTCGAGCCGTCGTCGACGACGATCACCTCCAGATCGCGCTCGGTCTGTTCGAGGATGGACGCCATCGTCGCCGGGAAGGCCCCGGCCCCGTTGAAGACGGCCATCACCACGGAGATCTTCGCCATCGTCACCTGTCGAGCATCTGCGCGAGACGGGCCATGCGGCGCCAGCCGAGGGCGCGGGCCGCGAGGGCGTAGACGCGGAGGTCGCGCGAGGGGGAGATCGACTGCGCGGCGGCGACGAGGCTCCGCGACTCGCCGGCCAGTCCGGCCACGCCGCATTGCCGCGCGATGTGGAACAGGTCGCGCGCGAAGTGGCGCATCTCCGGCGACTCGTTCGCCAGCCCGGCGTCGCGCGCGTGCCGGAGCATCAGCAGGTGCGCGCGCGCCCGCTCGCGCAGCGAGCCCGCGTCGGCATGACCCGAAACATGACCCTGATCGTGCTGCCGCACCTCGCAGACCCACTCCGGCACGTACGCGAGCCGCACGCTCCGCGCCGCGATGCGGCAGTCGTACTCCCAGTCCTCTTCCACGCGCAGATCGGTCCACGGTCCGGCCTCGCGGATCAGCGACGCGCGATACAGCGGCGTGGGCGTGTCCCACCAGCGCTCGGCGAGCATGGCCGGGAACATCGTCTCGATCCGTTCGCCGGAGCGCTTCCACGGCTGCTCCTCGGCGCGGCCGTCGCGGTGGCGGAAGCGCGTCCAGCCGTAGGCGGCGCCGCACTGCGGCTGCACGTTCAGCGCGGCGACCTGCAGCTCGAACTTGCGCGGCAGCAGCAGGTCGTCGCTGTCGAGGTGCTGCACGAAGCTCCCGCGGATCTCGCCGCGCGCCCTCTCGCGCGCCAGGCCCGCGCCGCCATTGGCCTGATGGAACGCGCGGACGACGCCGGCGTGCTCGCGCGCGAGCTCGTCCGCGACCGCGGGCGTATCGTCGGTCGAGCCGTCGTCGACGATCAGGATCTCGATCGGGCGATGCGTCTGGGCGAGCACGCTCTCCACCGCCTCGCGCAGCATCGCCGCGCGGTTGAAAACGGGGATGACGGTCGAGACCAGAGCATTGCTCACGCGCCAAGCATACGACCGCGGACCGTACAATCACGCCCGATGTCGAGGCTCCGGGAGCTCCGTTTGCGCGCCGGCGCGGCCGTGTACGACTGGCCGCGGTTCGAGGCGGCGCTGCGCGGGATCGGACCGTACCGCCGCCTCCCGGCGCCGTGGATCGCCATCCACAACCGCAGCGAGCGCATCACCCTCGACGGCCGCGGCGCGCGCTGCGAATGGCTGTACACGACCGACCTGCACATCGCGAAGGTCTTCCCGTCGGCGGGAGCGCGGCTCATGCGGCGGGCGTTCCGCGACTGGCCCATCGCCCTGCGCGACGCGCCTCCTCCCGCGGACGCTCCGGCGGTCACGTTCATCATCGGGCATCGCGGCCTGGCCCGGCTGCCGCACCTCCTCATGACCTTGCGCAGCATCGCCGGCCAGACCGGCGTGCCGGTCGAGTGCATCGTCGTCGAGCAGTCCGCGGCGAAGGAGATCGAGTCCGCGCTCCCGCCGTGGGTCCGCTACGTCCATACGCCCGTGGACGCGCAGTACGCCTACAACCGGAGCTGGACGCTGAACGTCGGCGCGCGGCTCGCGCGCGGCGAGGTGCTGATCCTCCACGACAACGACATGCTCTCCCCCGCGCGCTACGCGGCCGAGACGCTGGCCCGCGCGCGCGAAGGTTGGTCCTTCCTGGAGCTGAAGCGCTTCACGTTCTACCTCGGCGAAGAGGAGACCGATCGCGTCTTCGCGTCGGGCGAGGTGCGCACGGACGTCCCCGCGAACGTCGTCCAGAACCTGCAGGGCGCCTCGATCGCCGTTTCGAAAGAGGCGTTCGCCGCCATCGGCGGCTTCGACGAGTCGTTCGTCGGCTGGGGCGGCGAGGACAACGAGTTCTGGGAGCGCGCGGAAACGACCGGCCGCGTCTACGGATTCGGCAGCCTCCCGTTCCTGCATCTGTGGCACGCGCCCCAGAAGGGCAAGCTGGCCGGCGACGAAGCGCCCGCGGTGCGCCGCTATTTCGAGCTGCGCTCGATCCCGCCGGCGGAGCGGATCCGCGCGCTGACCGCGCGGGAGCAGGGCTCCCTGCTGCGTCCCGCTCATGGATAATGCTCTGCGAGTGAGCACATCGGACCGCCTGCTCGTCCTGATCCCGGTCTACGACGACTGGACGGCGCTCGGTCTCCTGCTCCCGCGCCTCGGCCAGGCATTGACGCGCGACGGTCTCTCGGCCGAGATCCTGGTGATCGACGACGCGTCGCAGATCGCCGCGGACGCGATTCTGCCGTCGCCGGGCATCACCGCCACCCACGTGGTCTCGCTGCGCCGCAACGTCGGCCATCAACGCGCCATCGCCATCGGCCTCGCCTACGCGGAGGAGCACTTCCCCGGCGCGCACGTCGTGGTCATGGACGCGGACGGCGAGGACGATCCGGTACACGTGCCGCGACTGTACGAGAAATGCCGCGAGGAGCGCTTCGCGAAGATCGTCTTCGCGCGCAGGAGAAAGCGGTCCGAGGGGCCGCGGTTCGTCTTCTTCTATGCGCTGTACCGCTGGCTGTACCGGCTGATGACCGGCATGGACATCCGCGTCGGCAACTTCAGCATCGTGCCGCACGCCGTGCTGCGGCGGCTGGTCGGCGTTTCGGAGATCTGGAGCCACTACGTCGGCGGCGTGATGAAGGCGCGGCTGCCGTACGCCACCGTCCCCTGCGACCGCGCGCCGCGTCTGGCGGGCCGCTCGCGGATGAACCTCGTGTCGCTCGTGACGCACGGCCTCAGCGCCATCGCCGTGAACGGGGACGTCCTCGGCGTGCGCGCGCTGATGGCGACCTGCGCGCTCATCGTGGCCATGATCACGGCCATCGTCGTGGCCGTGGGCATCCGCCTCTACACCAATCTGGCCATCCCGGGCTGGGCCACCTACGTCGTGGCGCTGGCGACCGTGATCCTCATCGAGGCGATCATCCTCTCGCTGTTCTTCATCTTCACCATCCTCAGCGGCCGCAACCAGGTGAACTTCATCCCCAAACGCGACTACCACCACTTCGTGCTGGACGTGACTTCGTCTCCCGCCCATGTCTGATTACCGGTACGCGGGCTCGGAGCTGGAGCTCTTCCGCGAGGCGGTGTGCTGGAGGCGCTATCTCGCGTCGCACATCCGTCCTTTCCTCGGCCGGCGCGTCGTCGAAGTGGGCGCCGGACTCGGGACCACGACGGTGTCGCTGTGGAGTCCGGCCGTGACGCGCTGGGTGTGCCTGGAGCCCGATCCCGTGCTCGCGGACGTCATCTGCCGCGCGCTGCCGTCGTGCGTGGTGTTGAACGGGACGCTCGCGGACCTCCGGGAGTCGTTCGACACGATCCTCTACGTCGACGTCCTCGAGCACGTCGAAGACGACGCGGCCGAACTGGCGCGTGCCGCGGCGCGGCTGGAGCCGGGCGGCCACCTCATCATCGCCGCCCCGGCCTGGCAGCGGCTGATGACGCCGTACGACCGCGCGATCGGCCACCATCGGCGCTACGACCGGCACTCGCTCGACCGGGTGATGCCGAGCGGCCTCGTGTCGGTGAAGTCGGCCTATCTCGACGCGGCCGGCCTGCTGGCGTCGGCCGGCAACCGCTACCTGCTGCAGTCCGCGATGCCGACGCGGCGGCAGATCCTCTTCTGGGACCGCGTGCTCGTGCGCGCCTCGCGCGTCCTCGACCCGCTGCTGCGCTACCGCGTGGGACGCTCGCTGCTGGAGGTTCGGCGGAAGGCGAGCGGTTAGAATCTCGCCCGTGACCGAGAGTGTCGAGGAGCGGCCGCTGATCGAGATCGCGCCGTCGAGCGGATGGCGCGCGCTGGATCTGGCCGAGCTGTTCCAGTTCCGCGAGCTCCTCGGCGTCCTGGTCTGGCGCGACGTCAAGGTCCGCTACCGCCAGACGCTCCTCGGCGTGATCTGGGTCGTGGCCCAGCCGCTGCTGACGATGCTCATCTTCACGGTGCTGTTCAACCGCGTGGCGAAGATCCAGGCCGGCGGCAACGTGCCGTATGCGCTGTTCGTGATGGCGGCGCTCGTCCCCTGGACCTTCTTCTCCACCGCGGTGTCCGCCGCGAGCAACAGTCTGATCGGCAGCGCGCACCTGATCTCGAAGGTCTACTTCCCGCGCATGATCGTGCCGGCGTCGTCGGTCGCGGGCGGCCTGGTGGACATGGCCGTGACCCTGGCCATCGTGCTGGTGATGTGCGCCTGGTACGGCACGCCGCTGTCGCCGATGCTGCTCCTGCTGCCGCTCGTGGCCGTCGTCACGACGTTCTTCGCCTTCGGGTGCGGGCTGTGGCTCTCCGCGCTCAACGTCGAGTACCGCGACATCCGCGTGGTCGTCCCGTTTCTCCTGCAGATCTGGATGTACCTGACCCCGGTGGCCTATCCGGCGTCGGTGCTGCCGGCGAAGTTCCGCTTCCTCGTGGACCTGAATCCGATGACGGGCCTGATCGAGGCCTTCCGCGGATCGATCCTGTCGACGCCGGTTCCGTGGGGCGCGGTGGCGTATTCGGTCGCGTGCACGGCCGTGATCGTGGTCACGGGCGCCTTCTACTTCCGCCGCGTCGAGCGCCAGTTCGCGGACGTCCTCTGACATGAGCAAGCGCGCCATCGAAGTCGAGCACCTCGCGAAGCGATACGTGATCGGCGGCGTGAAGGAGATCGGCTACAAGACCCTCCGCGACACGCTGGTGGCTCCGTTCCGCGCGAAGCGCGCGCCCGTCGCGCGCGAGGAGATCTGGGCGCTGCACGACGTCTCCTTCACGGCCATGCCGGGCGAGGTCATCGGCATCATCGGCCGCAACGGCGCGGGGAAGTCGACGCTGCTCAAGATCCTCTCGCGCATCACCGAGCCGTCGCGCGGTGTGGCCCGGCTCTACGGACGCGTGGGCTCGCTGCTGGAGGTGGGGACGGGCTTTCATCCCGAGCTCACCGGCCGCGAGAACATCTTCCTCAACGGTGCCATCCTGGGCATGCCCCGCGCGGAGATCGCCCGCAAGCTCGACGAGATCGTGGCCTTCGCGGAGGTCGAGCAGTTTCTCGACACGCCCGTGAAGCGGTACTCGAGCGGGATGTACGTGCGCCTGGCGTTCGCCGTGGCCGCGCATCTGGAGACCGACATCCTCGTCGTGGACGAGGTGCTGGCCGTGGGCGACGCGTCGTTCCAGCGCAAGTGCCTGAACAAGATGGAAGACATCGGCCAGCACGGCCGCACCATCCTCTTCGTCTCGCACAACCTGGCCTCCATCACGCGCCTCTGCAACAGGGCCCTGCTGATCGAAGCCGGGCGCGTGGCGCGGGATGCCGACGCGCACGAGGTCGTGCGTCACTACCTGCACTCCGACCTCGGGACCACCGCGGCGCGGGAGTGGCTGGAGGGCCCGGGCGCGCCCGGTAACGACATCGCCCGGCTGCGCGCCGTGCGCGTGCGCAGCGGCGGCGAGATCGTCCAGAAGGTCGACATCCGCAGGCCGGTGGACGTGGAGATGGAGTGGGAAGCGCTCCGTCCCGGCCACGTGCTCGTGCCGAACATGCACTTCCACAACGAGGAGGGGCTGGTGGTGTTCATCTCCTCCGATCTCGATCCGAAGTGGCGCTCGCGGCCGCGCGAGGTCGGGCGTTACGTCAGCACGATCCACGTGCCGGGGAACTTCCTGTCCGAAGGAACGATGATCGTGGGCGCGGCGGTCAGCACGATGGACCCGGTGCACGTCCATTTCTACGAGCGCGATGCCGTGGCGTTCGAGGTCGTGGACGTGCTGGCCGGCGACACCGCGCGCGGTGACTACGGCGGACCGATCCCCGGCGCGGTGCGGCCGCTCCTGCCGTGGACGAACGAGTTCACCCCGCGCGAAGTGCAGGAAGGCGCCGGGCGGGTGCGATGACTGGCGAGCCGCTGGTCAGCGTGGCCATGCCGATCTACAACGCCGCGGCGTCTCTGCCCGCGGCCCTCGATCTCATCCGCCGGCAGACGTACGCCAATCTCGAGATCCTCCTCTGCGACAACGCCTCCACCGACGCCACGCCCGAGATCTGCGCCGCGGCGGCGAAGGAAGATCCGCGCATCCGCTACTTCCGCCACCCGCAGAACCTCGGACCGCAGGCGAACTTCAACTTCGGGCTCGCGCAGAAAACGGGCGAGTTCTTCATGTGGGCCGCCCACGACGACGAGAAGGCGCCGGAGTTCGTGAGCGAGACGCTGGCCGCGCTGCGGGACGATCCTTCCGCGGCCATGGCGTGCACGTGGACCGTGATCGTGACCCCCGAGGGCGAGCGCGTGCACGTGCCGTATTCGCCGGCCATCGCCAGTCCCGATCTCGCCGAGCGTCTCCGGGCCTTCGTGGCCGATCCGCAGTGCGTCTCGTTCTACGGTCTTTACCGCTCGTCCGTGGTCGACGCCATCGGTCCGCCTGACGTCTGGCTCGACAACGACCGCCGCTATCTGTTCCTCGCGGCGATCCGCGGCCCGTTCGTGGTGGTGCCGAAGCCGCTGTTCCGCTTCCGGATGAACCACACGCCGGAGGACTATTCCGGGATGGGATTCCGCATGCGGCCCGGCGCGGCCGACTACGATCTCGACCTCTACCGCCATTTCCCGCGCCTGCTGGCCGAGGCCGGCGTGCGGGGTGACGACTACACGCGCGCGGTCGCGGCCATGCGCGGCACGCTGCGGCAGTACTTCGAGAACCGCTCCGCGTGGCTCATCTCGCGTGTACTTTCTGATTCCAGGCCGCGTGGCGTGAAGGTGCGGGAGCTGTCCGCGTTCGCGCGGCAGTATCCGCCGATGCTGCGCAACCGGATGTTCTGGGGCGCGCTGCGGCGCGTGGTGCTGCCATGATCGACTCGCTGCGGACCTTCCTCCGCGGGCTCCGCCTCCTGCGCTATCCGGCGCTGGTACACCGGTTGGGAGAGATCCAGGCCGGGCTGGCCGACCTCGACGAGATCCGCCGCCGGAACCCCGGCGCGCGCATCTCGTCCGAGGCGATCGTCGACGGCTGGCGCGAGGGGACGCTGCAGCTCGCCGCGGGCGCGCACGTCGAGCGCGGCACGATCCTCAACCTCGGCGACGCGCGCAACGGCTACGGCACGCTCATCGTCGGCGAGCGCACCTGGATCGGGCAGTACAACAACATCCGGCTCGCGGCCGGGGCGACGGTCCGCATCGGCGCGGGCTGCCTGGTCTCGCAGTTCTGCACGATCGTCGGCGCGAACCACGACATTGCCCGCGGCGTGAAGATCGCCGAGGCGCCGAGCGCGCGCGAGCCGCGCGACGTGACCATCGGCGACGACGTCTGGCTCGGCGCCGGGACCATCGTGCTGCCCGGCGTGACCATCGGAACCGGCGCGGTCATCGGCGCGGGCAGTGTCGTCACCCGCCCGGTGGCGCCGTACGAGATCCACGCGGGAAATCCGGCGCGGAAGATCGGGGAGCGGACGTAGTCGCTGTCATCTCGACCGCTTTCGCGCGCCGACGCAGCGCGACCGGCGTCAATGACTGTCATCCCGAGCGTCGAGCGAGGGACCTGGGCGGGAGGGGCACGAA
>DASUSN010000107.1:0-30646 GCA_036375075.1 Thermoanaerobaculia bacterium | reverse complement strand
GAGGGAACCGAATTCGAAAGCGGAGGCGATTGCCTCCGCACTCCAAACGGCTTCGGCCGTCACTCCGGAAGAACGTCCGCCGGCGGCGCGAGCGGGTCGAAGCGGCGCGGGCGGGACGGGCCGAGCATCAGCAGGCAGAGGCCGAGCATGAATCCGGCGAGGATGGCCGGGCCGGTACGGCCGAGGGACGCGCAGAGCCAGAGCAGCCCGCCCATGAGCGGCATCCCGACGATCGCGCTGATGAAGTTGACCATCGAGCCGGCACGGAACTGCACGCCGGGATACGGCGCGAGCGCCGCCAGCAGCGCCTTCACGAACGGCGTGTACGTCTTCCGCCGGTCCTCGAAGTCCATCGCGCCCCGCCAGTGGACGTGGCGGAGCGAGATCCGGTGCCGCTGCGTGTGGATGAAGCACTGGTAGTACTCGCGCTGTTTCGAATGCTCGTACCGCAGCCGCACCGCGCGCACGTCGCTCAGAAGATGAAAGCGCGGGCCGAGCGCGGGGCCGCCTTCGATGACCAGCCGGTCGCCGTAAAGCGTGTAGGTGACCTCCTGCTCGAGCACCGACCGGCGGAACGAGTACCGCGCCAGCGGCGGATCGGGATCGATCATGTCGGTGACCCTTACTTCGCGCCCTTGGCCACCATCGCCGAGGGGGCTTTGCGCTCCTCGCTGGCGTAGAAGTCGACGATCCCCGCGAACACCGCCTCCGCGACCTCCTGGCGGTACTGCTTCGTCTGGATCAGCGCGCGGTCCTTGCGGTTGCCGAGGTTGCACACCTCCAGCAGCATGCGCGTGGGCACCTGATTGTGGCGGATCACCGCCGGCACCCATTCCTTCCCGCGCCGGATCACGTTGTCCCGCACCGGCTCGAACGGATGCACCTTCAACCCCTTGCGCGCGAACGACTCCATCACCGACTCCGCCAGCTCGCGCGACAGTCCCTCCGCCTCCAGTGCGCCGCGGCGCGTGTGCGTCACCGCCGGCTGCTCGCGGACCTCCGCGCGCGCCAGGTAGATCTCACCCTTCTTCTGGTAAGTCCCCTTCACGAAGCTCGCCCCGGGGATATACGCCATCGCGCCGCGCAGCGACGGATGCAGCGAGTCCGCGTGAATGGAGAGGAAGATCACCTTCTCCCGCGGCATGCCGTCCTTCATGGCCCGGCGGAAGATCGAGTTCGCCAGATACCAGCGCAGGTTCACCCCGACGATGGCGTCGTCCAGCAGGTACTTCGGCGTCGTCTGCACGTAGTGGTCGTTCGCGCCGCTGAGGACGTTGCGGTTGGCGATCGTGAACCCGCCCGCCTTCGACTTCGTCGTCATCGACACCTTCGCCGCGCTGTCCTTCTCCAGGATCTTCTTCAGCCGGCAGGCCACGTCGTACACATACGCCGACTCCCACAGGTCCTCGTGCGCCGTGCCCGGGTCCGCCCCGCCGTGTCCCGCGTCGAGGATCACGTGCACGCCCTGCAGCCCCGTCGCGCGCGTGCGCCTGGCGACCATGGCGCTCTCGCGCCGGGTCGCCTCCTGCGCGATGCGCTGGGGCGCGTCGCCGGGGAGAAACTCCGGCGACAGCAGGTCCATCGGGATCTTCACCGGATAGTCCACCGGGATCTTCGCGACGTCCTCGATCTCGTTGAACTTCACGATGCGATCGATGACCTCGTAGACGTCCCGCGCGTAGACGCGTCCGGTGAACCGGATGGCCACCGAGGAGTAGAGGGCCTCGCCCTTCTGCAGTCGATAGACGGCGTGAGGCTCGGCCGCGGAGCGCTCGTACAGCAGAGACGGCGCTACGGACGGCTGTCCCGGAACCGCGACCACAACAGCCGCCTCCGGAACATCTTCATCCGCTGCTGCACGCTCAGTCGCATCGTCCGCGGGTTTCCGAACCTCTGCTGCCGTCTTCGGTGCATTCTCTTCCTCCGAGCCCCCGCCGAATGCGGCGGTGAGCAACCGTTTGGGAATGAGGATCACGTCACCTTTTCGGGTCGAGAGTCCCTGACTCGGGTTGGCCTTGCGGATGAGGGAGTAATTCGCGCCGGCGCCCGTGAACCACTCCGCGATGTTCCAGAGCGATTCCCCTTCGATCCCGCGCGCGCCGACCACGACGTGCTTCCAGCCGTCGGCCGTGCGCTGGTCATGCGGAAAGAGCGTTTTGGCGATGTCGAGCTGCAGCTCCGGCCGCAGCAGCGCGTACGGAACGCGGACCGGCTTGTGCGTCTTGAGCGTCTCGTCGGCCTCGTTCAGGGCCGCGATCTCCTCCCAGTTCGACGCGTCGCCGCTGACGCGCCGCGCCAGGCGCGTCCATGCGTCGCCCTCGTGAGGCTTCACCGTGACGTCGATCTGGTAGTCGCGCGTGAGCGTCGCGCGGAGGGAGGGAGAGATCTGCGCGGTCGCAATGGGCGTCTGCGCGGAGAGAGAAACCGCCCCGAGGATCAGGAAAAGCCACACCCACCCATTACGCACGTCGGAAATTGTACACCCGGCGTCTGGTCATAGATCACAGCCGCCCTTTCCCGGCGGAATTACGTTGAAGACCCTGGAGGATCGATATGCGTAAGCTGACGCTCGGCCTCGTTCTGGCCGCGTCCCTTCTTTCCGCCGCCCCCGTGTTCGCGCTCCGCACCGAAGGGAACACGGTCATCATCCCCGTCATCGGCCGCTTCCCGGGCACGGGCGGCACGCAGTGGCGGACCGACGTCTTCATCCACAACGCCTACATGCCCGGGCAGACCGTGACCCTGCGGTTCTATCCGACCGGCGGGGCGATGCTGCAGCGCACCGTCACCTTGCAGCAGTACTCGGGGGCGCACCTGCCGGACGTCGTCCTGAATACGTTCAGCATGCCCCTCGCGGCCGGCGTGCTGGAAGTCTCCGGCCAGAGCATCCTGGCCCGGGCCAGGATCTACAACACCGGCAATCCGGCCGGAGAGTTCGGGCAGTCCGTGCCGGGCATCGCCAAGGAGCGCCTCAGCCGGCAGGCCCTGCTGCACGGCATCTCCGGCGCCGCCGGGAACCGCGTCAACATCGGCGTGGCCAACCCCAACGACGTCCCGGTGACCGTCGCGCTCTACATCGGCAACGCGACGAACATCCCGCTCCACTCGCAGTCCGTGACCCTGCAGCCGCACTCGTACGTCCAGTTCAGCGACATCTTCAACACCTTCGGCATCGCGCCGCAGACGGCCGTGGCCGTGCAGTTCAACGCCGTCGAGCTGCCGATCTACGGGTACGCGTCCGAGGTGCGGAACGACACCGGAGACGCGGTGTTCACGTTCGGGACGAATCCGAACGCGTAGACCCCACATGTCCTCCCGAGCGTCGAGCGAGGGAGGACAGGGGCGACTGGCGCCAGTAGCCGGTCTCCTCTTCGAAGAACCCCGCCGCGCGGAACAGCGACCGCTCCGCAAAGTGCGGGGCCATGATCTGCAGCGACAGCGGGAGGCCGGCCTGGTCCAGCCCCGAGGGCACGGCGATGGCCGGGATGCCGACCAGGTTCGCCGGCGCGGTGAAGATGTCGGAGAGGTACATCGACAGCGGGTCGTCCGTCTTCGCCCCGATCTCGAACGCCGCCTCGGGCGTCGTCGGCGTGATGAGGTAGTCGCACGTCCGGAAGGCCTCGGCGAACTCGTGCCGCAGCCTGGCCCGCACGCGCTGCGCGCGGCCGTAGTACGCGTCGTAGTACCCCGAGGAGAGCGCGAACGTCCCCAGCATGATCCGCCGCTTCACCTCGGCGCCGAAGCCCTCGCCGCGCGAGTCGAAGTAGACGTCGTCGAGCGTCCGCGCGCGCTCGCTGCGGTGCCCGTAGCGGATGCCGTCGAACCGCGACAGGTTCGCGCTGGCCTCGGCGTTCGCGACGATGTAGTAGATGGCGATGGCGTATCCGATCGTGGGGACGCTCGCCTCTTCGACGATCGCGCCGCCGCCGCGGAGGACGGCCACGGCCGCGTCGAAGTTCGCGCGCACTTCGCCTTCCAGCTTCTCCACCGCCTCGCGCACGATGCCGAAGCGCAGCCCCTTCACCCCGGAGGCGACGTCCGCGGCGTAGTCGTCCACCGGCTCCGTGCTCGACGTCGAGTCCAGCGGATCGTGTCCGGCGATGATGCGCAGCGTCTCCGCGCAGTCGCGCGCCGTCTTCGTGACGATGCCGATCTGATCGAGGCCGGACGCGAACGCCACCAGCCCGCGCCGGCTCACGCGCCCGTATGTCGGCTTCAAACCGACCACGCCGCAGAACGCCGCCGGCTGCCGCACCGAGCCGCCCGTCTCCGAGCCCAGCGCCACCGGCACCATCCGCGCCGCCACCGCCGCGGCCGAGCCGCCCGACGAGCCGCCCGCCACGCGCGTGCGATCCCACGGATTGCGCGTCACGCCGAACGCAGAATGCTCCGTCGACGAGCCCATCGCGAACTCGTCCAGGTTCGCCTTCCCCACGATCGACGCGCCCTGCGCGCGCAGCCGCTCGATCACGTGCGCGTCGAACGGCGAGACGAAGCCGCCGAGGATGCGCGAGGCGCAAGTGGTGGGCATGTCCGTGGTGACGATGTTGTCCTTGATCGCAATCGGCAGCGTGCCCGCCGGCGCGTCCCGCTTCACGTGCAGGAACGCGTGCAGATCGCCGTCCCGGATGTCGATCGCCTCCAGACAGGCGTCGACGTACTCGCGTGGCGACGCCTGCTGGCGCGCCGCAGTCCACGGCAGCTCGAGCAGCTCACTCACCGCCGATCACCTTCGGCACCACGAAGAACCCATCCCGCCACGCCGGCGCGTTGTCCGCGGCCCGTTCGCGATCGATCGAAGGCCGCGGCTCGTCGTCGCGCAGAGGCGTGACCGTCACGTCCCGCTCCTCGAACCCTGCCGCATCGACCTCGCGGAGCTGGTCGATGTACGTCAGGATCTTCGTCATCTCCGTGGCCATGCGGTCCAGGCCCGCGTCGTCGAATTCCAGATGGGCCAGCGCGGCCACGCGGCGCGCTTCCTCGCGATCGATGTCCATGGCGGCGTATTAAATCATCGCGTCGCCAGGTAGGCGCGCAGCAGCTCGTCGTCCGACCGCAGCCGGAGCAGCACGGCCATCCGCGCGCGGCACACACCGCGGCACGGCGTCACGATCTCCCGCTTCCACTCCGGCCGCGCCGTGATCGCGCGCACGACCTCCGGCCGCGGCGGCGGCAGCGTCCGCCCCTTTCGCACCGCCGCGTCCAGCGTCGCGTACTCCCGCGAAAGCACGATCCCCGCGGCGAGGACGCCGAGGAGCACGTTGATGCTGATGAGGACGACGAGAACCCGCGCGGCGCGCATGCAGGCGCAGCTTACGGCAGTTCCTCGGTTCCTCGGAGCTCCACGGAGTTCCTCGGGTTCCTCGGAGTTCCTCGGGTTCCTCGGAGGGGAGGGCGGCGCCTTTCACTCCGAGGAACTCCGAGGAACTCCGAGGAACTCCGTGGAACCCGAGGAACTCGTACACTGCCTCCATGCGCGCCCTCGCCCTCACGCTTGTTCTCACCGGCTGCGCCACGCGCCCCTGCCTTCCCCTGCTCAATCCCACCCTCTGGACGCAGAGCTCCGCCGAGTACCGCGCGGCGGCGCTGCAGACCTACACCGCCGCGCGGAATGCGCTCGACGATGCGCTCGCGACTCCGTCCTCCCGCCCGCGCGCCGTCATCCTCGACCTCGACGAGACCGCCCTCGACAACAGCCGCTTCGCCGCGCGCATGCTGGCCGAAGGGAAGCCGTTCAGCTTCGGCAGCGACTGGAGCGCCTGGGTCGCCGAATCCGCCGCGGACGCCATCCCCGGCGCGCAGGAGTTCCTCGCCTACGCCCGGAGCCGCGGCGTCACGCCCGTCTACATCACCAACCGCACCACGGACATGGAAGCCGCCACCCGCGCCAACCTCCAGAAGCTCGGCTTCCCCCTCGCCGCCGACACCCTCCTCCTCCGCGCCCCCGACGGCACCACCGACAAGACCGCCCGCCGCGACTCCGTCGCCGCCCGCTACGACGTCCTCCTCCTCCTCGGCGACGACGTCAACGACTTCACCCCCCGCGCCACCCTCACCGCCGGCGCCCCCTGGGGTACTCGCTGGTTCATGCTCCCCAACGCGATCTACGGCTCCTGGCTGGGCGGCACCACCACCACGCCCTGCGCACCATCACCGAAGCCGTAAGCGGTGCCATCCCCCGCGGAGCGCCGGCTGGGAAGCCGGCGCTCCGGAACAGCCACCGTCTACGACGATGGTCTGCGTTCTTCGCGGATCGCCTCGAGCTCCGCAATCGCTTCAAAATCCTTCGGGCGGCCCGCAGCTTTCTTGGAGAGAATCAGCGCTTCGAGATCGAGGTAGTAGTAGATACCACCGAACATATTTGCCTGATCCGCATGCCGGCGTGCGACACCATAGGTGCCGATGCCGCTGACCTCTCCGAGCAAGTCCAGCGGCCCATCCGACGTGGTCAGTGTGAAATTCAGACCGCGCTTCAATGTCTCCACGTCGAGGTGAAACGGCAAGCCCGGAGGTGCTCCGCGAAGATACGGCTGGAACGGTGCAAGCGCCGCGACCAGCCGCGCCATGTTCTCCGGTGTGCGTTCGTAAGTGATATCGAGGTCGAACGTCACCCGGGCGGATCCATGCAGCGTGGCTGCTATGCCTCCGACGATGACGAAAGACACCTCATTGCGATGGAGACTTTCGAGAAGGCGGCGAAACTCGATCATCGCGTGCGTCGAGCTGCTTTGCCAGCCGCGTGAAGCTCGTCGACGAAGGCCTGCATCCGCTGAAGCGTCAGAAGGCGCTCCTCGTGCGACTTGCGAAGGTTCTCGCGAATCAGGGTACGGTCGACGTCGGCCTTGTATCGCTCGATGATCGGATCGGGGCTGAGGTCGATTTGCGCCGGCTCGCCGTTGTTCACGCGACCGAGTTTAACCGAAGCACTGGCGGCGCCCTACCCCAGCGACGCCCGCAGCGACTCCAGCAGCCCGCCGAGGTTCCAGGTGTCCCAGCCTTCGACGATGCGGCCGTTGCGGATGACCATCCATGTCGTCCCGCGTACGTGGACCTGCTGGCGGGTCGCGGGGAAGCCAAAGCCATCGCCGGCGTGCGTCCCGACCGCCCGCCAGCGCACCGCGGCGCGCTCGCCGTCGGCCACGACGTCCTCGACCTCGATGCGGACGTCGGGAAGCGCGGCCACGAACATCGCCCGCATCCTCCGGAAGTCCTCCGGCCCATGCGCCTCGCCGCCTTCGATGTGCCCCCGGGCATCCGGAGACATCAGCTCGTCGACGCTGTCGTCGCGCCGCTCGTTCCACACCTCGTCGAACCACCGTCTGGCGATCGCCGCCGGATCGTTCGCAGCGCCCATGCTGTCCCTCCGTGTGAGGCCATTGTAGCGGCTCATGCAGCGGCTACCGCCTCACCGGGCGGGACCGCGGCCTGCCCTTCGGCAGCTCCGGCGCGTCGAGCGCGGGATTGCGGTCGAAGAAGCCGTGCGGCACGAGCTTGAAGCCGATCGTCTCGGTGGGCATGACCGGATAGTCCTCCGGCCGCGGCACGTGCGTCATCCCGATCGTCTGCCACGCCACGACGTCCGCACCCGCGTCGCCGAGGGGCTCGGGGGGCGTGACGAACGCGGCGAGACCGGCGCCGGCCGGACCCTGGCTCGGGAAATCACCCGCGGCGTACAGCTCGCCGTCGCGATAGCGCGTCACCCAGAACGCGTGGCTCGCGAACGCCGCGCGCAGCAGCGGCTCGTAGTTCGGCGCGGAATACGGCACCGCCACGTCGCGCGTCTCGATGGCGTACGCCCGGTCGTCCGCGCTGCGCACTTCCCAGTGGCGAGCCTTCGCCAGGTCCGCGTCGCGGAAACCTTCCGTCGTCAGCGGCGTCTCGAATCCGCCGAACGCATTCCGGAAGTTCAGCATCGGAATCGGCCGCACCTCGGACTCCGCGACGGTGTTGTCCGTGCCGTCGACGTCGAGATCGAGGCGGAAGCTGAAGAAATGCTGGTGCGCGGGGGCGGCGACGCGGACACCCGCCTCGTCGACGCCGACCACGGGCGCGGCCGGATCCTCTTCGTCCTCATCGCCGACACCCCGGTTCAGCGTCGTCCCGGTGAGCACGACTTTCACGTCGATCGTACCGTCCATGCCGAAGGTCCAGTCGAAGCCGTAGATGTAGTTGCCGATCCACGCGTTCCACGTCACCACGAGCTCGCGGCGCGCGCGCGTGTCGCGTTCGGCGTTGGACGGATCGGTGCGCGTCCACAGCAGGCCGTTGTCCCGCTCGAACATCGCCATCGTGGCCGGGAGGTCGATCGTGCCGGTCGGATTGTCTTCCGCGGGACCGGTGTCCGTGCCGAAGACCGCGTCGAAGAAGTGCGCGTGCGCCGGCACGTCGCGGTCCGGCTCGAGCGTCTGCGCGTACATGCCGAGGTTGTACTCGCCGACGTCGAAGGCCGTGCGCCACGACCAGTTCACGTCCGCCACCCCGTACGGCACGTAGATCTCGGAGAGCGACAGGCGGTACCCGATCGGACGGCCGTCGTAGCGGACGTCGTACAGCACCAGCCCCTCGCGCGGATGCAGCACGGCGCGGAACTGCCAGTTCTGCCAGCGGACGAGCTGCCCGGTGACCTCGAAGCCGCCGCCGTTCGGCTGGACGACCTTCATCGGGCGCAGCCCCGTGCGCCGCGTGGCCGCGTTGCCGCTTTCGCGCGACACCGGGCGGATCCCCGTGTCCGTCATGTGCGCGACCGCGCGCTGGTTCATGTCGATGGTGACGACCACGCCTTCGATGGGGCGCACGTACGGGTTCTGCGGATGCTCGGGATCGTAGTCGTCGACCGGGCCGCCGCGGAGGAAGGCCAGCGCGCGCAGCAGGCGCGTGTCCGATCCGTGCGGCAGCGACGCGCGGACCGCCGCCGGCAACTCCTGATCGCCCGGCGCCCATACGTCGATGTAGACGTCGTCCGGATCGAGGCCGCGGGCCTGCATCGCCGCCTGCCACGGCTCGTACGCCCGCACGATCTCATCGGCCACCACGTACTCCTCGGCCGTCACCGCGGGCTGCGTGCCCGCCGGCGCGAGCACCAGCTGCGCGACGCGGGAGGCCTTCAGATCGACCGTCGCGATCCAGAGGCGATTGGAGGGGAAGTGCAGCACGTGTACGGTGGCCTCGCGCGGAAACTCGCCCGCGCCGTTCCAGCTCCGCACGAAGGCCTTCGCCGGCTCGCGCAGGGCGATGAACGGGAAGAGCAGCGGCTCGTCCGGCAGGTTGGAGACCGCGGCGAAATGCGCCCGGACGACGTCGTACGCGCTGCGGTGCTCGTCCGCCGACAGAGGATCGAGCGGATGCACGGCCGCGCTCGCGGAGACTGCGGCCCACAGCGCAAGCGACAGCGTGGCCACCAACGTTCTCATGACTCTCTCCTTCCGGCGCGCACAGTAATGGAAAACGCTTCCGCTTTCGACCGGGTTCGCGCAAACTCCCCCGCCATGATGAAGAAGCTCTCCGCCGCCCTCATCACCCTCGTCATCGCCTTCACTGCCGCCGCCCAGGACGTCCCGCTCTTCACCAGCGATTTCCCGCCCGAGGAGTTCGCCGCGCGGCGGGCCAAGGTCTATGCCGCCATCGGCGAGAACGCCATCGCCATCATCCAGGGCGCGCCGTCGCCGGAGAACTACGCGCGCTTCCGGCAGAGCAACGAGATGTACTACCTCAGCGGCATCGAGGCGCCGCACGCCTACCTCGTCATCGACGGCGGCATGAAGCGCTCCGCGCTCTACCTGCCCCACCGCAACGAGCAGCGCGAGTCGAGCGAGGGCAAGGTCCTGTCGGCCGAGGATGCGGAGCAGATCCGCAAGCTGAGCGGCATCGAGGCCGTGTTTCCCCTCGAGACGCTCGCCGAGCACCTCGGCCGCTACGCCCGCTCCGAGCCCGCGCGGGCGCTCTACACGCCCTTCCAGCCCGCCGAGGGGACGGCCACCAGCCGCGACCTGGCCCTGCGGCGCATCGCCGACACTACCAACGACCCGTGGGACGGCCGCGGCTCGCGCGAGGCCACGTTCCTGGCCACGCTGCGCGCGCGCTTCCCGCAGTACGTGCTGCGCGACCTCACCCCGGAGCTCGACAAGCTGCGCCTGATCAAGAGCCCGCGCGAGATCGCCCTCATCACCAAGGCCACGCGCCTCTCCGGACTGGCGCTGATGGAAGCGATGCGCTCCACCGAGCCCGGCATCCTCGAGTCCGAGCTCGACGCCGTCGCGAAGTACATCTACTACCGCAACGGCGCGCAGGGTGACGCGTATTACTCGCTCATCGCCAACGGCACGAACGCATACTTTCCCCACTATAACGCCGGCAAGACCCGCCTGCGCGACGGCGACCTCCTGCTCATGGACTACGCGCCCGACGTCGGCTACTACATGAGCGACGTCACCCGGCAGTGGCCGGTCAACGGGAAGTTCAGCCCCGACCAGCGCGACCTTTACAACTTCTACCTCGGCTGCTACCGCGCCATCCTCGACGCCATCCGCCCCGGCCTCACCCCGCAGCAGGTCAAGAAGGAAGCGCTGGTGAAGATGGAGCAGATCCTCGCGCGCAGCAAGTTCTCCAAGGAGATCTACACCAAGGGTGCGAAGGAGTTCGTCGACAGCTACCGCCGATCGTCCGAATACGCCCGCGGAGGCCTCGGCCACTGGGTCGGCATGGCCACCCACGACGTCGGCAACGACACCGGCCCGCTGCGCCCGGGCATGGTCTTCACCATCGAGCCGGCGCTGCGCATCCCCGAGGAGCGCATCTACATCCGGCTGGAAGACCTGATCGTGATCACGGAGAAAGGCAAGGACGTGCCCAGCCTGTTCGTGCCGTTGGACATCGAAGGAATCGAGAAGGTGATGCAGGAAGAGGGCATGCTGCAGAAGTACCCCGTGGACAAATAGCCAACCCGGTCACTGCGGGCATTCACGCGGGACACGGATAGGGCGGTTTCTGTCCGTGGAGCGCCTCGATGCGGACGTCGCGGCGGGCGGAGTAGTACCCGAGCTGCCACATCGTGGCGGAGTATCCGGGAGGCTTGTTGTCGAGGCTGTACCGGCTGCCGTCGCGGTTGCGCCAGAAGATCTCCGCCGGCGTGATCGCGGTGGCCTCGCTGGTCCCCTGCGCGGCGATCCACTGTTCGCTGGCCACGGGCTCATCGAACATCGAAGGATCGAGCACCGCATTGACGGCGCCGGACGGATGGGCCACGCGGACGACCGGCGCGACGTGCCATCCCCACCGGACCCTGCACTTGGGCGAGTTGGTGGTCCGGACCTCCAGCTTGCCCCAGTTCCAGACCTTCGCGGCCGCGACACCGGCGGCGGCGATCACGCGGCACATCTCGTTCGCGCGCGCCCAGCAGCCGTCTTCCGGATAATCAAACGGAATGCGCGGTCCGAAGCCGTCGCCCAGCTCCGCGCTCATCTTCAGAATGTACGCGAACAGCTCCCTCGCGTCCTCCGGCGAGATCTCCTGCAGTGCGCTCCCGTCCTGCTCCCGCGCCTTGCCGTCGACGACGGTGAGCCCTGGACCGAGGATGGTTCCGGCCTCGCGCAGGCTGATGATCTGATCGGTCAGGATGTCGTCGGTCACGAGCAGCACACGGCGCCCTGCGGCCGAAGAGCGCAGCAGGTCGCGATACTCGCCGTAGCGCGGGTGCGTGCTGCGGAGAAGATGGTGGGCGTGCGAGTGCTCGAAGTCCACCCAGCAGCCGTCCTGCGCTTCCCGCACCGCCTCGGCCACCAGACGCTCCGGCAGATTGATCGTGGCGATCTGGCCGGTGTCTTCGTCGAACGCGGCGAAGACCGGGCGCTGCTCGAGCGCGAAGCGATGGAGTACCCGGCTCCACGTCTCGAACGCCGGATGCTCCGCGTCCAGCGTCAGCGTCCTTCCCGCGATCGTGACTTCAGCCTGTCCGAACGGAAAACCCCGTCCTGCCACCGTCTCGGTGCCGACCTCCGAGCGGAAATCGTCGATCGACCCAACCACCGTTTTCATGCCTGAGTCCTCATCACCTCTCTCAACCAATACGCGATCCGCTTCTCCCGCAGCTCGGCGCCGAGGGTGCGATAGAACTTCTGCGCCGCACGATTGTCCATCTCCACGTGCCACCGCGCATCGACGTCCCGTTCCAGCGCGACCTGCGCGACCCGCTGCATCAGCCGCGCACCGATCCCCGCGCCGCGAGCTTCCGGACTGACGTAGAGATCGTCGAGAAACAGGTACTCGCGCCCCGCCCACGGCGAGAACTGGAACATGTACGTCGCGTAGCCCACCACGGCGCCCTCGGAGACGGCCACGAGAACATGAAACCGTTTCGCGCTGCCCATGCAGCACGCGCGGAGCGCCTCCGCGGTCAGCGCGAAGTACACGCTCATCCCTTCATGCTCGGCCAGCGCCCGCATGTGCCCGAGCACCGCCTCGAGATCGTCCGGTTCCGCGTCGCGGATGTGAATCGCCATACCCCAGCATACCGGTGCGGAGCGCGTCACCAACTCCGCGAGCCCTGGCGCTCATTCTGCACCTCCACAGCAGTCCCATGCGACGCATCCCGCTGATGGCCACCGCCGCGCTCCTCGTGGCCCTTCCTCTCAATGCGCAAACGTTGATCTATGCAGTCATGGGCGACAGCACGGCCGCGGGCGTCGGAGGCACCTACGACCTCGGCATCGCCGTCTCCACGGCCAAGGAGCTCGAGCAACGGCACACCGTGACCATGACGAACGTCGCCGTCTCCGGCGCGCGCATGAGCGACGTGCGGAGACTGCAACTGCCGCTCATCGAGCCGCTCCGCCCCGATCTCGTGCTGCTCTCCGCGGGCGCGAACGACGTCACTCACCTGACGAGCATCGCGCTCATGCGCGCCGACCTGCGCGCCATCGTCACGGCGCTCACCGCGGCCAATCCCGGCGTGAAGATCGTCATCACCGGGTCGCCGGACATGGGCTCCCCGCCCCGCATCCCCTGGCTCCTGCGCGGCATCGCCTCCCGTCGGACAAAGCAGGTGAACCGGATGTTCCGCGCGGAAGCCGCGCGATACCGCCTCACCTTCGCGCCGATCGCGGAGGTGACCGGGCCGCTGTTCCGCAAAGACCGGTCGCTGTTCGCCGAGGACCGGTTCCACCCGAACGACCGCGGCTATGCGACATGGATCCCGGTGTTGAACGAGGCCCTCGCGGCAGCGATGCAGTGAGGCACGACCGCCGGCCGCCTCGGTCACGGCGTCTCTGGGCCGCTGGAGATTGTGTCGTCGCTGGGATCGTACAGAACGTTCGGGTCACCCTTCAGAATGCTCACATACGCCGCAAGCTGCTCCGCCGACAGGTCAGCCAGTTGCTCGCGGCCATGCTGCGTCCAGATTCGGAGCGCGCCACCCTTCTGCCGGGAAAAGACTGCGTGCCATTTGACCACTGGACTCGAAGCCATGTGCGCCACCTCCAGCGGATGAGAGTGACGCACTCTCCGATTTCTACGTTGAAGCGGAAATCCGGCGGACCGAGTCGGACGCTCCCACGCTTTGGAGTGCGGAGGCAATCGCCTCCGCTTTCGAATTCGGTTCCCTCGACGCGACAGGCGCGCGAATACGAAAGCGGAGGGCGTTGCCTGCGCACTCCAATTGGCTTCGCGGTGTCGGGCGACGCGACTAGCCCCAGGCCCTACGCGTCCGGCGGGAGCTTCTTCACACGGACCACGCTGACGATCTCACCGATTGCGGAGGCATTTTCGGGAGGCGGCTCGTCGAGAAACTTCACGGTTCCCTCCACCTCGCAGAGATCCTCGTCGGCACACGCGGCAAGGATCTTCGTACCGGCTTCGGAGTCCGGCCGGAAGCGCATCGGAACGAAATCACCGCTTTCCGCACCGACGTAGTGGAGCCACGCGATCCCCGCGTGAGCGTCGATCCTGATCTGGCCGGCCCAGACTCCGGCGACGGGCTCGCCATCGGATTCGCCGGACTCCGAGGACGTCGCGGCATTCGGCTGTGTCGCAGTCGCCAGCGGGTTTGTCGTTGTCGGTGCCGGGCGCGCAGGCTCGACTTTCTCGCCGGAACAGGCAACGAGAACGACCAGGAGAACCAGAGTGGGACCGAACGCTTTCATCGAAGGGCACGATACATCGAAGCGCATCCCTCAGCGAAGCGGCCAATGCTCCCGACGACGATTCCGCCCCTCGGCCGCGGCTCCCTTTCATGGAACCTGGACATGAAGAACTTCTCCAGGCCCCACGGTGGCGAGAGCCGCACGAATTGGCTCAATCGCGAGCCGGATGTGTCGGTATTGCAGACTGACCGTCAGAATGACGACCACGCCGATGTTGAAACGCGCCAGGTTCTGCTGGAACTGCAGCCGGCGATCCGCGGTCAATAGCACATCGAACCGATCTTGCGCGCGGCCGAGGAGATCACCGTTTGCGAAGCTCGTCCAGCGCTCTTCCTGAACTGTGCGAACCTCGAGCTCACTCAGATCGCGCCGAAGTTTCCGCGGCAAGTTCTCGTCGAGCAGAACCCGCTTCACGCGATGCGGGCAAGCAGCGCTCGCCCAGCCTCCTCCAGAAACCCAACGGCTTGCTCACGCGAGACGCTCGGAAAGTCGTCCAGGAACTCGTCGATCGTTTCGCCGCCTTCAAGATAGTCCAGCAGCGCCTGCACCGGAACTCGTGTGCCGACGAAGACCGGCGTGCCGCTTACGATCTCCGGGTCGGAGTGGACAATCTGTTTCGGGTCCATGCCCAGCAGGATAACGCGTTCCGGTCTTACGGGATCGTTCGTGCGGTGTGTACCGCGTGTGACACACCATGTCCCAGCCCGGACGCCGCTGTCGCGGCGCGTTGTGAACGCCCTACCCCCCCGCCCGCACCATCTCGCCGAACCGCCCCACCAGCCCCCCGTCGAACTGCGCCCCGGCGGCGCGGGTCAGCGACGCCAGGGCGACGTCGCGCGCCACGGGTGTCTGATAGGTCTCGGGGTCGGTCATGGCGAGCCAGGCGTCGCAGACGGACAACATGCGAGACAACAACGGGATCTCGTCGCCGGCGAGGTTGTTGGGGTAGCCGGTGCCGTCGAAGCGTTCGTGGTGGCAGAGGACGATGCGGGCGAGTTGGGGGCCGAGGACGGGCTCGATGAGGGCGGCGCTGACGCTGGGGTGCTCGCGGAGGAAGGCCAGTTCTTCGGCAGTCAGGTCGGGTTTGCGGTAGAGGCGGTCGTAATCCAGGAGCCGCAGGCCGCAGTCGTGGACGAGGCCGGCCAGGCGGGCGGTGTCGACTTCGGCGGGGGGCAGGCCGAGGTGACGGGCGAAGGACTCGCAGAGTTGGGCGACGCGCTCGGAGTGGCGGCGGAGGTCGGGGTATTTCGCGAAGTCGGGCTCGACGAGTTTTTCGGCGATGCGGGTCTGCTGAGCGGCGGCGGTGCCGCGGAGCAGGGACTGTTCGAGGACGAGTTGGAGGTGATTGTGGAGGACGGCCAGGAGCTCGTGGGCGCCTCGGTCGGGGTTTCCGGCGAAGACGACGGTGAGGTAGAGGCCGCGGAGGGCGCCGGCGTGGATGGGGGCGGTGAAGACTTTCTGGATGTCGGCGGCGGTGAGGGGGGAGCCGGCGGCGCCGAGGGTGTTGACGGAGGTGCGGAGGTAGCCGGCGGCTTCTCCTCTCTTCGTGAGCCAGACGTTGAACTTGGACTGGATGAGGTTGCGGGCCTCGTCGGTGATGGCGGTGCGGGTGGCGATCTCCTGGACGCCGCCCATGTGGCCGAAGGCGGAGAAGGTGGCGGCGACGGCGCCGGGGAGGAGGAGGATGGCGCGGAGGACGTCGCGGGCGGCAACGAGCTCCGCGTCGGTCAGCCCCTCGGAGGACGACGGCACGAGGATGCGGCCGGCGGCGGCGCGGGCGTCGATGATGACGGACGCCATGCGCGGGATGTGGGTGCGGGCGGTTACGGGCGGGGGCGGGACGGCGGCGGGAGGGCGTGGGGCGGCGGGTGGAGGGGGCGTGGGAACGGGCGCGGGCGCGGGCGACGGCGCGGGCGCGGGGACGCCACCGCCGCCCTCCACCGGGGGGGCGGGCTGAGGCCGCGCCCTACGTTCGTCTTCGGCGTCGGTGGAGAGGGAGATGAAGCGGTGGCCGAAGATGTTTTTTTCGCCGAAGACTTCGACGAGGCGGTCGGCGATGCTCTGGGCCTTGGGGAGGTCTTCGTTGTCGAAGGGCTGCTTGCCGGCCTTGTCGCGCATGTCGACGAAGCCGATGAGCTTTCCGCGGGAGTAGAGGGGCGCGGCGAGGAGGCGGTCGGTGGCGGCGTCGTAGAGGATCTGGGAGAAGCGGGGCTCGGCGGCGAGGCCGTTGACGTAGAAGGGCGTGCGCCCCCGGCCGCAGCGGTCGACGATGGGATCGTTGAAGTCGGCGGCGTTGCGTACGCCGCCGCGGAAGCCGTATTCGGTGACGAGCTCGAAGCGGCTGGTGCCGTCGTAGAGGTAGAGGGCCGCTTTGGTGGCGCGGATGTTCACCGCGCAGTCGTAGAGGATCTCTTTGAGCTTGGGCTTGAGGTCCTCGATGTCCGGATGCACGGGGGGATTCTACGGGGTTCCTCGGGTTCCTCGGTTCCTCGGAGTTCCTCGGGGGGAAAGGGCCACGCCGAGGAACTCCGAGGAACTCCGAGGAACTCCGAGGAACCCGAGGAACTGCGCGCAGCTACTTCCGGAGCAGGTTCGCGAGCAGCAGGCCCGCGGCCAGGCCGGCGGCGGCCACGAGGGCGGGGGTCACGGGGTCGGTGATGGGGCGGAATTCGGCTTTGCCGTTGCGGAGCTCGATGAAGCCGGTCGGGAAGGCGCGGGCGCCGCCGCCTCCCCCGCCCCGCTCGGCCGCTCCGCGTCCGATGCCGCCGCCGCCGAAGCCCCACTGGACTTTGGCCACGGGGATGATGGTCGTCCCGTCGCGCTCGACGGGCTCACCGTAGACCTGCTTCGCGTTGGCGTTGACCTGGACTTGCTGGGCGAGGCGCTCGAGGATGTCGGACATCCCTGTATTTATAGCCGTCGAGTCTTTGAGTCTTCAAGTCTTCGAGTCTTCGAGTCTTCAAGTCTTCGACTCGACGACTCGTCGACTCGTCGACTCGCCTACTGAATCTCCCGCAGCTTCTCGACGATCTCCGCCTCCGAGGGGAACCGGCCCTCCTCCTTTTTGGAGAAGAGCTTCCGGTTGTCCGCGCTGACGATGAAGATGCCGCCGGCGCCGCGGACGAGCTCGGACTCGATGCCGAGGGTGCGTTTGATCTCGGCCGCCAGACTGGAGGCCCTGGGGAGATAGTTTCAAACGCCGCAGTAATCGATTCGGACGTGCATTCGTTCTAGATCGCTTTCACCAGAACGGCCGTCACGTTGTCGAGGCCGCCCCGTTCGTTCGCGGCGTCGATGAGCTGCTGGCAGGCCTTCTCCAGGTCGCCGTTGTTCGACGTCACGATCCGGAGGATCTCACTTTCAGGGACCATGCCGGTGAGACCGTCCGAGCACAGCAGGACGACGTCGCCCTTCTTGGCCTCGATCTCCGAGGCGTCGGGCGTGACCTGCAGCGCGCCGCCGAGGGCGCGGGTGATGACGTTGCGCAGCGGGTGCTTCTCCGCCTCGGCTTCCGTGAGCATCCCCGCCTGGACCTGTTCGAAGACCCAGGAGTGATCGTTCGTGACTCGGGAGATCGCGCCGTCGCGGATCAGGTAGGCGCGCGAGTCGCCCACGTGGGCAACCGAGACCGTCCCCTCGTCCGCGAGGCAGGCCACGACCGTGGTGCCCATGCCGCGCAGGCGTGCGTCCTTGCGCATCGCTTCGAGCACCCGCGTGTTGGCCATGCGCAGCGCGGCCATCAGGCGGTTGGTCGAGCGGCGGAAGTGCTCGTCGTAGGCGTGGGGCCAGGTGCCGTCGTCTTCCTTCGTATGAAGGATGAACTCGGAGATGGAGTCGACGGCGATCCGCGAGGCGATCTCGCCCGCGGCGTGGCCGCCCATGCCGTCGGCGACGAGGAAGAGGCGGGCCTCGTCTTCGACGAGGAAGGCGTCCTCGTTGTGTTGCCGCTGGCGGCCGACGTGTGTGAGACCGAATGCCTTCACATCCATGTCCTGATCAGCGCTTCCCGAAGATCGAGAAGCCGCCCTTTCCCCCCTCCTTCGTCCCGCGCAGCTCGGACAGAGCCGCCTGCACTTCGACGTTGGAGGCGTCCCACTTGAGTGATTCTTCGAGATAGCGCTCCGCTTTGGCGCTCAGGCCGGCGCGTTTGCACAGCAGGCCGGCATCCTTGAGGTAGACCGCGTTCATCGGCTCGAGGCGCAGGGCGCTCTCGATGGCCTGCACGGCCTGGCGTGTATAGGCGGGGACGCGCGCCGCGGCGAGGGAGAGGTAGTGAAACGCCTTCGCGTCCTGGGGGTTGTGCTTGGCGGCGAGGTCGAAGGCCTCGTAGGCCACGCTGAAGTTGCCTTCCTTGAAGGCCTTGACGCCCTTCTGCAGGTAGGCCTTGGCGATCTGGGTGAAGTCGACGGTGGCCTTGTCGAGGCCGGAGGCGATCTCGGAGTCGTGCTGGCGGCGCTTGTCGGCGTTGGTCAGCACGTTGACGGCCTCGGTGAGGGTCTGGAACTTGCGCTCCGCGTCCGCCTTGTCGGGCCCGCGGTAGCGGTCGGGATGGTTCTCGCGGGCAAGCCTCCGGAAGCGATCGCGGATCTCCTGCTCGCTCGCGGACCGGTCCACGCCGAGGACCTCGTAATAGTTGACCTTCATCCCGATTTGGTACCGCGGGAAAGGTACGCCTTTCTCGCCATCTCGCGAACGACTTGCTGGACGCCCTTGTCGTCCTTCAACCCTTTCAAATCTCGTAAGGTTAAACGATTGATGAAGGGCAGGACAACCCCCACCGGCGCCTTCGGATTGCGGATCAGGGTGGCCATGATGTTGTATTTGCCCATCCACTGACGGCGGGTGCCGAGGATGCGCAGAACTTCGTCGTCGACGTTGCGCATTCCGGCGATGGCCTCGACTTCCTGCTCGCTGATGCGCGGATTGCGCATGACGGCCGAGCAGATCAGCTTGTTGCGGTCGCGCACCAGGAGCATGCGGATCATGCGGTCGCCGCGGTACGCCAGCCGCACTTTCTCGGCCACGGTCATGAAATTGAGGCGCGTCCATACGGCCGACGCCTGCTCGTCGACTTTCTCGGATTCCGTGAGCGCCACGTGCGAGACCTCGTCCGGCTGCTGCTCCGCGCGCTCGAGGAGGTCGGCGATGGGGTCGAGCGGCAGGTCGATGACCTCGGGCTCCTCCTCGAGCAGGGCCGCAGCTTCGTCGCGGGCTTTCTGTTTGACGAAGAACTCGTCGCGGGCCTCGTGGACGCGGCGGCGGACGTCGCTGGTGAGCTGCGGGTTCTCGGCGAGGGCGTCGAGGATCTGCGGCGCGCGGAGGATGCGCGCGTGGTTGATGACGATGACTTCCTGCACGCGCGCCTCGGCGTGCCGGGCAAGCTCGGCGACCTGCTCGTCGGGGATGGCTTTGTTGCGGATCAGGGCCTCGAGCACCAGGGCGTCGGTGCTGACGCACATGAGGCGCACGAGGTGGTCGCTGGCGACGTTCTCGTTGGCCGCGAACTCGGCCTGCACGCGCGAGGGGATGTCCTGGAGCGACGCCTCGGCCAGCCCGGCGATCTCGGGGTCGGGGGCCATGGCCAGAAAGGCCAGCACGGCGATCAGGTCGTCCTGCCCGAGGGGGAGGAAGCCGCGGGCGATGGTGAGGATGACGTCGCGCGGATAGGCGCCGGACTCGATCAGGGAAATGACGGAGGAGGCGGAGAGCTCTTCGCCGGTAGCGCTCATGAGGGATCCTGGGCAGGCGCGGCGCGGAGCTTCTGGAGGGCGTCGCGGTCGAAGGTGCGGTTCTTCACGACCTCGCCGTCCTCGCCGAGGACGGGGACTTTCACGCCGTTGAGCGTGAGATTCAGACCGGCGGCGTTGCCGATCGTGCGGAAGCGGAACTGCTCGTTTGCCTGGAAGGACTGGCGCTGCCCGGCCTGCATCTCGGCGTTGTAGACGCTCTTGCCGTCGGCATCGAGGCTGACCCAGGAATTGGCGGTGACGTCGACTTCGAGGCGCAGTGTGGAGTCGTCCGGCGGTTTCGGCTCGGGCACGGGCGGCGGCGCGGTGGCGGCTTTGGTGGTGACGGGAATCGCGGTCGTGGTCTCGGCGCTCTCGCGCGCCTGCCGCTGCTGGACGGCCCACCAGCTGACGGCGCCGAGGGCGGCGATGATGAGCAGGGAGACGATGGCGTTGCGGTTGATCTTGGAGAAACCGGAGGGGATGCCGCGCTTGGCGGGCGGCCGCGGGGTGATGTCGCGGACGGGGGTCTCGGGGTATTTGGCGACGTGGGGCGGCTTCTCGATGCGGTCGTCTTTGGCCGCCGCGAAGTTGTAGCGGTTGACCATCTCCTCGGAGTTCAGGCCGACGTAGCGGGCGTACTCGCGGACGAAGCCGCGGGTGAAGACGGGCGCGGGCAACGTCTTGTGGTCGTTGCGCTCGAGCGCTTCCAGGAAGCGCTTGCTGATCTTCGTGGCGTCGGCGATCTCTCTGATGGAGATGCCGCGAATCTCGCGCTCGCGGCGGAGGTCCTCGCCGAATGAGGCAAGCTCCGACGCCGCATCGTGCGGTTGCGGCTCCTGGTCAGACATCAGACTGGGCATTCTAAACGGTTCCTCGGGTTCCTCGGAGTTCCTCGGGTTCCTCGGAGGGGTTGGGGTGGAAACTCTCCAGAGGAGCTCCGAGGAGCTCCGAGGAACCCGAGGAACTACGTCTCCATGCGCTCGATGCAGCGCCGGAGATAGGTCGAGGTCTGGGGGTTGGCGTGGATGCGGCGGCGGTCGGTCGGGGTGAGGTAGCGGAGCTGGGAAGCGGCCGTCGACCGCGGGGTCAAAGGGTTCAGGACGAGGGCTTTGCGGAGGGAGTAGCGGAAGGCCCAGCGCCGGTCGGCCGCGATCATGAGGAGCTGGTCGGCGGTGGCGCGGTCGGAGGAGACGAGGGTGAGGAGGTCGTCTTCGCGGAGGCGCTTGTTGATGAGGAGCGAGGCAAAGACTTTGGGGTCGGAGTCGTAGAGAAAGACTTTGATGAGCGCCGGAGGGCAGGCGCGGGCGGAGGCGACGCGCTCGCCGAGGGTGAGCTTGTCGACGCGGAGGAGAAGCTGGGTGTCGATGGCGCGGCGGACGGGCGCGGGGACCTGGACGTCGATGGAGAGGCGCAGGAGGTCGAACCAGTAGAGGTAGTGGACGAGCTTGACGGCGTGGGCCTGGGGCGTCTGGCGGTGGGCGACGAGCTTCAACCGGACGGCGTAGAAGCCGGTGAGGCGCGGGGTCTGGGCGATCTTGGAGAGGAGCCGCGGGGAGATGTACGCGTTCTCGAGCACCGCGAGGACTTCCTCCTCGGCGAGCGCGGCGAGGTTGTCGAGGACGAAGTCTGCGAGCTCGTCGTGGTTCAGGGCCTTGATGCGGCGCTGCAGGGCGGACATCGCGGGTGCGAACGTTTAGGGAGTGCCCCTGTCATCCCGAGCGCGGAGACGATTGATTGCCTCCGCACTCCGGATCAGAGCGTGAAACCGGCTTTTTTGCCGTCGTTGAAGAACATCTGGACCGTATCGAGGGAGTAGTCCGAGAGGTCCTTCCCCACCAGCGCCAGCTTCTTCAGGATGTCGTTCGTCACGGTGATGATGTGGCAGCCGATGGCGTCCGCCTGGAAGATGTTGAGCAGCTCGCGGGGGCTGGCCCAGATCAACTCCGCGCCGGGCGCGAGCTTCAACAGCTCCACCGCCGCGGACATGAGAGGCACCGGGTCCACCCCCGTGTCCGCGATGCGTCCCGCAAACACGGACACGCACGACGGCGCGCCGCCGGACAAGGCCCCCACCACATCCCTCACCTGCCCCAGCGTGAGGATGGCCGTCACATTCAACTTCACCCCCGCGTGCGACAAGCGGTGCACCAGGTCGTACGCCGGCTCGCGGCGAGTGTTGGTGATGGGGATCTTCACGTACACGTGCTCCCCCCACGTAGCGATCTCGCGGGCCTGGCGCTCCATCTCCGCGAAGTCGTCCGCGAAAACCTCGAACGAGATCGGGCGGTCGGGGATGGCGGCCAGCACGTCTTTCGCGAACGCACGGTAGTCCGTGAGTCCCGCCTTGTGCATGAGCGTGGGGTTGGTGGTGAAGCCGGAGACGTACGGCTGCGCGTACATCTCCAGCATGCCGGCCTTGTCGGCGCCGTCGGCGAAGATCTTCACCTTCAGATCGGCTACGGAAGTCATCGGTTCGTTTCTCCTGCGCAGGATCCAGTCCGCCGCGGCGCCGATGGAAGCGACGCGGACGAACGGCCCGGCGGGCTGGCGTTCGGCGTAATGATGATCGATGAAGAGGGAGATGCAGCCGGCGCGCTGGCCGGCGGCGATGTCGCGCCAGCGGTCGCCGACCATGAACGAGCGGCCCAGGTCGAGCCGGTGGCGCCGCGCGGCGTCGATGAGCATGCCCGGATTGGGCTTGCGGCAGGGGGCGTCGCCGTCTTCGTCGCAGACGACGAACTCGTCGACCGGCAGGGCGGCGGCGAGCTTGGCGTTGATGGCGTCGACGGTCTCCCGCGGTGTGGTCCCGCGCGCGACGTCGGGCTGGTTGGTCACGACGATCAGCCGGTAGCCGGCGTCGCGGAGGCGCTGGAGCGCGGGCGCGGCTTCCTCGACGACGCGCGTCTCCGCGGCATCCCGGGGCGGATACGGCTTCCCCTCGCGCACGACCGCGTGGTTCAGCACGCCGTCGCGATCGAGGAACACGGCGCGATCCACTACTTCGTGGACTCCCACTTCGTCTGGGCGACTTTGAGCGCGGGGTGCGACACGAGGAGGTGCCACACCACCGCCTGGAATGCTTCGGTATGCGGCGTGACGTTCGCCGGGTTCACGGTGGGCACGATCACGCAGGCGTCCGCGACCTGCGCGGTGTAGCCGCCGTCACGGCCGACCACGCCGAGGATGGTGGCGCCGGTCTCTTTCGCGTACTGCAGCGCGGAGACGAGGTTCGGGCTGACGTTCTTCTCGACGTTCCCGCCGCCGACGGAGAAGACGAAGACGCAGTCCTCTTTCTTCAGGCGGCTGACCTTCAGCCACTCCACGAAGACCGAGGCCCAGCCTTCGTCGTTGGTGCGGGCGGTGAGCTCGGAGACGTTGTCGGTCGGCGCGTACGCCTCGAAGCCGCAGATCTTGCGGAAGTCGTTCACGGCATGGGAGCAGTTCGCGGCGCTGCCGCCGACGCCGAGGAGGAAAAGGCGGCCGCCGCGGGCGCGGGTCTCGGCCAGCAGGGACGCGGTCCGCTCGATCGCGTTCCCGTCGAAGCGGCCCAGGATTTCTTCCGCCTCGGAGAGGTGTTGAGCGGTGTAGGTCATGACGGGGCCGAAGGATAGCATCCGCTCTCCGTGGCGGCCGGGACTGCAAAGATATTTTGAATCTCGGGCCGGTCCCCTATAATCTCCGCGACTCGTTGAATCCCAAATCGTTCCCTGAGGCTTCGTGAAACTGCCAAGCAGCTTGTTCTTCGTACGTTCTCTCCTGCGTCAGGCTGTAGCCGCCCGCGTCGTACTGCTGTTCGTCTTTCATACGGTGGTCTTTGCGTGTGCCTACGCCCTGGCGTGGCTGCTGCGTTTCGAGTTCGCGATCCCGGCTGACTGGGCGGTGACGCTGAAAGCGAGCCTGCCGGTGGTCGTCGGCGCGCAGCTCGTGGTGGGAGGACTGTTCGGCTTCTACCGCGGCTGGTGGCGGTACGTCGGGATCTCGGACGTCGTGCGTATGGCCCTGGGCCTGACCTCGGCGCTCGCACTGCTGTGGGGGCTCTGGTACGCGGGGACGCTGGCCGGCGTGCCGGCGATCTACGTAAAGGTGCCGCGGGGCGTGCTGCTGATCGACTGGGCGTTCGCGGTGCTGCTGCTGCTCGGCGCACGCGTGGCCATGCGCCTCGGACGAGACCGCCTGCGCGGCGCGAACGTGCCGGACACGGCGAAGCGCGTGCTGATCGTGGGTGCGGGCGACGCGGGCGAGGCCCTGGCCCGCGAGATCCAGCATCGTCCGCAGCTCGGGATGAAGGTGGTCGGCTTCATCGACGACCAGCGCTCGAAGTGGAACTCGGAGATCCGCGGGATCAAGGTCACGGGACCGATCGGGGACGTGGGCACGATCGCGGACATGCTGCGCGTGGACGAGGCGCTGCTGGCGATTCCGAGCGCGTCGGGCAAGCGCATGCGCGAGATCATCCATCACCTCGGCGCGGCGAGCGTGCCGTTCAAGACCATGCCGGGCATCGATCACCTCGTGAGCGGCAAGGTCCAGGTGACGCAGCTCCGCGCGGTGAACGTGGAGGACCTCCTCCGCCGGAACCGCATCGAGCTGCCGGGCGATCCGGTGCGGAAGCTGTTCCGGAACAAGCGCGTGATGGTCACGGGCGCGGGCGGCACGATCGGATCCGAACTGGCCGTACAGATCGCGCAGTTCGAGCCGGAGAGCATCGCCCTCGTAGAGCGCTCGGAGTTCGCGCTGTACGAGGTCCGCAAGCGGCTTTCCCGCGAGGCGCCGCCGACGGACCTGCTGCTGACCTGCAATCTGGTGGACATCTGCGACGTCGACATCGTCGACGCGCTGATCGCGCGGGAGCGGCCGGACATCGTGCTGCACGCCGCGGCGCACAAGCACGTGCCGCTGGGCGAGGAGAACCCGCCGGAGTACGTGCGGAACAACGCCACCGCCACGCGGACGCTGGCGGAGCTGTGCGCGCGGCGCGGCGTGGAGCGGTTCGTCTGCATCTCGACCGACAAGGCCATCAACCCGTCGAGCGTCATGGGCGCGACCAAGCGGGCGGCGGAGATCCTGTTGCTCGATCTCGCGCAGACGGTGCCGATGAAGGTGTCGATCGTCCGCTTCGGCAACGTGATCGGCTCGTCGGGCAGCGTGATTCCGCTGTTCATGGAGCAGATCGCGGCGGGCGGCCCGGTGACGGTGACGGACCCGGAGGTGACGCGCTACTTCATCCGCACCTCGGAGGCGATCTCGCTGGTGCTGCAGGCGGCGACGCTCGGCGACGCGGGCCAGATCTTCATGCTCGACATGGGCGAGCCGGTGAAGGTGGTCGAGCTCGCGCGCGACCTGATCCGCCTCTCCAATCACACGGAAGAGGAGATCCCGATCGTCTTCACGGGCCTCCGTCCGGGCGAGAAGCTGTTCGAAGAGATCCGGCTGCACGGGGAGTCGATCCGTCCGACCGCGCATCCGCAGATCGTCGTGACCGAGGCGCCGCAGCCGGACCGCAGACAGGTGCAGGCGTGGCTGAAGAGCACCGTCCGCGCGTGTGACAAGGACACGGCGGTCGAGGCGCTGCGCACGCTCATTCCGGAGTATCAGGCGGATCCGGGCGCGCTGCCCCTCCGGCCGGTGACTCCGCCGCGGGCGGAGCCGAAACGGGTGTCGGGCGCGTTCGTGCCCGCGACAGCACCGCCGATCGCTGGATGACGGCCGAAGCAGTCCCGTCGGGCCGTCTGACGCGGATCGCCACGCAGGCGGTCCGGGCGCTGGTCCTGGTGGTCGTGGCCGCAACGCCGCTCATCGTCGATCCGCGGGGACGCGACCTGTTCCGCGTGCCGAAGCTGGCCTTCTTCCAGACGGGCATGCTCCTCGCGGCGGCCATCGCCGGCGCGGCGGCGCTGCTGAGCGACACGTTTGCGGCGTCGCTGGGGCGGCACCGGCGGCCGGTGATCCTGGCCTGTGCCGCGGTGGCGTGGGTGGCGATCGCGTCGATGGCGTCGACGCTGCCGGCGGTCAGCCACTCGGCGCCGTTCAGCGTCTTCTGCAACGCGGTGCTGTTCGTGCTCGCGCTGACGGTGCTGCGCACCGAGCGCGAGCTGACCGCCCTCGGCGCGCTCCTGCTGCCGGCGATCGCGAACGCGGTCATCATCGTGCTGCAGGCGCGCGACCTCTGGGCACCGCTGGGGATCTTTGTGGAGGGCTCGGACCGCTTCGGAAACATCGGCCTGATCGGCAATGCGAACACGGCGGGCACGTATCTGGTCATCCCCACGCTCGCGGCGCTGGCCGCGACGATGACGCTGCAGCGCTGGCGGCTGCTGTTCGGCGCGGTTTCCGCGGTGCTGCTGACCGGGCTGTTCCTGACGCAGACGATCACGGTGATGTTCGGCTTCGGGGTGGCGCTGGTGGCGTTCGCCGTGACGGGCTCCAAGCGCATCCGCCTGCTGGCCATCGCGGTGGTGGCGATCGGGATCGTCGGGGTCATGGCCTACGGGCCGACGCGGGAGCGCCTGATGACGCTCAAGGACCCGCTGCTGCGCGGTGAGTTCGGCAAGGCGACGTCGAACCGCGTTCCGGCCGCCGTGGCCACGCTGGACATGTTCCTCGACCGGCCGTTCTTCGGTCAGGGACCGGGTGTGTTCGCGTCGCGGTACATGCAGTACCGGATGGCGGTGGACGAGCGGCATCCGCAGTGGGTCGAGCTCACGCACGAGACCTTCGGCGAGGCGCACAACGATCACGCGCAGGTGCTGGCGGAGACCGGAGTGCCCGGCTACGTGCTGCTGGTCGTCCTGCTGCTGTCGGTGGCGGTACTGACGCTGCGGCGTCCGCCGCAGGACGACGAGCGGGCGCGCTTCGTGGCCGCCTTCGCGCTGCCGGCCGCCGCCGGGTTCGCCGGGCTGGCGCTCGGGCAGTTCCCGATCTGGCTCACGGCCGCCAGTACGTCGTGCGTGTACGCGGCCGCGCTCTGCTTCGCCTGGAGGCCGGATGCGACTCGTTAGGATGCTGCTGGCGGCCGCCGTCGTCGTCGTCGCGGGAGTGGCGATCCAGCGCCAGCCGTGGACCGTGCAGCGCTGCAACATCGAGAAGCGCGCCGCCGAGGGGTTCGTCGAAAGCTCGGAGAGCATCGTGTCCGACTTCGACCGCCGCCAGGGAGCGCTCCGCGCCGCCGAGCGCATGGAGCGCTGCATCGCCGTCACCCCGAACGACTGGCAGCTGCACTTCCTCGCGGGGGCACTGAACGAAGTCGCCGGCAGGCCCGAGATCGCCATGGCCCGCTACCGGGCGGCGATGGCGCTGGCGGAGCGGCCGGACATCTACCAGGCGATGAGCTTCATCCAGCTCGCCCACGGCGAGGGAGCCGAGGGCCTGCGCAACGCGGAAAAAGCGGCGACGTTCAACATCGAGTTCACCCGCAGCTACGCGCCCGAGCTGCAGTCTCAACTGCTGGCGAAGGTGCTGGCGCGGAGAGAGCGCCTGCGGGGCACGCTCAGTGGGGAAAAGATACAATCCCCGCCGCCCGAAGAATGACCACCCCATCTGCCCGCAGTACGAACGTCGTCTTTCACCCCGGAACCATCGGCCGCGAGCAGCGGGAAGAGCTGCTCGGCCAGCGCGGGATGCTGATCTGGCTGACCGGCCTCTCCGCCTCCGGGAAGTCGACGATCGCCCGCGGCCTCGAGGCGCGCCTCTGCTCCGGAGGGTGGCTGGCCTACGTGCTCGACGGCGACAACCTCCGCCACGGTCTGAACGCGGACCTCGGCTTTTCCGACCACGACCGCGAGGAGAACATCCGCCGCGTGGGCGAGGTCGGGGCGCTGTTCGTCGACGCGGGGCTGATCGCGATCGCGGCGTTCATCTCCCCGTTCCGGCGCGACCGCGAGCGGGTGCGCTCGATCGTGGGCGCGGAGCGGTTCATCGAGGTGTTCCTGGACGTGCCGCTGGCGGTGTGCGAGTCGCGCGATCCGAAGCATCTGTACGAGAAAGCCCGGCGCGGCGAGATCGCGGACTTCACGGGCATCAGCTCGCCCTACGAGCCGCCCGAGTCGCCGGACGTCGTGCTGCGCACGAACGAGCGCCCCGTGGAGGCGTGCGTGGAGACGGTCTACGCGGAGCTCGTCCGGCGCGGAGCGGTGCGGTGACGCGCTCGATCCTCAGCCATCTGGAGGCGCTCGAGGCGGAGAGCATCCACATCCTCCGCGAGGTCGCGGCGGTGATGGCGCGGCCGGTGATGATGTACTCGATCGGCAAGGACTCGCAGGTGATGCTGCACCTGGCGCGCAAGGCGTTCCAGCCCGCGCCCCTCCCCTTCCCCATCCTGCACATCGACACGACGTGGAAGTTCGCGGAGATGATCGCCTTCCGGGACCGCATCGTGCGCGAGACGGGCGCCGAGCTGCTGGTGTGGACGAACCCCGAGGGGCTGCGGGAGAACGTCAACCCGTTCGACCACGGCACGCAGCGCTACACGCACGTCATGAAGACCGAGGCGCTGAAGCAGGCGCTGGATCACTACGGCTTCAACGCGGCCTTCGGCGGTGCGCGCCGCGACGAGGAGCGCAGCCGGGCCAAGGAGCGGATCTTCTCGTTCCGCGACCGCTTCCACCAGTGGGATCCGAAGAACCAGCGCCCGGAGCTGTGGAACCTGTACAACGGCCGCGTGCACAAGGGCGAGTCGATCCGGGTGTTCCCGCTGTCGAACTGGACGGAGCTCGACGTCTGGCTGTACGTCGAGAAGGAGAACATCCCGGTCGTGCCGCTGTACTTCGCGAAGGAGCGCCCGATCGTCGAGCGCGACGGCGCGCTGATCATGGTGGACGACGACCGGCTGCGGCTGCGCGAGGGCGAGCGCCCGGCGCAGCGGCGGGTCCGGTTCCGCACGCTGGGCTGTTATCCGCTGACGGGCGCGGTGGAGTCGGACGCAGACACGGTGCCGAAGATCATCGCGGAGATGCTCGCCGCCCGCACCTCGGAGCGCTCGGGGCGGGTGATCGACTTCGACGAAGACGGGTCGATGGAAGAGAAGAAGCGGGAGGGCTACTTCTAGCGTGGCCGCCGAGGCGTTTCTCTCCGAGTACCGCGACCGGGAGCTGCTGCGCTTCCTCACCTGCGGCAGCGTGGACGACGGCAAGTCGACGCTGATCGGACGCCTGCTGCACGACGCGGGGACGGTGTACGAGGACCACATGCGCGCGGCGCACCGCGGGAACGACCTCGACCTGGCGCTGCTGGTCGACGGCCTGCAGGCGGAGCGCGAGCAGGGCATCACCATCGACGTGGCGTACCGCTATTTCTCGACGCCGAAGCGGAAGTTCGTCATCGCGGACACGCCGGGGCACGAGCAGTACACGCGGAACATGGCCACGGGGGCGTCGAACTCCGATCTGGCGGTGCTGCTGGTGGACGCCACGCAGGGGGTGCTGGACCAGACCCGGCGGCACGCGTTCATCGCCAGTCTGCTGGGCATCCGGCACCTGGTGGTGGCGGTGAACAAGATGGATCTCGTGGGGTGGTCGGAAGCGGTCTTCCGCGTGATCCGCGACGAGTTCAGCGAGTTCGCGGCGCGGCTGCAGGTCAGCGACATCGAGTTCATCCCGATGTCCGCCCTCCTCGGCGACAACGTGGTGCACGGGAGCGACCAGATGCCGTGGCACGCGGGCGGTCCGCTGCTGGCGCATCTGGAGTCGGTGCACATCGCCAGCGACCGCAACCTGATCGACTTCCGGATGCCGGTGCAGCTGGTGGTGCGGCCGAACGCGGAGTTCCGCGGCTACGCGGGGTCGATCGCCTCGGGAGTGCTGCGCGCGGACAGCGAGGTGCTGGTGCTGCCCTCGCGGCAACAGACACGCGTGCGGTCGATCCTGACGGCCAACGGCGAGAGCGACCGGGCCTTCGCGCCCATGCCGGTGACGGTGACGCTCGAGGACGAGGTGGACGTGAGCCGCGGAGACATGCTCGTGTACCCGAACAACGTCCCCCATCTCGAGCACGCGTTCGAGGCCATGGTGGTGTGGATGCACGAGGACGGGCTCGCGCCGGGACGGGAGTACCTGCTCAAGCAGACGGCGAACGTGGTGCCGGCAACGGTGTCGACGCCGCGGTACCGGATCAACGTGAACACGCTGTCGCGGGAGTCGTGCGAGAGCCTGGCGCTGAACGAGATCGGACGGGTGCGCGTGGAGACGCCGCGCCTGCTGGCGTTCGACGCGTACGAGCGCAACCGGACCACGGGCGCGTTCATCCTCATCGACCGATTGTCGTACGCGACGGTCGCGGCGGGGATGATCGTCGATCGCGATTCGGCGCGGCCGGAGACCTCGCCTGCCCTGGTACCGGACTGGAGCCGGCGGCTGGGGCAGTTGCCGCTGTCGATCGCGATCCGCGGGACGGATGCGCTGGGGGTGGCGGGCGCGCTGCGCGAGCTGTTGTCGCGGCGGGGGTTCCTGGTGGAGATGTTGACGCGGGATGCGATCGGGAACCTCGACCCCGTTGCTCTGTCGGCGTACCTGCGCCGTTTCGCGGCCATCACCATCATCCCGATGGACGCGCCGGGCCCGCTGGTGGTGACGTGCGACGAGCAGACCATCGCCGGCCGCGACGCCGAGGCGATCTACGCCACCCTCACCGACCTCGAACTGCTCGTCCGCCTCTGATCTGGAGTGCGGAGGCAACCGGAGGCTGTCTCAAACCCGGACCGCCGCCGTCCCGGCGGCTGATCGGGCGGCGTCCCGCCGCCCGCGTACTGGGGAGGCCGGAGCCTCTCGCCACGTGGCGCGCTCCACCCGCCCG
>DASUSN010000106.1:0-16079 GCA_036375075.1 Thermoanaerobaculia bacterium | reverse complement strand
TCGAGATCTACTCGACGACTGGAAGACTCGACGACTCGACGACTCGACGACTCCGTTCACCCCCGCCCCGCCCGCACCGCCTCGACGATCGTGCTGACCACGTCCCCCGGCGCGCCCAGCTGCTTGGCCCGGTCTTTCCGCCAGCTCCATTCGATCTGGCCGTTGGCCAGGCTCTTGGCGCCGACGGCGATCCGCAGCGGGAAGCCGATCAGGTCCGCATCCTTGAACTTCACGCCCGGGCGCTCGTCGCGGTCGTCCAGCAGCACGTCCACGCCCGCGGCCAGGAGCTGCTCGTACACGTCGTTCGCGGCGGCGTGCACGTTCTCCTCCTTGCCGAGGATCGTGACGATGACCTCGAACGGCGCGATGGGCATCGGCCAGATGATCCCGTCATCGTCGTGGCTCTGCTCGACCGCCGCGGCCACCGTGCGGCCGATGCCCAGGCCGTAGCAGCCCATGATCATCGGCACGCGCTTGCCGGACTCGTCGAGGTACTCGCAGTGCATCGCCTCCGAGTACTTCGTGCCCAGCTTGAAGATGTGGCCGACCTCGATGCCGCGGTAGATCTCCAGCGCCGTTCCGCAGCGCGCGCAGGCGTCGCCCGCGAAGACCGTCGTGACGTCGGCGTACTCCGGCTCCGGAAAGTCGCGGCCCGGTACCGCGTAATCGAGATGGTGGTCCGTCTTGTTCGCGCCCACGATCCAGCGCTTGCGGCCCTTCAGCGAGTAATCCGCGAGCACGCGCGCGCACTTCGTCCCCACCGGGCCGCAGTAGCCGATCACGCCGCCCGTGGCCTCCTCGAAGCGCGACTCGGCGATCAGCTCCAGCCGTTCGGCGCCGAGGTGGTTCTTGATCTTGATCTCGTTGGCTTCGCGGTCACCGCGGACCAGCACCATCACCGCGCCCAGATTGGTGTCGAAGACCAGCGTCTTCACGAGCTGGGACGTCGGCTTGTGCAGGAACCGGCCGACGTCGTCGATCGACTGCGTGCCCGGCGTGTGCAGCTCCGCCATTTTTTCTACAAGGGCCTCGGACGGCGCCGGCTCGACCTCGTCGTCGAAGAACTTCGACGTGGCCTTCTCGACGTTCGCCCCGTAGCGGCAGTTCGGGCAGCTCACCACCGCGTCCTCGCCCGACTGCGCGAGCACCATGAACTCGTGGGAAGCCGACCCTCCGATATTGCCGGTATCGGCTTCGACGGGTACGTGGTCTAACGCACAGCGGTGAAAGATTCTCGTGTACGCGTCCCGCATCGCGTCGTAGGCCTCGTCGAGCGATTCCCGGCTCGCGTGGAACGAGTACGCGTCCTTCATGATGAACTCGCGGCCGCGCATCAGCCCGAACCGGGGACGGACCTCGTCCCGGAACTTCGTCTGGATCTGGTACAGGTTCACCGGCAGCTGCCGGTACGAGTTGATCGCGTCGCGGACCGTGTCCGTGATGACTTCCTCGTGCGTGGGCCCGAAGACGAAGTCGCGGTCGTGGCGGTCCTTGATGCGCAGGAGCTCCTTCCCGTACTGCTGCCAGCGTTTCGACTCCATCCACAGCTCGGCCGGCTGGATGGCGGGCATCAGCAGCTCCGTCGAGCCCGCGCGCGTCATCTCCTGACGGACGATGTTCTCGAGCTTCTGGACCGAGCGGAGGCCCAGCGGCAGATAGGTGTAGATGCCCGCCGCGACCTTGCGGATGAGACCGGCGCGCATCATCAGTTTCTGGCTGATGACGTCGGCGTCCGCGGGGACTTCCCGCAGCGTGTTGATGAAGTAGCGAGACCAGCGCATAAGGCGCGGGATTGTAACGGATGGCCGGGCTGAAGCCCGCCCGACATTGTGTTACTACTGAGGACTACTGCGATGAGCGACGACAACCTTCTCGTGTTCGAGCGTCCGCCGGTGCAGCGAATCGTCTCGTGCGCGGCCGCGTTCGGCTCGGCGGCGATCTTCTTCATGTACCTCGCCGAGCACCCGACCGATTACGAGGCCCTGCCCATGATCGGCCTGGTCCTCCTTTTCCTGGGCACCCTCGTCGCGATGATCCTGCAGTACGGCGACCACATCTACTTCAGCGACATCGGCCTCAAGTACGAGAACCGCCTCCTGACGTGGTTCGGCAAGCGCGGCCACTGGATGCGCTGGGAGGACATCGTCGAAGTGCGCGAGGTCAAACAGAAGGTGCTGATCCTCCTCTCGCGCGACGGGCAGCGGATGCTGGTCGATGCCATTCTTGGCTATGCGATTGCACGACGGGAGATCCTCAGGCGAGCTCCTCAGGCGATTCTGTCGGGGACGCTGGCCCGAGAAGATACTTGGCCCGTAAACGCGTAATCCTCCTTTCTTCCGCCGTCGCGCTCGTCCTTCTCATCGCGATCGTCGCGGCCGTCCTGCAGCGCCAGCGCGTGCGGCGGCATCGCGTGTTCCGTCCGGCAGCCGGCGAGGTCAAGCCCGAGCCGCCCAAGGGCAGCGTCCCGCCCGTCGAGCAGTGGACGGCCACCTTCCAGCAGCTCGAAGGCGAGGAGCTGGCGGACCTGCTCGAGGCCATCGAGCAGAAGCATCCCGATCTCTACAAGAAGTATTCGCTGGCCTACCTCCACGCCCGCGCGCTGGTGACGGAGGACGAAGGAGCCGAGGCGGCGGCGAAGCTGGCGCCGTTCCTGGAGAAGGGACACCCCTTCCGCGATCGCGCCCTCTACCACCGCGCGTCGATCGCGGACGGTCCGGAAGCGAGCCGCTACCGCAACGCGCTCATCTTCGAGCACCGCGACTCGATGTATCGCGACGAGGCCATCGACGAGGAGCTGGAGCTCCTCGCGGAGAACCCGCAGGCGCTCGGCGCGTTCGCGGAGAAGATCGCTCCCTCCGCCTCGACGGAGCGCCGCCGGGAGATCAGCGCGCGCATCGTGGAAGTCACGCGCTCCCTCGATCGCGGGCTGGCGCTCCTGAAGGGCGGGACGAGCGACGACGCGGCCGATCGCGTCACGCGAGCGCTGGACCGTCCGGAGATCCTGGCGAAACTGTCCGTCGAACAGCTCGCGCTGTTCGGCGAGACGTTCCAGCGGCACCGGCACTACGACCGCGCCATCGCGCTCCTGCAGCTCGCCCTGAAGAAGGCCTACTCCGACGACCTCCAGTTCGCCCTCGGCCGCAGCTACTACGGCGCGGAACAGTACGCGGAGGCCCAGGCCACGTACCTGCGCGGGGCGGGGATCACGAAGAAGCCGGACCAGCAGTGCACGTTCTTCTGGCACGCCGCGCGATCGGCGCAACTGCGCGGGGACGACAAGACGGCGGAACAGTTGATGACGCGCGCCATCGCGGTGAAGGGCAAGTACCCGGCGACACTGGCCGCGCTGACGCAGCGCCTGCGGACGCGCCTGAAGGCGCGCCGCTTCGCCGAGGCGGGCGCGGACCTCGCGCTGCTGCGCAAGATGGCCCCGAACGAGCGCGCGGTGCTGGAAGGCTCGCTCGCCTACGCGACGGGGATGCTCGCCGCGGGCAACACCGCCGCCGCGCTCCGCGCGCTCGACTCCGTCCCGCCGAAGCTCCTGAAGCCCGACGACCGGGCGGAATTCGCCTACTGGCGCGCCCGGGCGCAGAAGAATCCGAACGCCTATCTCGACGTGCTGCGCTCCAAGTCGCATTTCGCGGTCCTGGCGCGCGGGCGTGTCAAAGGCGCCGATCTCGCCATCCGCGAGGCCCAGGTGCGGAACCTCATCGCCGGAAAGAAGTTCGACCTCGCCAAGCGCATCCAGACCGATCGCGTGCTGCTCGCGCCGGACGCGAAACAACTGCAGATCCTCGCCGGCATCTACCGCCAGCTTCCCGCGTACGCCGCCGTGCTCGACCTGAAGCCGCAGGCCCTGCCGCGCTTTCCGGACGTGAAGACGGACGATCCGGACGCGCTGCTGATGGCGATGGGCCTGCACGACGAAGCCGTCGCGGCCATCGAGAAGCGCTGGGGCCTCCGGCCGCAAAACGAAGCTCTGACCCGCTCCTACGCCCTGAACCTCGGCGGCGCCTCGAAGCAGTCGATCTACGCGATCGAGGTGATGATGAAGTCCGTCCCCGGCGACTTCCACCCCGACCTCCTCCCGGAGATCGTCCGGCGGCTGCTCTACCCGCGCTACTTCTACGGGTTCATCGCCGCGGACGCCGAGCGGTTCGACGCCGATCCGATGCTGCTGCTCTCCATCATGCGCGAGGAATCGCGCTTCAACCCGCGCGCGAAGTCCCAGGCCGCGGCCCGCGGACTGCTGCAGTTCATCATCACCACCGCGCGCGACATCGGCCGTGACGTCGGGCTCGTCGACGTCGACCCCGAGGACCTCTACGATCCGCGCGTGATCATCCGCCTCGGCGCCAAGTACGTCAGCGAGCTCGGCTCGGAGCTGGAGGGCAACCGTTACCGCATCGCCGGAGCGTACAACGCGGGCCCGAAGCAGGTCGCGCTGTGGAGCCGGATGCAGTCCGCGCCCGGCGACGACTACTTCATCACCGCCGTGAACTTCGACGAGACGAAGGGATACGTGAACAAGGTGATGAACTCCTACGAGCGCTACGCGGCGATCTACTGAGCCACGCCCTACGTCAGCACGCGCGAGTACATCTCCCGGTACACCGGCACGATCTTGTGGTCGTCGAACCGTTCCACCGCCAGCTCGCGCGCGCGCTTGCCCATCTTCCGGCGCAGCTCGTCGTCGCTGAGGATCTCGATCCCGCGCTCGGCCATCCCGGCCACATCGCCGACCGGCAACAGGTAACCGCTCACGCCGTCGTCCACGACTTCCGGCAGCCCGCCCGCACACGTCGCGATCACCGGCACCTCGGACGCCATCGCCTCCAGCGCCGCCATGCCGAACGACTCCGCGTTCGACGGCAGCAGGAACAGGTCGCACGCGCCGAGGACCTCTTCGAGGTTGGGGACGTTGCCGAGGAAGATGATGCGGTCGCGGAGGTCGTGCTCGCGCGCGAATGCCTCCGCCCGCGAGCGCTCAGGCCCGTCCCCGATCATGATCAGGCGCGAGCGCACCTTCTCCTGGATGCGCTTGAACGTCTCGACCACGTCCATCACCCGCTTCACCGGCCGGAAGTTCGACACGTGGCAGACCAGCTTCTCTCCCGCGCCGGCGAACATCTTCAGCGCCGTGCGCCGGAAGCGCGCCGGATCGACGAAGTTCGGGATGACCTCGATGGCCTTGTCCGTCTGGAAGTTGTTCGCCGTCTCGTCCTTCAGCCACTGCGACACCGCGGTCACGCCGTCCGACACCTCGATGCCGAACTTCGTGATCGGCAGGTAGCTCTCGTCGCGCCCCACCAGCGTGATGTCCGTGCCGTGCAGCGTGGTGATGACCTTGAGGCTCGACTGCAGGATCTGCTTCGCCAGATACGCGCTGATGGCGTGCGGGATCGCGTAGTGCACGTGCAGGATGTCCAGCTTCTCGTACGCCGCGACCTCCGCCATCTTCGTCGCCAGCGCGAGCGTGTACGGCGGATACGGGTCGAACAGCGGATACGGCGTGACGTTGACCTCGTGGAAGTGCACGCGCTGGTGCAGCACGTTCAGCCGCGACGGCATCGCGTAGCTGATGAAGTGCACGTCATCGCCGTGCTTGGCCAGCGCCAGGCCGAGCTCCGTCGCGACGACCCCCGAGCCGCCGAAGGTGGGATAGCACGTGATGCCGATCTTCATGAATCAGGGCGCAGGGCACAGGGCGCGGGGCGCAGGAGAGAAACCCACGTCCACTGCCCCCTGCGCCCTGCCCCCCTGCGCCCTCCTCATATCTCCCGCCCGGCGTACGCCCCCAGCAGATCGTCCACGCGCGGCGGCTGCTTCGTCACGAACGCCTCGCCGTACTCCGCGCCGATCAGCGCCCCGAAGTGTTTGCCGCGGGCCTCGATCATGCCGAGAAACTTCGGATCGGAGATGAACGTCTGCGGCTCCTTCGACTTCGGGTCGTGGAACTGCGACTTGTACGCCGCCACGCTCTTCATCTTCGTCTTCCAGTGCTTCGTCACGTCCACCACGAACGACGGCGGGAACATGTAGTTCTGCAGGTAATACAACACGGTCTGCGGGCGATGCGCTCGCACACCCGTCTCCAGCGCCCGCAGCCCCGCGTAGAACGACGCCTCGGTCACGATGCGCCCGGTGCGGGTGTGGTCGGGATGGCGGTCGTCGGGGTACGGTCCGACCACGAGCTGCGGCGTGGCGCGGCGGAGGATGTCGATGATCTGCAGCTCCTGCTCGCGGCCGGTCTGCAGGTTGCCGTCCTGGAAGTCGAGCTGCAGGCGGAACGTGGCGCCGAGGGCCTTCGCGGCGGCGGCGGCTTCCCGCTTGCGCGTTTGCGGCGTGCCGCGCGTGCCCATCTCCCCACGCGTCAGGTCGACGATCGCCACGCGCAGCCCGTCTTTCACGCATTTGGCGACCGTCCCGCCGCAGGAGAGCTCCACGTCGTCGGGATGCGCGCCGAAGAAGATGATGTCCACCGGTTCGATGTTCATAGGCTGACGATCCTGAAGTGATCGCTGTCGGGCTCGATCTCTTCAATAACACGCTCGACGAGCAAACGTTCGTACTGGAACCAGTACGCGAACCAGCTCACGACGCGGTCCTGCACGTTGCCGTCGGGGTAGAGCGTGGCCACGAGGTCGCGCGTGGCGGCGTAACGCTCGCGGTCCTTGCGCACCAGTCCCTTGATCGCGCGCTCGGAGAGCTTGTCGAAGTGAAACTCGAGATGGCCGATGGAGCGCTGGATGGAGCCGGCCAGCGAGTGATCGGCGGGCAGGGCGATGTCGCTGATGTCCTCGATGCGGGCCAGGAGGTCGCGCCGCGCCGCCTCGGCGATCGAGCGCACGCGCGTGACGGCCTCCGGCTCCTTGTCCGCGAGGATGGCGTCGGCGCTCCGGAAGACCTCCGCGGGCTCGATGCCGTAGCGCTCGAGCGCGCGCTCCACGCGTTTCGGCGCGACGAGCGCGTGCCCGCGCAGCGCGACGCGGGGCATGGGGATGGCGAAGAGCTCGTACAACGGCGCGATCTGCGCGTAGTACGCCACCTCGGCCGGCCCGCCGAAGAAGATGTCGGGCTGGAAGACGGTGTCCTGCAGGAGGGGGCGGGTGATGGCGGAGGTGGAGGTTCGCTCGGGTTGCCCCTGACCGGAGTCGAAGGGCTGCCGGTTTTCGTTTGCGTCGAGCCGAAAGAGGAGGGTGTACTCGTCGCCGTCGCCGGGTGTGACCTGTTCGTAGTAGCCGGCGGCTTTCAGCTCCTGTCCGCGGGCGTGCAGGACCTTCTGGATCTCGTCCTTGCGCGCTTCGATCTGCTGGAAGAGCGGCTCGCCGGCGCGGCGGAGCTCGGGCAGGAGCGCGTCGACGAGGATGATCTCGCTGCCGAACACGGTCGCGATCAGCTCGGCGAACGAGTCGCGGAAGGTGATGCCTTCGCGCAACCACGTCGGCCGGGGGATGTCATAGAGCGCCAGGAGCTGCGTGATGAGCCCCTCGGGGACGGGCAGCGATCCGACGACCCGGCGGGTGTCCGCCGTGCGGATCGCGCGCATACAGAGGAGGTCGAGCTGGCGGTTGACGTCCTTGTCGCGCGGGAGCGTCGACACGGGCACGTTCAGCGTCGCGATCTCGTCGAAGTCGTGGTCCTCGGTCGCCAGCCAGAAGAACGCCGTGACCGGGATGCCCTGCTTCTCCAGGTCGCGCTTGACGCGCACCAGCGAGGCGAGCTTGCCGAGGGTGTAGAGCGGGCCGCCGGCGAAGCCGACCTGCTGGCCGGCGATGACCGTGAGCGTCTCGCCCGCCGCCCATTGCTTGAGCTGGTCGCCGACGAACAGCCCCCACTGCTTGTTCGACTCCTTGAGCGCATCCGCCACCATGGCGCGCCGGCCGCCGGCCGGCCGGACCGCCGGCGGCTCGCCGGCGCCCCGCCGCAGGAAGCGCTCGTCCCCGCCCAGCCAGTCCAGCACGAACCGCGTCATGCCCGGATACTGCGCGAGCGGAACCCTCACGCCTTGTTCCCCACGAGGATCAGGCGCGGCGACGAGCGGTCGAACTTCGTCCCGTCGAAGTTCCCGAAGGCAGAGCGGATCGATAGATTGCATGCGGCGAACATCCCCGAAATTTCGTCGAGATCGTATCCCCGCACGCGCTCCAGGTAACGTTTTTCACCGATCGTTATCCGTTTGTTGAAGGAGCGGTCAGATCCGTCGAACCAGCGCTCGATGCGCACGGGCCCCATCGGCGTGTCGCGCGTCTCGGCCTGGACGAGCTTGTCCAGCTCGCGATGGACATTGAGATAGTCGAAGAGAAAGCCGGCCCCCGGCGCCAGCACCCGCGCCATCTCCCGCACCACCGTCGCGTTCTCCGCCTCGGTCGCGAAGTAGCCGAAGCTCGTGAAGAAATTGACCAGCCCCGCGAAGACGCCGTCGCAGAAGGGCAGGCGCCGCATGTCCGCGCGCACGACGGCCATCGGCCCATACTCGGTGATCCCCGTGCGCAGCAGCGTGTAGGAGAGGTCGCACCCGACCGTGTGGTACCCGAGCGTCTGCAGCTCCTGGATGTGCCGTCCCATGCCGCAGGCGAGGTCGAGGACCGGCCCGCCCAGCGGCCCGCACTGATCGCTGAAGAACGCGACCTGCTGCCGCGCCTCGTGCTCGTCGCGGTGCGAGTACAGCTCGAGGTACTCCTCGCCGAACCACTCCTGATACCAGGCCATGTGCGGCGCGGAGTCTATAGGTTTCCGCCGCCCGCCACGGAATGTAGGGCGCGGCTTCAGCCCGCCCCCTCGTGCGAACGGACCCTTCACGTAAACCGCACCGGCACACCGGGGGGGCGGGCTGAAGCCGCGCCCTACATTTCGGTCGCGCCCAGCCGGGCCGCGAGCTTGCGCTCGTTCTCCCGCGCCCGCTCCAGCGCCGTCTCCAGGGACGCCACGATCGCCCGCGCGTTCGCCAGCAGCTCCTCGAGCTCCGCGCGCTCCGTGCCTTCGTCGTGCACCACCGGCGCGGCAAACGGGTCCTCGAAATCGACGTGCGTTCCCTCGGGCTCCGCCTCGGCCATCACGGCGGCGAACGGATCCTCCTCCGTCTCCACCTGCACCGCCACCTCGCCGGTGTCGAACGGCGCGGGCTCCGACTTCATCGTCAGCTTCGGCGTGCCCGCCGAATGCTGCGCGACGCCCGCCTTCTGCGTCATGTCCGGCGCGCTCAGCGGCGGCTCCTCGTAGATCGTCGTGTCGACGTGGTTCTTCACGTTGTCGAGGATCTTCGCCACCGCGGCCCTGAGCGTCGCCGTCACCCCCGCGCCCGTGATCGCCGACGCCTCCACCACCGGCGCGTCGCCGGTGTTCAGGTACGCCTTCATGTCCTCGACGGACGAGACGTTCGGCAGATCGCGCTTGTTCAACTGATACACGATCGCGACCTTGCCTGGATCGAGCCGGTTGATGCGCAGGTTCGTCCTCAGGTTCGCCAGGCTGTCGAGGTTCGACTCCTTCATCGACTCCTGCGAGTCCGCCACGAACACCACCCCGTCCGCGCCGCGCAGCACCAGCTTGCGCGTGGCGTCGTAGAACACCTGCCCCGGCACGGTGTAGAGCTGCACGCGCACCTTCTGTCCCGCGATCGTGCCCAGCTCCATGGGCATGAAGTCGAAGAACAGCGTCCGGTCCGTCTCCGTCGACATCGAGATCAACTTCCCCTTGTTCTCGAGCTTCGGATTGCCGTAGATCTTCTCGAGATTGGTGGTCTTCCCGCACAGCCCGGGACCGTAGTACACGAGCTTCACGGTGACTTCGTTGATCGCCTTGTTGATGAGGACCATTTTGCTGGCGGGAGATGTTACCTCTCGCGATAGCCCCGAGCGAAGTCGAGGGGCCAACTTAGCACCTGCGCGGCTCGATCCTCAGGCGATCGCACGTGCGTCGCGCTTCGTGCACGTTTGCCGTTGCTGCTAACCCGGCCCCTCGACTTCGCTCGGGGCTACGGGGAAAATGCCACCCATGCTCACCGCCGGATCGCGAGTCGGGCCGTACGAGGTCATCTCCCTGCTCGGCGAGGGCGGCATGGGCCAGGTCTATCGCGGCAAGGATCCGCGCCTGGGCCGGGAGATCGCCATCAAGGTCCTGGCGCGCGACGCGGCGCAGGACACCGAGGCGGTCGGGCGGCTGGAGCGGGAGGCGCGCGCGATCGCGGCGCTTTCGCATCCGAACATCGTCGCGGTCCACGACGTCGGCCGTGAGAACGGCGACTTCTATCTCGTCACCGAGCTCCTCGAAGGCCGTACTCTGCGCGACCAGATCAAACACGAGCCGATCTCCTGGCGTCGGGCCGTGGAGATCGGCGCGGAGGTCGCGGAAGGGCTCGCGGCCGCGCACGCGAAGTCGATCGTCCACCGCGACCTCAAGCCCGAGAACCTCTTCGTCACCGCCGACGGCCGCGTGAAGATCCTCGACTTCGGCCTCGCCCAGACCGACCCGCTGCTCTCGTCGCGCGAGGAGTCCGAGATCCCCACCACCAAGTGGTTCCAGACCCATCCCGGCACGGTCATCGGCACGCTCGGCTACATGTCCCCCGAACAGCTCCGCGGCGAGCCCGTCGACGCCAGCGCCGACATCTTCTCCCTCGGCTGCATCCTCTACGAGATGGTCACCGCCAGACGGCCCTTCCACCGCGAGTCCGGCGCGGCGACCATCGCGGCCATCCTCAAGGACGACATCCCGCGCGACGCCCTGACCGGCGCCGTCCCGCCCGAGTTCCAGCGCATCATCGAAGGCTGCGTCGAGAAGACGCCGTCCATGCGCTTCCAGTCCGCGCGCGACCTCGCCCTCACCCTGCGCGCCATCGGCTCCAGCACCGCCATGGAGAAGGTCGATCTCATCCGCAAGATCACCACCCGGCGGCGCACCAAAGCCATCGACTCCCTCGCCGTCCTGCCCCTCGTCAACGCCACCAACGACCCCCACGCCGAATACCTCACCGACGGCATCACCGAGGGGATCATCAACCGGCTGTCGCAACTGCCGAAGCTCAAGGTGATGGCCCGCAGCACCGTCTTCCGCTACCGCAACCGCGACACCGACGCCCTCTCCGTCGGCCGCGAGCTGCGCGTGCGCGCCGTCCTCACCGGCGTGGTGAAAGAGATCGGCGACCGGTTGCAGATCGCCGTCGAGCTGGTCGACGCCACCGACGGCTCCCAGCTCTGGGGCGAGACCTACTCCCGCAGCCATCCCGACCTCATGAAGCTGCCCGACGAGATGTCCCGCGAGATCGCCGAGAAACTCCGCGTGCGCCTCACCGGCGCCGAGAAGAAGAAGCTCCGCCGCCGCAGCACCGAGAACACCGAGGCCTACCAGCTCTACCTCAAGGGGCGGTACCAGTGGAACAAGCGCACCGAAGACGGCATCCGCCGCGGCATGGCCCTCTTCCGCGAAGCCATCGAGATCGACCCCACCTACGCCATCGCCTACGCCGGCCTGGCCGACTGCTTCATCACCCTGACCACCAACATCCCCCTCCCCCCGCACGAGACCATGCCCAAGGCCAAGGCCGCGGCCCTGAAAGCCATCGAGATCGACGACACCCTCGCCGACGCCTGGGCCTCCCTCGGCGCCGTCCGCTGGTGGTACGAATGGGACTGGGAAGGCGCCGAAGAAGCCTACCGCCGCGCCATCGACCTCAACCCCAATTACGCCAACGCCCACGACGGCTACGCCATGCTCCTCTCCGCGCGCGGCCGCTTCGACGAAGCCATCGAACAGAGCCAGAAAGCCTCCGACCTCGATCCCCTCTCCCTCATCATCGCCGTCCACGCCGGCTGGCCCTTCTACTTCGCCCGCGACTACGAGTCCGCCATCAAACGCTTCCGCAAGGCGCTGGAGCTCGACGAGCACTTCATCCCCGCCCACGGCTGGCTAGGGATGGCGCTCGCGCAGCAGCACCGGTACGCCGAGGCGATCGACACGTTCCACCGGGCGTTGGAGGTGGAGCGCATCTCCATCCTCACCGCCATGCTGGCGCACACGCACGCGATCTCCGGCAGCCGCCACGAGGCGGAGTCGCTGCTCGCGCAACTGGAGATCGACCGCCTCAGCCGCTACATCTCGCCGTATGACACGGCCATCATCCACGCCGCCCTCGGCAACACGGCGGCGGCTTTGGCGCAACTGCGGGCGGCGGTGGAGGACCGTTCGGCGTGGATGGTGTTCGTGGGGGTGGATCCGCGGCTGGATGGGGTGCGGGGGGAGCGGGGGTTTGGGGAGATCGCGGAATAGAGCCTCGTGGCGATCAGCCAAGATGCCTGCCGTGGGTAGGGAACTGCCACGCGCCGTCACTCCTTCGGTGTACGGTCTGGCATAGCCAAGGATGACCGTCTGATAACTGGAAATTATCCGGCAGTCTTATGGACTCGGCGAGACACAAAGTGACCTACCGCGTTGTCGACCCGCGCGTAGGAAATCCTGTGCATGAGATCGACGTGGACGCGGCGGAGCGGGAGATCTCCACGCTCGTAGAAGAGGGTTACCTCGTACGCACCGGCTGGTTCACCGACGACGATTTAAACGCAATGCGAGCGGCCGTCGACCGGATCTATGCGGCCGAACGTGATGTCGCTGACCAACGCACAGATCGGTATGGCGGTTGGCGCTATCTCCGCCATCTCATGGACAAGGATGAGGCGTTTCTTCGCCTGCTCTGGTTCGAGCCTCCGCGCACGGTTGCGCAAGCCGTATTGGGCCCTCTGGTGCGGTTCGATCAGGTCGACGCCAAATACGGAGTTCCCGATGTGCCTTCGCAGTATGTTCCGTGGCACATTCACCATCGCGTAATACCCGACCCGCTCCCGCCCTTTTTCAGCTACCCCCACGCGATTCACTGTCTGCTGTATCTCGACGACATCGATAAGAGCAACGGTGCGCTATGTGTTCTGCCTGCGTCGCACCGCCGACCGCACGACACCTACATTCAGGACCAGATGAATGACATCGATGGGCAACGTATCCTCTCAGTCCCCGCCGGTACGTGCGTATTGATGCACGCAAACCTCTGGCACCGCGTTCTTCCTTCAGAGAGCCGATGTACACATCGTCGCGTGATCATCTTCGGCTACCTACCGGCTTGGCTGACGGGGGCCGAGATGGGTGGCGTGAAGCCGGAACATTCGATTACCGACGAGTTGCGAGCCACGGGGGACGACCTGACGCGACGATTACTCGGGGAGTTCTATTGGGGGTGATGGACGACGTTCAGTTTCGCCGCGACGATTTCGATGAAGTCAACGAGAGATACTTCGCGGCGCTCAGGTCCGGCAGCGAGCCGTTCGCCGACCCGTCGGGATGGATCGAAACCTATTCCGAAGCTGCCGCTCTGCTTCCGGAGATCGTCATCCCGTCAGCCGACCTCGGACGATATTACCTCGACGAGGGTGACACCCTCGGCAACACAAAGGACGAAATTTTATCTCTCGTCTCGGCGTGGGAGGATCGATCCATCGTCTCGCGCCAACTAACCCTCTGTCATTCCGTGTCCGCGGGAACGTTCCTGATCCTGGTAGCACTTCGACGTCGCGGCGTGCGCACGATTGTTTTTGAAACGCCCGGATACGCCGTCACGATGAACCAGGCCGAGTACCTCGGCTTTTCGACGGTGCTGATCCCGTCATACCGAGCCGACAATTTTCAAACCAGCATTGTGGATCGTGTGCCGCGTTCGAGCCCTTGTGCCGTGTGGATTACACAGCCTCGCATGTCGCTCGGAATCAATCAGCGAGTCGATGAGGTGAAGCAGATCGTCAACAACCTTGGCGCCGAGGACTATCTCGTCGTCGATGAGGCGACTGAGCAGGAATTCCCGTCTTTGCTCAGGGCCGCAGAGATTGGCTCTCATCCCAATCTCATCCGGATCCGCGGCATCACCAAAAGCATGGGCCTGAACGGCCTGCGACTGGCTTTCATCCTTCATGAGGCCAGCGCGCGCGATGATTTTGAATCAGCGCAAGAGGTCGTCGGTGGATCGCTCGATCTTTTCAGTTTGCGCGCCGCTGCATTGCTCGCCGGTGATATCCCGCGCTTCCAGATGATGCTTGCCGCTGCCAGGCGCCAGACGACCTCCCTTCGCGCACGGGCGGCGAAGCTGGCTGCCGGATCGCTGATAGCGATCTCGCCGCTGGTGAACGGCTACATGGGTTCAGCGTGGATCACTTTCCCGGAGCCGAGTCGATATGAAGAATACCGTGCCCGGCTTCTCGCCTTCTGCCAGGAACGAAGAACGGCGGTCATCCTCGCCGCGAGTATGCGCTTCGCGTTTGATCCGAGCTTCGAGGCGGTCCGGATCAACTACTTCAGCCGTGAAAAGCATGTGCTGGATGGTGTGAAGACTCTCGTGGAGTTCGCCGCATCATTGCGTGAGTCGGATTGACTGCACCTTCCGTCGAAGGTGGCCCGCCGTTTGGGTTCCGAATTTGATCTTGAGCTCGATGAGCAAGTTGCGCGGGAGAAGAGCGCGTACGCGCAGATCGTGCGCATAGGACTCGCGGCTGAGCTGATTCCAGCCGAATGACAACAGGACTTCACCGTCGTCGCCTGGACTCGGAAGCGCTGGAGTGACAGCGCTCGTTTCGACCGGGCTGGCGTTGGTGCTCGCTTGCACTTCGAGCTCCGCTTTGAGCCTGCGCAACTCAAACGACGTTCGCGTCGACAGGACCATTGCGATAACCGGTTTGAGTGCCGCTGCTACCGCTCCAACAGCGCCAATCGCGGTCAGGATGACTTCCGCGGAGTTGTAGGGGCGGACGTCCGTGACCTGCACCTCCTCGCCGAGCCATTCATGCAGTTCCGCGGCGTAATACGTAGGGTCTAGGGGGCCGTCCATGATCAGGTGGAGGGTGCCCGAGGAACGGACAACCAGTTGCTCGAGCAGGTCTAGAAACTCTTCTACGATGCGCGACAGCACCAGATGTGCACCGCCAATCGCCATGGCAAGGCGCTGCGAATCGCGTGAGATTTCGGCTTGTCGTGACCATGAGTCGGTAAGATTGTGCAGCAACAGGACCGCGTGCAACGTCACCTGGTCATGGTCGAACATTTGTACGACGAACTCGGCGAATGACTCGAAGGTCTCCACGAAGCTGCTGCGGTTCGTAAAGCCACGCCTCCAGCTCGTGAGCGCGAGCGCGTTGTCGAGGGCCTCTGAGCCGTATCGAAAATCGGGATTGATGAAGTACGCGAGTCGAACCCGCTCGAGGTCGGATAACCCCCCAAAATCGAGCTTCCCGATGTCGGACGCGCGCAGAAGCCGGTGCTCTTCGCGCGCCCTGGCGGTACGCACGTGCCCATCCACGATGTCAGAGGCTGTAATCCCGAAATTACTCGTGACCGTCTCGATCTGAATGTCCGTCTGCTCGAACGTCACGCCGTCGGCGCGTGACATCTCCATCACTTTGTTGCTGGTCGTGCAGTCGACGAATCGGCACTGCACGAACTTCGACGATTTCATCAGCAGGTTTGTGAGATTACAGCGTACGAAGTCCACGTTCCGAAACTCGCATCCATGGATGCCCGAGTTGTAAAACGTGGAATCCTCGATGAGTACGTCGGAGAAGAGATTGCTCGAGAACGAGTTTCCGTCGAACTTGCAGCGCTTGAACGCACTGTCGCGAATCGAGCAGTCCTTGAAGTCGCACTCCGAGAAATCGACATCCACCGCCTCGACTTCCTGCAGAATCGAGTCGACGAAGTTCACGACATTCAGGTTCGGCAGTGGCGGAATCAGCCCGGTGAACTGGTACCGTACGAGATCGCCACGAAAGAACTCAGGAAGAGAGCGTCCTCCGAGATCCGCCTCTCTCCAGCCGTTCGGCCCCTCCATGAAAATGCGGAGGGGCCGGCGGTGTGATTCGAGATCTGACATGATAATTTCCAGTTATCCACTGATGCAGCTCCCTTAGTTCGACTTTGTCAGATTCGAGTAGGCGTAGAGGATCTAAAATAAGCAGCGAGGAATGACCGATGGGCCACGGCCCGAAACGAAGGTAAATCGAAAGGAAGGGTTGCCGATGCCAAGCGCTCGTTACGAGCGATAAGTCGTA
>DASUSN010000105.1:0-52839 GCA_036375075.1 Thermoanaerobaculia bacterium | reverse complement strand
AGCCGGCATGGTTCTTCGCGAGATCTATTGCCGGCAGGATGCCGGCGTAGCGGCCGGCTGGAAGCCGGCGCTCCGCAATGCCGCAAGTCTCGAATGTAGGGCGTGGCTTCAGCCCGCCCCCCCGTGGGCGGGGGGCGTTTCCCCCTCCCCGCCCGGGGGGCGGGCTGAAGCCGCGCCCTACATTTGGACGCGGCCGTGAAACGCCGCGAGCTCGTGCGCCGTCTCGACTCGGCGCAGCCACGTTTGCTGCGCCACCTCGGGGGTGCAGGGGCCGTAGGTGAAGATCGTCGCGGTGCGGCCGGCCGTCGCGGCCTGCAGGCGGTCGAGCACCTGCTCCAGGATGCGGCCGGTGAAGGGCGTGTAGAGGAAGAACGCCGTCCCGTCCGAAAAGTCCGCCTCGCGCGCGTCGACGTTCAGAAACTCGGCATCGACATTGAGGTCCGACGCGCAGGCGCGGGCGTAATCGCAGTACGCGGGCTCGCGCTCGATGCCTTTCGCGGTCGTGCCGCGGAGGAGGTTCGCCAGGATCACGACCTCGCCGAGGCCGGAGCCGATGTCGTAGAAGACATCGTCCGGGGTGAGCTGGGCGATGACGCCCAGCGCCACCCGCGACGGCGTCCGCTGATAGAACACCATCCCGGCTTCGAGCGGCCGCGTTGCGTCGGGCAGCGGGCGATCGAGGAGCAGCCCGCTGAGAAACGCGTCCAGATGGTCGTAACGGCCTTCGGACATCTCCTGTGGCGGCACGTAACGCCGGATCGCGCGCAGCAGGTCCGCGCCCCGGCATGCACCCGTGCGAATGTCGCGGCGAAGGCCCGCGAGCAATGCCGCGTCGATCTCCTCCAGACGCGCCCGCAGGCGCTCGGCGTGCGGGTCGCCGGCGCCATGCAGGTCGAGGGTGTCGAGGGCCTCCGCGCGCAAGGTGAAGTTCGCCTCGTCGTAGAGCCGCAGGTCGTCGCGCACCTCGGAAAGAATACCGCCGAGGGCCCAGGGCCCCCGGCGGAGACGAAGTCAGTCCTTGCCGGCGCAGCGCGGACACACGATCAGCTCGCGGACGATCTCCGTGCCGCGGCCACCCGGGTCATCCGGGTTGACCTTGCGATCTCTCTTTTTTACGGGGCGGTTCGCCTGAGGGCGATGAGGGTACGTCGCGGGGCGAGTCTCGGCAATGAGGCGGTGGGTGGGGGTATTGGCAGGGACGACGCTTTTACAGATCTCGCATCGATACATCTCGCCAGCAGAGTGAGAAACATCCACGCTTGCTGAAGGCGCGGCGGTTGAGGGTTGGTCGTGTCGGCGTACGAGAGCCGGTGCCGGCAGCGTACGCGGAGGCGCGGCGGGCGTCAACCGACTACAATCGCGCCCGCATGAAGCGCCCCGCAACGCCGCTGTTCAAGACCATCCTCCCCTCCGGCCTGACCGTGATCATCGAGACGCTGCCGTACGTGCGCTCGGTGGCGCTCGGCTATTACCTCCGCACGGGCTCCGCGGTGGAGTCGGAGGAGCACGGGGGTGCGTCGCATTTCCTCGAGCACCTGGTGTTCAAGGGCACGAAGCAGCGGACGACCGCGGAGATCGCCAAGGTCATCGACATCCTCGGCGGCGACGTCGACGCGTTCACGGGGAAGGAGTACACCTCCTTCTACGCGCACGTCCTCGACGAGCAGGTGCCGACGGCGCTGGACCTGCTCACGGAGATCGTCACGTCCCCGCGCTTCTCGGAAGACGACGTGGAGATGGAGCGCGGGGTGATCCTCGAAGAGATCAAGATGGTCGAGGACACGCCGGACGACCTGGTGCACGAGATCTTCGTCACCGCGTTCTGGCCCGACCATCCGCTCGGCCGGCCGATTCTCGGGACCGAGGAGACGATCGGCAGCCTGCAGCGGGCGAAGATCGTGGAGCACTACGAGGAGACCTTCCAGCCGTCCAACGTGATCTTCGCGGCGTCGGGCAACGTGAAACCGGAGGACCTGCTGCCCTTCCTGGAGGCGAAGTTCCCGGTCATGGACCGGGAGCCGTTCCGGCGGGAGTGGGGTCCGCCGACGCCGAGCCAGCACGTGATCATCCGGGAGAAGAAGGAGCTCGAGCAGGTGCATCTCTGCCTCGGCTCGCGCGGGTATCCGCAGCAGGGCGACGAGCGCTATGCCGCGGCGCTGCTGAACGCGGTCCTCGGCGGCGGGATGTCCTCCCGCCTCTTCCAGCGCGTGCGCGAGCAGGAGGGGCTGGTGTACGCGATCGCGTCGTACCACAACGGCTACCTGCACGGCGGCTATCAGGCGGTGTATGCCGCGTGCGCGCCGAAGAACGTGCGCCGCGTGCTCGACTCGACGCTGGCGGAGCTGCGCAAGATCCGCAACGAGGGCGCGACGCCGGATGAGCTGGCGTCGGCGAAGCTGCACCTGAAGGGCTCGATCCTCCTGTCGCTGGAGTCGACCACGAGCCGCATGTCGGGGATCGCGCGGCAGGAGTATTACTTCGGCCGGCAGTACGGTCCCGACGAGATCATCGAGCACATCGACGCGGTGACGCTGGAGGACCTGCAGCGCGCCGCGCAGACAGTGGTGGATCCGGAGTCCCTGTCGCTGACGATGCTGGGCAACGTCAAGGACCCCGGGATCACTACCGGCTTTCTGCGCGACGCGGTGGCGTGAGACGAGTCGACGAGTCGACGAGGCGTCGAGCCGTCAAGCCGACGAGGCGCTCCTCGACGACTCGAAGACTCGACGACTCGCCAACTTCACCGCGACGCGGTCTGCGTCGCGGCCTCCCGCGTGTCGAGGAACTCGATCTGCACGCCTTCCGCGATGCGGTGGGCCACTTCCTTCGCGTCCCAGTTCGTCAGCCGCACGCAGCCGTGGGACGACGCGTAGCCGATCGAGTCGGGATCGGACGTGCCGTGGACGCCGAAGTGCGGCTTGCTGAGCGCGACCCACACCACGCCGACCGGTGAGTTCGGACCGGGATTCAGGTTCGCCTCCGGCTCGTCGTCCGGGACCTCGGCGAAGAGCTTCGGCTGGTAGTGGAAGTGCGGGTCGTGGACGATCTTCTTCACCGACACCGTCTCGTTCGGCGAGGGGTCGTACTTCGAGCCGAGCGTGGTCGGGGCGTGGAAGATCAGATTGCCGCTGGCGTCGAAGGCGTTGAAGGTGTTGCCGCGGATCGACACCACCACGCGCGCGATGTCGCGGCGGTCCTGCTCGAGCGCCGGACGCACGTTCGGCACCCAGATGCGGTCGCCCGCCTTGAGGTCGGAGAAACGCACTTCCTCGTTGAGCTGATCGAGGAAATCCATCGACGTGTGGAAGCGCTCCGCGAGCTTCTCCTTGAGCGACTCGTAGCAGAGGCAGTCCAGTTCCGCCTTCTCGTACATGTCGTCGGGAACGCTGACGAACGGTCCTTCCAGATCGTCGGCCGTGAGCGTGTGCTGGATCAGCGCGGGCACGCCGCCGGCGGACGCGGCGAGCGCGCGGAACGTCGGCTCGTCGAGGGCGCCCGGCTCCGCGGCGTTGATGCCGCGCGAGCGCTGGTACCACCACAGCGCGATGGCCGAGTTACGTCCCCAGCGGCCGTCCAGCGCGCCGACGGAGAAGCCGTTGCGGTCGAGGTAGACCTGCGTTTTCAGGACCGAGGGGCCGGAGACGTCGCCCTTGAGAGGGACGACCACCGGAGCGGTGTTGATCGCCTCCGGCGTCTTGAACGCCGCGAACGACTCCTTCCCGTTCGCCGCGAACGTCACCTGCACCTCCGGCGCTTGCGGCCCCTGAGGGGCGGTCTGTACCTTCGTGTTCTGGAACACGCCGCGCCAGTTCTCGTCGAAGCGCTCCTTCTCCCGCGCCGCGGGATCGTCCTTGCCGCCGAGGGGGACCGCGACGTCGATCGCATCCTCGACCTTCTGGGCGACGTTCGTCGCCGTGTTCTGCACGTCTTCTTTCGCCTGCTTTGCTTCCTGCTTCGAGCAGGCGGCCACGAGGGCGAGGGTCGCGGCCAGGACTACCGGTGCTCTCTTCATGAGGCTGATACTTAGCGAGGGGCATGCCGAGGTACACTTTTTCCGCACGCGTGATCACCTATTTGAAAGTCCGCAACCTGGCCATCGTCGAAGAGCTCGCCATCGAGCCCGGGCCGGGATTGAACGTCCTCACCGGCGAGACGGGCGCCGGCAAATCGCTGCTGATCGACTCGCTGGAGTTCCTCCGCGGCGCCCGCGGCTCCACGGAGATGATCCGGGCGGGCAGCGACCGCATGACGGCCGAGGCCGTCTTCCATCTGCCGGAGAAACTGCGGCCGCAGTTCGACGAGCTGGGCATCGAGCTGGACGACGAGCTCATCGTGCGGCGGGAGATCGCCGCGACCGGGCGCGGACGCGTGCTCGTCAACGGCTCGCCTCTCGGCGTCCGCGAGCTCGGCTCGGCCATGGACGCCGTCCTGGAGATCCACGGCCAGCACGAGTCGCACAGCCGCGTCGCGGGCCAGGGCTATCGCGAGCTGGTCGACGAATACGGCGGCCACGAGGGGCTCGCGGACGACACGCGCACGGCCTACCGCGAGTGGAAGGTGGCGGCCGATCAGCTCCGGGAGATGAGCGACGCCCAGCGCGACCGCGCGCTGCGCCTCGATCTGCTCAAGTACCAGCTCGACGAGATCTCCACCGCGAAGCTCGATCCGGAGGAGAAGGAGACGCTGCGCGCCGACAAGTCCGTCCTCAGCCACGCCCGGGAGATGATCGAGGCCACGGCCGGCGCGTATCAGCTCCTCGACGACGACGAGAACTCCGCGATCGTCCAGCTCGGACGCGCGCTGCACCTGCTGCAGCCTCTCTCGCGGCAGATCGACGAGATCCGCCGCATCGCCGACGACCTCCAGGACGCGCTCTACCGCGTCCAGGACCTCGGCCGCACGCTGGGCGATCTGTCCGAGAGCACGCGCCACGATCCCGCGCGGCTCGAGCAGATCGAGGACCGGCTGGTGACGATCGAGCGCCTGGAGAAAAAGTACGGCGGCTCGATCGAAGCGGTCCTCGAGCACCTCGGCCGCATCCAGGACGAATACGAGCGCCTCGTGGATTTCGAGTCGAGCCTGGAGAAGCTGCAGCACGCGGAGACGACCCGGCTGGCGACCTACCGCAAGACCGCGGACAAGCTCTCGACGGCGCGCAAGAAGGCGGCGCGGGCGTTCGAGCAGGCCATCCAGAAGGAGCTCAACGACCTGGCCATGGAGCGAACCACGGTCCGGGTAGCCGTCGAGCGTGAGGAGACGGCGCGCGAGCATGGGATGGATCGCGTGGAGATCCTGATCGCGCCGAACCGCGGCGAGGAGCCGAAGGCCATGCAGCGCATCGCCTCGGGCGGCGAGCTCTCGCGCATCCAATTGGCCATCGCGGCGGCGCTGTTCAAGGCCTCCACACGGGCGGCCGCGGCGACGCTGGTCTTCGACGAGATCGACGCCGGCATCGGCGGACGCGTGGCCGAGGTGGTGGGGAGGAAACTGCAGGAGCTGAGCGCGCGCAATCAGGTCGTCTGCGTGACGCACCTCCCGCAGATCGCAGGCTTCGGAACCACGCACTTCTATGTCTGGAAGGAAGACGCGGAGGGCCACACCCGCGCGCGCATCCGCCGGCTGGACTCCGAGGAGGAGCGGGTGCAGGAGATCGCCCGGATGCTGGGCGGGGAGAAGATCAGCGCGTCAGCCGTGGCGCACGCGCGCGAGCTGCTCGAAGTCGCGCATCAGCGATAGACTCCGCCCCGCATGCTGACGGTACGCACCAACTCCGTCGAAGAGACCCGGGCCCTGGCCGCCGCGATCGCGCCCGTGCTCCGCGCCGGTGACCTGATGATCCTCTCCGGCGACCTCGGCGGAGGGAAAACGGCGTTCTCGCAGGGGCTCGCGGCGGCATTGGGGATCACCGAGCCGGTCACGAGTCCGACGTTCGTCCTCGCGCAGACGTACGAGGGACCGTTGCGGCTCCATCACCTCGACCTCTACCGTCTCGAGTCGCCCGACGAGATGATGGACCTCGCGATCCCCGAGCTGATTCACGACCGCGCGGTGACGGTCATCGAGTGGGGCGAGCGGTTCCTCGAGCATCTGCCTCTCGACTATATTCAAGTGACCTTCGGCCTGGGCGAGATCGAGCTCGGTCCGGACGTCCGGCTGATCGACATCAACCCCGCCGGACCCTCGTGGCGCACGCGCGAAGAAGCGCTCCAAGCCGCGACGCAGCCGTGGAAGAGACCCTGACATGCTCTTGCTTGCGTTGGATACTGCCACGCCCCAGGCGGGCGTCGCGATCGGCGGCCCGGATGGGCTTCGGGCCGTGTTTCACCTGGTCAACAACGGACGCCACGGGGAGATGCTGGTCCCGGCAATCGAGTTCGTGTGCCGGGTGTCGCGGGTCGAGTTGAAGTCTTTGACGGCAGTTGCGGTCGATGTGGGGCCGGGGTTGTTCACGGGGTTGCGGGTGGGTGTGGCGACCGCGAAGGCCATCGCGTTCGCACACGGGATTCCGACGGTCGCGGTGTCCAGCCTGGAGATCCTCGCCGCCTCGGCGCGTTTGTCGGCGCGAACCATCGTGCCGGTGATCGACGCGCTGAGCGACGAGGTGTACTGGGCTTCGTTCCTCGCCGAACGGGGCGTCGTGCGGCAGTTGACCCCTCCGGCGCTCAGCTCACCCGCGGACCTGGTGTCGGCGGTGGGGCAGATCGGCGGAGAGGTTCTGCTCGTGGGGGACGGTGCGATCCGCTACGCGGAGCTGTTCGCCGGCATGAGCCGCGTGGAGGTTGCGGGTGGTGGGGTGCAGTTCCCGAGCGCGGCGTCGCTGGTCGAGCTCGCGACGGCGAAAGCGCAACGGGAGGAGTACGTTTCCGCTGCGGACCTCCAGATCCAGTACCTCCGCCGCCCGTACGTGCACTCGAAAAAAGAGTAGCTGGGAGTGTCGTTGGAGTGCGCTCGACGCTCGGGATGACAGGCGTTGTGGCCGGCGCGGTTGCTTACGCGGACTGGGGGAGGCGCCAGCGCGGCTCGGCGTTGAAATCGAGGGCATCCCCGCCGCGGGCGTTGAACTGCGGCCAGGCCGCGGCGGCGATCATTGCGGCGTTGTCGGTGGCGTAGGCGAGGGGCGGCAGCAGGACCTTGATCCCGCGCTCCTCGCTGAGCACGCCGAGACGCTGCCGCAAAACAGGGCTCGCCGCGACGCCGCCCACAACCGCCACGGTCTTGATGTTCGTCTCCGTGACGGCGGCCATCAACTTCGTGAGCAGCACATCCATCACCGCGGCGGCGAACGACGCGGCGACGTCCTTGATCTCGTAGCCGGGATGGCTGCGGACGTAGTTGATCACCGACGTCTTCAACCCCGAGAACGAGAAATCGAGGCCATTGCGCAGCAGCGGACGCGGGAACTCCAGAACGTCGCGCCCCTCCTTCGCGAGCTTGTCGATGACCGGCCCGCCCGGATAGCCGAGCCCCATGACCCGCGCCAGCTTGTCGTACGCCTCACCGGCGGAGTCGTCGCGGGTCGATCCCAGGATCTTGTACTGCCCGGGCGCGGAGGCTTTGGCGATCAGGGTATGGCCGCCGCTCACGAGCAGAATCAGGCACGGATACTCGGGGGCAACCGGTCCCAACAGGGCCGAGGCCAGATGTCCTTCGAGATGATTGACGCCGACGAGCGGCTTGTTCCAGCTCAAGGCCAGCGCCTTGGCGGCGGAGACTCCGACGAGCAGCGAGCCGATCAGGCCCGGACCGCGCGTCACGGCGATCGCGGCGAGGTCGTCGACCGTCACGCCGGCGTCGGTCATCGCCTTGGCGATCACCGGGACGATCTCGGACACGTGGACGCGGCTGGCGATCTCCGGCACGACGCCACCGTAGCGGGCATGCACCTCGATCTGGCTGGAGACGACGTTCGCCAGGACGCGGAGGTCCTCGGTCACGACCGCCGCAGCCGTCTCATCGCAGGAAGTCTCGATTCCAAGAATGGCTCTCACGACTGTGTGGAAACAACGTCACCCGACCCGATGAATTCCTGCAGGTCGGCATCGGTGACGGCGCCGGCGCGCTCGATGACGGCGGGCGAAAGACGGACGTTGATGATCGTGGAGGGCGTCGGAGACAGCGTACCGCCGTCGATCACATAGTCGACCGCTCCGAGGAGCGACTCGGCGGCCTCGCGGGCGACGCTCTTGGCGCCGGTACCGTGCGCGTTCGCGCTCGTGAGCAGCAGCGGACCCGCCTGGACCGCGACCTCCCGCAGGAGCTGCAGGTCGGGGAAACGGATCGCCACCTCGATCCGGCCATCCAGCCAGTAGGGTCGCGGGACGTCGTCCCGGAAGCCCATGACCAGCGTCAACGGACCGGGCCAGAACCGGGCGGCCAGGCGGCGCGCGAGGTCGTTGAAGTCGACGCCGAGGCCGGCGAGTTGCTCGACAGCGCCGATGACGACGGGCAGATTGAAGTCCCTGGGCCGCGCCTTGAGCTCGAAGACGCGCTGCGCGGCCGCGGGAATCCCGGGACGGATGGCCAGTCCGTAGACGGTCTCCGTCGGCACGATCACGAGGGCGCCTTCCGCCAGCCATCCGGCGACGCGGGAGGCATCCGCCTCCTCGGCGCGAACGGTCACTGCATCACTCACTCGTCGTTCCCTTCCCCGCCGCCGGTTTCGCCTTCTTCAACAGGATCTGGGTCATCGCCGCCATGTCCTCCGGACCCAGCACGACCGTGCTCGGCGCGTGATGGCCGAGGAACATCTGCGTACCCTGGACCAGGAGCGATTCGAAATGCCGGTGCGTCCCGTACTCCTCCAGCACGATGCGCAGGAACGTCAGGCCGGCCCGCTTCTCGGCCATGCGCTCGGCGGCGACGGATGCCTGCTGGTGCACGCGCAGCACGACGTACGAGTACGCGAACGCCAGGACGACGAACTCCGACAGCAGGATCAGCGTGAACGTCTCGCGAGGCATGCGGATCGCGAGGTAGACGACCGTGCCGAGCAGGATCGGGATCATCGCCGCGCCGAGCACGAACTGCCACATGGCCCGGCGCTCCCAGCGCAACTGCGTCTCGGAAAGCGGCGAGGTCAGGATGGACCAGCGCAGCGCGTCGTGCGTGGGGGTGGTGGACGGGTATCCCTCGACGAGCTCCCAGAGCGCGGTCAGCTCTTTCTCGGCGCGGGCGACGGTGCCGGGTTTCGCCCCGTCCATCGCCTTCAGCAGACGCCGGGCCTCCCGCTTCTGGTCCGTCGAGGCGCGAACGTCGTCGACGATCCGCTCCCCCAGGTCCTTGAGGTACTCGAGCTCTTCAGCGCTCACCGCCGGCCTCCTTCCCACTTCGAAGGACGCTCGAGCATTTCGTCGAGAACCGCCGTCGGGAGTGCACCTTCTCGAATGATGTCATACCGTTTTCCGTACACCTTCCCAGGGACGCGTACGACGGTCGAATTCGCGGGGGAAAACTCGTTCCGGCCCTCGACGATGGCAAGAAGCACCGGCCTTTCGAGTCTTTTGATCCCCTGCTCCACGATCCGCCGCGCTTCTGCGAAGTCGGTCACCACCCGGTTTTCGCGGTCCTGCGTACGCACGGCGACGGTCGTCAGTGGATGGTGACAGGCGGTCACCAGCTGCCGTTCGATATGACTGTCCGGGATGCGCACCCCGATGGTCCGGTCCTTTGCCGCCAGCACGCGATCGACGATCTCCGGGTGCTTCAGGTCCTCGCGGATCCGGCAGACGACCGTCAGCGGTCCCGGGGTGAGGTGCTCGAGCAAACGTGCGGAGTCGACGGTGAGCTGGACCCACTGGTCGACGAGGGTGGTGCTGTCGAAAGCGAGCGAGATCGGGATCGGTTCCCGAGCGAGGATGGTGTTGATCTTCTCCGCCACGGCCGGGCCGAGCGGCCGTGCCGCGAGGGAGTAGCAGGTGTCGCTCGGGATGAGAGCAAGCCCTCCCCGATTGACGAGGACTTCCACAAGCGATCGGACGTGCTGCGTGCGCAACACACCGCCGGGTGTGAGGTCCTCCGCTCGGATTTCGAGGTGCATTCGGCTCCCGGAGCAATGATAAGGGCTGTTTTCGGCTCGCACGCAACTTGCAGCCGGCTGCGATACCGCCCGCGGAGGCGCCGGACCGGGATGAACCGTGATTCATCCGGAAGGTCACGCGTCCTTTACACAGAAATTGTGGAAAACGCTGCGGAATTCGTTGTGAAAATCGCGGCAAGCCGCAAAAAATGGCGGCTTTCGAGCGGCTTGCACACAACGCTATGCAACTCCCGTAACTCACTCACCCTGCGGGACATAGCCGAAAAACCACCTCATCCGTAAACGCCTCGCGTCCCCTCTTGACAAACGCTCCGGCGTTGCTCTCGCGCCGGGCCGTCAACGAACGGTGACGGCGTGGAGAATCGTCTTTTCTTTACGCGAACTTTTCACCGGCTCCCGGCCAAAGATGGCTTGACAACGTGACGCAGGGGCCTAATTATGCGATTGCATCATATGAATAACATTTGGTGGGTCGCGGGGACAGCCCGTGGAAGGTGGTCCTGAATGATTCGTTCGGCAATCGTCGCTCTGCTTCTTTTCGCGGTCTCCGCGTTCGCGTCGTCGCCCGAGTATCTGGTGGGCGGCACGACGCCCTCCCCGGCGGCAGACCTGCGGTTTTCGCCCGCGGTCGCCAGCGACGGCGAGGACTTCTTCGCGGTGTGGACGGACGACCGTGCGGGCTATGGCGCCGGCTCGGTCGTGGGCACGCGCATCACGCGCGAAGGGCAGATCCTCGACCCCCTCGGCCTCCGCATCGCCACGACCCTGGGCTGGGTGCTGGAGCCGCAGGTCGTGTGGGACGGCGGCGCGTATCTGGTGGTCTGGACGGGATCCGCGCTTCCTCATGCCGGCACGGACCTCTATGCGGCGCGGATCGCGCCGGACGGCACGGTGGTCATGCCGCCGCGCGTCATCGTGGAGAACGCCGTCACGCGCGCCGGCCGTTACCTCGCCTCCAACGGCACGGTGAGCGTGATCGTCTATCCGCTCGACGACCTGCACATCGTGGTGCTCGACCAGCAGGGCAACCTGACGCAGCACCAGACCCTCCCTTCGGATCACATCCGCGAGCCGGCCATCGCCGCGGGGACGTCGGGCTTCGTCGTAGCGTGGGGCTCGAACCACGGCTTCAGCATCGACGGCGACGTCGTCCGCGCGGTGGCGCTCACCGCGTCCGGTGACATCAGCGGCCAGCCGGTGACCGTCGGACCGGGCGAGCGTCCCGCCGTCGGCACCGACGGCTCGCGCTACACGATCGTCTACGAGAAGAACGAGGAATGGCAGCAGTTCCTCCTGCAGAGCCGCACGTTCGAGCAGAACCTCGCCCCGGTGGGCGGGGAGCGCCTGCTCATGACCACGCGCGGAGGGACCGAAGACGCCCAGGTGCTGTGGCTGGGGAGCCGCTACGAAGTCACCGTCGCGCGGCAGAACACCCCGGGTCTGGACGAGATCGTGACCCTCGCGCTCGATGGCGACGGCAATCCGCAGGGTCCGGTGCGCAACCGCGGCCCGCTCCTGCAGTACACCTACTGGCAGCGCATTTCCGCGGCCACGAACGGCTCGGACGTGCTCATCGTGCGCGCGGCGGACGGACCGCCGCAGGTGGGCCAGCAGATCTACGCGCAGCGTTATCCCGGCAACACCACGGCCCCGGCCGGCGCACCGATGCTGCTGTCGTGGAGCGGCAACGCGCATAGCGATCCGGTCATCGCCGCGAGCGGGCGGGCCGACGCGCCCTATCTGGTGGCCTGGGCCGAGGATGACGGCGTGTACGCAACGCGGATCGACGGCGGCGGCCGCTCGCTCGACGGACGCGGCATCCGCCTCTCCACGTTCTTCTATGCGGTTGCGCGGGTCGCCTTCGACGGCACGAACTACGTCGTCGCCTGGCGCGACAACAACTTCGTCGGCGTCCGGTTCGTCGCGCCCGCGAACGGCGCCACGGTCGCCGAGGTCCACGTGCCGGCGCAGGGATGGCCGGACATCGCCGTCGCGGCGTCGCCCGAGGCGACCTACCTCGCGTACGCGGACGGCGGCGTGCACGTCGTGCGCATCCCCCGCGCCACGCACACTCCCGATCCCGCGCCGCTCCCCGTGTCGCCGTCCGGGATGTCCGCCGGCCATCCCGCCATGGCCTGGAACGGCTCGGAACTGCTCGTCGCGTGGACCGAGGAGTACGTCCATCCGCGAGCGGATCCGCCGCTCACGAGCTCGATCAAAGTCTACGCGGCGCGCGTGACTCCGGGGCTCACGCTCCTCGATCCCGCGCCGCTGCTCCTCGCCGCGGGCGGGCCGACGGAGGACGAGCTCGGCGACTTTGCTCCGCCCTCCGTCGCTTCGAACGGGACGGACTGGCTGGTGGTCACGAGCCTCTACGATATGGAGGTCCTCGCCCGCCGCGTGCTCCACAACGGCGCAGTGCAGGGCACCGCACCGGTGAAAATCGGCGAGGGCTCCGTGCCGGCCGCGGCGTGGGACGGCCTGCGCTACGCCGTGACGTGGATGGAAGGCATGCGGGAGGATCTCGCGCGTCCGCTGATCCTGGCCGCGGTTCCGGGATCGGGATCGCTTGCAGTCACGCAGCGCGTGCCGGTCACCCGGGACGCGGCGCGCAGCAAGCCGGCCATCGCGCCCGCGGGCAACGGCGAGTCGGCGGTCGTCTATACGAAAGTGTCGTTCCGGCCCGAGCACGCGGGCGTGGAGCGGAGCTTCTTCCGGGTGATGGACTTCACTTCGCGCGGACGGGTGGTGCGGAGATGACGCGTTCCCCGATTGCGGCGCTGTTTGCGGCGCTGCTGCTCGCCGTTCCGGCGTTCGCCGGCACCTTCCCGGTCTCGACCGCCCCGCTGGGCGAGCCGCCCGAGACGCGCAGCGTCCCGGAGCTCACCGCGGGACGCGAGGGCTATCTGGCGACGTGGACCGACGCCCGCAGCGGCGCCACGGTGCTGCTCGCGGCGCGGGTAGCCCCGGACGGTTCGGTGCTCGACCCGACCGGGATCGTCCTCGCGCCGATGCCGTCGTCCGCGGCGGTGATCTGGAACGGCGCGAGCTATCTGGTCTTCTTTCCCTACGGAGCGGACCTGGCCGTGCGGGCGGTGGCCGAGGATGGAAGCGTCGGCGCGATCCGAACGGTGGTCCCGAATGCGCTCGTCGACCTGCAGGAGCCGATCGAGGCCGCCACGAACGGGCAGCGCATCGTGATCGCCTACGCGGGCGACCATCCTTCCTGGGACGTCCGCGCGCGAGTCCATGCGGCCGTGCTGGCGATGGACGGCACGCTGCTGAACGACGTCCTGCTCGATGAGACGCGCGCGGACTATCTCGAGCCGTCCGTGGCGGCGAACGGCTCCGGGTTCGCGGTCGCGTGGAACCGTTCGGTGTTCACGCCCGCGCAGGAGCTCGAAGGGTTCGCGCTGCACGCGGTGCGCTTCGACGACCGCGGTGTGCGCATCGACGCGCAGGCGCGGAAGATCGGCGGCACCGGCGCGGAAGCGTCGCTGCGGCCGAATGGCGAGACGTTCGTCGCGAACCGCCCGTGGGAGTCGTGGTTCGTGAGCGCGGACCTCGCGGTGGCGGGTACGCCGGAGAACCGGCCGCCGGGCCGCTTCTTCACGCTGCGCGGCGCGGCGGCGGTCATCGACGAGGAGGTCGTGGAGCTGTCGGGCGCGGAGATCCCGCGCTGGGTGCAGGTGGCGACGTACGACGAGCAGGGACGTCCCGGCATGTCGCGGCGCGTGCTGCAGGGCACCCCGGACGGGCGGGAGGCGATCGCCGGCGCCTCGGCCGTGCAACGCGGCGACGACGTATTGATCGCGTGGCTGACGTATTCGTCCCAGGACAACTCGCCCATCCGCATGTACACGCGTCTGGCGTCGGCGGACACGCTCGCGCCCAGAAGCGAGCGGCGCGTGCTCACGCGCAGCGCGGCGCCGCAGCGGGCACCGTCGTTCGTCGCCGGGGAGACCGAGGCGCTGGCGGCGTGGAAACAGCTCGACGGCATTTATGCGGCGCGCGTCACGTCCGACGGCCGGCCGCTCGACGGGCCGGGGATCCGGCTCAGCGAAGGCGTGTTGTCGCATCCCCCGGCCGCGGCGTACCACGGGGGACGCTACGCGGTCGCGTTCGGCCAGCCCGTGAGCGACCAGCAGTGGGAGGTGGTGGTGCGCTTCATCTCGCCCGCGGGCGGGTTGCTGCCGGAAACGATCCGCATCCCGGTCGCCCGCTGGATGGGCCATGTCGCGCTCGCCTCGGGTGGCGGCTCGCTGGTGCTGGTCTGGACCGATGAGGGGCAGCCACTGCGCGCGACGCGCATTTACGCGGGCGGGACCTATGACCCGCCGGTGGCGGTGGTGGAGGCCGGGGGGCTCCTGGAAGACCCGGTGATCTCGTTCAACGGGACGCATTTCCTTCTCGCCTGGACCGACGTCTATCTCGACTGGGACATCCTGTATCGCACCGGGATCCTCGCGCGGCGCATGACGCCGGAATTGCAGTTCGCGGACACCGAGCCGCGGACGCTGGTGTCGTTCGGCTGGACGCGCAATGTCGCCGAGCCCTCGCTCGCGTCCAACGGCAGCGCGTGGTTCCTGACCTGGACGAGCACGGCGAACGCGCAGACGCAGCAGGTGCGCGCCGCGCGCATCGCCGCAGATGGCACGGCGGAGGACAGCCGCGCGCTGACGCACGGCTTCGGCGCGGAGATCGCGTGGACGGGAACGCAGTTGGTGGTGGCGTGGAAGGACGACGCGCTGTACGTGGCGCCGCTGACGGAGGTCCTGGGCGCGCCGCGAATCCTCGACCCGAGCCCGATGGTCTACGAGGACCGCCAGGTCAGCCTCACCCGCTGGGGCTCGAGCTGGGCGGCGGCGTACCCGCTGGTGGGTGGGGTTGAGGTGGGGCACGTGCCGCGGGTGGTGGTGACGGTGGAGGGACGAAGCGCGCGGAAGGTTCGCGCGATTCGTTGAGTGTTATAGGACGGATAGGACGGATAGGACGTCCTATTCGTCCTATAGGTCCTATTCGTCCTATTCGTCCTACACAAACCTCATCGCCAGCGTCGCCAGCCCGAGAAACAAAAAGAACCCCCCGGTGTCCGTAAACGTCGTCACGAAAATGGACGACGCCACCGCGGGGTCGAACCCGAGACGCTCCAGGAGCAGCGGCACCACCCCACCCGCGATGCCGGCGATCACGAGATTGCCGCACATCGCCACGAGCAGGATCCCGGCGAGCACCCACTGATCGGTCCAGAAGCCGACGATGATCGCGGTGATCGAGCCGATGAGGATGCCGTTCAGCATGCCGACCAGCGTCTCCTTCCAGATCGGGCGCAGTCCGGTGCTCCAGTCCACCTCGCCGATGGCCAGCGCGCGCACGAACACCGTCAGCGTCTGCGTCCCGGCATTGCCGCCCATGCCGGCGACGATGGGCATGAACGCGGCGAGGGCGGTCCACTTCTGGATGGTCGGCTCGAAGAATCGCACGACGGACGAGGCGATGAACGCCGTCACCAGGTTCACCGCCAGCCACGGGAAGCGCGTGCGCCACGTTTCACGCGCGGGCGTCGTCACGCGCTCGCTCGCCGCGACGCCGGCCAGGTGCAGCAGGTCTTCCTCGGCCTGCTCCTGGATCACGTCGAGCACGTCGTCGACCGTGACCACGCCCACGAGGACGTTCTGCATGTCCACGACCGGGATGGACAGGAGGTCGTACTTCGACACGAGCTGCGCCACTTCTTCCGGGCTGGAATCGACCTGCGTCCGCACGACGCTCTGGACCATGATGTCCTTGAGCTGCACGGCGGCGTTGGCGAGGATCAGGCTGCGCAGCGAGAGCACGCCGACGAGGCGCTGGTCGGCGTCGACGCAGTAGACGTAGAAGAACGACTCCTTGCGCGGGTACTGGCGGATGGCCTCGATGGCCTGGGCCACGGTGAGGTCCTCGTCCAGGGCGAGGAACTCGGTGTTCATGAGAGACCCGGCGGTCTCTTCCTCGCCTTCCATGAGCGACTCGAGCTTCGCGCCCTGCGTGGCGCCGAGGATCTCCAGGATGCGGGCCCGGCGCTCCTCGTCGAGAAAGTCGAGGAGGTCGGCGGCGTCGTCGGGCGCGGAGCTGCTGCAGATGGACGCGAGCGTGGCGTCGTCGAGGTCGTCGAGGATCTCGTTGAGGTCGCTCTCGTCGAGCTCCCACAACGCGCGCGCGGCTTTGCCCGCCTCGATGAGCAGCGAGAGGATGCGCTTGCGGTCTTCCTCCAGCAGCAGCGGCAGGACGGGCGAGATGTCCGCGGGCAGCGTTTTGTCGATGATCTTGCGGAGCTGCGGATAGGCGCCGTGGCGCAGCAGCTTGGTCAGGAGCTGCTGATACGAGCGCGCCTGCGGCGGCGCGGCATGCGGTACGGGAGCGCGCGGAGCCACGGCCGCATCCTAACTCGCAACTCGCAACTCGCAACCGCTAAAATCACCGGCCTTATGACCACGACCACCGCTCCCGATCCGAAGACTGCACCGAAGGCCGAGAACGCGATGCAGCGGCAGTTCGTCAACTTCATGTTTTTCCGCGTCGATCGCGCCTTCCGTTCGCTCGATGCGGGGGCGAAGGAGGCGGCGAAACGCGAGCTCGCGGACGTCATCGCGAAGTACACCAGCCCGATGATCGTGCTTCCCTACTCCACGGTCGGATTGAAGGCGGGCGTGGACTTCATGCTCTGGCGCATCGGCTTCGACATCGAGCCCTTCCAGCGCATGGCCGCGGACATCAACAAGTCCGTCCTCGGCCGCTACCTCGACGTGCCGCAGTCGTTCCTGGCCATGACCAAGCACTCGCAGTACGTCGAGGAGCACGTGCACGAAGGGCAGGAAGGGCGCCGCCTGCGCATCGTGCCCGGCAAACGCCCGTTCCTGTTCGTCTACCCGTTCGTGAAGACCCGCGACTGGTACCTGCTCCCCATGTCCGAGCGCCAGCGGATCATGAACGAGCACATCGCCATCGGCCACAAGTACCCGCGCGTGAAGATCAACACGACCTACTCGTTCGGCCTGGACGATCAGGACTTCGTGGTGGCCTTCGAATCCGACACCGCCGACGAGTTCCTCGATCTCGTGCAGGAGCTGCGCGAGACCGAGTCGTCGAAGTTCACGGTGCGGGACACGCCGATGTACACGTGCCGGCGCTCGACGCTCGAGGAGATCCTGGACTCGATCGGCTGAGCTACGGCCCGGCGACCGCCTGTTCGACGGCTGCGACGATCTCGCGAAAATTGTCTTCGCTGTAGCCGATCGTCTGGTAAACGATCGTGCCGGACCGGTTGATGACGTAGGTTCGCGGGATCGGGCCGCGACCGCCGAAGCGGCGGGCGATCCGCTGCTTCGGGTCCTCGACCAGCGAGAAGGTGAGGTTTGCCTTCCGGTTGAACTCCTGAACCTTCTCCGCCGACTCTCCTGCCGCCACGGCGATCACCGCCACGCGGGTCCCGAAACGGCCCCACACCTCGGACTCGAAGCGCGGCAGTTCTTCGACGCATGGCGGGCACCAGCTGGCCCAGACGTTGACGACGGCGACGCGTCCCCGGAACGCGTCCGTTCCGGTGACGCGGCCGTTCTGATCGGACGCGCGGAAACCCGGCGCCGCACGACCCACGAGATTCTCGGGCCGGTACGGGGCCGCAGGCGGCCCTGCGGCCGGAGGCGGCCCCCCGACGTTCGGACGCTCCACCACCATCTGGCGGTGGGAATACCAGTAAGCCGTGCCGGCCAGCACGATCAGGACGGCCAGTGCGATGACGAGGATCGTTCGCATGATCACTCCGCTTGAGGCTTCGACGCGGCGAGCGATGTCAATCCGGACAACCCGCCGAGACCCATGGTCTCGACGGCGCTCGACGGTACGATCACCATCGAGCCCCTCTCCTTGAGCGCCTCGTAGAGCATGTTCATGGCGCGCAGATGCAGCGCGACGGGGCGGTGCTCGTATTCGGCGGCCGCGGCGACGAAGCGCGAGGCGATCTCGGTCTCGGCGGTGCCGAGGATGATGCGGGCCTGGCGCTCGCGCTCGGCCTGGGCCTGGCGGCTCATCGCGTCTTCGAGGCCCTGCGGGATCTTCACGTCGCGGATCTCCACCGAGTGCACGGTGATGCCCCAGGCGCTCGTCTTCTCGTCGAGGATCTTCCGCAGTTGCGCGCCGATGTGCTCGCGCTCGGTGATCATCTTCGCCAGCTCGGCGTGGCCGATGGCTTCGCGGAGCGCGGTCTGCGCGGACAGCGCGATCGCGGCGAAGTAGTCCGAGACCTCGAGCACGGACTTCTGCGCGTCCCACACCGTCCAGAAGACGATGGCGTCGACGTCCACCGGCACGGTGTCGCGCGTGAGCGTGGATTCGGCGGTGACGTCGGTGACGCGCACGCGCTGGTCGATGAGGTGGGAGACCTCGTCGACGATCGGGATGACGAAGAAGATGCCCGGCCCGCGGAGCGCCTGGAACTTGCCGAAGCGCAGCACGATGGCCTTCTCCCACTGGTTGGCGATCTTGATCCCGAACAGTGCCAGCAGCGCGAGGCCGACGGGAACGAGCGCCGCGGCGGGCATCCGCCTCACGAACAGGATGCCCGCGACGGACAGCAACGCCGCGAACGCGGTGAAGCTCACGCCGTTGACGTAGCGCCGCGCACCGCCGCGGATCTCATCGTCCCCGCTCTCCACCGACTGTTTCTTCACCACCGACGAAATCGGAATGATCATGCTTCCCTCCCTCGGGCCTTTTCGACCCGTTCGACGAGCGCTTCGACGACGTCCTCCATCGGGACGCCCAGCGCTTCTGCATTGGCCAATAGCCGGTCCACCAGGTCCTGCAGCGCTTTTCGCTTCTCGCGCGTCTTCGCACCGGTGCGCGCGGCGATGAACGTCCCCGTGCCCTGCTGCGTCTGCACGATCCCGCGGATCTCCATCTCGCGATAGGCCTTGGCAACGGTGTTCAGGTTCACCGAGAGGTCCACCGCGAGCTGACGAACCGTGGGCAACTGCGTCCCCGGCTTGAGACGGCCGTCCCCGACGGCGAGGAGCACCTGATCGATGATCTGCCGGTAGAACGGCACGCCCGTCGAGGAGTCCAGACGGAAGAGGTGTTGTGTGCTTGTCATAGACGACTAGTACAATAGGTCTAGAGGACAGGGTTGTCAAGGGGGTGGGAGGGGGTGCTGCAAGAGATTCGCGGCAGCAACGATGTCATCCCGAGCAGGTGACGGGCACGCTGCGCCGCGCCTGAGAGAAAGAAAACCTGCTTGAGTATGTCGGACTCATAGCAGATCGCAAGATGTTGATTGCAAGCAGCTTGTGGCTCGCGAACAACGAGTTTCTTGGAAGCGTAGCGAGGGACCTGGGTGGGCGGGGCGGGAGGCATGGGGTTCGCGCCCCGCCCGCCCAGGTCCCTCGCTCGACGCTCGGGATGACATTCGCGGGAGCGCCGCGATGAAATCGAGGTTCGTGCTCTTTGGAGTGCGGAGGCGATTGATTGCCTCCGCACTCCAAATACGCAAAGACGCCAACGAACTAGGGCGCTTCGTCCTCGCCCTTTTCCGTGCCCTCGATCACCGGCCGCTCGACTTCGTGCAGGCCGCCGCCGTACGTGCCGCCGCCGGTGGTGCCGAAGACGCCGCCCTGGCCTTCGTGCACGCCGTAGCGGCCCGGGCCGGTGTGTGCGGCTTCGTCGTAGCCGGCGTTAGTGGGGTCGTCTTTCTCGCGCGGGGGCGTCGCGCCTTCCGCGTTGTAGTCGATGTCGTCGTCGTTTCTGGGAGTCGCCATAATGGAGAGGTGACTGCAAGATCGACACCCCTGCTGCTTCTGCTCGCCATCGCCTGCGCCACGGCGATGTCGAACGTCGAGCGCGTGCGTGCGTACCGCGCGGCGCACGAGCGCGGCGACGTCGCGGCCGAGCAGGCCTTCCTGGCGCCCGGCGCGCGGATGTTCTACGAGGAGCGCAAGGGCGAGGGCGAGCCGCTGACGGCCGGCCGCAGCGGCCGCTACGCGCACTGGGACGAGTTTTTCCACTCGACGGCCACGCTCACGGACTGGAAGGAAGAGGGCGACACCGTCAGCGCGACGGTGCACGAGATCAACGACTTCTACCGCCTGCTCGACTGGACGCCGAAGCCGTACCGCATGACCTGGCGCTTCGACGCGAACGGCCGCATCACCGACGCCCTCGTGCAGTCGCTGCCGGGAGAGTCGAAGAGCCGCATGAAAGAGCTGCAGGAGTGGGCGCGCGCGAACCGTCCGGACGAGCTGGCGTACCTGATGCCGAACGGCCGCATCGATCCCACCGCGGATCGCGCGGAGCGGTTCAAGAAACTCCTCCTCGAGTGGCGCGCCGCGGCGGGCCTGGACTGACCGTGCTGCCGCCGCTCCCGGTCGACGAGCACGTCGGCTCGATCGTCTCGCTGGTGCGCGCGGAGAGGCGCGCGGTGATCCTCGCGCCGCCCGGTGCCGGCAAGACCACGCGCATCCCGCCCGCGCTGGCGGAGCTCGGGCCCACGATCCTGCTGCAGCCGCGGCGCGTGGCGGCGCGGGCCCTGGCACGGCGCATCGCCGAGGAGCGGCGCTGGACGCTGGGCGAGGAGATCGGGTGGCAGATCCGTTTCGAGCGGCGCTTCTCCGCTCGCACGCGGCTGCTGGTGGCGACGGAGGGGATCCTCACCGCGCGCCTGCAGTCCGATCCGCTGCTCAGCGATTTCCGGGTGGTGATCCTCGACGAGTTCCACGAGCGGAGCATCCACGCCGACCTCGCCCTGGCGCTGGTGAAGCAGGCGGCGGACTCGCGCGACGATCTGGCGGTGGTGGTCATGTCCGCCACGATGGACCCCGCCCCGGTCGCGCGGTTCCTCGGCGGCGCCACGGTCGTCGAGATCGCCGCGCGGCGCCATCCGATCGACGTCCGCTACGCGCCGGACGTGCCCATGGCGCAGGCCATCCGCGACGTCGCGCGTGATGGCAAGGGACACATCCTCTGCTTCCTGCCGGGCGTGCGGGAGATCGAGGACGTCCGCCGCGCGATTCCGGGCGCCCTGCCGCTCCACGGCTCGCTGGACGTGGACGCGCAGGAGCGCGCGCTCGCGCCATCCCGCGAGCGGAAGATCATCCTCGCGACCAACGTCGCCGAGACCTCGCTCACCGTCGAAGGCGTGAGCGACGTCATCGACTCCGGCCTGCAGAAGGTCCTGCGCTTCGATCCCGAGACCGCGGTCGACCACCTCGTCCTCGAGCAGATCTCGCTCGATTCCGCCGACCAGCGCGCCGGCCGCGCGGGCCGTACGGGACCGGGACGCGCGACGCGGCTGTGGGACGAGCGGGCGATCCTCCGTCCCCACCGCGAGCCGGAGGTGCGGCGCGTCGACCTGGCCTCGCCGGTGCTCGACATCGCCGCGTGGGGCGGCGACGCGCGCACGTTCGAGTGGTACGAGCGCCCGCCCGACTACCGCATCGACGCCGCCATCGAGCTGCTGCGGAGACTCGGGGCTGTCATCCTGAGCCGCGTAGACGGCGAAGGAACCCCTCCGGATGCACGCGACGCGCTCAATGCAGGGGGTCCTTCGCCGTCTATGCGGCTCAGGATGACAGACGTCGGCGACCGGCTGCGCGCGATCCCGCTGCACCCGCGGCTCGCGCGCGTGCTCCTCGACGGCGGCGAGAACGCCGTGCGCGTCTGCGCGTTGCTGTCCGAGGACGTGCGGAACATCGGCAGCGGCGACGCCCTCGCGCTCGCGGACTCGCCGCGGCTCGACTTCGCCGCGCGCGAGCTGATGCGCTATGCGAAAGGCAAAGGCGACGTCCGGCGCGCGCTGCTCGCGGGCTATCCCGACCGCGTGGCCATGCGCCGCGAGCCCGGCTCGTTGCGACTGCTGCTGTCGAGCGGCACCGGGGCCGTGCTCGCGAAAGAGAGCGGGATGCACAGCGGCGACTTCCTCGTCGCGCTCGACGTCACCGGCGGCCAGGAGGCACTCGTGCGCATCGCCAGCGTCGTCGAGAAGGAGTGGCTGACGCCGACGCACGACGACGTCGTGCACACTCTCCGCGACGGCAAGGTCCGCGCGACGAAGCGCGTCTGGTACGACGCGATCCTGCTCAAGGAGTTCAACGTCGAGCCCGACCCCGCGGAAATCGAGCGCCTGACGCCGAAGAAACAGCTCCCGCCCGAGCTGCAGCGACGCATCGCCTTTGCCGGCGACGCCAGGCGCGTCGACCAGCTCGCGCCCGAGCGCATCGACCTTCCCAGTGGCCGGACCGCGCAGCTCGAGTATCGCGACGACGGCTCGGTCCACGCATCCGTGAAGCTGCAGGAGCTCTTCGGCCTCGCCGACACGCCGAAGATCGGCCCGAAGAAAACGCCGGTGACGTTCGCCCTGCTCTCCCCGGCCGGGCGCCCCGTGCAGGTCACGCGCGACCTGCGCTCGTTCTGGAACGGCGCCTATCAGGAGGTGCGCAAGGAGCTCCGCGCGCGCTACCCGCGCCATCCCTGGCCCGAGGACCCGTGGACGGCGCAGGCCACGCATCGGACGAAGAAGAAGCCCTGAGGCGGGCTGAAGCAACGCCCTGCATTTAGAATCCGCTCCGAAAGGAGATGCCGTGTCCCGAATCCTCGCGGCTGTCGCCGTCGCCGCGGCTCTCACCGCGCCGACGCTCGCTCAGCAGCCCACGAACATGAACGCATCCATGCAGAAGCTCGAATCCGAGCTCGTCCCCAAATACGGAGAAACCCAGCGCGCCCGCCTGCAGCGCGGGATGAAACAGGTGGCCGCCTTCTGGCGCGCCGAGGACGGCGACGCCGCCGCCTTCGAAGACCTCGTCCGCACCCACTTCGCCGGCGATCCAACCACCCTCGACGCTCTGTTCAACCGCATGCAGTTCGTCTTCGAGTCGATCAACGGCCACATGACCGAGATCGGCCGCGACCTGCAGTGGCAGTCGGACCTGGACCTCGGACCCGTCTATCCGTTCGACGAGCTCCTGGCCGGCTACGCGCCCGGTGCACACATCAACGACGACTTCTTCCGGAACAAGATCGCCTTCATCGTCCTGCTGAACTTCCCGATCACCACGCTCGAAGAGCGGCTGACCGAAGGCGAGAAGTGGTCGCGCCGCCAGTGGGCCGAGGCCTCGCTCGGGCTGTACTTCTCCAAGCGCATCCCGTCCGAGGTGAACCTCGCCGTCGGCAAGGCTGGGGCCGAGGCATCGCAGTACGTCGCCACGTACAACATCTGGATGCATCACCTCCTCGACGAGAAAGGCAACCGCCTCTTCCCCGCGAAGATGCGCCTGCTCGAGCACTGGAACCTGCGCGACGAGATCAAGGCCAATTACAGCCTCGATCCGAAGGCCGGCCTGGACGCGGACAAGGCGCTGCGCAGGCAGCGCATGATCCAGCGCGTCATGGAGCGCATCGTCGACCAGACCATCCCCGAGGTCGTCGTCGACAACCCGAACGTCGACTGGAATCCGTACACGAACGAAGTGAAGGCCGCCGCGGTCGACGACGCCGAGGAGGGCGAAGGCCGCCCGGCGCCGGCGACGATCACGAACAAGCGCGAGCCCGACACGCGCTACGCGAAGATCCTCGGCACGTTCCAGGCGTCGAAGCTCGTCGATCCCTACTCCCCCACCGCGCCGACGCACATCCGGCGCAGCTTCGAGGAAGGGCGCCAGATGCTGGAGTCGCGCGTCGACGCCATGCTCAAGGATGTCCTCACCTCGCCGCTGGTCCCGCGGGTCGCGAAACTGATCGAGAAGCGCCTCGGCCGTAAGCTCGAGCCGTTCGACATCTGGTACAACGGCTTCCGCGCGCGCGGCGCGTACACCGAGGCCGAGCTCGACGCCATCACCCGCAAGCGCTATCCGACGGCCGAGGCGTACAAGAAAGACATGGCCAACCTCCTGGTGAAGCTCGGCTTCACGAAAGAGCGAGCCGAGTACCTCGCGGCCAACATCGAAGTCGATCCCGCGCGCGGCTCCGGCCACGCCCTCGGCGCGGGACGCCGCGGCGACAACCCCCGCCTGCGCACCCGCGTCGGCAAGGAGGGGATGGACTACAAGGGCTACAACATCGCGGTCCACGAGATGGGCCACAACGTGGAGCAGGTCTTCTCGCTCAAGCACATTGACCACTACATGCTGAGCGGCGTGCCGAACACGGCGTTCACCGAGGCGCTGGCGTTCGTCTTCCAGGCCAAGGATCTGGAGCTCCTCGGCCTCGGGGCGCCCACCGCGGAGTCGCAGGCTCTGCAGACGCTGGGCGATTTCTGGGGCACGTACGAGATCTCGGGCGTGGCCCTGGTAGACACGGCGATGTGGCACTGGATGTACGACCATCCGAACGCGACGCCGGAGGAGCTGAAGACCGCAACCGTGCAGATCTCGAAGGACATCTGGAACCGTTACTACGCGCCCGTGTTCGGGAAGAAGGACGTCGTCCTCCTCGGCGTCTACGCGCACATGGTGAACAACTTCCTGTATCTGCCGAACTACCCGATCGGGCACCTCATCGCCCAGCAGATCGAGGAGCAGATGGAGAAGGCGGGCAACCTCGGCGCGGAGTTCGAGCGGATGTCGACGTACGGATCGTTGCCGCCGGATCAATGGATGAAAAACGCGACCGGCGCGCCGGTGGGTGCGAGCGCGCTGCTGCATGCGGCGGAGAAAGCTCTGAGCGTGGTGAAGTAGCCGCCGCGCACGCCGCTTCACAGAATTTTTACGGACGGGTGGTGTTTCGTTGAAGGTAGAATCCCACCCGTCCGCCCAACCTGTTTTGATCCGTTAGGAGAACTACGTGCGTCGAATTCTTCTGTTTGTTGCGGTAGCTCTGCTCTCTGTGTCCGCCTTCGGCCAGAGCGGGGTCTTCATTTCCGAGTACATCGAAGGCTCCTCGAACAACAAGGCCGTCGAGATCTACAACGGCACCGGTGCGCCGCTGAACATCTCGAACTACCAGATCCGGATGTACTTCAACGGCTCGGCGAACGCAGGCCTGACGATCACGCTCGCCGGAACGGTCGCGGCCGGTGACGTCTACGTGCTCGCGCACGCGTCCGCCGATCCGGCGATCGCCCTCCAGGCCAATCAGTTCAACGGCGCGGGATGGTTCAACGGTGACGACGCGGTTGCGCTCGTCTACACGCCGACGATGACGGTCGTCGACGTCGTCGGCCAGATCGGCTTCGATCCGGGCACCGAGTGGGGCTCCGGCCTCGTCTCGATGGCCGACAACACCATCCGCCGCAAGGCTTCGATCACGGCTGGCGATCCGAACGGTGCCGATCCGTTCGATCCCTCGATCGAGTGGGACGGCTTCGCCAACAACACGTTCACCGACCTCGGCCAGCACGGCATCGTCATTCCGCCGCCGCCGGTCACCGTCCGCGAGATCTTCGAGATCCAGGGCAGCGGCAACGCCTCGCCGTTCGCCGGACAGGTCGTCGAGACGCGGGACAACATCGTCACCGCGGTCGGCAACCAGGGCTTCTTCATCCAGACGCCGGACTACCGCGCCGACGCCAGCACCTCGACGTCGAACGGCATCTACGTCTTCACCAGCACCACCCCGACCGTGCAGGTCGGCCAGCAGGTGGACGTGAAGGGCACGGTCACCGAGTTCTTCAACTTCACCGAGTACACGAATGCGGATCTCGTGGTCACGGTCGACGCGTCGAATCAGCCGGTTCCGGCGACCTTCGCGCTCCCGGCCGGCTACTCGAACTTCGAGCCGCTCGAGGGCATGCTGGTGCGCGTCACGAACGGCACGGCCATTGACGGCACGGACCAGTTCAGCGAGACGATGATCGTGGCCGCGTCTTCGCGTCCGTTCCGCACGCCGGGCCTCGGCGGCGACTCCTATCCGGAGATCCTCGACGTCGACCCGACGGGCCTCGGCGGCGCCGCTCCGTCGATCGTCGGCGGCGCGTCGATCCAGCTTGCGGAAGGTCCGCTGGCGTTCGACTTCGGCGACTACAGCATCTGGTCGACGGCGCTCCAGTACACGAACCCGACGTATCCGCGTCCGGTGCGCGCTCGCAACGCGAGCGAGTTCACGGTCGGCGCGCAGAACCTCTTCCGCCTGTTCGATACGGTGAACGATCCGGCCATCAGCGACGACGTCCCAACGCCGGCGGTCTACGCGGCGCGTCTGGCGAAGATGTCGGACCTGATCCGCAACGGCCTCGGTGCTCCGGACGTGCTCGCGGTGTCGGAGGTGGAGAACATCACGGCGCTGGGCGACCTCGCCGCGAAGATCAACTTCGACCAGGCGGGGCTGAACTACGTGCCGTACCTGCTCGAGGGCAATGACGTCGGCGGCATCGACGTCGGCTTCCTCGTGCGCGACACGGTCTCGGTCGACTCCGTCGAACAGCTCGGCGCGGACGATCTGTGGAACGATCCGCAGAACGGCCCGTCGCTCCTCAACGACCGTCCGCCGCTGCTGCTCCAGGGCTCGTACGTCGGCAACGGCGCGCCGTTCCCGATCGCGGTGATCGCGGTGCACCAGCGCTCGCTGATCGACGTCCAGACGGCGCGCGTGCAGGCGAAGCGTCAGGCGCAGGCGGAGAACCTCGCGGGCTACATCAACGCGCTGCCGGCCGGCACGCGTCTGGTGGTCACGGGCGACTTCAACGCCTTCCAGTTCGACGACGGCTACGGGAACGCGCTGGGCGTCCTCACGAGCACGGCCAACCTGACCAATCAGGTGCACCTCTCGCCGGCGGCCGAGCGCTACTCGTACATCCAGGACGGCGTGGCCCAGGTGCTCGATCACTCGATCACGTCCGCGGCGATGAACGCGTGGGTGCGCGGCCTCAACTTCGCGCACGCGAACGCGGACAAGCCTTTCGAGGCCAACCCCGCCAGCGATCACGACGGCGTGGTGCTGTTCGTCATGTCGGACAACGACGGTGACGGCTATGCCGACGACGCCGACCAGTGCGCGACCGGCGACGCCTCGGCCACGGTGGTCCTCAACGGCTGCGACAGCGGCGCCCCGAACATCGCGTTCGCCGGCGGCTGCACGCTCGCCGACCAGATCAACGCCCTGCACGCCTCGGCCAAGAATCACGGCCAGTTCGTGTCCAGCGTGGGCAAGCTGCTCAACGACCTGATGAAGGCCGGGCAGCTCACCGGCGACCAGAAGGGCGCCATCCAGTCCTGCGCCGCGCAGTGGAACTAACCTGAATTTCTGCTGTCGACCGCGAGGGCCCTTCGGGGCCCTCGTTTTTTTGCAGCCTTGGACGTCCCGACCACCAGCTAAACTAGCGGCATGCGAGTCGCGTCAGGGAAGGTCGTAGGCGGGCAGATCATCTATGAAGGCGACCTTCCCGAGGGCGCCGACGTCACCCTGATCGCGGACGATCACGAGGTTGGCTTCGAGGTCGACGCCGAGCTCAAAGCCGTCCTGCTCGAAGCAATCGCCGGATGCGACCGCGGCGAGAAGATCAGCGCGGATCAACTTCTACGCGAGCTGCAGAGCGACGAGTGACGACTCTCTTTCGGATCGAAGTCGGAGAAGTTGCTCGCCGGCAGGTCCGAAAACTGAACAGCTGGTGGCGCAAGAACCGCAGCGCGGCACCCACCGCCGTGCGGGACGAGCTCACGCGGGCATTTCGCCTGATCCTGAATCAACCTCGCATCGGGCCTCCTGCTCTGGACGTCGACCTGCCTGACGTTCGTCGCATTCACCTGTCGCGGATCGCGCATTCGCTCTACTATCGCGTACTCGAATCCGAGGGCGTCATCGAGGTACTGGCGGTGTGGTCAGATAGCAGAGGCGACGGGCCACCCATCTAAACATCCAACGCGCCCAACCTTACACGTACCTTTGCGGATCAACTGGCAACTGGGGGAACTCGAATGATGCGATGCACAAACTGGGTCGCGCTCATACTCGCCGCGTGCGTCACGCTTGCCGGTCACGCGCAGCAGGCGGCGCCGGCGCGTGTCGAAGTGCTGATCCTCGGCGTGTACCACATGAACAACCCGGGCCGGGACATCTTCAATACGCAGGCGGACGACGTGCTCGCGCCGAAGCGCCAGGCGGAGATCGTGCAGGTCGCCGAGGTGCTGAAGCGCTTCCGTCCGTCGAAAATCGCCGTCGAACGGCAAGCCGGCGACGAGCGGATCCGGAAGGACTACACGGACTACCTGGCGGGCAAGCACGAGCTCACGCGGAACGAGATCGAGCAGCTCGGCTTCCGCCTGGCGAAGGAGCTCGGCCACGACACCGTCCACGCCGTCGACGCGGACGGAGAGTTTCCCTTCCCGCGGCTCATCAAATACGCGAAGGCGACCGGGCGGGACAAGGAGCTCGACGCGTTGATGGCCGAGATCGGCGACATGGTCAAGGCGAACAACGCCTACCTCGCGTCGCACACGGTGCTGGAGACCCTCCTGCAGATGAACTCCGACGCCAGCGTCGCGCGTGACGTCGGGTTCTACTACCGGCAGGCGGAGATCGGCGAGCCGTGGGACTGGGCCGGCGCGGACCTCCTCGCCGACTGGATCCGCCGCAACCTGCGGATCTACACGAACATCGTCCAACTCGTGGACTCTCCGAACGAGCGCATCCTCGTCATCTACGGAGCGGGGCACCTGGGCTGGCTGCAGCAGGCCTTTGCGGGCAACCCACGGTTCCGACTGCGGAAACTGGCGGAGCTCGCCGAGTAGCTGTTCATCACACGTGTCCCTATATGGAGTGGGGAGGCGATTGGAGGCGTCCGATTGCCTCCGCACTCCCCCCATTGTTTTTGACATCTCTCCCGAACGATCGATTGCCTGCCAGGCCGCGCGCCGGATATCCTTCCACTTTCCCTGAACCCGAAAGGATGGTGCGCCATGAAGTGTGGGTCCCTGCTTCTCGCGGGTCTGGTCGTCCTTTTGCTCGTGCCGGCCGTCGCGGCCAGAACCAATCCGGTCATCACCACCGACAAACCGATCTACGCGCCCGGTGAGGTCGTCGCCTTGCGCGGCGAGGGGTGGGCGCCGGGCGAGCCGGTGACGATCGTGATCACCGCCGAGGGCGGCGGGACGACGACGCTGCGCACCACGGCGGACAGCGACGGCGCGTTCACCCTCACGGCCACCATGCCCGACGAGGAACAAGCACCGGCCAGCGTCCGGGCCGAGTCGATGGCCAAAGCGCCGGTGCGCATCGCCGTCGCGGATTCCGGGCGCGGCCACTTCCTCGCTGTCGCAAACGGCACCATCTCCAGCGCGTCCGCACAGGCGCAGTTCAGCGAAGGCAAGGCCGAGACCGACGGCGAGCGCCTCCTCCAGCTCGAAGGCTACTGGCACGACCGACTGACCTTCCCCACCGGCAAGTTCAATCCCGGCTGGGTGCGCAAGGCGGCGAACGAGGACAAGAAGGTCCCGCGCGGAACGCCGAAGGGCAAGAAGAGAGGCTTCCGCGCACCCGCCGCCGACGCCGCCCGTCCCATCGGCGCCCTCGCCCTCGACGACACCGCCTTCACCTCCCTCGGCCCGCGGCCGGAGCGCATGACCGGCTGCTCCGGCTGCTACAACTACACCACCACGCAGGGGCGCGTGAATAACATCGTCATCGACCCCACCACCACGACCAACGGCAGCATCGTGGCGTACGCCGCGACCGTCGGCGGCGGCGTGTGGAAAACCACCAACTGCTGCAGCGCGTCCACCACCTGGACCGTCGTCACCGACGACCCGCTCATCTCCACGACCAGCATCGACACCGTGACCCTCGACCCGAACGACCACAACACCGTCTACGCCGGCACGGGGGATCTGAACTACGGCTCCTTCTCCATGGGCAGCCAGGGGATCCTCAAGTCCACCGACGCCGGCGCGACGTGGACCGTGCTCGCGCCCGACGTCTTCGGCCCCGCGCTTCCCGAGCCGGCCGGCCAGTTCCCGCAGTACAACGCGGTGGGCAAGGTGCGCGTGGACCCGAACAACAGCAACCGCGTCGTCGCGGGCACGAAGACGGGCCTCTACTTCTCCTACGACGGCGGCGCCAACTGGACGGGCCCCTGCCTGACCAACACCTTCACCACCATGCGGCAGGACATCACCGGGCTGGAGCTGTCGAACATGGGCAGCGGCGTCACCCGCGTGCTGGCCGCGGTCGGCGTGCGCGGCTACGCCACCACCGTGCAGTACAACCTGAACCAGAACGGCGCGAACGGCATCTACTCCGCCACGATGCCCGCCAGCGGCTGCCCGGCCTTCACCTCGATCGCCACGAACGCGAACGGCTTCCGTTACCAGAGCACGGCGACCAGCGCCTACGCCGCGAACGCGAACATGAACGCGGGCAGCGGCACCGCGTACGTCAGCTCGACGTCGGGCAACCAGCTCGGCCGCATCGACATGGCCGTCGCCCCGAGCAACCCGAACGTCATCTACGCCCAGGTCCAGTCGATCACGCCCAACAACAACAGCGGCTGCGGCAATGCGAACGGCTGCCAGCTCGGGGTGTGGGCCACGAACAACGGCGGCAGCACGTGGAGCTTCATGGGCGGCTCGTCGGGATTCTCCCTGAAGCGGTGCGGCTCGGGAGCCGCCAATGGCAGCGGCGATTACGCGCAGAACTGGTACGACCAGGCCGTGGCCGTCGACCCCAACAACCCCGACCGCGTCTTCGTCAGCACCTATGACGTCTGGTTCGCCACGCGCACGGGCACGACGTTCAACAACCTGACCTGCGGCTACAGCTACAGCGGCAGCGCGGGTCCGGTGCACGTGGACCAGCACGCGCTCGCGTTCGTGCCCGGATCGTCCAGCATCCTGATGCTCGGCAACGACGGCGGCATGCACGGCACGACCAACGCGAACACCGTGACCTCGACCGTCGACCCGACGTGGTTCAACGCGGCCACGGGCCTGAACACGATCGAGTTCTATTCGGGCGACATCAGCGGCAACTTCGCGAACGCCGCGAGCCCGCAAGCGAGCGGCGGCGCGCAGGACAACGGGCCGAGCTCGGTCACGTTCAGCGGCAGCCCCACCGGGCCGGTCCAGTGGCAGATGGGCCTCGGCGGCGACGGCTTCTACTCCCGGATCGATCCCGTCGGCACGGGCACGAGTCTGCGCTTCTGGCAGGGCAACAACAGCGGCGGATTGAGCCGCTGCATCAGCAACTGCACGGCCGGCGGCGCGACCTGGACGAGCAAGAAGGGCGGCTGGGGGAGCGACACGCAGTCGTTCATTCTCCCCTTCGACCTGTTCCACGGCGGCATCGCGGGCGGCACGGACTGCCCGGCCGCCGCGTCGAACGGCGGCTGCGGACGTCTCATCGCCGGCACCACGCGCGTGTGGGAAACGATCACCGGCAACGCCGCCAACAGCAGCGGCACCGTCACGTGGTACGTCACCAACAACCCCACGACGCAGAACCTCACCAAGCAGACGCTCGGCAACCGCTCCTTCATCAACCAGGTGAAGTACTCGCCCAAGACCCACACCGTGGCCATCGCCGGCACCAACGACGGCAACGTGCAGATCGGCTTCAACCTCGGCACGGGTACGGCCGCGCAGGCGACGTGGGTCAACGTCACCGGCAGCAACACCGTGCTGCCGAACCGCCCGGTGCTCGGCATCGCGCTCGACCCGACGACCACGACATCGCCGATCGGCTACGCGGCGGTGGGCGGCTTCAACGCCAACACGCCGTCCACGCCCGGCCACCTCTTCCGCGTCGTCTGCACCGCGAACTGCGCGTCGTTCACCTGGACCGACAAGACCGGCAACCTTCCCGACATCCCGGTCGACTCGGTCATCGCCAATCCCAACATCCCCGCGCAGGTCTTCGCCGGCACCGACATGGGCCTGTACTACACCGACGACATCACCGCGAGCCCGCCGGTATGGCAGCGTTTCACGAGCGGCCTCCCGGCGGTGATGATCTGGGACATGCAGATCGACCGCGGCGCCACGACGCTCTCCGTCTGGACCCGCGGCCGCGGCGCCTTCGTCTGGCCCCTCCCCACGGCTCCCTAGAGCCGGAACAGGCGCGGAGCGCCGGCTTCCAGCCGGCCGCTCCGCCGCCTTCCAGGCGGCAGGCTCCTCCCGAGAACGTGCCGGCAGGATGCCGGCGGAGCGGCCGGCTGGAAGCCGGCGCTCCGCGCTACCCTACTGCCGCTCCTTCTTCCCCACCTCGAGCTCGATCGTCACCTTCACGTCGTCGCCGAGGAGGACGCCGCCTTCGTCGAGCACGCGGTTCCAGGTGATGTTGTAGTCCTTGCGGTCGAGGGTCGTCTCGATCTCGAAGCCGCCCTTCTCGTTGCCGCGGGGGTCGCGGCCCCAGCCGAGGAAGGTGACGGGCAGGGTGACGCGCTTGGTGACGCCATGCATGGTCAGGTCGCCCGTGACCTCGAAGAGGTTGGCCGACTTCGGCGCGACGGACGTGCTCTTGAACGAGATCAGCGGGTACTTCGTGGCCTCGAAGAAGTCGGGGCTGCGGAGGTGCTCGTCGCGGTCGGCGTCGCGGGTGTCGATGCTCGCGGCCTTGATCGTGAACTCGACCGAAGAGCGCGCGGGCTCCGCGCGGTTGATCTGCAGCACGGCGTCGAAGTCGCGGAAGTAGCCTGTGACGTTCGACATCAGGTGCCGGATCTTGAACGACGCCGACGAGTGCGCCTTGTCGATCACGAACACCTCCGTCGCGGCGGCGGGCGTCTGGGCGAACAGGGGGACGGCGAGGACGGCGAGGATGCCGAAGACCACGACTCTGCGGATGACGTTCATGAGATCTCCTGTGCGATTTCCGTGTGAAAGCCGACGCGGGCCCGGTCGAGGAGCGACAGCAGCCGTGAGAGCTGGGGATCGGTCAGGTCGCGGAGCGCTTCCTTCTCCGCCTCCTGCACCGGCGCGTCGAGGCGCGCGAGCAGCGCCAGGCCGCCGGCCGTGATGCGGCAGAACACCTGCCGCCGGTCCGTCGCGCAACGCTCGCGCGCGACGAGCTCCTTCGCTTCCAGACGGTCGATCAGGCGGGTGATGCCGGGCGCCTGCTCGATCATCCGCTCCGCGATCTCCAGCGTCGGCAGACCGCGCTCCCCGGCCGGCCGCAGGATGCGCAGGACGTTGTACTGCTGGATGGTGATGTCCAGCGGCTCGACCACCGCCGCCAGCGCGCGGCGCATGAGGTCCGCCGTGCGCATCAGCGCCACCGCAGCTTCCTGGGTCGGCGCCCCGAACGGACGGTTCTGCTTCAATTCGCGCTGGAGGCGGCTGACCATGGATCGCGAAGGTACGCGGTAAATCGTTGACTGGTCAAGGAACGACCCGCAATGGCCTGTAGGAACGCTCGAAAGGCGCTGTAAGAACGCGCGCGTGTGACATGATGCGGGCGGCTGTTCACATCCCGGAGGTGAAGATTGGCAAGATCGCAGAATACTTTCGTCAAGCGTCAGCGCGAGCAGCAGAAGCGCGAAAAGGCGGCCGCCAAGGCGGAGAAGAAGGCGCAGCGCAAGACCGAGAAGGTCGAGGGCGGTCCCGACAGCGACATCTACCCCGACGAGCCGTACGAAGACGTCCCTAGCTCGCGGTAGTCATCCGCGACGCCACGCGAGCCACAGCCATGCGCAATTGCGCGGGCTCCACCGGCTTCGCGAGAAATCCCTGAAATCCGGCGTCACTGACACGCTCCCGGTCCTCGCTCATCGCGAACGCGGTGAGCGCGACCACCGGAAGGGTACGCACGTGCTCGAACGGAGACTCGCGGATCCAGTGCAGCAGGTCGAATCCGTCCGCCCGCGGCATGGCCAGGTCCGTCAGCACCACGTCCGCCCTCCAGTCCTCGAGGAGCTTCAACCCCTCCCGCGCCGACGACGCGGTCTGCACCTCCACGCCGCTGGAGCGGAACACCGTGGACACGTACTTCCGCACCTCGTCCTCGTCGTCCACGACCAGCACGCGCAGCCCCCGCAGCGCGTCCGGGTCCGGCACGGCCGGCGCCGCCTCGCCCTCCGCCGTCCGCTCCTCCCGCAGCAGCGGCAATCGCACGCGGAACGTCGCGCCCTTGCCCGGACCGCGGCTCTCCGCGGCGATCGTCCCGCCGTGCAGCTCCACGAGGTGACGCACGATCGCCAAGCCCAGCCCGAGGCCCATATGGGAGCGGGTGGCGCTGCTGTCGGCCTGGCGGAAACGCTCGAACAGATGGGGCATGAACGCGGGCTCGATCCCCTCGCCCGTGTCGCGCACCTCGATCACCGCGTCGCGCTCGTCCGCCCGCAGCGCTACGAACACCGCCCCCTCCTCCGGCGTGAACTTCACCGCGTTCGAGAGCAGGTTCCAGACAACCTGCTGCAGGCGATGGCCGTCGCCGTTCACCCGGACGCCGTCGTCCAGGTCCACCGAGACCCGCACGCCTTTCGCGTCGGCCGCGGCGCGCACCGTCTCCGCCGCCGCCGCGATCACCGGCGCAAGGTCCATCGGTCCCGTGTCGATGCGCATCTTTCCGGCGGTGATGCGCGAGACGTCCAGCAGATCGTCGATGAGCTGCGCCTGCGCCTTCGAGCCCTTGTTGATCGCGTCGATGCCGATGCGGATCGTCTCCTCATCGAGATCCCCCTCGCTCATCATCTGCGCCCACCCCATGATCGACGTCATCGGCGTGCGCAGCTCGTGCGACAGCGTGGCCAGGAACTCGTCCTTGGCGCGGTTCGCGCGCTGCAGTGCGGCTTCCGAGGTCCGGAGGCGCTCGGCGGTGCGCTCGGCTTCGGCGCGGGCGCGGAGCTGCACGCGCAGGAGCGAGAAGAGCAGCGTGGCGATGGCCAGTCCGCCGATGAGGGTGGCCGCCGCGAACGTGAATGCGGCGCCGCGGCCCTCGCGGCGGGACATGAAGCGCAGGTCCCACGTCCGGCCAGCGAACGAGAGCGTTCTCCTCTGCGTGAACCGCGGCCGCTGCGGCAGTTCCTCGGTGCGGAACAGCACGCGGCCGTCATCGCTGATCTCGAACCCGACCTCCGGCCGCGCCTGCGAGCCGAAGATGCCGCGCAGGAGGTCGTACGCGCGGAAAGGCGCGTAGACGAACCCGATGAGCGTTGCGCGGCGCTCGGCCACGGTCTCGGGGGTGAGGCCGGTGGAATACACGGGCGTGTAGATCAGGAAGCCCGGCTGCTTGCGCGTGTCGATCTCCTGGACGAGCGTCACGGCGCCGGAGGCGGCGGACTGGCCGGTGTCGCGGGCGCGGGCCATGGCCTCGCGGCGGATGGGGTCCGTGAACATGTCGAAGCCCAGCGCCTTGCGGTTGCGCTCGTCCATCGGCTCGAGCAGCACGACGGCGTGCACCTCCGGCCGCGGATCGGCAGGCCAGGCGCGGAACTCCTGGAAGCCTTCGCGCCGTAGCTCGGCTTCGAGCTGCGGTACGTCCTCCACCGGAACGCGCAGGGAGAGGCCGATGCCCTGGATACCGGGATAGCGGCGCTGGATGTCGTGGCTGCGGATGTAGCCGCGGATGTCATGCCGCTTCAGCGTGGGGTCCGAGGCAACCAGGCCGCGGGTGGCGGTGAGGACGTTGACGTAGGTGTCGAGGCGCGCAGTGATCGCGTCGCTCGTGGTCTGCACGGCATTGTTGAAGCGGGCGCGGTCGGCGTCGCGGGTGGTCTGCCACACGTACGAAGTCGCGAGCAGGGTCAGGACCACGAACACAGCGAAGACATACCAGGGCAGAGCCCGGTCGGAGCTCATCGACACTCAACTATGCAATGAGCGCGCAGCGTGAATCCCGGCGAGACGCCCGCTGGCCCACGCCCACTGGAAGTTGAAGCCGCCGATGCGGCCGTCGACGTCCAGGATCTCGCCGCAGAGGTAGAGGCCGTCACATTTCCGGGAAGCCATCGTGGAAAGGTCGACCTCGCTCAGCGGCACGCCCCCCGCCGTGACCTCGGCATAGTCGAAGCCGCGGTCGCGAACGACGGGGAGGACGGTCTCGGTGAGGGCCCGGACGATCTTGCGGCGGGCGTCTTTCGTGAGGGCTGCGTCGACCTCGAAGCGGTCCAGCAGTCGTTGCGGCAATTTCCCCCGCAGATACGCCCGCGGATTGGCGCGCAATGCGAGGTCGAGCGACTCGAAGGTCTCGTCGGGCAGGAAGTTCACCACCAGCGTGCCCTTGGACTCGACCCAATGGCGCGACACGTCGAGCACGACGGGGCCGCTGACGCCGAAGTGGGTGAAGAGCATCGAGCCGCGATGACGCGTGAGCACTTTCCCCGTCTCCGACCGCACCGACAGCTCCACCTCGGCCGACGTGCCGCTGAGCGCAGTCATCCAATGGTTTTCCTCGAGCACGAGAGGAACGAGCGCGGGGAAGGTGTCGGTGATGGTGTGGCCGAGGTGGCGGGCGAGGGTGTAGCCGTGGCCGTCGCTGCCGGTTTTCGGGACGCTGCGGCCACCGGTAGCGAGGATGACTCGCTTCGCGGCGATCGCGCCCCCTGTCATCCCGAGCGTGAGCGAGGGACCTGGGTGGGCGGGGCGCGCGTCCCGAGCATCGGAGCGTTCGTCGTGCCCCGCCCGCCCAGGTCCCTCGCTACGCTCGGGATGACAGGTCAGCACCCGCGCCCCCGTCCGGATCTCCACGCCCTCGCAGCCGCGCAACAGCGCGTCGACGACCGTCTTCGCGCGGTCGGTGGTGGGGAACAGCTTCCCCGTCTCCTCGCGCTTGAGCATCACGCCGAGCTCCGCGAGCCAGGCCACGGTCTGGTCGACCGTGAACGTGCGCAGGACGCGGGCGATGGCGTTGCGGTTGCCGTTGAAGTCGCCGGCGGCGACGGCGTGATGGGTGACGTTGCAGCGTCCGCCGCCGGAGATGAGGATCTTCGCGCCGATCTTCGGGGCGCCGTCGAGGGCGACCACGCGCGCGTCCGGCGCGGTGCGCTTCGCGAACATCGCGGCCGTCAGACCGGCGGCTCCGGCGCCGACGACCGCGATGTCGTAATCCACGATGCGAGCTCTTACTTCGTCGCCGCCGGCGCCGCCGCGGGCTCCGGCATCTTCTTGTTCATCTCGAGGTTGATCGTCACCTTGACGTCGTCGCTGAGCATGAAGCCGCCCTCGTCGAGCGCGCGGTTCCAGGTGATGCCGTAGTCCTTGCGGTTCAGCGTGGTCTCGATCTCGAAACCGGCCTTCTCGCCGCGCTGGGTCTTCATGAAGCCGCCGAACGTCACCGGCAGCGTCACGCGCTTGGTCACGCCGTGCATGGTCAGGTCGCCGGTCACGTCGAACGCGTCCTTGCCCTTCGGCGCCACGGCCGTGCTCTTGAAGGTGATGGTCGGGAACTTCTCGGTCTCGAAGAAGTCCGCGCTGCGCAGGTGCTTGTCGCGGTTCTCGCTGTTCGTGTCGATGCTCGCCGCCTGGATGGTGAACTCCACGCTCGACTTCGCGGGGTTGGCGCGGTCGAGGGTGATGGTCCCGTCGAAGTCGTTGAACGCGCCGACCACGTTCGCCGTGAAGTGACGGATCTTGAAGTTCGCGGTCGAGTGGCTCTTGTCCACGGTCCACGTTTCCTGCGCCAGAACCGGCAGGGCCACGAGCGATGCGAGAAGGATGTTGCGGATGAATTTCATGATGCCTCCTGTGTGATTTCCACGCGCCGCGCGAGGGCGGCGTGCAAGCTGTTTCGTGTGCGGTCGAGCAGCGCGATGAGCTGCTCGAGCTGATGCGGCGTGAGACCCGACAACGCGACCCGCTCCGCCTCCGCCACCGGCCCGTCCAGACCGGCCAGCAGCTTCAGACCGTCGCCCGAGATCCGGCACGTCACCTGGCGGCGGTCCGTCGGACAGCGCTCCCGGCGGACGAGCTTCTTCGCTTCGAGCCGGTCCAGCAGACGGGTGATCCCGGGCGTCTGCTCGATCATCCGCTCCGCGATCTCCAGCGTCGGCAGGCCGTCCGCCCCCGCCCCGCGCAGGATGCGCAGGACGTTGTACTGCTGGAGCGTGATGCCCTGCGCGTCGATGACGACGGCCACGGCACGCCGGATGAGGTCCGAGGTGCGCATGAGGGCGACGGCGGGGGTATCCATTGGCGGCGCATACGTTACTTGTCGATAGTTGACGAGTCAAGCATTTCGCTTCGCCGATTCACGAAGAAGTAACAGCCCCGCCACTCTTTGAGACTTTGAGCCTTTGAGACTTTGCGACTCCGCGCTTATCCTCGCGCCCCATGCGTCGCACGCTCCTGCTCCTGATCACGATCCTCGTCCCGGCGGCCGCGCTCGCCAAAGACGCCGCCCAGCTCGAGCTCTCCCTGCGCCGCCTGACCCGCGTCGGCGGTGCGCTCTATGTCGCGGCCCATCCGGACGACGAGAACACGGCCCTGCTCTCCTACCTGGTCAGCGACCGGCTGCTGCGCACTGCTTACCTCTCCGTGACCCGCGGCGACGGCGGGCAGAACCTCATCGGCAACGAAGCCGGCCCCCTCCTCGGCGTCATCCGCACCCACGAGCTCCTGCAGGCCCGCCGCATCGACGGCGCGGAGCAGATGTTCACGCGCGCCATCGACTTCGGCTACTCGAAAAGCCCAGAGGAGACGCTCGAGACGTGGGGACACGACGAGGTCCTGGCGGACGTGGTCTGGGCCATCCGCCGCTTCCAGCCGGACGTGATCGTCACGCGCTTCCCGGTGACCGGCGAAGGCGGACACGGCCATCACACCGCCTCTGCCATGCTGGCCGAGGAGGCGTTCGCGGCGGCGGTGGACCCGGCGAAGTTCCCGGAGCAGCTCGCGCTCGTCTCGCCGTGGCAGGCCAGGCGGATCTTCTGGAACCGCTTCTCGTTCCGCCCCGTCGACCCGAACGACCCCGCCCTGGCGAAGTCCCTCCGCCTCGACCTCGGCACCTACAACCCCCTCCTCGGCCGCGCCTACACCGAGATCGCGGCCGAGAGCCGTACCCAGCACAAGAGCCAGGGCTTCGGCTCGGCCGAGCGCCGCGGCTCGCTGCTCAACTACTTCGACCAGCGCGGCGGCGAGCCCGCGGCGAAGGACCCGCTCGAGGGCATCGACACGAGCTGGTCGCGCTACCCGGGCGGTGAAAAGGTCGGTTCCATCCTCGAGCGCGCCGCCGCGACGTTCGACGAGAACAACCCCTCGGCCACCGTCCCCGTCCTGCTCGAAGCGCTGCGCGCGCTCGAGCAGCTCCGCGCCAATCCGGAGTGGAGCGAGAAGCAGAAGCCGTGGATCGAGGCGAAGAAGCAGGACCTCCTCGACGCCATCCGCGACTGCGCAGGCATCGCCATCGACGTGGCCGCGAGCGAGGCCACCGTCGTCGAAGGCGGCGAGCTGCCGGTGAGCGTCACGGTCGTCAATCGCTCGGACTACCCGTTCCGCCTGTCGATGGTCGCGTCGCGCTACGCGAGCCCGGGCAAGGCGCCGGGCACGGCGCTGGAGAACAACAAGCCGGTCAAGACCGACCTGGTGCTGAAGATCCCGCCGCGCCACGCGCCGACGCAGCCGTACTGGCTCGAGCACGACCCGAAGAAGGGGATGTACAACGTCACGGCGCAGTTGCTCGTGGGCCGGCCGGACAACTATCCGGAGATCCCCATCCACGTCACGCTCGACGATCCGCAGATGAACACGCTCATCTTCACCGTCCCGACGGTCTACCGCTTCGTCGATCCGGTGAAGGGCGAGCAGATCCGCGAGGTGGACGTCGTCCCCGCCGTCTCGGTGAAGCTCGGCTCGAACGTGTACGTGTTCCCCGAGGCGAAGCCGCGGAACGTGACGGTGTGGATGACGAGCTTCGGCGCGACGGCCGGCAAGGTCTCGCTGGTGGTGCCCGAGGGGTGGAAGGCGTCGGAGGCGAAGGACGTGAAGTTCACGGGCAAGGGCGACGAACAGCAGGCCACGTTCACCGTCACGCCGCCCGCGAAGGACTCCGTGGCCGCGCTCCGCGCGGAGGTCGTGGCCGGCGACGCGACGATCTCGAAGGGCATCGTCGACCTCGACTATCCGCACATCCCCGCCCAGCGCATCCTCGGCGACGCCGTCGCGAAAGTCATCCGCGCGGACATCAAACACAACGGCTCGCGCATCGGCTACGTCATGGGCTCGGGCGACGAGGTGCCGAACATCCTCCGCCAGGTTGGCTACGAGGTCACGCTGCTGACGGATGCCGACCTCGATCGCGGCGACTTCCGCCAGTACGACGCCATCGTCGCCGGCATCCGCGCGTACAACACGCGCGACCGGCTGAAGCTCGCGCACGACAAGCTGATGAAGTACGTCGAGGACGGCGGCACGATGGTCGTGCAGTACAACACCGCCAACCAGCTCGACGACCTCGCGGTGCCCGTGCCGGGCCCGTATCCGTTCAAGATCACCCGCGACCGCGTCACGGTGGAAGAAGCGCCTGTGAAGCTCGCCGCCGATCACCCGGTGCTGAACGCGCCGAACAAAATCACGGACAAGGACTTCGAAGGCTGGGTGCAGGAGCGCGGGCTGTACTTCACCAGCGAATGGGACCCGCGCTACACGACCATGCTCACCACGAATGACCCCGGCGAGCCGGAACGGCCGGGCGGCCAGCTCGTGGCGAAGCACGGCAAAGGAACGTTCGTGTATACGTCGTACGCCTGGTGGCGGCAGTTGCCCGCCGGCGTGCCGGGCGCGATCCGCGCGTTCGTGAATCTGGTGTCCGCGAAATGAGCGAGCCACCGCCCATCCTCAAAACCTGGCCCCGTCTCTACGCGGCCGTCCTGCTCGCGCTGGCCGTGGAGGTCGCGCTGTTCTACGCGCTGACGAGGGCCTTCGCGTGAGGGCGGCCGACTGGGCCGTGCTCATCGCGACGCTCGCGGCGATCGTGGTGTACGGCGTGTGGAAGGGGCGGCGGCAGCGGCGGCTGGAGCAGTACCTGCTCGCCGACCGGCAGTTGCAGTGGTACACCGTCGCGCTGTCGGTGATGGCCACGCAGGCGAGCGCCATCACGTTCCTGTCGACGCCGGGCCAGGCCTACAGCGACGGCATGCGCTTCGTGCAGTTCTACCTCGGCCTGCCGATCGCGATGGTGATCCTCTCGATCACGGCGGTGCCGATCTACCACCGCCTGAAGGTCTTCACCGCCTACGAATATCTGGAGACGCGCTTCGACAACCGCACGCGCACGCTCACGGCGGGGATCTTCCTCCTCCAGCGCGGCCTGGGCACGGCCATGACGCTGCTCGCGCCCGCGCTCATCGTGTCGCTGGTCCTCGGCTGGAACATCCAGCTCACGACGATCGCCATCGGCGTGCTGGTCATCATCTACACGTCGTCGGGCGGCACGAAGGCCGTGAGCTGGACCCAGACCCACCAGCTCCTGATCGCCCTCGGCGGCATGGCCATCGCCATGATCGTCGCGCTGCGGTCGCTGCCGGACGGCGTCGGCTTCGTCGACGCGGTGCGCGTGGCGGGGCGCATGGAGCGCATCAACATCATCGACTTCTCGTTCGACCTGTCGACGCCGTACAACTTCTGGTCCGGCCTGTTCGGCGGACTGATGGTCGCGCTGGCGTACTTCGGGACCGACCAGTCGCAGGTGCAGCGCTACCTCACCGGCGAGACCATCACCCAGTCGCGCCTGGGGCTGCTCTTCAACGGCCTGGTCAAAGTGCCGATGCAGTTCTTCATCCTCTTCGTCGGCGCGATGGTGTTCGTTTTCTACCAGTTCGTCGCTCCGCCGCTGTCGTTCAACCCGGTGCAGCGCGAGAAGGTGCGCAACAGCGCCGTGGCCACGGAGTACCGCGCGCTCGAGACCGCGCACCAGGCCACGTTCGAGGCCAAGCGGAGCGCCGCGTCGCAGCTCGTCGAGGCGATGGACGCGAAGAATGCGGCGGCCGTGGAACAGAAGACGGCCGAGCTGCGCGTCCTGCAGAAGCGCGACGACGACACGCGCAAGGCGGCGTCGGCGCTGATCAAGAAGAACGACCCGCTCGCCGAGCCGGCGGACACGGACTACGTGTTCCTCACCTTCGTCACCCAGAACCTCCCGGTCGGTCTGGTGGGCGTGCTGATGGCCGCGATCTTCTGCGCGGCGATGTCGGCCACGGCGTCGGGCCTCAACGCGCTCGCCTCGACCAGCGTCATCGACGTGTGGAAGCGCCTCATCCAGCGCGACCTGAGCGATCACACCTACGTCCGCATCTCGAAGGCGATGACCGTCGCCTGGGGCGTGTTCTGCATCGCCTTCGCACTGTACGCGAACCAGCTCGGCTCGCTCATCGTCGCCGTGAACCGCATCGGCTCGCTCTTCTACGGGACGATGCTGGCGATCTTCCTGGTCGGCTTCTACGTGAAGTGGGTCGGCGCGAGAGCGATGTTCTGGGGCGCGCTCGTGGCCGAGGCCGCCGTCATCGCCTGCTGGCTCTACACGGACATGGCCTGGCTGTGGTGGAACGTGGTGGGCTGCGGGGTGGGCGTGGCGGCAGCGCTGCTGCTGCAGGCCGCGCTGCCGAACCGCCGCCCGGCGACGACCTGACTACGTATCTGGAGTGCGGAGGCATGACCGGGAGACAGGCCGCGGGCGGGGGACGCTGCGGAGCGCCGGCATTCTGCCGGCGCTCCGCTGCCGCGGGAGGGCGCGGCTGGCGCCGCGCCCTCGCGTTTCAGAGCCCTACTTCTTCCAGTTGTCCAGGTTCCGGCGGATCTCGGCGACGAAGTCCGCCTGCTGTGGCGAGGCCTTGGCGATGGCCATCTCGCCGAAGCGGATGGCGTCGGCCTTGTTGCCGGCGCGCTCGGCGATACGGGCCCGCAGCCAGAGGTTGGCGGTGTTCTCCTGCGCCTTCATCGACTGGTCGAGCCACTGGATCATCTCGGCGTCCGTCGCGGCGCCCTTGTTGTTGAACGCGAAATCGGCGGCCATGTACGGCGTGCGCCAGTCCGGCTGCATCGCGTTGCGGAAGCCGGCCAGGGTCCGCTCGGTCGACTTCGTGTCGACGGTGAACGGCACGGCGATCTTCTCCCAGCGCAGGACGACCTTGGCCGTGTCGGTGGTCATCTCCGGGATCTCGAACTGCATCCACTCGCGATGCTCGGCCGTCTGCGGCGTGACCTGCACGCGCAGCGTGTCCTTGGCCGGGTCGTAACTGTAGCTGCCCCACTGCTGGGCGACGGAGTTGAAGATGACCGTCCACTGATTTGCCGTCGGGATCGTGTGCAGGCTGTAGAGGCCCTTCGGGAGCTTGTTGCCGTTGATCCACACGTCGTCGCTGAACTCGATCGTAGTGGCCTCGTTCGCGCCCGTGCGCCACACCTGGCCATACGGCACGAGCGCGTCCCAGATCTGGCGGCCCTTCACCCCGGGACGGTTGTAGTTGATGGTGATGTCGGTGAGCCCGACGCTCTGCATGAGCGACGCCTTCGGACTCGGGCGCGGCGAGCGCACCTGGGCCGACATCGTGGCGGCGAGCAGCAGCATGGCTGCGATGAGTGTTTTCCGCATGATTCCTCCTGTTTTCGTGGCGGGGCGGATGCTAGTCCACGTCGTCCCACGAAATCCACCGGTCCTCGAAAACCACCACCCCGCCGCGGCGATCCTTCACCTCGACCTGCACGTCCGTCTCTCTGCGGATGTCCTTCGGGCGCTTCGCGAAGGTCAGCTCGTACGAGACCGGAGGCAGCCCGGGACAGCGCTCGCTGCGCAGCGGCTTCATCCGTGCGGGGTATCTCACCCGCCGGTTGTTGAACCACAGGTCGACCGAGGCGATCCCGTACGGGGACGACGCCCAGCCGCGAAACTGCGCCGCGCCCTTGTACGGGTGCCCTCCGGGCGGAAAGTCGAGCGCCCCGGCGATCGACTCCGTACACGTGGCCGCGCCGTAGAGGAAGACGTCGACATCGCGCGGCCGCGCGCCTTTGCCGCCCTTCAGCGAGAACACCCAGTCCGCGCCCGTGCGCGCGTCGAAATGCGCGACGTAGCGCAGGCGGCCGCGGTCCAGCTCGCGGCGCAGCCAGTCCCTCATGGCCGGCGCGTCGGCGCCGTAACGGTCGGAGTGCACGATCACCGTATCCACGCCGTGCGCCCGCAGCGCGTCCACGAAGCCGTCCGACAGCTCCTTCGACAACCGCGTCAGCTCCCCCCGCTGCGGCGGCTCGAAGCCGGAGACGCCGTTCACGATCCGCTGATGGTGGGCCGTCGCGTGGAGCATGTACTCGTACTCGCTCGACAGCGTCGCCACCGGCAGCTCGATCACCGCCGACACCTCCTGCTTCGCCAGCCACCGGTACACCTCCGGCGTCTTCGGGTCGATGAGGAACCAGCGCACCGGCGCCGCCCACAGCGCGATCACGAACGCCGCCGGGACGATCCAGCGCAACCGCCGATGGCCGATCGCGGCCGTGAACAGCGCGATCAGGATCGCCATCCCGATGTACGCGATCACAGCCCACCGCGCCGGCGCACGGATCGCGCGAAACCCCGGCACTCCGCCGAAGAGAAACCCGTGAAAGACGAAGTGCAGCCCAAGCGACCCGGCAAAGCCGATGACGATCCACAGCACCGCCAGCGCGATCTTCGCCTTCTCCCGCCGCGCGAACCACACCGCCAGCGCGGAGACGATCAGCGCCAGCGCGCCGGGATAGACCCTCCGCTCCGGCTCCTCCGCTAACCGCCAGCCGCCAACCGTCAACCAGTCCCCCGGCATCGCCGAGTATCGCAGCACCTCCTCGTACGACCGCTGCATCCCGTACAGCTTCTGCACCGCCACGTACGGATAGAGAAACGGCGCGAGGACGAGCAGCCCCAGGAGCAGAGGAACGACGAAGGGGACGACCAGCTCCCGCCATGCGCTGCGCGGAACCAGCAGCGCCGCCGTCACCGCCGTGGCCAGCGCGCCGAACAGCAGATAGTGGATGTTCGTCAGCCCGTTCATCACGAACAGCGCCGCAAAGAGCGCCCCCCGCTTCCACGACGGCCGCTCCGCATAGAGCAGCAACGCGTACAGCAACAGCGGCAACCAGCCGCCCCACGCGTGCTGCACGTGCGCGAGGTGCACGAAGCGGAACGGCACGAACGCGTAGAACACGCCCGCCGCCAGTCCCGCGGCGAACGACCGCGTCAGGTGAAAGCCGAGGACGTACGCGCCGAAGCCGCAGAACGCGATCCCGGCGATCAGAGCGATGTTGTACGCCGCCACCGGACCCACCCCCGCCGCCCGCAGCGGGAACAGCAGCACCGCCACGCCGTACAGGTTCTCGCTGTACGCCAGCGAGTACTGCGCCGGATGGAACACGTTCGCGTGGAACAGCGACAGCGGCTGATGCAGCGTCGCCCACCAGTCCCAGTCCAGGATCCAGATGTTGATCAGCGGATCCCCGGGATCCGCCACCGCCCGCCCCAGGTTCGGCGCCAGCGGCCAGGTCATGGCGAGGGTGAGCACCACGAAGATCGCGGCCGCGAGAACGTGTTGCCTCCTCATTCGCGGGCGATGATAATCGCCCCACCATGCCCTCCATCCCATTCACCGGCAACTACGAAGACCTCTCGACCGACCGCGGCTACCAGTTCAAGTTCTACTGCGAGAAGTGCCACAACGGCTACATGTCCACCTTCAAGACCTCGAAGATGGGCATGCTCGGCACGGCCGCGAACATCGCCGGCGGCCTGTTCGGCGGTGTCTTCGGCCGCGTCGCGGACAGCGCGTACGAGGTGCAGCGCGCCGTCGGCGGCCCCGCCCACGACTCCGCGCTCAAGGAAGCCGTCACCGAGATCTCGCCGATCTTCAAGCAGTGCACGCGCTGCGGGAACTGGGTCTGCGAGCCGATCTGCTGGAACAAGAAGGCCGGCCTCTGCGAGAACTGCGCGCCCGACCTCGACGAAGAGATCGCCTCCGCGCAGGCCGAGGCCGCGCGCGAGCAGATCCACGAGAAGGCGCGGACCGTCGACTGGACCAAGCAGCGCGACATCCGCAACGTCGCCGGCGCGGTCTGCAAGGGCTGCGGCGCCAAGACCCAGGGCGGCAAGTTCTGTCCCGAGTGCGGCGAGCCCGTGAACGCCAAACGCGCCTGCCAGGAATGCGGCCACGAGGCCGAAGGCTCGCCGAAGTTCTGCCCCGAGTGCGGACAGAGGTACTGAATGCGCAGACTCGTCGCTGTCCTCGCCCTGCTCACCGTCAACTGCGGCACCATCATCCATCAGACGACGCAGAAGATCCCCGTGAAGTCGGACCCGCCCGGCGCGAGGGTCAGCGTTGCCTGCGGCGAGGTGGAGAGCGAAAACGACCCGCAGGCGACCACGCCGACGACCGTCATCGTCCATCGCAAGCCGGACTTCTGCCAGATCAGCCTGACCAAGGAAGGCTACGAGCGCGCCGACGTCTCCCTCACCAAGAAGATGTCCGCCCTCTACATCGGCAACGTCCTGGTCGGCGGGATCATCGGGTTCATCGTCGACGCCGCGAACGGCGCGATGTGGAACCGTGAGCCCGGCACCGTCGACGTGAAGCTGAAGCCGACCGCGACGGAATGAGTTGACAGTCGGCAGTTCACAGTTGGCAGGAGCGGGAGCGCTCCCCGAAATTCGTGCCGATGCCGCTGCGCAAGCTTTGCTGTCATCCTGAGCCCTCTCCAGCGTGAGCGCTGCACCTGAGGGACGAAAGGATGCCGTGATGGAGCGCTGGCGTCCCGCCGGCTGTCGTGGCGGCGTCCCGCGCCGCCACCTGGGTGGGCGGGGGAAGCGCGATACCGGGCGAGAGGCTCCGTTCTCCCGAGTACCCGGCCGGCGGGGACGCCGCCCGGACAGCCGGCGAGACGCCCGGCGCTCCCTGATGGAAGCGCAGGCCGCGCAAGTTGCACGGGGTCCTTCGCCGTCTACGCGGCTCAGGATGACAGACGATGGACTAAGAGCCGCCGGCGGTCCCCGCCCCTGCCAACTGTCAACTGACTGGTAACCCCCTTGCACTTGCGGGACGCGTGACACAGACCATCATCGTCCTCTTCGGCGGCCCCTCCGACGAGCGCCACGTTTCCGTGGCTTCGGCGCAGAACGTCGTCCGCACCGTTCCCGGCTCCCTGGCGTGGTTCTGGGCGCCGGACGGGAGGGTGTACGACGTCGCGCCCGCCGACCTCCTGGCCCACCAGCGGCCGTTCGAGCTCGACTTCGTCCCCGCGCGCCCTGCCATTTTTCCGACTCTGGAGCAGGCGCTCGACACGCTCCCCGTCGAGGATCCGGTGTTCTTCCTCGCGCTGCACGGCACGATGGGCGAGGACGGCACCGTGCAGGAGATGCTCGAGTCGCGGGGCATCCCCTTCACGGGCTCCGGCGCCGAGGCGAGCGCCGCGGCATTCGATAAAGACCGGGCCAAGGAGCGCGTCCGCGGACGGGTGCGCACCGCGGAGTCGCGCGTCGTGCGCAACGAGGCCGAGTTGCAGCGCACCATCGACGACCTCCTGTCGCGCCACGAGCGCATCGTCCTCAAGCCGCTCGCCGGCGGCTCCAGCCGCGGCCTGTACTTCCTCGGACGCAACGATCCGCCGCCGAGCGGACTGCGGTTCCCGTACATCCTCGAGCAGTTCATCCGCGGGCGCGAGCTCACGGTCGGCGTCATCGAGACGGACGAGGGCCCGGTCGCGCTGCCGGTGATCGAGATCGAGGTCGACCCGAACCGCGCCTTCGACTACGAGGGCAAATACCTCGGCGCCGGCACGCGGGAGATCTGCCCCGCCAACATCCCGCCGGAGATGGCGCGGGACGCCCAGGCCACCGCGCTCGCCGCGCACGAGGCCCTCGGCTGCGACGGCTACTCGCGGACGGACGTCATCGCGGGCGAGGACGGGGTGTACTTCCTGGAGACCAACACCCTGCCCGGCCTGACCACCAGCTCGCTCGTCCCGCAGGAGCTGAAGGCCGTCGGGATCGATTTCCGGTCGTTTCTGGAAAGACAGCTAGAACTTGCGCGCCGCAAAATCGTAAAGTCCCTGGCGTGACCACCAACATCGTCCTCGGCATCCTCCTGGGCCTCGGCCTGTCGGCGTCGACGGGGTTGAATACGTTCCTGCCGCTGCTGCTGCTGTCGGCGGCGGCGCGCTTCCACATCGCGGGGATCGAGCTGGGCTCGAAGTTCGAGTGGCTCACCTCGGACGCCGCGATGATCACGCTCGTCGTGGCCTGCGTCATCGAGCTGGTCGCGGACAAGATCCCGGCCGTCGATCACTTCCTCGACAGCGCGGGCACGGTCGTCCGTCCGCTGGCCGGGGCGCTCGCGAGCGCGTCCGTGCTGACGGGCATCGATCCGATCGTGGCGTCGGTGGTCGGCCTCATCGTCGGCGCCCCCACCTCCCTCGGCCTGCACACCCTGAAAGCCGGCACGCGCGTGGCCTCCACGGCGACGACGTTCGGCTGCGCGAACCCGGTCATCTCGCTCATTGAGGACGTGATCTCGTTCTGCCTCTCGGTGATCTCGATCTTCCTGCCGGTCATCGTGCCGCTCGTCCTGGCGGTGCTGGTCTACGGCCTGTACCGGCTGATGATGCGGGTCAGGAGGACGTCTACGATGCCGGCCGGTTCAACACCGTGATCCGCCCTTCCACGCGCGGCGCGATCGGCTGGGGCCTGGCGCTCAGCACCTGCACCAGGACGTCGCGGATCGGCCGGGCGTAGGAGATGTTGATCCGGTCGCGGGGGATCTTCTCCATCACGCTCTGCGTCGAGTCACCGCCGGCCGCGATGAAGTCGGGCATGGCCACGGTGTAGAGCTTGTCCATCTCCAGCGGCGAGCCGTCGTCCTTCGTGACGCTGACGATGCGGTTCCGCTCCTTGTCCGGCTTGTCGTTGTCTTTGGCCGCGTCGATCGTGTAGCGCAGGCCGCTGACCTGCATCAGCCCGCGCAGGCCCGTCGACGTCAGGCGCAGCGTCTCGACGATCTCGGCGCCGGTCATGGTCACCACCGCGGGGAAGTTGTCGAACGGACTGATGGCGAAGATCTCCCCGTACGTCAGCTCCCGGGCCGGCAGCTCCGCGCGGATGCCGCCGGAGTTCATGATCGCGAAGTCCGCCGAGCCGTACTCGCGGAGCGCGTCGGAGATCAGGACGCCGAGGGGAGACTCGCCGGTGGAACTGCGGGTGAAGCGGGCGGCGGTGGTGATCCCCACCTTCTCGTCCCGCTTCGTGGCTACGCGGCGCAGGTACGGCTCGATCGTGCGCGAAACGCGCGGCTCGCCGGCGATGATCCTGCCCTCGAACACCCGCGGCACGAGCCTGGCGCCTTTCGGCGCCTCGTGGGGGTCGCACTCCTCGGTGCCTTCGTAGACGAACGTGCAGATCATCGTCGGCAGGCGGATATCGCTCTTCACGACCTTGTCGTTCGCCGTGTCGATCCAGAGGTCGATCGTCGAGAACTCCCGGCTGAACGGTCCGGACTGCGCGGCCGGAACGCCGTTGATGTAGTGCCGCATCTGCGCGTGCGTGTGGCCCCCGAAGTAGGCGTCGACGGTCCCGGCCGGCAGGTTCAGCAGCAGCTCGTTGGCCTCGTTCTTCGGCGCGCAGCTCGACGGGTCGGCCGGCTCGTCGACCTCCGAGCAGCGGCCGCCCATGTGTGCGATGACCACGACCGCGTCGACGCCCAGCGCGCGCAGCTCCGCCGCCGCGCGCTGGGTGGCCTCCACCGGATCGGTGAACATCAGGTCGACGACGTTCGCGGCCATGGTCACGTTCGGGGTGTCGGGGGTGGACAGGCCGATGATGCCGATACGCGCGCCGCCCGCGCGGACGATCGTGTAGCGCCGGACCCAGTCCGGCGTGCGGCCGGTTGCCTTCTCGACCATGTTGGCCGAGAGGAACGGGAACGCCGCGATCGCCGAGTTGCGCTTCACCGCCCCGAGCTCGTCCTGGGTCTCCGTCCGCGCGATGGCATCCGGCCCCGCGGGTCCGAAGTCGAATTCGTGGTTCCCGACCGCCACCGCGGCGTAGCCGATGACGTTGTAGCCGCGGACCACGGCCTCGCCCTCGAACATGTTCGACTCGAGCGTGCCCTGCCACATGTCGCCGGAGTCGACTACCACCACCCGGCCGGGGTTCTTCTCGCGCAGCTTTTCCACGTACGACGCGAACGCCGGAAGACCGCCCCAGAGCACCCCCTGCCCGCCTTCCTCGGGCGTCTCGATGTGGCCGGCGAACCAGCCGTGGACGTCCGTGGTCCCGACGAGCACGATGTGCACGGGCTCGGCGGGCTGGGCCGTTTGACGGGCCGGTACGGATGTGCAGGCTAGCGCCAGCAGGAAGAGAACCAGGGGGAAGGACCGTTTCACGGGCGGCGATTATAAGTGCGCGTTACACTTCAGCACGCCGCACCAATGAAACGAATGACTTACCAGATCGCCGCGACCTCGATCGCACTCCTGCACTTCGCCTTCATCGCCTTCGTGTTCCTCGGCGGATTGCTCGTCCTCCGCTGGCCGCGGCTGGCGTGGGTGCACGTGCCGGCGGTGGTCTGGGGAGTGCTGATCGAGTTCTTCGGCTGGTGGTGCCCGCTCACGAAATGGGAGAATCACTTCCTGCGTGAGGCCGGGCGCGCCGGCTACGACACGGGTTTCGTGGCGCACTACATCATGCCCGTCATTTATCCTCCGGGGCTGACCCGCGGGATGGAGATTGCGATCGGCCTGTTCGTGCTGATCCTCAACGTCAGCGTTTACATGAGAGTGTTTCGATAGATGTTCACAGGAGCGATTCCACAACACCCGGTCCAGACGACCGATCAGTCCTTTTCCGCGCTCGGCCTCAGTCCCGAGATCATCCGCACGATCGACGCGATCGGCTTCGCGCATCCGACTCCCATCCAGGCCGCGGTCATCCCGACCTCGCTGAAGGGGAGCGACGTCATCGGGCTTGCGCAGACCGGCTCCGGCAAGACCGCGGCCTTCGTCCTGCCCATGGCCGAGAAGCTCGTACACGGCCAGGGCGTGCGCGGCCTGATCCTCTCGCCCACGCGCGAGATCGCGCTGCAGACCAAGGCCTTCCTCGACCTCTTCGGCAAGCACCACGACCTCCACACCGCCTGTCTCATCGGCGGCGTGAAGATGAAGCCGCAGCTCGACGCCCTGCGCCAGAAGCCGGACATCATCGTGGCCACGCCGGGGCGCCTGCTGGATCACGTCAAGCGCCGCACCGCGTCGATCGACAAGATCGAAGTCCTCGTCCTCGACGAAGCCGATCACATGCTCGACCTCGGCTTCCTCCCGCAGATCCGCGAGATCCTCCGCCGCCTGCCGCGCGAGCGCCAGACGATGATGTTCTCCGCGACCATGCCCGACTCGATCGAGATGATCGCCCGCGACTTCATGCGCTCGCCCGAGCGGATCGACATCATGCCGGTCGGCAGCGCGGCCGAGGGGATCACCCACCGCCTGTACCTGGTGAAGCTCGAGGACAAGCGCGCGGCGCTGCTGGCGCTGCTCGATCAAGAGCTCGGCTCGACGCTCGTCTTCACGCGCCGGAAGATCGACGCGGAGTGGCTGTACTCCGTGCTCGAGCGCAAGGGCCATCCGGTCGCGCGCATCCACGCGGACCAGTCGCAGAACAAGCGCGTGAGCGCGCTGCAGACATTCCGCGAGGGCCAGCACCGCATCCTCGTCGCCACCGACATCGCCGGCCGCGGCATCGACATCCCCGGCATCGAGCACATCATCAACTTCGACATCCCGGAGAACGTGGACGACTACATCCACCGCGCCGGCCGCACCGCCCGCGGCAAGGCCCTCGGCATCGTCTCGACGATCGCCACCTGGCAGGAGATCCCGATGGTCCGCAAGATCGAAGAGACCCTCGGCGAGAAGATCCCGCGCTGCTCGGTCCCCGGCGTCGAGGCGTGGGAGGAGAGCGAGAAAAAGCCGTCGCGGGAACGGCGGAGGGTGTAGGCGGGATTCGGTTAGCTCCGAGCGAAGTCGAGGAGCCAACTTAGCACCTGCGCGGCGAGATCCGATCGACGTTGCACGCGCAGCGTCGTGCCCGATCGAGCAGCGTTGCTAACTTGGCCCCTCGACTTCGCTCGGGGTCCACAGCAGCAGCGCCGCCGCGGCCGCCGCGAGGTCGTCGCGGTTCGGCGCGTCGGGGTCGATCCACACCCGGCCCCGGTTCACGGTCTCGACGACCGCCAGCGCCCGTTCGTCGCGGACGATCTCGTAGCCGAACGGCTCACCGCTCGGGATGCCTCCCGTGGCCGCACGGTGGATCGAACGGACATCGTATGTCGCGCCGCCGACCTGGCGCAGCTCGCCGACGAGCGACGGCTCGGGCCTACCGGTGCGCGTCAGGGCCAGGACGGTGCGGTAGCCCTTGCGCGAGAGTCCGCACACGAGGATCGGCTCTTTCCCCAGCGACGCTTGCACGAACACTCCGGCGCTCCCGACGATCACCTCGCGCATGTGACACTCGACGTCCGTCTGCTGTCCCGGCCCCTGCAGCACCATGCGGTACGCCTGATCGGTCTTCCCGACGTCGAGGATGCCGAGGTCGAAGAGGAACGAGCGGGTCGTGCCCTCGTTGACCGAGGCGGTGCGCCAGTCGCCGAACGAGATCGGCTGATTCCACACGCGCGGATTCGCGCCTTCGACGGCAACCGCCGTCGCCGGAATGGCGATGCGGACGGGCTGCACGGCGACGCAGGCGGTGAGGAGGAGACCCATCACAAGGAGGCGTTTCATCGGACGCGGATTCTATCCGGGAGCGCATGGTGGCGCGCGAAGGCGCGCCGTCCAATGGTGGCCCCGGGCCTTTTGCCCCAATGGCGTTAACTTTAGCGAGATCGCCCCTCACCTAGCCCTGTTCCCGCACCGCCATCCCCCCGCCCGCGAGGCCAGGGGACACTGCGGAGCGCCGGCTTCCAGCCGGCCGCTCCGCCGGCT
>DASUSN010000104.1:0-26872 GCA_036375075.1 Thermoanaerobaculia bacterium | reverse complement strand
TCCAAGAAACTCGTTGTTCGCGAGCCGCAAGCTGCTTGCAATCAACATCTTGCGATCTGCTATGAGTCCGACATACTCAAGCAGGTTTCTTTCTCTCAGGCGCGGCGCAGCGTGCCGTCACCTGCTCGGGATGACAGGCGCGGCTCGCTTCGTTGCCGACCCTCCTTAACGTTCACCGTCCCGTGACAAACCGCCGCCCACCCCCACCGTACTTACGAACAGTTTCGTAGAGTCGAACGGGGGTTTTACATGCGACGAGCCTGGATCGCGTTCGTGTTCCTGCTGGGGAGTCCTGTCCTTGCCGTGGCCGCGGAGCGTTTGACGATCGGGCCGGCCGCGGCGCCCATTGCGATCGACGGGGTGATCGGGGAGGGGGAGTGGGCGAACGCCACGAAGTATGAGACGTGGTACGAGACCAACCCCGGCGACAACATCACGCCGAGCGTGAAGACGGTCGGCTGGGTCACCTACGACAGCCGCTTCCTGTACTTCGCCGTCGAGTCGACGGACCCGAATCCGAAGGCCATCAGCGCGCCGTACGCGGACCACGATCAGATCAGCGGGAACACCGACGATTACGTCGGCGTCCTGCTCGACACGCGGAACGACGGCAAGAGCGGGTATCTCTTTCTGGTCACCGCGCGGGGCGTGCAGTACGACGCGGTCACGGACGACTCGGGGTCGGGCGAGGACAACTCGCCGGACTTTTTCTGGGACACCGCCGCGAAGATCCACGCCACGGGGTGGACGGCGGAGGCGCGGATTCCGTTCTCGTCGTTGCGATATGACGGGGCCAGTCCGGAGCAGTGGGGCCTGATGCTCTACCGCAACTACCCGCGCGACCGGCGCTATCAGATGTTCACGAACAAGCTCCCGCGCGACGTGAACTGTTTCGTCTGCAACTGGGGCAAGGTCACGGGCCTCCGCGATCTGCCGACCGGCGATCACATGGTCCTGGCGCCGTACGTCACGGCCAACCAGCTCGGCGAGCCGCGCAGCAACCTCGACCCCGAGTTCGTCAACCACCCGGTCGGCGCGGAGGGCGGGCTCGATTTCAAGTGGAACCCGACCGCGGACATGACCGTGGACGCGACGGTGAACCCCGACTTCTCGCAGATCGAGTCGGACGTGGCGGTGATCTCGACCAACGAGCGTTTCGCGATCTTCATCGCCGAGAAGCGGCCGTTCTTCCTGGAAGGCGTGGAGCTCTTCTCGACGCCCATCCAGGCGGTCTACACGCGCACGATCACCTCGCCGCGCTGGGGCGCGCGCACGACGGGCAAGGCCGGCGCGTACGCGTACACGATGCTGGTCACGCAGGACCGCGGCGGCGGCGACGTGATCCTGCCCAGCGCGGAGGGCTCGAGCTTCGTGGAGCAGGACTTCTCGTCCCTGGCCGCCATCGGGCGCGTCCGCCGCGATCTCGGCAACCGCTCCTTCATCAGCTTCCTCGGCACGACGCGCGAGGCCGAGGACGGGGCGTACAACCGCCTGTTCGGCCCGGACTTCCAGTGGCGCATCGGCGACAACAACACGATCACCGGACAGTTCCTCTACAGCAGCACGCAGGAGCCGGACCGCAACGATCCGCTCCACCCGTGGAACGGCGAGAAGCTCGCCGGCCGCGCCGCGCAGGTCTGGTACCAGTACAGCACCGCGACGCGCGACCTCTACGTTCAGGCCAGCGACTACGACAAGGAGTTCCGCGCGGACAACGGCTTCGTGCCGCAGGTCGGCTGGCGGGGCAGCTTCGCCGAGGGCGGGTACACGTGGCGGCCGAAGGGGTTCTTCAGCCGCATCCGCGCGTTCAGCTTCGGCGAGTATCAGCAGAAGCAGGACGGCGGGCTGCTGTACCGGCTCGTCTCCGCCGGCGTCGGTGCGGACGGGAAGTTCCGCTCCTTCACGCGCATCCGCCTCGCGCACGACACCCTCTCGAACGAGGGGCGGATCTTCAGCCGCGACCGCGTGTATTACCAGCTCCAGTTCGCGGTGAACCGCGTGCTGACCTTCGTCTCCATGGACGGCTGGGTGGGCGAGGAAGTGGACTTCTCGAACAACCGCCTCGGCCGCGGCGCGAACATGAACGCGAACCTCAGCCTCCGGGGCGGTGAGCACCTGCAGGTCGGGCTCACGTCCGGCATCCGCTGGCTGAACATCGCCGGCGACCGCCTGTTCACGGCGCAGACCGAGCGAATCAAGGCGACGTATACGTTCAACCCGCGGATGTTCGTGCGCGCCATCGTGCAGAACGAGCGGACGAACAACGACCGGATCCTGTACGGCGACGATCCGGATCCCGAGAAGACCGACGACGACGTCGCGCAGCACCGCGGACGCCTCTCCGGCCAGTTGCTGTTCGCGTACAAGTTGAACTGGCAGACGGTGTTCTACGTCGGCTACGGCGACCTGCGCGGGGTGACGGCCGACCAGGGGGACTTCGTGGCCAGCAGCCGGCAGTTTTTCGCGAAATTGAGCTACGCATTCCAACGTTAAGATCGCGACCATGAAAAAGAAAACCGCAGTCACGATGATGTTCGTCTTCGCCCTCGGCATCTCCGTGGGCGCGTTCGCCGCGAAGAAGGGCTTCGATTCGTCGATCTACCGGGGCCAGGACAAGACGGCCGCCGCCAAGGCGCTGCTCGTGCTGGCCAAGAAGCAGGCCGGCAAGGGAAGCTGGGAAAAGATCGGCGTCGGCCGCGTGTATTACCTCGGCGGCATGAAGGCCGAGGGGCAGGCCATCTTCGACGAGGTGACGTCGAAGAAGCCCGAGCCGACCGACTGGTGGCGCATCGGCCGCGTCTACTGGGAAGCGGGCGAGTGGGACAAGGCCCGCACCGCGTTCGAGAAGTCGCTCGAGAAGAACCCGAACGACGACAAGGGCCTGGCCGAGCTGGGCGCGTACTACCTGATCAAGGGCGACCGCGCGAAGGCGGAGGAGCTGTTCGACAAGGCCATGTCGATCGAGTCCGGCGAGGTGTGGAACACGTCGATGATCGCCGGCGGCTACCTCGGCGTGAAGCCGCAGGAGTAGGGCTCACCCATGTAGGGCGTGGCTTCAGCCCGCCTCTCCCGTGGGAGGCGGGCGTCCCCCCCCGCCCGGGGGGCGGGCTGAAACCGCGCCCTACATTCAGATCAAAAGCCGGGCGGCGCGGATGTCCTGGTCCAGCGGGCGGTCGTAGAACACCGGGTGCGCCGCTCCGCGGATGCGCAGGTACAGCTCGCGCGTCCCCGCCCCCAACTGCGTGGCGATGTTCGCCGCCTTGCCGCTCACGGCGTCCTCGAACTGCTTCGCCTGCGCCTCGGCGTGCTCCACTTCCAGCAGCTTCGGCGCGGGCTGGTTCGGGTCGTAGTTGAACACCGCGCGCCACTCCACGGCCTGCGCGGCGCAGAGCAGCTCGATGGCCAGGATCGAGCGCACGTTGGACAGCACCGTGCGCAGCTTGCGCGCGGCATGCGTCGACATCGACACGTGGTCCTCGGCATTCGCCCCGGTGGGGATCGAGTCGACCGACGCGGGGTGGGCGAGAACCTTGTTCTCGGACACGATCGACGCGGCGGTGTACTGGAGGATCATCAGCCCCGAGTTCACGCCCGGGCGGGTGGTGAGGTTGGGCGGCAGCCCGCGGTTGTGATGGCCGTCGAGCATGAGCTGCGTGCGGCGCTCGGAGATGTTGCCCAACTCCGCGGCGGCGATGGTGAGGAAGTCCGCGGCCAGGGCCAGCGGCTGGCCGTGGAAGTTGCCGGCGGAGTAAGCGAGGCGGGTGTCACCGCGGTACCACTCCGGCCAGTTCGCGCGGAACTGGATGTCGAACGGATCGCCTTCCTCGAAGAAGAGCGGATTGTCCGTCGCGGCGTTGATCTCCTTCTCCGCGACGCCGCGCACGTGGCGCAGCGTGTCGCGCGTCGCGCCGTGTACCTGCGGCGCGCAGCGGAGCGAGTATGCGTCCTGGACGGCGCCGGCGCGCTCGACGAGCCGCGAGCCGGCGAGCATCTCCCCGATGCGCCGGGCGGACTCGATCTGGCCGTCGTGGCCGCGCGCCTCGTGCACCTTCGGGTCGAGCGCGCGCGTGCAGCCGGCCAGGGCTTCGAGCGACAGCGCGGCCACGGAATCGGCGGCGGCGGCGAGGCGCTCCGCGTCGTACACCGCGAGGGCGAGCATGGCCGCGGAGAAGTTCGCTCCGTTGACGAGCCCCAGCCCTTCCTTGAACGTCGGCTTCATCTCACCGGCGTCGAAGCCGAGGAGCGCGGGCAGCTCGCGCGCGGAGCGCAGCGTGGCGTCGTCCAGCGTGTAGAACCGCCCTTCGCCCAGCAGCGTGACGAAGAGATGCGAAAGCGGACAGAGATCGCCGCTCGCGCCGACGGACCCGCGTAGCGGCACGAGCGGGATGACGCCGCGGTTGAGCATCGCCTGCACGATGGCGACGAGCTTGCGCCGGACGCCGGAATGTCCCTTGAGGAACGCATTCAGCCGCGTCGCCAGCGCGCCGCGCACGACCTCGGCCGGGTAGTAGTTCGCGAGGTCGTCCGGATCGGAGTTCTCGCCGACGCCGACCGAGTGCGACAGCAGCAGGTTGCGCTGGAGCTGCTCGAGGTCGTCCGGTGCGATCGGTTTGTCCTTGAACTCGCCGAAGCCGGTGGTCACGCCGTACTCCGTCGGCGCGGCCTTCCCCGCGGCGTACGCACGCCGGTAGTTCTCGACGACCTTCGCGATCAGCACCTCGCTGCGCGCGACGCGCTCCTCGGTCGCGGGATCGAGCTCCACGCGCGCGTTGTCCCGCGCGATCGCCACGAGCTGTTCGATGGTGAGGGAGTTTCCGTCGAGGAGGATCATGAGACCTCTTCGAGCATCTTCACGATGGTGGCGACCAGCTCCGTGCGCGGCACGGTGACCTGTCCCGCGCGCTGGGCGAGCCACTCCTTGCGGTCGGCCGTGGGCAGCGTGCGCTCGCGGCCGGCGACGAGGTCCTTGATCGTGACCAGCCCCTGCTCCTTCTCGTTGGAGCCGTACAGGATCGCGAGGGGCACGTCGTACTTGTCCGCGTACTTGAGCTGCTGGCGCGGACCGCGTCCCGAGCCGAGGTAGAGCTCCGTGGGGATGCCCGCGCGGCGGAGCTCCCAGGTCATGGCCACGATGTCGTCGCGCAGGGCCGGGTCCATGTTCGTCACCAGCACGCGCGCCGTGGCCTTCCTGGTCGAGACCTTGCCGAGGTGCGTCAGCGCCGCGAGCAGGCGATCGACGCCGATCGAGGCGCCGACGGCGGGGATCGGCTCGCCGAGGAAACGCATGACCAGGTTGTCGTACCGGCCGCCCCCGAAGACGGAGCCGAACTGCGGCGCGTCGAGCAGGATGGCCTCGAACACCGGGCCGGTGTAGTACGCGAGTCCGCGCGCGATCGACAGATCGAGCGACACGCGGTCGTCGCCGTAGCCGAGGACGTAGAGATGGTTCGAGATCCGCTCGACCACGTCGAGCTGCTCGCGCGCGTTCTCCACTTCCGAGAACAGCTCGCGCACCTGCGCCAGCACGTCGCGGCGGGAGTCCGACTTCACGGCCAGGAAGCGCTCGATGCGGTCCACCTGATCGGCGGCGAGGCCGACGCCGCGGATGGTGTCGCCCGATTCGTCCTTGTAGCCGTCCATCAGCTCCCGGCGCACCTTCTCCAGGCCGACCTTGTCCAGCTTGTCGAGGACGCGGAAGACCTCCACGCCCTGGTCGGGCGCGATGCCCGCGTAGGCGAGGAGGAGGTTCAGGATGGCGCGGCTGGAGAAGCGGACCAGATACCGTCCGACGTTCAGCGCGGACAGCGTGTCGCACATCCCGGCGATGATCTCGGTGTCCGCGATCTCGCTGTCGACGCCGACGGAGTCGAGGTCGAACTGGGTGAACTCGCGGTAGCGGCCCTTGTCCGGCTTGTCCGCGCGCCAGACCGAGGCGACCTGGTAGCGGCGGAACGGGCGGGGGAGGTCCGGATACTGCGCGATCACGCGCGCGAGCGGCACGGTCAGGTCGAAGCGGAGGCCGAGGTCTTCCTTCTCCGGATTCGTGACGCGGAAGATCGACTGCTGCGCCTCTGTGCCCGCGCTGCCGGAGAGGACGTCGAGGAACTCGATCGCGGGCGTGGAGAGCGGGACGAAGCCATAGAGCTCGTAGACGCCGCGGATGGTGTCGACCATCTGCTGGCGCGCGAGCAGCTGGTCCGGGAGGAGGTCGCGGAGGCCGCGGCTGACGCGCGGCTGAACGGTGTCAGTCATGGCGGTCACAAAAAACGCCGCACGAGGCGGCGTGAGGCTTGTTCGGAGGTTGGTACCGAGGGGCGGTCTCGAACCGCCGACCCCCAGATCCACAATCTGGTGCTCTAACCAACTGAGCTACCTCGGCACGGGCGGGGATGATACACGATCTTAAACGCCTCAGTCGAAACGGTATTCCGTCCGGGGGGCGGTGTTCGGTGAGGGATTGGCAGACTCCGAAGCTCGTGGGTCCTGCGGGGCGTAAGGATAGAGAGTTGCGGCCGGAGGCGCCGTCCCGAAGGGGACGAATGTAGGGCGTGGCTTCAGCCCGCCTCCCGGGCGGGGCGGGCGGGCTGAAGCCACGCCCTACAGGTCCGTGTCGATGAACTCGCGCACCTTCTGGCGGTGCACGTTCATCGCGCGGCCGACCGTCATCACCAGGCCGCGCTCGCGGAAGCCTTTGATGAACGCGGTGATGCGCGGACGGGTCGTGCCGACCATCTGCGACAGCTCCTCGTGCGAGATCTTCTGATCGAGCTTGAGGTACGGCCCGTCGGCCACGCCGAGCTTCTCCGCGACCTCGAGGAGGACCTTCGCCAGGCGGCGCTCGGAAGACATCGTGACGAGGTCGAACACCGCCATCTGCCGCTCCGCGATCCGCCGGGTCAGGTGCGCGAGCAGCACCTCGAACGCCCTGGCCTTCTCCACCGCGGCGAGGAAGTCGCGCTTCGACACCCGGCGTACCACCGTCGGCTGCATGGCGGTGGCGTTCTCCGAGCGCTTGACGGAGGTGAAGCACGATTCGCCGAACACCTCGCCCGTCGTGTAGATCGCGAGCAGGCAGTCCTTGCCGGACGCGGACGACATCGACAGCTTGACCTGACCGGAATCGATCAGGTACATCGACTCGTCTTCGTCCCCGTTCGCATAGATCGCCGCTTGCGCGTCGAAACGCAGGCGAGGGTCAGCCACTGACACGCGATCGAATACTTCGCGAAGGGACGGAGCGAGATGGGCGCGACCGTCGTTATGGGTGGGCATTCGTGCAAAAGCGCAGCGATCGTAGGCACGCCTCGTCACCACGTCTGTTCAGAATTGGACACCTATGCACGTCTCGCGAAGTAATGAACTACTCGACGCAGAAACACGCGACTTTTGGTGCGCAAATGCGGTGCGCAATGGAATGGACGCCCCGCGCCACCGCCGCGCGCGCGGGGTGCTTCATCATGCCCAATGCGCGATGCGCGCGGCGCGCAGGAGCGTCGCGCGGACCTATCCTGCGCATGCGCTGGCGCGTCGGAACCGCGCCGCGAATCTACGCGGCGTAGGGGCGGGTTTGGAGTTCCTCGGGTTCCTCGGAGTTCCTCGGGGTTCCTCGGAGGGGTAGAGGCGGCTTTCCTCCGAGGAACTCCGAGGAACCGAGGAACTCCGAGGAACCCCGGGAAACCGCCTCCCGCTCAGCCGGCGGTCAGCAGCACGTCCGCGAACCAGTGGCGCGCGTCGGTCCAGGTCTGTTCGACCGAGAACCCGGAGGCCTTCGCGAGCGTCGCGATCGTGGCCGCGTCGTGTTTGTAGGAGCTCTCGGTGTGAATGGACTCGCCTTCCTCGAACGCGATCTCCAGCTCCAGCGCGTCGATGGCCACGCGCTGCGCGCGCCGGCTGACGAGGTGCATCTCGATGCGGCCGTGTACCTCGTCGTAGAACGCATGGTGGCGGAACGACGCGAGGTCGAAGTGTCCGCCCAGCTCGCGGTTGATGCGGCCGAGGAGGTTGAGGTTGAACGCCGCGGTGACGCCCAGCGGGTCGTCGTATGCCGGTTCGAGCACCGCGCGGTCCTTGCGCAGATCGGCGCCGAGGAGGAACGCGTCGCCGGGGACCAGGGCCGAGCGCAGGTCGCGCAACATCGCCACCGACTCCTCGGGGCTCAGGTTCCCGATCGTCGAGCCGAGGAAGAGGACCGCGGTGCGGCGCGCGTGTTTCGGCAGCAGCGACAGCGGTACCGAGGGGCGCATGAAGTCGGAGCGGATGGCGGTGATGCGCAGCTCCGGATAGTCGCGCAGCAGGTCGCGCCCGCTGCGCTGCAGCATCTCGTCGTCGATGTCCACCGGCACGTACTCCGCGGGCGTCATGGCGTCGAGCAGGATGCGCGTCTTGCGCGCGGCGCCGCTGCCGAGCTCGACGAGCCGCACCTGCGGGCCCAGCGCCGCGACGATCTCCCGGCGGTGCGCGGTCAGCACCTCCGCCTCGGCCCGCATGACGTAGTACTCGGGCAGGAAGCAGATGGTGTCGAACAGCGACGAGCCGAGGGCGTCGTAGAACCAGCGGGGTGGCAGCCACTTCCGTGCGGCCGTCAGGCCGGTACGGACGTCGAGGGCGAAATCGTTCTCCGGAGCGGGTGCGCGGAGCAGGACGAATCGCGGGTCGGGGGCGAATGAAGCCACGGCCGCCAAGGTCACGAAATTGTAGCGCGGACTAACGACGGAACTCCGGACACGTACAATCGTCCAAACATCGGGTCATGCTGACACGCGCCATCGTCTGCGCCGTACTCTTCCTCCCTCTGGCCGCCTGCTTTTCCGGAAACGCGGAAACGGCGCCGGAGCAGGACCTCCGCGTCCGCCGCGGCGACTTCCAGTCCGCGGTCGTCCTCGCCGGCGAGCTGGAGGCGGCGCGCGGCGAGCTGCTGTCCGTGCCGCCGCTGCCGTCGTGGCAGACCGCCATCAAGTGGATCGCCGAGGACGGCGCGCTGGTGAAGGCCGGCGACCCCGTCGCGGAGCTCGACAACAGCGCCCTCACCTCGGACCTCGACTCCAAGCGCCAGAGCGCGATGCAGGCCAGCCAGGAGCTGCAGCAGAAGGCGTCGGAGTGGGAGGCGGACCTCGAGCAGAAGGAGCTGGAGGTCGAGCAGAAGAAGTCCGAGCTCGACAAGGCCATCCTCGAGGCGCGCGTGCCCGCCGAGCTGCTCTCGGGGCGCAAGTTCGAGGAGAACCAGACCGCGCTGCGCCGCGCCACGACCGAGCACGAGAAGGCCGTCGACTCGCTCCGCGCCCGGCGCACGGCCATCGAGTCGGAGCGGCAGAACCTGCTGCTGACCATCGGCAAGACCCAGCGCGAGATCGCGATCGCCGAGCACGCCATCGAGGCCCTGGTGCTGCGCGCGCCGAAGGACGGCATCGTGGTCATCAAGGACCACCAGTGGGAAGGCCGCAAGCTGCAGAGCGGAGACCCGGTCTGGGTGGGGTTCCCGATCGCGCTGCTGCCGGACCTCTCGACCATCCGCGTCAACGCCGCGCTGGCGGACGTCGACGACGGCAAGATCGCCCGCGGCATGCCGGTGATCGTGACGCTGGACGGCTATCCCGATCTGCAGTTCACGGGCAGGATCGCGGCGATCTCCGCGGTCGCGCAGGAGAGCCGCCGCCAGTCGCTGCGGCGGCACTTCGAGGTCCTGGTCGCGCTGGACCGGCTCGATCCCGCGCGCATGCGCCCCGGGCTGTCCGCGCGGATCGTCGTGCAGCGCGAGAAGCAGCCGTCCCAACTGCTCGCGCCGCGCGCGGCGCTCGATTTCACGGGCAAGACGCCCCGCGCGCGCCTCGAAAGCGGCGAGATGAAGGACGTACAGCTCGGCGCCTGCAACGCGCAGGAATGCGTGGTGTCGGGGCTCGAGGAAGGGACGCGGCTCGCGCCCATCGTAGAGGTGACGCATGGGTAATGTAGGGCGCGGCTTCAGCCCGCCTCCCGGACGGGGCGGGGGACGCCCCCACCCACGAGGGGGGCGGGCTGAAGCCACGCCCTACATTGGAGGTTCGCCGTGGCTAGGGTGATCAAGCCGAAGTTCCTCATCCCGCTGGCCGCCGTGGCCCTCTTTCTCCTCGGCGGGTGGACGCTGCGCAACAAGCTCGCGGCCGACCGGCAGGGCGAGTGGGTGCGCGCGACGCGCGGAGACCTCGTCACCGGCTTCGAGGTCACCGGCGCGCTGGCCTCGCTCTCCTCGGAGAGCCTCGGGCCGCCGCCGCTGCCGGACGTGTGGGATTTCAAGATCTCGATGCTCGCGCCCGAGGGCGCGGACGTGAAGAAGGGCCAGCCGGTCCTGGGCTTCGATACGACGGAGCTGCAGCGCAAGCTGGACGAGAAGACCGCGGAAGCGGACCAGGCGCGCAAGCAGATCGAGAAGGAGCGCAACGACCTCGCGCTGCAGTCGAAGGACGAGCGCCTGAAGCTCGCCGAGGCGGAAGGGCGGCTGCGCAAGACCAGCCTGAAGCTCGACACGCCGGGCGAGATCGTCGGCATCAACGAGCGGAAGGCTGCGGAGATCGAGCACGGATTCGCGCGGCGCGAGACCGCGTCCGCCAAGGCGCGCCTCGCGGCGCTGGAGAGCGCCGCCCGCGCGCGCATCAGCCTCCTGCAGAGCAAGCAGCAGCAGGCCGAGGCGATCGTGGCGCAGACGCAGAGCGCGATCGCCCAGATGATGCGCACCGCGCCGCGCGACGGCACGGTGGTCTACTCGACGAACTGGCGCGGCGAGAAGAAGAAGATCGGCGACAGTTGCTGGAAGGCCGAGCGCGTCGTCGAGATCCCGGACCTCGGCCGCATGAAGGCGGAGGGGGAGGTCGACGAGCAGGACGCGGGCCGCGTCGCGGTCGGCCAGCGCGTGACGCTGCGTCTCGACGCGCATCCCGACGACGAGATCCGCGGCACCATCACCATGGCCGCGCGCACCGTGCAGCGCAAGCGCGGCACGCAGGATCCGGTGAAGGTGCTGCGCGTCGATATCGCTCTCGACAAGGTCGATCCCGCGAAGATGCGTCCCGGCATGCGCTTCCAGGGCACGATCGAGCTGGGCCGGGTGAAGAACGCCGTGCTGATCCCGCGCGAGGCGGTGCTCGTCGCCACCGAGGGGCCGTACGTCTACCGCCGCGGCGCCCTCGACGTCGACCGCATCCCCGTCCGCCTCGGCCGCGAGAACGACAAGTTCGTCGAGGTGACCCAGGGCCTCGCCGCCGGCGACCGCGTGCTGGTGGCGAAGGGCGACGAGGAAGAGGAGAAGTCGTGACCGGGGCGCAGGGCGCAGGGCGCAGGGCGCAGGAGCAATCCGCTGTCAGGATGACAGCGATGGTCCTCTGTGCCCTGCTCGGTGCCTGCTCCCGTCCCTCTGACGACGTCGCCACCTTCAAGGTCGAGCCCATCACCTTCACGCGGCGCGTGACGGCCGAGGGGACGTTGAAGGCGGTGAAGGCGACACCCGTGACGGCGCCGCAGAGCGCGAACTCGCAGCTCAAGGTCTCGTGGATCGCCGACGACGGCACGCTGCTGAAGAAGGGCGACGTCATCGTCCGCTTCGACGCCACGGAGTTCGAGAACCTGCTCCTCACCGGGCGCGAGGACCGCGCGAACGCGACGAACCGCATGACCAAGACCAACGCCGAGTCGTCGGCGACGAGCAAGAACCTGGGCCGCGACGCGCGTCTGGCGCAGAGCGAGCTGGAGGCGGCGAAGCGCTTCAAGTTCGACGACGCCGACGTCTTCTCGCGCTACGACCGCATCGAGAACGAGGTCGACCAGGACCTCGCCCTCAGCAAGAAGCGCTACGCCGAGGAAGTCCTCGGCATCCGCGGCTCGCTGACGGCGGTCGAGCTCGACCTCATCTCCATCGACGACCGCAAGGCGGGGATGAAGATCAAGCAGGCCGAGGACGGGCTGCAGGCGCTGCAGGTCGTGGCGCCGCACGACGGCATCCTCGTGTTCCAGCGCAACTGGCGCGGCGACATGCCGCGCGTCGGCGACACGATGTGGCGCGGGCAGCCCATCGGCGAGATCCCCGAGCTGAGCTCCATGCAGGCGGACGTGTTCGTGCTGGAGGCCGACGCCGCAGGACTGGCGGTCGATCAGAAGGCGACCGTGTCGCTCGAAGCCGACGCACGGGCGGTCTTCACCGGCAAGGTGAAGTCGGTGGACAAAGTCGCGCGGCCGCGCATCCCGCGCCAGCCGGTGCAGTACTTCGGCGTGACCGTGGCCCTCGACCGCACCGATCCCAAGCTGATGAAGCCGGGCGCACGCGTGCGGGCCATCCTCGAAGTGGAGAACCAGGCGAACGCGTTCGCCATCCCGCGTCAGGCGCTCTTCGAGAAAGAGGGCAAGAAGCTGGCGTACGTCAAGAAGGACGACGGGTTCGTGCCGGTGGAGGTGACGATCGGATCGTCCTCGGCGGGCCGTGTGGTCGTCACGAAGGGGCTGAAGAAGGACGACGAGATCGCCCTGGAAGACCCGACGCTGAAGGACGACGGCCGGAAGGATGAAGGATGAGCGACCGCGAGACCTTCATCACCGCGGTCAACAACCTCGGCCGCCACAAGCTGCGCACGTCGCTGACGATGCTGGGGATGATCTTCGGCGTCGGGGCGGTGATCGCGATGCTGTCGATCGGCGCGGGCGCGGAAGAGAAGGCGCTGGACGCGATCGGACGCCTCGGGCTGCGCAACGTCATCGTCCGGGCGAAGGAAGTGAAAGCCGAGGAGCGCCAGGAGCTGCGCAAGAAATCGCTGGGCGTGTCCTTGCGCGACGGCGAGGCCATCCTCGAAGCCGTGCCGAACGCCGAGCTCGTGCTGCCGCGCATCGAGGTCAAGCCGTACAAGATCATGGCCCCGGGCGCGAAGACGAAGGCCAAGGTGTTCGGCATCTCGCCGCGCTACCGCGAGGTGGCGAACGTGGGGCTCGCGCAGGGCCGCTTCTTCGACGCGCGCGACGAGCACGAGCACGCGCAGGTGTGCGTCATCGGCGAGGAAGTGCGCCGGGACCTCTTCGGCTACGGCGCCGTGATCGGCAAGCAGCTCAAGGTCAACGACGTGTGGCTGGAAGTCATCGGCGTGCTGCGCAACGATCCCGCGGGCGGCGCGCCGTCGCAGGATGCCGCGCAGCAGTCCACCGCGAAGGAGATCTGGATCCCGGCCAGCACCGCGATGCGCAAGTTCGACCGCGATCCGCTGGACGCGCCCATCGACGAGCTGCTGGTCACGGTGAAGGAAGGCGTCTCCACCCGCCGCACCGCGCAAGTCATCGAGCCGCTCCTGCAGCGCCTGCACGGCGGCGCGGACGACTACGAGGTCGTGGTGCCCGAGGCGCTGCTCGAGCAGAGCCGCCAGACGCAGCGGATCTTCAACATCGTCATGGGCTCCATCGCCGGCATCTCCCTGCTGGTGGGCGGCATCGGCATCATGAACATCATGCTGGCCAGCGTCCTGGAGCGCACGCGCGAGATCGGCGTGCGCCGCGCCATCGGCGCGACGCGCAAAGACATCCGCGCGCAGTTCGTCATCGAGTCCTTCGCCATCAGCCTGATCGGCGGCATCGCCGGGATCATCATCGGCATCGTGCTCGCGCGCGTGGTGGCCGCGTACGCGGGGTGGCCGACGGTGATCACGTTCTGGTCGCTCGTACTGTCGACGGGCGTGTCGATCAGCGTGGGCCTGGTGTCGGGAATCTACCCGGCGGCGCGGGCGGCGGAGTTGAATCCGGTCGAGGCGCTGAGGTACGAGTAGGGCGATAAGGTCAAATAGGACGAATAGGACCTATAGGACGAATAGGACAAGCTGAGGCCACCCGCCCTCCCGGTCCTATTCGTCCTATTCGTCCTATAGGTCCTATCCGTCCTATCAACAATCAACCCTACGTCACCCCCTCGTAACCCTCACACCACCCCCACCCCCTTATGATGCGCCGATGCGCCTCGCCCGAATCGCACTGCTGCTGCTGATCGCCACGGCGGCTTCCGCCGCCACGACGATCCCGCCGATCGCGTACAAGCATCGCGTCCTGCCGAACGGTCTGGAGGTCTACTCCGTCCAGGACCGCTCCACGCCCACGGTCGCCATCCATGTCTGGTACCGCGTCGGCTCGAAGGACGATCCGCAGGGGCGCAGCGGGTTCGCCCATCTCTTCGAGCACATCATGTTCAAGAGCACGAAGAACATGCCCGCGGAGATGATGGACCGGCTGACCGAGGACGTCGGAGGGTTCAACAACGCCACGACCTTCGACGACTCCACCGCCTACTACGAGGTCGTCCCGTCGAACTACCTCGAGACCCTCCTGTGGGCCGAGGCGGACCGCATGGGGGCGCTCACCGTCGACGAGGGGAGCTTCAAGTCCGAGCGCGACGTGGTCAAGGAAGAGTATCGCTACCGCGTCCTCGCGCCGCCCTACGGGAAGCTCTTCTACGCGCTCGTGGAGCAGTCCTTCGCGGCGCATCCGTACAAGCGCCCCGGCATCGGCAGCATCGAGGACCTCGACGCCGCGACCATCGCCGACGTGAAGGCCTTTCACTCGACCTTCTACCGTCCCGACAACGCGGTGCTCATCGTCGCCGGCGATTTCGAGCAGCAGCAGCTCGACGGCTGGGTGGACAAGTACTTCACCCCCATCGCCAGGCCCGCGACGGAGATCCCGCGCGTGAGCGTGCAGGAGCCGCCGCGCACGGAAGAGAAGCGGATCACCGAGTACGCCGCCAACGTGCCGTTTCCCGCGGTCGGGATGACGTGGCTCACGCCGCGCGCGCGCGACCACGCCGACGCCGTGCCGCTGTTCGTCGCGGCGACGATCCTGGCCGAGGGGAACTCGTCGCGGCTGCAGGAGAAGCTGGTGCGCGGCGAGATCGCCCAGGAAGCCTTCGCCGACGCCGACCTCAAAGAAGACCTCGGCCTCTTCGGCATCGTGGCCATCATGGGCAGCGGGAAGCAGCCGGCCGAGGCGGAGAAGCTGATCCGCGCGGAGCTCGCGGCGCTGGCGGAGAAGCCGGTCTCCGCGGCGGAGCTGGAGAAGGCGAAGAACCTCATCCTCACCAGCGCCCTCCGCGAGCGCGAGACCAGCAACGGCAAGGGCTTCTCCCTCGGCGAAGCGCTGATCCTCCATCACGACGCGGCGTTCGCGAACGCGGGCCTGGCCCGGGTGCAAGCCGTCACGGCCGCGGACGTGCAGCGGGTGACGAAGAAATATCTGATCGAAGGAAAACCCGTGGTGATCACTTACCTGGATGAATCGGCAAAGCCGGCCGGAGGTGCGCAGTGAAACGCACCGTCCTCTCTCTTCTTTTTGCCGCATCGCTGAGCGCGCAGGTCGCGCCGCCGCCTCCCGCCGCGCCGCGCGAGGCGAAGCTCCCGCAGCCGGTGGAGAAGACCCTGGCGAACGGGCTGCGGGTGATCGTCGTGCCGAAGCACGACATCCCTCTCGTGGCCGCGCGGCTGCTGATCAAGGCCGGCGGCGCCGCGGACCCCGCGGACCGCGAGGGCCTCGCGTCGCTGACGGCGACGGTGCTCACGCAGGGGACGAAGACGAAGAGCGCCGAGCAGATCGCGCGCGACGTCGAGGCCCTCGGCGCGACGCTCACCAGTGACGCCGGCTGGGACAGCACGTCCGTCAACCTGTCGGTGATGTCGTCGAACCTCACCGCGGCGATGGCGTACGTGGCGGACGTGGCGCGGAACGCGACGTTCGCGAAGGACGAGCTCGAGCGCGAGCGCGCGCAGGCCATCGACTCGCTGCAGGTGGCGCTGACCGAGCCGCGGCCGGTGGCGGGCATGGTCGCGTCGCGGCTGATCTTCGGCGACGCCCCCTACGGCCACAACCTCGGCGGCACGCCGGTCAGCCTCGGCAAGATCGGCCGCACGGACCTGGTGCAGTTCCACGCGACGCACTACCGCCCCGACAACGCGGTGCTGGTGCTCGCCGGGGATGTGAAGGCCGAGGACGCGTTCAAGCTCGCGGAGTCGCAGTTCGGAGCATGGAAGTCGTCGAGCCGTCGAGTCGACGAGTCGACGAGCCGTCGAGTGGCCGAGTCGACGAGCTCCTCGAAGACTCGAAGACTCGAAGACTCGAAACCTCGTGTCGTCGTCATCGACATGCCCGAATCCGGCCAGGCCGCGGTCGTCGTCGGCCGCCAGGGCATCCGCCGCACGGACCCGGCCTACCTGACCGCGCAGGTCGCGAACTCCGTCCTCGGTGCCGGCTACTCGTCGCGCCTCAATCAGGAGATCCGCATCAAGCGCGGGCTGAGCTACGGCGCAGGAAGCTCGTTCGAGCCGCGCGTCGACGTCGGGCCGTTCACCGCGGGCACCGAGACCAAGCACGAATCGGCCGCGGAGGTCGCGGGGATCGTGGTGGGGGAGATGAGCCAGCTCTCCGCCGCCGCGGTGCCCGAGGCCGAGCTGACGCCGCGCAAGGCCGCGCTCATCGGCGGCTTCGCGCAGTCGCTCGAGACCACGTCCGGCATCGTGACGCGCGTGTCGTCCCTCGCGCTGTACGGTCTCCCGTTGTCGGACATCAACCGCTATGTGAGCGGCGTGCAGGCCGTGACCGCCGCCGACGTCCAGAAGTTCGCCGCCTCCAACCTCGGCGGCAAGGACGTGAACGTGGTCGTGGCCGGCGACGCCAGCAAGTTCGTGGAGCCGCTGCGCAAACAGTTCGGCGAGGTGGAAGTGATCAAACCCGAGGAGCTCGACCTCAGCTCGCCGACCCTGCGCGTGCGCAAGGCGAAGCGATGAGCGGCAATCCGGCGTCAAAAAATCCGCAAAAAAAGCGGCAAGAGACTTGTAATTGCACTGAGGCGTGGGCAGGACGCACGCTCCTCGTGTGCTGATCGCGGATTCCGATCCGCATCTGCGGCAGCTCGTTTACAGCGCTCTTCTGGCCGTCGACGTCTTCTCGGATTCCGTCGGCACGGTGCCGGACGCGCTGGAGAAGCTGCGCGGCGAGCCCTACGGCGTGGTGGTCGTGGACGTGGCGCTGCCGGGAGGCGATCCCGAGCAGATCGTCGCGTGGATCGCCCAGCTCGGCCGGGACGCGCGCCCGGTCGTCCTCGTCCTGGCCTCGAATCCCGCCGCAGCCCGCTCGCTCGACGTGGACGTCGTGCAGATCGTCCTGCGCAAGCCGATCGCGCTGCGGCAGACGGTCGAGCTGATCCGGAGCTGCGTGGAGAGCGCGTCCGCGGCGGCCGCGTCGCTGGCGGAGAACAGCGACGGGGCGGGGCCTCAGCCGATCTCGTAGCCGGCACCGCGGAGCACGCCCAATGCGCGCTCGAAACCCTCCGCTCGCAGCAGCAGGTAGTCGGTGTCGTACGTCGAGACCAGGAAGATGCTGATCCGCGCCTCGGCCAGCGGCGCCAGCAGCGCGGCCGCGACGCCGGTCATCTCGAAGGGAATCGGCCCCTCGAGCTTGAGCGCGCGCCAGCCACGCTCGGCGGGAATGCCGTCCGGCACCGCGTCGTCGTCGCAGACGATCGACAGCTCGTCCGCCGTGCGGCTGACGGATGTGAACGCTCCGCGCACCCAGTCCGGCTGCGCCGCGTCGGGCGCCAGCCGGCACACGGCGAGGGGCGAGGGGAGAACGGCGAGTCTCATTTCTTCGCCAGCACCCGGTTGACGGCGGCCAGCAACTGGTCCGCCTCGAAGGGCTTGTGGACGACGGCCGCGGCGTCGCTGGCGACCGACTTGAGCACCGACTCCGGGGAGGCGGTCACGAGGATCACGCGCCGCAGGAGCTGAGGCCTGGCCTTCTTGAGGTGCTTGATGACGGTGAGTCCGCCCTCGGTGGGCGCCATCAGGTCGAGGAGAAGGAGGTCGTACTCCTCGCTGCCGATCTTCTCGATGGCCTGCGCGCCCGCGCTGACGACGTCGACGCGCAGGCCGTGGCGGCTCAGCACGCGGGAGATGAGGCGCTGCATGGCCGGATCGTCGTCGAGGACCAGCACGCGCGCTTTGCGCTTCAACAGAGAGAGCATCAACCGCGAGTCTATCCCAGCGATGGCGAGCGGCCGTGCAGGTCAGCGCTTACGGTCACCCGGTTCGACATATCGTCTCCTTTCTTCCGAAAAGAGACAGTGCAACGGCCCTGCCTCGGCCCTTCGGGTGGTGCGGAGTGAGGGGATCGAACCCCCGACCCTCTCCGTGTAAAGGAGACGCTCTACCGCTGAGCTAACTCCGCGAACCGTGCTCGGCGCCACAGTAACACGGGTCCCGGTGGCACTGTTCGTGATCGCTTTTCCGGCGGAGGAAAGCAACCATGGGACTCTTCGGAAAATCGTTTGAGGAGAAAGTACAGAACGCCCTGGAGAGCGTCCGCGGCAAGTTCCCGAACGCGCAGATCAACGCTCAGGTCGGTGACGAGGTCGTGACCCTGACCGGCCGCGCGCCGGACGTGGAGACGAAGACCCAGATCATGGGCGCGTTCAACGCGGCCGTGGAGACGAAGAACACGCTCAACCAGATCCAGGTGGACAAGCCGCTGCCGCACGCGGCGGGCGCTTCGCCGTTCGGCTCGGGTCCGGGCCTGAGCACCGGGCCCATCGGGACCACGGCCGCGAGCGAGCACCGCATGCACGACGTCGTCTCCGGCGACACGCTCAGCGCGCTGGCGAAGAAGTATTACGGCGACGCGTCGAAGTACCACCGCATCTTCGAAGCGAACCGCGATCAGCTCAACGACCCCGACAAGATCAAGGTCGGCCAGCGCCTCAAGATCCCGACGTAGTCGGACGTGGAGGGCAGGGCGCAGAGGGCAGAGCGCAGAAGAAGAGGCAGCCGGCACCAAACTGTCATCCCGAGCCTGAAAACGGCGCGATGCGCCGGTGAGGATGAAATGACACTGCCTCTGCGCCGGAGGCGCGACAGAAGGTAGCCGGTGGCAAGCGCGGAGCGCGTAGCCACCGGCCCACGTTCGCCCCCTTTTCGGCCCCGAAGGGGGCGGGTGGGGCACGAAGCTCGTGTCTGTCGCCCCGCCCACCCAGGTCCCTCGCTCGACGCTCGGGATGACAGGGGGGGCGGTTGCCCCTCTTCTGCCCTGTCCCCTGCGCCCTGCCTCAAGGCACGATCATCACCGGCACCGTCGCGTGGCGGACGATGTCCAGCTTGCCTTCGTGCGGCGGGCGGATGGCGTTCAGGAAGATGGCGTCGGCGTCGGTGCGGGAGGCGTAACGGACGATCTCCTTGTCCGCGTCGCTGCCCTGCAGCACGGCCGTCCTCCCGTTGCGCAGCGGGGCGGCCAGCGTGCGCAGGAGCTCTTCCGCGCGTGCGGTGTCGTCCTCGTCGCAGACGACCACCAGATGCACCTCGTCCGAGATCCGTGCCGCGAGCTCCAGCCCGCTGTGCGACGTCTGCTCGAGATGCACCGGCACCACCGCCCTTCGCAGCGAGCCGCGCCGGCGGATGCCGTAGCGGATGGCCAGGACGGGGCAGGGAGGCTTGTCCAGCACGGACAGCGTCGTCGACCCGATGAGCAGGTGCGCGACGTGATGCCGCGCGTGCGTGGCGATGACGATCAGGTCGGCCATCTCCTCCCGCGCCACGTCGGCGATGACGGCTCCCGGATCGGGCGCCTGGCGGATGATCAGCCGCGTCGCGAGCGACGCATTGGCGCGCCGCACGCGGTCGCGCAGCCGGTCCAGCTCCTGCTGCTCGGCGTATTCGTAGACCGATGGGTCGGCGGCGAAGCGCAGCTCCTCGGGATTCGACGTCCGCGTCATGCGCACGTGCACGATCACCAGCTCCGCGCCGCTGCCCCCGGCGATGCGGATGGCGTCGTCGAACACCCACTCGGAGGCGGTGGAGAAGTCGGTCGGGATGAGGATGCGGCGGAACATCGGCAAGCCGTCGAGTCTACGAGTCTTCCAGTCTACGAGTCTCGACGACCTGAAGACTCGTCGGCTCGACGACTCTATCGTGCCACAGGCTCGGTCGCTGCACCATTCGAAGCCGTCGCCACCGGCGCCGGCGCCACCGCCGGCCGGTCCGTCACGATGTACCGGATCACCGTCCGCGGCTCCGCCTCGGTCTCCGCGATCTGCAGCGTCACCTGCTTGCCGTTCGGGTCGAGGGCCTTGCCGGGGATGAACGAGTCCTGCATGGCCTGGTTGAGCTGCACTTCCATGACCCGCGGGTCCGCCGTATCCCGCGGATAGGTGTCCTGGGCGGGGAAGGCGCGGAACTGCGCGAGGTAGGTCGTGTAGTAGTGATAGACCTGCGGGTACGAGTCGTCCGTCGCCAGGGTGTATACCTGCGCGTTCGCGCCGTACTGGTTGCGGATCATCACCTGGTCGCGGCGGGAGAGGTCTTCGCGATAGGCCGCCCCCGTGTACAGCGGGATGGCCGGATTGATCTGGGCGATCTCCCGGGTCGCGTTCACGGCGGGCTGGGCCGCGGCCGATTCCGACGAGGCCGGTTCGCCGTTGTCCGAGGCTTTCGTCTCGCTGCCGCCCGTGCACCCCGTGAAGAGAGCGAGCGCGAGGACACCGGTTGCGAGCGGTACGCCGACAGTTCGTATCGTCATCGACTGCTTAGAGAGCAATGGGTATGCCGTTAGTTATTCTGGGCGGATACCGCAGCCGAGCGGTGCCGTTTCGCGGAGCTGCGCAGGCGCTCCAGCGCGGTCTCGCCGCCGTACCGGGCCACCAGCTTCTCGTCGTACAGGTCCGAGATGCTGGCCACGCTGTCCAGCGAGGCGATGAGCTGTTCCGGACGCAGGCGGCGCCCGAGGAAGGAGTGGGAGAAGAAGATGTCCCGGTCGCACATGCTGAACGCGCCCAGCGGGACCTCCGCGTTCAGCTTGAGCAGCTCGCCCATGAGCTCGAAGGTCTGCTCCACCCCCTGCACGCAGAAGGCGAGGATCTCGATCACCGCGTCGTCTTCCTCGTACGGGTCGATCGAGATCTCCAGCACCGTGGAGCCGTATTTGAGATAGAAGTCGCAGTGATCGGCGTCGTCGAAGTGTTCTTCCACGAGCTCGTCGAGGTAGGCCTTGACCTCGCGGTAGACCTCCTCCTGGCAATGAGTGTGGAATTGCTTCGTGCGCGGGGCTGACATTGGAGGGGGATTATAGCGATGAACCGCACTCTCACGCTGAAACGCGGAAAAGAACGCGTCGTGGCCAACAAACACCCCTGGATCTTCGCCGGCGCGGTCCAGACCGAGCGCGGCCCCGAGGAGGCGCCCATCGGCGACCTGGTGGACGGGGAGGGGAAGCGGATCGCGTCCGGCTTCTACTCGCGCTCCTCGCAGATCCGCCTGCGCGCGCTCACCTTCGGCGACGAGCCGGTCACGCCGGAGCTGATCGCGTCGCGCCTCTCCGCCGCCATCGCCCGGCGTCGTCCGATCTTCGACGAGACCACCAACGCCGCGCGCCTCGTGCACGCGGAGGGCGATGACCTCAGCAGCATCGTCATCGACCGCTTCGACGACGTCGTGGTCGTGGAGATCGCCAACCGCGGCGCCGAGCAGTTCAAGCCGCTCGTGATCGACGTCCTCCAGCGCGAGCTGTCGCCGCGCGCGATCTTCTTCAAGAACGACATCCCGGCGCGGAAGCTGGAGGGGCTGCCGACGAGCGATCAAGTCGTCGAGTCGACGAGCGATCAAGTCGTCGAGTCGACGAGTCGACCAGACGATGGCGAGGGCTCCTCGACGACTCGACGACTCGACGACTTGCAGGCTCGGATTCGACGAGAAGATGACGAGGGCTCCTCGACGACTCGACGACTCGACGACTTGAAGGCTCGGATCCTCGAGTCCGGCCTGAAGTTCCACGTCGATCCTGCCGAGGGACAGAAGACCGGGTTCTTCCTCGACCAGCGGGAGAACCGCCGGCTCGCGCGCACGCTCGCCGGCGGCAGGCGCGTGCTGAACCTCTTCTCGTACAGCGGCGCCTTCGGCGTGTACGCCGCGGCCGGCGGTGCGACGTCGTTCACGAACGTCGACATCTCCGCCCGCGCCATCGACACCGCGCGCGAGAACGCGGCGCTGAACGGCTTCGAGGGCGAGCACCTCGTCGCCGACGCGTTCCAGTACGTCCGCACCCGCCACGAGCCGTTCGATCTCCTGGTCTGCGACCCGCCCGCCTTCGCCAAGTCGCGCAACGAAGTCGAGCGCGCCGCGCGCGGCTACAAGGACGTCAACCTCTTCGCCATGCGCCTGGTCTCGCCCGGCGGCCTGATGATGACCTTCTCCTGCTCCGGCCACATGTCGCTCGACCTGTTCCAGAAAGTCATCTTCGCGGCGGCGCTGGACGCGGGGCGGCGGGTGTCCATCGTGCGGCGCCTCACCGCCGGTCCCGACCACCCGGTGTCGCTCTACTGCCCCGAGGGAGAGTACCTGAAGGGATTCCTGCTGGAGATTCACTGAGCGCGTGGCGGCGCGCGGCGAGCGGGGGCGGTCTCGGGAGCGAATTCCGCGGGCGGTCCGCCGACGGACCGGCACGGCTTCGCATCCGTGTTGGCGCGGCGGCAGGCGCGCCGCATCCACCATTGCGGGTCGAGGTTCCACAGCATGACCCGCCCGTCCTCGATCCCCGCGGCGACGCTGCCTCCGCGCACGGCCAGCACGTTGACGCGCTTGACGTACCCCGGCTCGTGATCCGGAAGGCGCACGACGCTCTTGCGCTCCGAGGGGTCGAGCAGCTCCAGCGCTCCGTCGTCGCAGCCGGTGACCAGCCGCTCGCCGAGGAAGGCGACGGAGAGGACGCGAGGGCACGTCCCGCGGAACGTCGACGTGCCCGGCTGGCCGATGTCGATGAGCGTGACCTCGGCGGTCTGGGCGCTTGCGCTGGCGAGCCGTTTTCCATCGGGCGAGAAGGCGAGGCTCACTGCCGCCTTCGGCGTTTTCCACGAGCGGATGAACTGCTTCGACTGCGCGTTCCAGAGTCCGATCGTACCGGCGTCGTCGCCGGCGGCGAGCAGGCGGCCGTCGGGACTGGATTCGACGTCCAGGAGCTTCGCGAGCGTCACGCCCTGCAACTCGGGAAAGACCGGCTCCTCGGTGCTGGCGGCGACTTCCCCCCGCGCGTCGAACGAGATCTGCCGGATGGCGCCGCCCTCCTGCCGCAGGACGCGGGCAAGCGGCTGGCGCTGCGTTGGGTGCAGAACGTAGAGCGAGGAGCCGTCTCCGGCGACGACGAACCGGCGGGCGGTGGGATCCCAGGCGATGGCGAGCACGCCATCGCGGATGGCGAACGGCACCGGCTCGTTCCAGCCGTACGTCACCAGCACGCGGCCGTCCTCGCTGCCGGAGGCGAGATACACGCCCCTGGGCTCGAGCGCCACGGCGCGCACCGGTGCTTTGTGGACGATCGGCTCCCGCTCCGGGAACATCGTGAAGTCCTGGAAGCGCAGCACGCCTCCGTCGCCGAATCCCACGGCGAGGTTCAAGTCCACCATCGTCAAGGCCGTGGCATCCTTGCGCAAGGTCGCCTCGGAGGACGGAGAGAACACTCCGTCGCGGAAGTCGCCGGCCTTCAGCGTCCTGCCGCCTTCGACGACGGCCATCCTCTCGCCGTCCCCGTTGAAGGCGAGCGGGCTGCCGCGCCGCGACGCGTCGACCGGCAGCGGCGTGGCGCGCGGCGGTTGCTGCCCGAGGTCCCACGCCATGGCGCCGCTGGCGTAGCCGGCCGCCAGCCATCGTCCGCCCGGATGCATGGCCAGCGCCTCGACGTTGCCGCGCTTCGCATCGAGAGGCGGGCCGCTCTCCTGTCCGGTCGCCGGGTCCCACCGCCGGATGACCGCGCCGTCGCTGCTGAAGAGCCGTGCGCCGTCGGGCGTGTACGCGAGTGCCGCCACGCGCTCGCCGTCCCGGTCGATCGTGCGCAGCAGCTTCCATGACTTCGCGTCCCAGATGCGGATGGTGCCGTCCTCGCCGCCGCTGGCCAGACGATCGCCTTTCGGCGAGAACGCGACCGCCGGCGTCGCGTCCGCGCCACCCTCGAGGATGATCTCCAGCGGCCGGTCGTTCTGCACCGCATTCGCGAGCGCGCGCAGCGCGGCGTTCGTCGGTGCGGCCTGATACGCCTCCACGGCGCGCAGCATGGCCTCCTGGACCTCCCGGCGCTCCCACAACCGTTCCGACTCCTCGGCCAGGTCGTTCGCCCGCTCCGCGCCGCGGCTGCAGGCGATGGTGGAGAGGAGCGTCACCACCGCCGCGGCGGCGATTGCCGCCGGCACGCGTCGCGCGTACCGCTGAACGATGGTGGCCATGCCGGAAGACTTCCGTAATTCTGCTGACATTCACCCCGGATGTCGACGGTTTGGAGTGCGGAGGCGATCGATTGCCTCCGCACTCCAAAAGCCGAGGGATTTGCGGCTTTGAGACTCCCCGCCGCCCCCCGCTTCGGTCACAATATCCCGCCGTATGTCCACGCTCACCAACGTGCCGCTCCCCCGGGTGTCCCGCGAGATCACCGTCGCATACCTCGGCGATCTGCTTTTGAACGCGGGCTTCATCGACGACAAGCAGCGCGCGGACGTCGACAAGGCCGACCGGGAGTTCCGCCTCACGCAGCTCCGGGCGGGGACGACGAAGTCGCGGGCGGAGGAGGAGGCCAGTCCGTTCAAGGTCATCGCCGGGATGAACCTCACCGACGCCAGCGGCAACGGCACGCGCATCGACGACTTCCTCATGGCGCGCCTGATCGCGGAGGAGGCGCACCTGCCCTTCTTCAAGATCGACACGCTCAAGCTCGACGTCGATCTCGTGCAGCAGAAGATCTCCCGCCCCTTCGCCCGCAAGCACCGCATGGTGCCGGTGGCCGTCCGGGACGGGAAGCTGGTCGTGGCGATGGTCAACCCGTTCGACCACAACGCGGTCGACGCCTACCGGCCGATGGCGAACCAGGAGCTGGAGATCGTCGTCTCGGCCGAGTCGGACGTGATGGGCGTGATCAACGAGCAGTACGGCTTCCGCGCCTCGGTCACCAAAGCCCAGCGCGACCTGAGCAAGGGCGCGATCGACCTCGGCAACCTCGAGCAGTACATCAAGCTCAAGTCGGGCTCGGAGATCGAGACCAGCGACGCGCACATCGTCAACGCGGTCGACTTCCTCCTGCAGCACGCCTACGACTCCCGCGCCTCGGACATCCACATCGAGCCCAAGCGCGAGCACGCCAACATCCGCTTCCGCATCGACGGCGTGCTGCACGACATCCAGCGCGTGCCGAAGCTGGTCAACCTGGCCATCACCTCGCGCCTCAAGACGATGTGCCGCATGGACATCGCCGAGAAGCGCCGCCCGCAGGACGGGCGCATCAAGACGGAGCGGGACGGCAAGGAGATCGAGCTGCGCGTCTCGACCCTGCCCACGGCCTTCGGCGAGAAGATGGTCATGCGCATCTTCGACCCCGAGGTGATGCTCAAGGAGCTGAGCGGCCTGGGGTTCTACGACGACGAGATGAAGGTCTTCGGCGACTGGATCCAGCGCCCGCACGGCATCATCCTGGTCACCGGCCCGACGGGGTCCGGTAAGACCGTCACGCTGTACTCCGCGCTCAAGAACATCGCCTCGCCGGAGATCAACATCACCACCATCGAAGACCCGATCGAGATGGTGTACGACGACTTCAACCAGACCAGCGTGCAGCCGAAGATCGGGATCACGTTCGCCTCCGCGCTGCGGACCATCCTGCGCCAGGACCCGGACATCATCATGGTCGGCGAGATCCGCGACCAGGAGACGGCGCAGAACGCGGTGCAGGCCGCGCTGACCGGGCACCTGGTGTTCTCGACGCTGCACACGAACGACGCCTCCACCTCGATCACGCGCCTCGTCGACCTCGGCATCCAGCCGTTCCTGATCTCGTCGACGCTGATCGGCGCCATGGCCCAGCGGCTGGTGCGCAAGATCTGCGACGACTGCAAGCGCAACCGCCCGCTGACGATCGAGGAGGCGGCCATGCTCAACCTGCAGGCCCCCCCGGGCAAGCGCATCATCGTGAAAGAAGGCGCGGGTTGCATCCGCTGCCGCAACACCGGCTACTTCGGCCGCACCGGCATCTTCGAGATCCTCCCGGTCGACAATGCCATCCGCGACCTCGTCGACCGCGGCGAGGATTTCCTGAAGATCAAGGAGATGGCCATCAAGCGCGGCATGCGCACCCTGCGGCAAAGCGCGCTGCGCAAGCTCGCCGAGGGCGTGACCAGCTTCGAGGAAGTCGTGCGCGTGACGGGGATCTGACCTCTCGCCACAACTTCTCTGTGCTCTCTGTGCTCTCCGTGGTGAATCGCTCCCTTTTGCCTGGTGCGGAAGGGAGACCGATTCACCACAGAGAGCACAGAGACCACAGAGGCACAGAGTGGGACGGAGCCCGGACACACTGCGTCGGAGCCCGGACACACTGCGTCGGAGCCCCGACACACTGCGTCGGAGCCCGGACACACTGCGTCGGAGCCCGGACACACTGCGTCGGAGCCCGGACACACTGCGTCGGGGCCCGGACGCACCGCGTCCCGGCCCGACCGCCGATCGCGCACGCAGATCCCCCGGATCGACGGCATCAGCCCCGGTTCTTCGCCTCCGCTTTCGTATTCGCACGTTCGCGCGGCTGAGGCTACCGAATAGGAAAGCGGAGGCGATTGCCCCCCGCACTCCCAAACGCGTGAATGCGAGACCGCGCGGCAGGCGGGGGGGGCGGGCTGAAGCCACGCCCTACATTGGGCAGTGGCGAAGCAACGCTACAACACTCCCGATTTGGAGTGCGGAGGCAATCGGAGGGTGTCTCAAAACCCGGTTCGCGTCACACCTCGAATGAGGAGCACGTGAACGAATGAGTCGAGGGCTACGAGCCGACTACAGCAAACAGTTCTTGTTTCCGCCGTCGTTGGAGAATTGGGTCAAGCAGGACGATC